>NZ_CAXSKI010000003.1:140592-157526 GCF_964237925.1 Collinsella aerofaciens ATCC 25986 | reverse complement strand
ATGGCTTGGCGTCAGCATGCCGCGATTCGGTCGCACGGAGAGCATTTCCCAGTTGACAAAACTATAGGAACACCCCCATAACGTTTCATGTGAAACATCCGACAGCCCTGGTTGCAAATAATGCAACCAGGGCTGTTTCATTTGTTTTCATCCTAGTGGACTTGATTTACGTGAACTTAGCTTTATGGCCAAAATAAGGGGCCCTTGTCTCATGAATCAGACAAGGCCCCTTCAAAATAGGCAAGTAATTGTTAGGTACCTAATAACCAACATTTTCCCATTGATGGTCAACCCAGTCTTGGTTAATCTTGGGATTCTTAGTCATCTGAGCAGTGCGCATAGCGACATCTTCGGTCATCACATCCATTTTCTTCTTTGATGTATCGACGATATCCTGAGCTCCGCGCAGCAGTCGACCGCGTAGTTCATCATCTGTCGCAAGCTTATACCCCGCAAAAGCACCAGCGGCGACGGTGGTTGCCAACGCAATAGCCGCGAGAACCTTATTCTTCATCCTGATCCTCCTGCCCAAATTGAATCATTTCGCCAAGGATACGGGAGAGCTCCTCCTCGTCTTTGAACTCGATTTCAATTTTGTTCTTGCCACGCGAGCTCTTCACACGTACATTCGTGTTGAAAACTTGACGAAGTACTCGAGCGGCCTTTTTGAATGACTGAGGTGTTGCCGGTCTCGGAGTCCTTGGCGTCTCTCCGGCAGAAAACAACGGAGCAAGATTTTCTGTCGCTCTAACAGAAAGACCTTCTGCGACAACTTTCTCAGCAAGTCGAATCCTGGCATCTTCATAAGGAACCGCAAGAATCGCTCTTGCATGACCTGCAGTAAGCTTGCCTTCGAAAATCATCTGCTGTACGACTTCGGGAAGATCTAGCAAACGAAGCGAATTTGTAATTGCGGAACGAGACTTACTGACAGCCTTTGATAACGCCTCCTGCGTCATACCGCTGGCATCAATGAGCTGACGATAACCCTTTGCCTCTTCGACAGGGTTCAAATCAGAACGCTGAAGATTCTCGATAAGTGCAAGAGCGAGCATTTCCTCATCATTAACTTCCTTAATGATGACTGGCAATTCTTCAAGGCCAGCGAGTTTCGATGCCTGGTAACGACGCTCACCGGCAATAATCTCATAGCCATTTCCGTGCTTGCGGACCAATAGTGGTTGCAAAACGCCATGTTCTTGGATTGACTCGCTCAACTCGCGAAGTTCTGTTTCATTAAAGTGAATTCGAGGTTGATTTGGATTAGGGACAATATCCTCAATAGGCAGTTTTGTTTCAGATGCGGCATTTGAAGCCGATGCAGCCGAACCACCGGTCTCATACTCGGCCTCTGAGACCAAAGCATTGAGTCCACGTCCCAATCCGCCACGTTTCTTTGCACTAGGCACGCTTGATCACCTCTTTTGCAAGGTTCATATACGCTTTTGCACCCTTATTTTGAGGCGCATAGGTAATTACCGGCTCTCCAAAAGACGGAGCTTCAGAGATTTTTACAGTACGAGGAATTAAGGTCTTAAAAGCCTTATCACCAAAGTACGACTGAACTTCCTCAACAACCTGATTCGACAAAGAAGTACGTGAGTCATACATGGTCATAAGCACGCCATAGGTGTCTAAGCCCTTGTTCAGACGCGATTTGACCATCTTCATTGACTCAAGCAGCTTCGTTACGCCCTCGAGTGCATAATACTCGCACTGGATCGGAATCAAAACGCTGTCTGCTGCGGTCAAAGCGTTGATTGTAAGCAGGCCGAGCGAAGGAGGACAGTCAATGAAAATAAAATCGAATTCGTCTTGAATGGGCTCAAGCAAATCTTTGAGGCGGGTTTCACGAGCAATTGCGCTTACGAGCTCAATTTCGGCGCCTGCAAGCTGAATTGTCGCCGGAATAACGAATACCTTTTTGCAATTTGTATCAAGAACGAGCGATTCTGCCGGCACGTCATTCAGCAATGCATCATAGATGCACTGATCAAGGTCTTCTTTTTCAATTCCAAATCCACTTGTACTGTTTCCCTGCGGATCAAAATCGACAATCAGCGTCTTGCGTCCCTGTTCACCCAGAGCTGCTGCAAGGTTTACAGCCGTCGTTGACTTACCGACGCCGCCTTTTTGATTGATGATTGCAATAATACGCGTGTCTTTTGCGCTTTTCGAACGCTTAACGTCGCGAAATCCCACGGTCCCTCCTGGTGTGTATTAAAGCTGTCAAACGGAGGATGTTTCACGTGAAACATTCCGATTCGATATCAACCGCCATGTTTCACGTGAAACACCGCAAGTTGTTAGTATCCATTATGTTTCACGTGAAACATCTAGGCAAGCGGATTCTTCTTTGCCATGCCATTTGCACGAGGCAATGAGACGGATGCTGGATGACTCTTCTTAAGAACAATAAACTCCCTGTGGCCCAAGCCCTCAGGCAAATCGATTGCGTCATTCAGAAGCAAAGTGAAGCCACAGATCTTAGCTGCTGACATGCCGGAAGTAAGCTCCTCATCCGATGGATTGCCCTTCGTAATAACAAATAGCCCTCCATCCTTGAGGTACGGAGCTGCATACTCAACAAGAATCGGTAGAGGGGCCAGCGCGCGGGCGGTTACGACAGAGAACTGTTTCTTATGGCTTCGAGCATATTCTTCAAGGCGATCATGAACTGCATGACCATATTTCAATCCAAGAGCATGAACAAAAGAATTGACAGCATCAACCTTCTTGCCAACAGAGTCAATATAAGTAGCTTTACGATGCGTGGTTATCGTTAATGGAATACCAGGGAAACCCGCACCAGTTCCCATATCGAGCAAAGCTCCCTCAGGAGCCTTATTGATATAAGGGAGCAAGACAAGTGAGTCGAGGATATGAAGTACCGCAGCGTCTTCTACGTTAAGAATACGGGTGAGGTTGGTTGTCTTATTTGTTTCTAGAACCAAATCCAAATGCTGAATACATTTCCTTAGATCAGCATCAGTTATATTCAGGGAATACTCTTTGCAATAGGAAGTTAGACGGCTGAGCATCTCGTCAGTCTGCTGATCAGTAAGTACAAACAACAGAAGCTCCTTTCTGACAAAAATCAGTGTATCGAGAACTTTTGACAAAAAAAGGGGACGTGGAAACCACGCCCCCTTAGCATAAGCTCGAGTAGATTATCGAGCAACAATCACCACATGGCGATCAGGGTCAGAACCCTCAGAATGGGTATCGACAGCATCATTGCCACGAAGTGCAATATGAACCAGTCGGCGCTCATAGGCATTCATGGGCGGAAGCGAAACACTCTTATGGGTACGGATGGCACGCTCGGCGGCCGACTGAGCCATTGAGGCAACCTTGTCCTGACGACGGCTCTTGTAGCCCTCAACGTCAACCACAACCGGATACCTAAAGCCGAGCTTGCGGCTCACCAGCAAAGAGAACATGACCTGAAGAGCATCAAGGGTACGACCATGACGGCCAATGAGAACAGCAAGATCAGGAGCGGTAACATCCAAAATCAGCTCGCCCTCGTCGCCCTCGTACTCATCAATAGGAGAGTTGGCGGCATCGAAGTGCGAAAGGATGGAACGCAGAATGGAAATCGCAACATCGGCAATGGTGTCGAGCTCCTCATCGGTCAGCTCTTCACCGGCCTTGTAGCGCTGTGCAATCTCGGGATAATCGCCCGCAATCTGCGGGGCAACCTCCTCAATCATATCCTCGATGATCTCTTCAGACATAACGTACTCCAAAAGTTAGGTACCTAAATAAGATTGATATCCCGACTACTTCTTCTTGTGCGGACGCGGCTTCTTCTCGCGACGGGTAACCTCGACCTGCAGCGGAGCGTTCTTGAGGCGCTCCTCCTCATCGGCCTTGGCCTTGTCGATAACCTTCTGCGTCACGAAGATCTGCTGGATAACCTGCCAGGCAGAAGACACATCGTAGTACAGCAGAACGCCGACGGGCAGGCTCCAGCCCATCCAAAGCATCATGACGGTCATGACGACAGCCATCATGCGCATGCTCTGGGCCTGCTGACCAGTCTGATTGCGGGACATATACAGCTGCGGAATCAGGGTCAAGACAGCAAACAGGATCAGGCAGATCAGCGCAGGCAGCGCAACCATAAAGCCATCGGCAAAGGAAGCACTCGGCGTGGTGGTCAGGTCGGGCAGGATGTTGAAGAACGAGAACGTGCCGTCGTTAAAGTACTGCGGCAGGTTGCGCAGCAATGTAAACAGGGCGAACAGGATAGGCATCTGAATCAGCAGCGGCAGACAGCCAGCCATGGGGTTGAACTTGTTCTCGCTGTAGAACTTCTGCATCTCCTCGGCCTGACGCTGGGGATCGTCGGCATAGCGCTCCTGGATCTCGAGCATCTTGGGCTGCAGCACCTGCATGCGAGCCGTCGACTTGGTCGACTTGAGCATGAGCGGCGTCAGCAGCAGACGGATGATGACCACCAGGATGATGATGGACAGGCCCCAGTCGACCGCAAAGGTCTGGATGAGCTTGAGCAGCTCGAAAAGGATGTTAACGATCCAATCCCACATGTAAGTTTTCCTCCGATAGCGAGTGCCCGCTAGGGCACAGGGTCATAACCGCCGACGTGCAGGGGATTGCAACGAGCGATGCGCCTCACGGCAAGCCAGCAGCCTCTCAAAACACCGTACTTCTCAATCGCCTGGATGGCGTATTGCGAGCACGTTGGGTAATAAATGCAGGCGTCAGGCAATAAGGGCGAAATAACCTGTTGATATATGCGAATAGGAGCGATGGCAACACGTCGCAAAACGTGATTGCTCATCGCTCCTCCCCGGCAACGCCGGCGCGCTTCATAAGCGAACGCAACGCCTTGTCCATCTCCTGCGGCGAGGAAACCCTCGTCTTGGGAGTTGCAAACAAGATGATGTCATAACCCGCAACGGGAAATCCACAGCTGCGGGCGGCCTCGCGCATCACACGCTTAGATCGGTTGCGCACGACGGCACAACCGAGTCGCTTAGCACCAACGAAGGCGACCCTTCCGGAGTCGCCTTCGCCAACCGATTCACATATGGTCATTCGAATCAGAGGGTGATTGAAACGACGCCCCTGACTGAACACATGCTCGAAATCTTGCCGAGACTTAATAGTCTTCATGCGAGATGTGTGTATCGCTGCTAGACAGTGAGACGCTTGCGGCCCTTGGCGCGACGACGGGCGAGCACGGCACGACCACCCTTAGTGGCCATACGGGCACGGAAGCCATGGGTCTTGGCACGCTTACGCTTATTAGGCTGATACGTACGCTTCATCTTAAGTTCCTCCTGCTGCATTTCGAGTGTCCGCGGGGACGCGGACGCAGATATAGACACGTGAGCTTGAAGATTGTAGGGAAATCAATGTTCAAATGTCAAGAAATCAAAGGTAAAAGGTTGCGCAGTTCACACGGTTCCCCCATAAGCCAAGCTCGATTTAGCGGCGCATGGCAACTTTTCACGATATTTCATCGAGTTTTCAACAGGTCATGTTGGCAATGTTGAGAACTTTTCGTCCGTTTTCCAAAGTTTTCAACAGGTTTTGGAAAGTTGTCGAAAGATGAGAAACATTGCACGGTGAGCTACTATTTGTTCGAAACCTTTTGGAAGATTGCGAGTGGCATGTCTGACGACTTTTACACCATGGTCGATTCCGGAGACCCGGCACCCGACAACGAGCACATCACCGGTGTGCGCGAAGAGCGTGACGAAGGTGAACAGACGACCACGCAGGGGCCGAAAGCCATGTACGCTGCGCGCATCGCCGTCTATGACGACATGTTGTCGACACCGCGTGTGATCGTCATTGATCCGCAAGATGTCCGCACGTATTTGGAAGAGACGACCAACACCGTCTACCAGTGCATGAAAGAACAAGGCGGCCATATCTCGCTCATGGTCATCCGCGAGATTGTCGAAAATTTTATACACGCGCACTTTGCCGAGCCCATCATCTCGATTCTGGACGGCGGAGACACCATCCGCTTTGCCGATCAAGGACCAGGCATCGACGACAAGGAACGCGCTTTCGACTTTGGCGTTACCAGCGCAAACAGCAAGATGAAGCGCTATATCCGTGGAACCGGAGCAGGGTTTCCCATGGTGCAGGAGTATTTGGAAAACGCCGGCGGTGCCGTTTCCATCGAGGACAACATGGGCAACGGCACCGTGGTTACGGTAAGCCTGAACCCTAAACGCGTGCAGGAAATCGAGCGTGCCGGCGGACGCGGCGCTGCCGTGCGGCCCGAGACGGAACAGCCCACATATCCCCTGCCGGGAGCTTTTGCGCAGCAGCCCATGGCAGCGCAGCAGATGCAGCCCCCCGTGGGACAGATGCAGCAGCCCGGAATGCTACCTACACAAGAACCCCGGGCGGCATCGATGTCGATGCCGACAAACACGCCAGAGACCATGCCGCTGGCGGATCAGGATGCAGCAGCAATGCAGCAGGCGACGGGGGCGCCGGGTGGCCAGCAAATGGGCTATCAGCCGTACCAACAGGGATATCCATATCAGCAGATGCCGCCACTGGGGTATGGCCAGCAGTTCCCGCAGCAGTACCAGCAGGGATATCAGCAGCCGTACCAGCAGATGCCGCAGCAGCAGTACAACCCCTGGGCCCAGCAGATGCCTCCGCAGCCTTACCAACAGTGGCCTCAAAGTTTTCAACAGCAAATGCCGCCGATGCAGAGTTCTCAACAACCAGCAGCTCAAATGATGTATCCTAATGCAGCAAATCAGTATGCGCAGCCACAACCGGACGTGTTCGTAAGCGATCGCGGCAACGCCGCGCTGGGCTATCTGGCGCAAAATCAAGCGTGCGGTGCAACCGATCTGGCGAGGGCGTTTGGAAACTCGGCCCCCACTTGGTCACGCACGCTCAATGACTTGGCGCAGGCCGGCTTGGTCATCAAGCATGGCCAGAAATACCATCTGACCGAACTCGGCGCCGCTCGCGTGCGAGCTCAGAGCTAAAGAACGGGAGAGACAGTGGACGAGGAAGCAAGCATCATCCTGGGGGATGCCATCGCCTTTTGCCAGCGCGACGGCCAAGATGCACGCCTCATCAACATGCTGGGGCAATCGCGCGCCATAAGCCTGACCGAAGATACGCTCACGATCGAGGCACCCTCGCGCTTTGCCATCGCGCAGCTCAAAAAGCATCAGCCGACTATTGAGGCCTATCTGGAAGAAATCGCCTTTGCACCGATTGCGCTCGACGTCGTGGCACCGCAAGGCGCCGCGACGGAATCCGCTGCCACGACGGCGCCCGCCACGGCTCCCGCCGCTTCCCCGGCGGTGCCGGCCTCCGCAGGCGACGTACCGACGATCGAGCACCAGCACAGCGATGTTTCCCGTGAAACCATGGCACCGTTGCCGACCGCGGCGGCGACGTCAACGAACGTACCCGTCACGCACATGCCCATCGCTCACGACGCAGCGGCGGGCGCGGATTCGGGCATTGCAATCAAAAACACGCTCTCGGCCGATGATTTTCGTCGCATGATGAACCAGATGAAGGGCGGAGCGCCGACTAAATCCACGCAAGCTGCGACCCCCGCTTCACCCATGTCAGCACCGACCGTGCCGGCCGAGCAGAATACGGATGGAGCCCCGCTCGCCGCGAACTCAAAATTTACCTTTGAGAACTTTGTCTACGGCCCAGAGAACAGCCATGCCTATCGCTCGGCACTCAAGTTTGCCGCCCTCGCGGACGAGCGCGGCACATGCACATCACTGTTCATCTACGGCAAATCGGGCCTAGGCAAGACGCACCTGCTGCTTGCCATCAAAAACGAGCTCGCCGAGAAGTCGCCTGAGATCAAGGTCAAGTATGCCAACTCCCAGGCGTATCTGGACGACCTGATGACCGAGTTCGACCGTCAAAAGAAGAGCAACGCTCCCATCATGCAGGCGTACCACGGCGTGGACGTACTCATCATCGATGACATCCAAAACATCATCGGCAAGCGCGCGAGCGTGGACTACTTTTTCCAGCTCATGGACGAGTTCATCCGCAACAACAAGAAGGTCGTCATCGCGGCAGACCGCGCCCCCAAGGACCTGAGCATGGACGAGCGTCTGACCAGCCGCTTCAACGCCGGCATGCTCTGCCTGGTCGCAGAGCCCAGCTACGAGATGAAATACAAGATCTTGCAGCGCTATTACGAAAACACCATCGTCGCCGCTCCCGAGGCAGGCGACGACTCGCTGCTGGCGGCCTATGGGGGCGACGGCGGACACCTGACCGACGAGCACTTTAAACACATGGCCGAGGTCTCGGGCACCAACATCCGCGAACTCGAGAGCTTTTGCGAGCGCTGCGCCGGCGAGGCGGGCGACCGCGAGCGCGAGGGCGGAGAGCTCACCTTTGACGATATCGACGCCATCGCCGGCCAGTACTTCGACACATCGGCCAAAAAGATCAACGTGCAAACGGTTCAGTCCGTCATTGAAGAGCAGTACGGCGTGACGCACGAGGAGCTCATCGGCCCGCGACGCAACGCCAATATCGCCAAGGCACGCCACATTGCCATCTATCTGGCCATCGAGATGTGCGAGATGACGACCACGGCGGTGGGCGCCGAATTTGGCAACCGCAACCACTCGACCGTCAGCACGAGCTACAAAAAGGTCCAGAAGATGATCCAGGAAGACCGCACCGTCACCGAAGACCTCAAGTCGCTGCGCGATAAAATTACACTGCGCTCGTAGGGAAATAGAGACACCTGTTGAAAACTTGTCGAAACCACGGGCATAAGGTGTCTAAAACCCAACCCGCGATGATGAAAAGTTTTGCGCAGGTTTTGAACGTGGAAAACCACCCCTGTTGCACACAGGTTGCTGTCGATTCTCTTTCTGGGTCTGACCTGCGTCTTTGGGAGTAATCAACAGTTTCGTCAGTGCTATTACTATTATTAAGATATTTATATCTATAGAAAGGTATTAAAAGATGAAGTTCACCGTCAGCCAGAGCTCGCTTACACAAGCCATCGGCGTCGTTATGAAGGGTGTCGCTTCGGCATCCACCCTTCCCATCCTGTCGGGCGTGCTCGTCAAGGCCCAAGACGGCATCTTGGAATTCCAGACCTCTAACTACACCATCTCGATCCGTCATCGCATCGCGGCGCATGTCGAAGAAGAGGGCGAGATGGTTATCCCCTGTAAGATGCTCTCCAATATCACCAAGACCCTCCCCGATGCCCCGGTCACCTTTGAGCTGTCCGAGCGCCAGGTGCTGATTGGTTGCGAGAAGAGCTCTTTTAGGCTGAACACGCTCGATGCCAATGACTTCCCCGAGTTTCCGGCCTATGCCATCGAGAGCGCCGTGGAGCTGCCGACCGATATCTTGTCCGAAATGGTCGGTCGCGTGTGGCGCGTCACCTCGACCGACAAGGCCCGCCCCATCCTGGGCGGCGTGCACATGAAGGTCGAGAACAATACCGTGCGCCTGGTGGCGACCGATTCCTTCCGCTTGGCCGTGTGCGATACGCAGGTCGAGACCTCGACCCTCGAGGGCTCCTTTGAGCTCAACGTTCCGGCTGACGCCTTTAACGACGCGCTGAACATCATGGCCAGCCAGGCGACCATCATGATCGGGGCTACCGACACCCAGGTCGTCTTCGAGGCCGGCAACACCACCTACGTGTCGCGCCGCATCGAGGGCATGTATCCCAACTACAAGCAGCTCATCCCCGATTCGTGCGTGACGAGCGTCAAGATCGATGTCGCCGCTTTTAACGCCGCCCTCAAGCGCGTGGCCGTTATCGCGAGCGCCAACCCCGCCGTCAAGTTCGAGATCGATGTCGAGAACGGGCAGATGGGCCTGTCCTCCATTTCCAATGACCAGGACCTTGCGCAGGAGACGATCGATGTCGAGGCCGAGGGCGAGTCGGGTACCATCGCCTTCAACTACCACTACATCTTCGGCTGCCTCAACGCCCTGTCCAAGGAGAAGGAGATCACGCTGGAGCTCAAGAGCTACTCGCAGGCGGGTATCTTCAAGTCCTACGACAAGATCAACTACCTGTACCTGGTCATGCCGGTCCGCATCTAGCGCTGCGCCATGACCATGTTCGCCCGTGATCTTTCCGTCGCGCACTACCGCAGCTTCGATAGCTATCGCCTTGCCCTGGACGAGGGCGTGACGATACTTGCGGGACCCAACGCGGCAGGAAAGACCAATCTCATAGAGGCGCTGCAGCTGCTGACGAGCGGCGCCTCGTTTAGGCATCCGACCGCAGCCGAGCTCGTCCATGACGGCGTGGGCTCGTGCAAGGTCGAGCTGAGGCTCGAGGGCGACGGCCGCGTGCTTGATATGGGATTGAGCGTGGAGGACGGTAAGCGCTCGTTTAGCCGCAACGGCAAGAGGTGCTCTGCCGCCGGTGTGCGCGGGGCTCTGCCGAGCGTACTGTTTTGCCCCGACCATCTGGACATGGTTAAGAGAGGCGCCAGTGTGCGCCGCGCCGCCCTCGATGACTTTGGCATGCAACTGAGCGCACGCTATGCCGATCTTGCGAGCACCTATGGGCGCTGCGTGACCCAGCGTAACGCCCTGCTTAAGGAGACCTGGTGCTGTCGCGAGATGCTCGGCGCGTGGAACGATTCGATTGCCCGCGCGGGCTCGGCCCTGCTTGTGCACCGGTTGGCCCTGCTCGACCGGCTGGCGGGCCATGTGCACACTGCCTACGGGCAAGTGGCATCCGGTGAGGCTGCCAACGTGACCTATACGTCCACGCTGGGGGATTTGCCCCAGGTCGATGATCGCGAAGAGCTGAAGGGCTGGGCGTACGAGCGCATGCTGGCTGCCCTTGATGAGCACGCCGACGAGGAAATTCGCCGCGGCGTGACGTTGGTGGGACCGCATCGCGATGAGATTGAGTTTACCGTGGCGGGTCGCTCCGCCCGTTCATTTGCCAGCCAAGGTCAGCAGCGAACGTTGGTTCTGGCCTGGAAGGTGGCGGAGGTGGCCGTGGCTCGCGATGTCCTGGGCACCGCCCCGTTGCTGCTTTTGGACGACGTGATGAGCGAACTCGACGGCGAACGCCGCGGTGCTTTTTTGCGGCTGATCGGCGATGATATCCAGACGGTCATAACCACGACCAACCTGGGGTATTTTACCGATGACCTGCTTGATCGAGCCAAGGTGGTGAGCATGGGTGAGACGTGCTAATTACGAGCGCGAGAGCGAAACGGTTGCCTTCAGTGGATTTTTGAACGCAGAGCGTCAGCGCATCCTGGCGGCCGCGACACCTGAGCGCCGCGCGCAGATGGAGGCTGCCGAGGAGTCGCGCGCGGTCTATCGCGCGTGGAACGCGGTGTGCTCGGGCACGCGCGAGGGGCGGCATGTGACGGGCTTGCGCTACCTGCCCGAGTCCAATGAGCTGCTGGTATATCTCGATTCGCCCTCGTGGACGCAGGAAATGACGCTGTTGCGCGAGATCATCCGCGCGCGCATGGAGCGCGCCGGTGCGCATGTGGACGGCCTGGTGTTCAAAACCACCGCGCCGGGTCACACGCCGCCCGCCGCCAAGCAGCGCCTGCGCCCGGCGACGACCGAGCGCCCGCCGGCCCCGCACGCCGACCTAAGTGAGGCCGAGCGCACCGAGATTGAGCGCCAAGTGGCGCCCATCGAAGACCAAAAACTGCGCGAGGCCCTCGAGAATGCCATGAGAGCCAGTGCCGAGTGGGCCAAGGGCGTAGAAAGCAAAAAAGAGCCTTAAATCGCATCTGGTGGCCTTGTAGAGCCAAATACCCTCGTTCCCGAGGGTATTTTTTTACGATAAACTAGTAAGGCTGTACACATTTTCTTGACTGAAGGAGGACGTGTGGCAAACGAAAACGATTACGATGGCGGCGAGATTAAGATTCTCGAAGGTCTCGAGGCCGTTCGTAAGCGCCCGGGCATGTATATCGGCTCGACGAGCGCCAGCGGTCTGCATCACCTGGTGTGGGAGATCGTTGACAACTCCGTCGACGAGGCCATGGCCGGTTTCTGCACCGAGATCCAGGTGACGGTCCACGCCGACAACTCCATCACGGTCGTCGACAACGGGCGCGGCATCCCCGTCGACGAGCACCCTGTTAAAAAGATCCCGACGCTCGAGGTCGTCATGACGATCTTGCACGCCGGCGGTAAGTTCGATAACTCGGCCTATAAGGTTTCGGGCGGCCTGCACGGCGTTGGCATCTCCGTCGTCAACGCACTGTCCAAGCGCGTGGTCGTTCAGGTTCGTCGCGACGGCAACACCTACGAGATGGAGTTCTCGCGCGGCAAGACCGTTAAGAAGATGGAGGTCGTGGGCACCTCGGATTCGACGGGCACCACCGTCACCTTCTGGCCCGACGACGAGATCTTCGAGACATGCATCTACGATTTCGATACGCTGCACAACCGTCTGCAGGAGACGGCGTTCCTCAATAAGAACCTCAAAATCGTGCTGACCGACGAGCGCGAGGCGACTCCCCATGTGGAGGAGTTTTGCTACGAGGGCGGCATCATCGACTTCGTCAAGTTCCTCAACGAGGGCAAGGACGTCCCCGAGGCCTTTAAGGAGCCCATCTACATCGAGGGCAAATCGGACCCGGGCGCGCCTGTGACCAAGATGGGCGAGGTTGAGGTTTCCCTGCAGTGGAATAGCGGTTACGGCGAGAACGTCATGTCGTTTGCCAACGACATCTACACCCCCGAGGGCGGCATGCACCTTGAGGGCTTCCGCACCGCGCTCACCCGTGTGATCAACGACTACGCGCGCAAACAGAACCTGCTCAAGGAAAAAGACGCCAACCTGACCGGCGACGATGTGCGCGAGGGCCTTTCGGCCGTTATCTCGGTCAAGCTGCCCGACCCGCAATTTGAGGGCCAGACCAAGGCCAAGCTCGGCAGCTCCTATATGCGCGCGCTGACGCTCAAGATCGTGACCGACGGCCTCGCCGATTACCTCGAGGAGCATCCCAAGCCCGCTCGCGAGATCGTCAAGAAGGCCCAGCAGGCATGCAAGGCCCGCAACGCCGCCCGCAAGGCGCGCGAAGCGACCCGTCGCAAGAGCCTGCTCGAGACGGCGTCCCTGCCCGGTAAGCTCGCCGACTGCTCGGTGCGCGATGCCGAGCTGACCGAGCTCTTCATCGTAGAGGGTGACTCGGCAGGCGGTTCGGCCAAGGACGGCCGTCGCCGAGACATCCAGGCGATTCTGCCCCTGCGCGGCAAGATTTTGAACGTCGAACGCGTTGGTGACCATCGCGCGTTCTCGAGTGACACCATCCAGTCATTGATTACCGCGATCGGCTGCGGCGTCACGACGAGTGCCGGCGACGGCGGCGACTTCGATATCACCAAGGCGCGCTACCACAAGATCATCATCATGACCGATGCAGACGTCGACGGCGCGCATATCCGCATCCTGCTGCTGACGTTCTTCTACAAGTACATGCGTCCGCTGATCGATGCCGGCTACGTCTATGTTGCCTGCCCGCCCATCTTTGGCATTAAGGTGCGCAACAAGATCCACTACGTGTATCCCAACGGCCGCCAGCCCGAAGACGAGATCCTGCGCGATACCATCCAGAGTCTGGGCCTGAACCCCGACGATAACGACGAGGACGGCAAGGCCAAGGACGGCAAGATCACCAAGAAGCGCAAGGGCTATACCGTCCAGCGCTACAAGGGCCTGGGCGAGATGGACCCCAAGCAGCTTGCCTCGACGACGATGGACCCCAAGACCCGCATCCTGCAGCGCGTGTCGATCGAGGACGCCGTGGTGGCGGACCGCGCCGTGCGCGAGCTCATGGGTTCCGAGGTCGGCTATCGCCGCGAGTACATTGAAAAACATGCGCATGACGCGCGTTTCCTTGACGCTTAAGAGGAGGTAACGTGGCAGACGATATCAACAATAACGGGGGTATGGACGAGGCCGGCGATGCCGGCATGCCCGACGATCTGAAGCGCCTGCTTGCCCGTGCTGAGCAGGGCGAGGACGGCGACCCGGACGCCTATAACCCCGATGTCGATGATGACGAGGAAGAGGATGACGACGGCGAGCTCGAGGAGAGTTTTGGCGAAGTCGACCGTGGCGCCTCGGCCGGCGAGGATATCAACGGCGGCCAGCTCCAGATTTCGGAGTTCGGTCGCGAGATGAAGCAGTCGTTTATCGAGTATTCGATGTCGGTCATCACGGCGCGCGCCCTGCCGGACGTGCGCGACGGCTTAAAACCGGTGCACCGCCGCATCCTGTACGCGATGAACGAGAGCGGCATCTACCCCAACCGCCCGCACAAGAAGTCGGCGTGGACGGTCGGCGAAGTTATCGGTAAGTACCACCCGCACGGTGACTTTGCGGTCTACGAGGCCATGGTCCGCCTGGCACAGTGGTTCTCCATGCGCACGCCGCTCATCGACGGTCATGGCAACTTCGGTAACATCGACGGCGACGGCGCGGCAGCCATGCGTTACACCGAGAGCCGCCTGGCAAAGCCCGCCATGGAACTGCTGCGCGACCTGCAGAAGGATACCGTCGACTGGCAGCCCAACTACGACGAATCGCTCGCCGAGCCCGTGGCGCTGCCTGCGCGCTTCCCCAACCTGCTGGTCAACGGCAGCCAGGGCATCGCCGTCGGCATGGCCACCAACATCGCCCCGCACAACCTCACCGAGGCGATTGAGGCCACCTGCTACCTGATCGACAACCCCGACGCCACCGTCGACGAGCTCATGCAGATCATGCCCGGTCCGGACTTCCCCACCGGCGCCATCATCATGGGCAGCGCCGGCATTAAGCAGAGTTACGAGACCGGCCGCGGCTCCATTACCGTGCGCGCCAAGGCACATGTGGAGTCCACCAAGACCGGCCGCAGCCGCTTGGTCTTTACCGAGATTCCCTACATGGTCAACAAAGGCACCCTGCAGGAGAAGATCGCCCAGCTCGTCAACGACAAACGCATCGAGGGCATCTCGGATATGCGCGATGAGTCCAACCAGAAGGGTATCCGCCTGGTCATCGAGCTCAAGAAGGGCGTCATTCCGCAGGTCGTGCTCAACAACCTGTATAAGTACACCTCGCTGCAGACGACCTTTGGCGCCAACAACCTGGCGCTCGTCAACGGCGTTCCCAAATGCCTGAGCCTGCGTGAGATGCTGCAGCACTACATCGACCACCAGGTCGACGTCGTCACTCGCCGCACCCGCTTCGACCTTAAGAAGGCCCAAGCCCGCGCGCATATCCTCGAGGGTTATCTTATGGCTCTCGACCATATCGACGAGGTCATTAGCATCATCCGCTCCTCGCAGACCGACTCCGAGGCCAGCAGCCGCTTGATCGAGCGCTTTGGCTTTACGCCCGAGCAGACCACGGCCATCCTCGAGATGAAGTTGCGCCGCCTGACCGGCCTGGAGCGCGACAAGATTCAGGAAGAGTTGGACGGCCTGCGCCGCGCCATCGCCTACTACGAGGACCTGCTGGCGCATGAGGAGAAGATCCTGGGCGTCATCAAGGAAGAGATGCGCGAGATCTCCAAGAAGTTCGGCGACAAGCGCCGCACCGAGATCAGCCAGGTTGAGAAGGACCTGGATGTCGAGGACCTCATCGCCGACGAGGATATGGTCGTGACCATCACCCACACCGGCTACGTTAAGCGTATCCCGGTGGCCGCCTACCGTGCCCAAAAGCGCGGTGGCAAGGGCGTGTCGGGCGTCAACCTCAAAGAGGACGACGTCATCGACGAGATGTTCATCGCGTCCACGCACGAGTACGTGCTGTTCTTCTCGAGCAAGGGCAAGGTCTATCGCCTGAAGGTGCACGAGCTGCCGGTGGGTACGCGCCAGGCGCGCGGTACCGCGATCGTCAACCTGCTGCCCTTCGAGGAGGGCGAGAAGATCGCGAGCGTCATCAGCTGCCGCGAGTTCCCAGCCGACGAGTACCTGATGTTTGCCACCAAGAGCGGCATGGTCAAGAAGACCGTGATGAGCGCATATGACCGCAGCCGTCGCGACGGCCTGATCGCTATCAACCTGCGTGACGACGACGCGCTGCTGAACGTGCGCCGCGTGCGCGAGGGCGACAAGATTATCCTGGCCACCACCGCGGGCAAGGCGATCATGTTCTCCGAGGAGCAGGTGCGCGCCACCGGCCGCGATACCAGCGGCGTTCGCGGTATTGGTATGAAGGACGGCGTGAGCGTTCTGGGCATGGAAGTCACTAACGGCAACGGCGATCTGTTCGTCATCACCGAGCGCGGCTACGGCAAGCGCACGCCGGTCGCGGACTACCCGGAGCAGAATCGCGGCGGCCAGGGCGTCTACACCATCCAAATGACCGAGCGTAAGGGTAACCTTGCGGCCATGAAGACGGTGGGCCCACAGCACGAGCTGTTCATCGTGACGGAGGGCGCGACGGTCATTCGCGTTAAGACCGACGAGATCAGCCAGACTGGCCGCGCCACCCAGGGCGTCAAGATGATGACCGTCGACGACAGCGACCGCATCTGCGCCGTAGCCCGCATGACGACCGCCAAAGAGAAGCCCGAGGGCGAAGGTGCCGAGGTCGCAGCCGACACCGAAGAAGCCCCAGTCGACCTAGGCGACGGCAACGACCTGCCAGAGGATCTCCTCGACGAGTAAGAGGCCCTGACTGGTAAAAATCATCAGACCCCTTATATCGGCGGTCGGCGCACTGCGCGCCGACCGCTTTTTTGACAAGCTTGGAACCCCGTGTCAGACGGCTGGGCGAGATGGGTTAGGTTTGTCGCGAGTTCCGCACGCAAAGAAGGCCACTTAATGTGGCCTTCGTCTTGCGCAGGACTGCCCGAGCAGCAAACCTAACCCATCTCGCCCAGCCGTCTGACACACCCTCCAAAGATTTTCAAAAAAGTTGTTGACGCGCGCGTAACGACTCGTCTAATATATCCCTTGCGCGATGG
>NZ_CAXSKI010000003.1:0-140495 GCF_964237925.1 Collinsella aerofaciens ATCC 25986 | reverse complement strand
TGGACCTGTAGCTCAGTTGGTTAGAGCGTCCGGCTGATAACCGGGAGGTCACAAGTTCGAATCTTGTCAGGTCCACCACTTTCTTTCGCAATAAACACCCCAGCGAGAGCCGAGTCGCCGCTGGGGTGTTTATTACTGTCTCCGTGGGGGTTTAGCTCAGCTGGGAGAGCGCGGGCTTTGCAAGCCTGAGGTCAGGGGTTCGATCCCCCTAACCTCCACCATGATGGACCTGTAGCTCAGTTGGTTAGAGCGTCCGGCTGATAACCGGGAGGTCACAAGTTCGAATCTTGTCAGGTCCACCATCAAAACCGTGAAGAGCCCTGGGGCGTTGCCTCGGGGCTTTTTTCTTGTCTGCGATAAATCTCATTTTGGTTTTGTGTGCTGCGCGAAAGTTTGGGTAGTATAGCTATTCAACGCGGCGGGCCGCCGCGTGTTAACCGCTACGTACCGGAGGTGTTCCATGGTTCGTGTCGACATAGAGACCATCGTCATGGCCGCCGGTCCCGTGCCATCGCTTATTGTGCTTCGCGAGCGCTGCAGCAAGTCGGATTCCCCCGCGCCGCTGCGGTCCCTCTCCATCCAGACCGGCTCGTTTGAGGCTGCGGCAATCAGCCGCGGCATCGACAGCGGACGCGCCGAGCGCCCGATTACCCATGACCTGCTGCTCGATGCTGTTGGCGCCCTGGGTGCCAAGCTCGAGCGCGTCGAAATCGTCCGCGCCGAGCCGCCCGTGTTCTACGCGACGGTTGTCGTGTTGGCCGATGGCAACGAGCATCGGATCGATGCGCGTCCGAGCGACGCCATCGCCCTTGCCGTACGCAGCAATGCCCCCATGTTCGTTGAAGACGACATCATGAATCGCTTGGGCACCGTATCGCCGCACGCCGAGGAAGTCGACGACGAGCAAGAGTTCGAAAAGTTCGACGAGTTCGTCCATACGCTCTCCCCCGATGACTTTTAAATGCTCGACAAACACGCGACGGAGTGCGCGCTCATGAGTGCCGGAGTTTCTGGCGAGGCGGCGGCCATTGCGCGCGAGGCCCAGATGCGCTCGGAGGCTTCTGAGGCGGCTCGCATTGCCTATGTGACGCAGGCCCGCACGCTTCGCGAACGCCGCGGCTCGTTTATCAAGATGGTTGTCGTCTCCGCCCTTGTCGCGGCAATCTGCTCGCGCCTTCGTGGTACAGTTGGTGCGCTTGGGTTTTCGATCTCTACGGGCCTCGTGATCTGGGGTGTGGTCGATGCAGTCATGCTGACTAGCCAGATCAAGGTGCTCGACAAGCGTGCAGCGGATATGATGCGCGCCCGCGATGCCGCTGCTAAGATCGCCGCCGAGGCGCAAGAACTGTAACGACGCCAGACTCGATGGGAAGGTCTAAAGATGGCACAGGATATGCAGGACGCCGGTAACGTCTCCGCCGAGCTCGACGCCATGGTGTGTGACCTGATTGGTGCGTTCTTGGACGACCTTGCCGCCGGTGAGAATCCGGGCGTAGTTGTGGCGATCGAGGACGCTGCTTCCAACCGATATCTGGCGGCGCTTGACGAGGACGGCGAAGAGGCGTGCCTCGAGGCGGCCACCAACTTTATCTCCGAGCACAAGATGGGTCTTAAGGACGAGGGCCTGGGCCGCATTGCCCGCTATGCCATCGGCTACACCGGTTGTGTCGAGATTGACGGCGGCTATCACGATGCCCTGCTCGTAAGCTTCTTCGAAACCACGCTCGAGAGCGGTTTTTCGGCATATGTGCTGTATGAGGGCATGGGCGCCGGCGATGGTTTTATGTGGAGCGACCCTGAACCTGCAGGTGAGGAAACCCCTCTCATCTAAAATCGCTAAAATAAACGAGTTTTCGGTAAAAGGCTCAATATTCCCGCCGAGCGTTGCATTGCTGGGTGGGTCGCATACGCGTGCCGGTTGTATATAGATAGAAGATAGGGGAACTACATGCGCGTAGACAATCTGAGAAACATCGCCATCATCGCCCACGTCGACCACGGCAAGACGACGATGGTCGACAAGCTCCTGCGTGCCACGGACGCCTTCCGTGCCAACCAGCAGGTCGAGGACCGCGTCCTGGATTCCAACGACCAGGAGCGCGAGCGCGGCATTACGATTCTCGCCAAGAACATCTCTATCGAGTACAAGGACGTTAAGATCAACGTCATCGACACCCCGGGCCACGCCGACTTCGGCGGCGAGGTCGAGCGCGTGCTGCGTATGGCCGACGGCGCCCTGCTGCTGGTCGACGCCTTTGAGGGCCCCATGCCCCAGACCCGCTTCGTGCTGCGTCACGCTATCGACACCGGCCTTAAGATCATGATCGTCATCAACAAGATCGATCGTCCGGGCGCCAACCCCGAGAAGGCCTACAACGACTGCCTGGACCTCATGGCCGACCTGGGCGCCACCGACGACCAGCTTGAGTTCGCCATGGAGCACGTGGTCTACGCCAGCGCCATGAATGGCTTTGCCCGCCTTGACCCTAACGACGGCAATATGGACATGTACCCGCTGCTCGACATGATCATCGACGATATGCCCGCGCCCGAGGTTGACGAGAACGCCCCGCTGGCCATGCAATGCGTGACCATCGACCACTCCAACTTCGTTGGTCGTATCGGCATCGGTCGCGTGTACTCCGGCACCATCCACCAGGGCGACCAGATCCTGGTTGTCAAGAACGATGGCTCCAGTGCCACCGCTACCGTCAAGCAGCTCTTTACCTTCGACTACCTGGGCCGTACCGAGTGCCAGGAAGTCGGCGCTGGCGATATCGCTGCTGTCGTGGGTATTGACCGCACCGATATCGGCGATGTTTACACCGACCCCGAGAACCCCGTCGAGCTCGAGCCCATCGAGATCGACCCGCCGACCCTGTCCATCGTCTTTGAGGCCTCGACCTCCCCGCTCGTCGGCCGCGATGGCGACATCGTGGGCGCCCGTCAGCTTAAGGAGCGCCTGTTCAACGAGGCCGAGAACAACGTGACCATGAAGATCGAGGAGCTCGAGGACAAGAGCGGCGTCGAGGTCTCGGGCCGCGGCATCCTGCACCTGTCCGTCCTGATGGAGTCCATGCGCCGCGAGGGCTTTGAGTTCCAGGTCGGCCGTCCCCGCGTTCTGTTTAAGAAGGACGAGAACGGCAACAAGATGGAGCCTGTCGAGCAGGCCGTCGTTGAGTGCCCGGACGAGTACTCAGGCAAGGTCGTTGAGGTCTTCGGTACCTCCGGCGGCATCATGACGAGCATGGACACCTCGGGCATCGTGACGCACCTTGAGTTCAAGATCCCGACGCGCGGCATCATGGGTCTCAAGAACCGCATCATGAACGTCACCCACGGCGAGGGCGTGTTCTACCACACCTTCCTGGAGTACGGTCCCTACGCCGGCGAGATCGGTAACCGTCAGAACGGCGCAATGATCTCCATGACCACCGAGAAGGCCGTTGCCTATGCTCTGGGTACGCTGCAGGAGCGCGGCCAGCTGTTTGTTGAGCCGGGCACCGAGTGCTATGAGGGCATGATCGTGGGCGAGCGCAGCAAGGCCGGCGACATGGTCGTCAACATCGCTCGCACCAAGAACCTGGGCAACCAGCGTTCCTCGACCTCCGATATCTCCGTCCAGCTGGTGCCGCCCCGCACCTTCTCGCTGGAGGAAGCGCTGGAGTACATCGCCGACGACGAGCTGGTCGAGATTACTCCCAAGAACATCCGCCTGCGCAAGCGTCTGCTCAATGCTACCGACCGCAAGAAGGCTGCCGTTCGCGCCGGCCAGGTCAACAAATAAGTGCCGGGCTTTATAGCGTCTAACAAGAAAGGGCGTCGACCGCAATGGTCGGCGCCCTTTTTGGTGCAAGGGGACAGGTTACTTTGCACCACGGTGGAGGAGGTTATCCCCCGAGCGGCTTTCCAGCCAAAGTAAAGTTGTTTAAACATATACATAATTCCACAGGATATAACCGCTTTGATACAAAACCGTTAACAGATAAATATCAACTGGTATTACATTAAAAGACCTCTTTACCAGCGGTTTACATGACTGTTATCTATATTGTATTTTATGCATTGTGGCATAGACGAACCGTCTTAGAAGTTGCCCCCAATGGGTTCTTGCAATGCGCTAGGTAGGTTCTCGTAGATGTTGGGGCTTGTGTTCGATCCGACGATTCGCCGTATTCCACACTGTGTTGTAGGAATTAAGGGACAACTATGGACGCACACCGCTCACGGTCGCTGGGTATGGCGGCTCTGATTTTCATTTTGATTTGCCTCACCGCCGCAGTGTTTTACGGTGCGGCCCCCGTGCGCGCCGATGACGTTGCGAAGCCCGATCCGATTGCGATCGATGGGGATACGGCGACGGTTGATGTCAGGCTGTATACCGATGAGCACCATACTCAAAAGCTCGAGGATCCCGTAACGTCCACTTCGACGCTCTATGGAGCTTTCTCGGCACAATTCAACGCCGGCAAGGCGCCTACGCCCGAGAAGAACATCGCTGTCTATAAGCTGCCCGACACCATTGTCGTTGACGACAACGACGGCGGCGACCTCATGGAGGGTTCGGAAGCCACTGCCGCCAAGGCTGGCACGTGGAAGATTAAGGACAATAAGGTCATCTTTGCGTTTGACAAAAACTGGCTTGCGTCAAACCCTGCGGAGATTTATGTCGGAGCCAATTTCTCGTTCGAGCTTGCAGACAAGGGCACCGGCTCAGGCGGCAACGCATCTGTCGTGTTCCCTGGTGTGGGAACGATCAAAATCCCTATCAAGGACGGCAAAGTCACGGGGACGAAGTCGGGGACCTTCTCCCAGGGCGCAGATGGCGTGGCCAAGGTTACCTGGACTGTTACGCTTACCGTAGAGTCGTATGCTACGGACGTTAGCTTCATTGATACGCTGGGCGACAACTTCGACTTTGTGAACGACAGTTTCAAGCTCGACGGCAAGAAGCTTGACTCCCAGCCGATGATCGACGGCCAGGTCGTAACCCTCGACAGCCTGGGCAACCTTTCCCGGGGCAACCACACGATCACGTACGATACGGTGCTGAAGAGCGGTGTTGCCGCGAACGGCGGCGATTTGATCAAAGCTGAGAATAAGGCAACGTGGAATTGGGCTGGCTCAAGCGACAGCGATAACAGAACAGCTACGGCTGAGCCTGTTACATTCGGCTATGACATGATCAAGAAGTCCAATGGCTCAGGCACGCCGTCGGACATCAAGTGGACGGTCAAGCTCAACCAAGGCAAGCTCAAGGCCGACATGAGCGGATACATGTTCACCGATAATCTGGACGGAAAACAGACGTATACGGGCAACTTTACGGTTTACAAAGGCGACTCGGAGGCGAGCGGAGTCAAGATTTGTGAAAGAAAACTTGAACCTAAGGATAATTTCTTTTCCTATACGTTCCCGAACAACCTTGAGGATAAGTACGCCACCTACTGCATCGTTTATCACACCAAGATGAACGATACGAGCTCGTACGACACCGTGCGCAACAGCGCGACCATCGAGCGCAAAGGTTCCGTTTCCGGTACGGATGATGGCAGTTTCACGCCGCAGCTGACGGGTGTTGTGCCGATCACCAAGAGGCTCGTGAGATACGATGAGGCGGCGACGACGGGCAGGGCGACGTGGGAGACGAAGGTCGCGCTGAAGGCGATCGTCAATGCGGCCCATCCAGGCGAGGTGACGGTGAAGGACACGTTTCAGTCGGCATGGTCGCAGAAACTTGGCGTCGACGAAAGCTCCATTACCATTAAAATCGGCAATACCGAGCTGGTTCCGGGCACCGACTGGAGACCAACGACCAGCTATCCGGGTAATGAAACAAAGAAAAACTACGACCTCAAAATCATCGTTACCGACAACGTGAAAGCCGCTCTCGAGAACGAGGACTACGCCGTTATCACCTACGACACCACATCAGAAGCGCTGTCGGGCTGGTACTCAAACTTCGCAGCGGTCGAAGCACCGGGCCTGAGACTACAGTGGCCGTTCACCGAACCCATCAAGTACGTTGTCAACCGAGAAACGATGCCCGCGGTCGAGAAGCCGGAAGCGGAGTCGAAGGTGTCTTGGGTTGAGAACTTCGATTGGCATACCGTTGACGGCTCGGATGAGAAGGGCGCCTGGATCGTCGACTGGACGGTGTATGCAAACCGCCAAAAGGGTAATAAGGGCGCAAATGGCGAGTTCGAATACTATGGAGCTGGAAAGCTGGGCGGGAAACCGCTGAATATCGTTGATAGCCTTCCGGATGGTATGAGCTATGTTGCGAATTCCGCAAAGTATACGCTCGTGCAGAACCCCTATGATAAACATACGGGGCTTCATCGCGGAGGCGAGGCCAAGGAGGTCGTTACGGGTCGGACGCTCGCCGCCGACAACGTCAGCCGCAACGGCAATACGGTCACCTTCTCCATCCCCACGACTGAGCTTGAAAGCTATGCCGGCTACGCAAAGCTCACGTACAAGACGGCGGTCAAGCGCGGTGAGCTCGATACCTCCACAAACGAGGTGAAGTTCACCAACAAGGCCAGCGCGGGGTCAGGAGTTAAACAGTTCGATTCCGGTAAAGGTGACGTCATCATTAAGAACAACGTCATCAAAAAGTCCGGCGAGCAGGTTGCCAATAGCAATCGCATCAAATACACCATTCTTGTTAACGAGTCTGCCGTTGCCCTTAAAAATGGCACCGACTTCCTTGAGCTCGTCGATACCATGGATGCCAAGTGCGCGCTGGTGCCGTCGACGCTTAAGGTCTATGAGCAGGTGAATGGTGCCTGGTCACCGCTGGCTGATAAGGACTATTCGTCGAAGATGGAGCAAGTCAAGGATGAATCTGGCTCGTGTACGAAGTTGACTCTTGAGGTGCCCGACGGGAAATACCTCAAGGTCGAGTATGAGGTTATCCCGACCGGAAACCCCGGCGAAGAGGTGTCCCTTTCCAACACCGCCGAGCTTGCGGGGGTGACGGAGGGTTCGGCGATCGACGAGCAAAAATGGAAGATTCAAAATGCGTCCGCCAGCGCGGGCGGCAACGGCTACAGCATCACGATGACCAAGTACGACGCCCAGCAGGTCGGCGCGACGCTCGAGGGGGCGAAGTTCACACTCTACAGCGTGGATATGGGCCAGGTTGCGGATGACGGAAATGTAGAGAACGCCAGAACGCCGTTTGACGAGGCCGCGATCGACGTCCCCACCGACGCCAACGGCAAAATCTCGTTCGGCACAAGCGACAAGAAGATGAGTAATTGCGTGCTCTATCAGCTCGTGGAGACCAAGGCGCCTGTTGGCTATGCCAAGGCCGATCCCACGTGGATCATGCTCAAGGGCAGCGCGAGCGACAAGGATTATCAGGCTGCGCTAACTAAGGCAAAGGACATCGTCGACGGTGCGGAGATCATCGACGATACAAAGAAGGACGAGATCTGGGTCTACGACAACCGCATGACGGGCAAGGCGGTTATTAACGCAGAGAAGGTGCTCGCAGGCGGAACGTTCAAGGAAGGTCAGTTCTCGTTCGCGCTCAAGGATGACAAGGACAGGGTGCTCCAAACGGTGACCAACGATGCCATGGGCAACGTCTCCTTCAACGTCGACTACAACAAGGCCGATACCTATACTTATACCATCTCTGAGGTCGTCCCCGAGGGCGCCGAGAACAACGTCAAGGACCACATCACCTACGACAGGACCCAGCACAAGGTTACGGTTAAGGTGGACAACGGTGAGAGGAATCTCGTCGCCACCGTCACCTATGACAATGGCTCTTCGACCCCGCCGACTTTTACCAACAGATACTCGACCACGCTTCCCGAGGCAGGCGGTGCCGGCTTGACTATGACGTATCTGGCTGGCGCTTCGCTGCTGTGCTTTGCCGCGACATGGATGCATGCTCACCGCCATCGCGATCAAGATCGAGGTGGTCGCCGTGAGTAGGCTTTGGTGCCGCTTGTTGGCCGTCGCAACGATAGCTACGGTCGCTATGTTCTCTTTTGCGATGCTGCCCAGGACGGCTCGTGCTGCCGACACCGGTGCCATTACGGTGGACGGTACAGTCGCGACGCGGTATGACGCGTACCAGCTCTTTTCGGCGACAGTTATCGATGATGACGATGCTGGCCATAAAATTGCAACTGACGTAACGTGGGCGAATGGCGCGGTTCGTCAAGCCGTTCTTCCCGTGCTTCATGATGCGGGGCTTGATGGCTCGGCATCGGCGGCGCAAGAGACTGCCGAGTGGATGAATGCCGACGGGCATATGACGACCGCGCTGACGGCAAAGCTTGCCCGCGCGATTTGCAATGCCGACGCAACTTCCGTGGCCCTTAACGCGGGCACGGCGGCCGAGCTGCCCTGCGGCTACTGGCTCATCGTCGCCGACGGCGACGCCATCGCCCAGGGCGAGGCCGGCACCGCGCCGATCATGACCCTGGTCGGCGGCAGCGCCGTCACCGTCAAGCCCAAGGCGGCGACCCCCAAGGTCCAAAAACACGTGCTGGAGGACAGCACCGCCGCCTGGCAGAAGGCCGCCGACGCCACGGTTGCCGACGACCTGTACTGGCGCCTCTCGGCCACGGTCCCGGCGGGGCTCACGGCGTACGACACCTATACGGTACAGTTCGTCGACACCATGAGTGCGGGGCTCGACCCCTCCAAGGTGGCCGCGAGCGTGCGCGTGTACGTGGCGGCGGGCGCGGACGGCGGCTTCGACGTCGTCGCATGTGAGGGTGGCAACACCAACTCGACGCCGGCTAAAGGGTGGACAGACATTACTTCACAGTGCAAGGTCTCGGTCGAGGGCAATGCCTTCACCGCGCGCACCGGCGACCTCATCGCCGCGCTCGGCGGGGCTGACGCCTTTGCCGCGGGCGCCCGCGTGGTTGCTGTCTACAATGCGCCGTTGGGGGCCAACTGCAATCGAGGCGCCACCAAGGGCAACCCCAACGAGGTCTACCTGCGTTACCCGCGCTCTCCCCTCGTCGACCAGTCCGGCGATGCCGGATTCACCCATACGCCGAGTGATGACGCCACGGCCTATACCTGGGGACTCAGCCTCATCAAGCGCTCGAGCTCGGACGATAAACCGCTCGCGAGTGCCAAACTGCGCATCATCGATGACCGCGGGCGCATCCTAACGACCGACGGCTCGTGGTCGACGGATGCTGACGCGTGCGTCATCACGGGCGCGGACGGCCACGCGGAATTGAGCGGTGTGGACGCGGGTGTCTACACCGTCGAGGAGGCCGCGGCTCCCAAGGGATACACCGCCTTTGAGGGCAAACGAACGGTAACGGTTACGTCTGAGGGATTGGACGCTAAGCAGGTGGCGGCCGCGAAGCTCAAGGTGACCGTGTCGGTCAAAAGCCCTCTGCGGGTTGATACCGCCGATGCCGGGACGGGTTCGATTGAGCTGTCGGTGCTCAACACCCCGAGCAAAGAAGCAAGTCGTGGCTTTATACCCTCGACGGGAGATAGAACGTTGGTGCTGGTGGCGGCTTTGGCTGCCATCGGAGTGGCGGCTATTGTTGTCGGGCTCGTCATCAAGCGGGGAGGCGGTCGTCGTGAAAAATAATTGCCTTTCATGCTCACTGGCGTACTGCCTCCGTAATGAGTGACGCGCAGGCCTACCGACCTGATGATCATTGGTTTTGAAAAAGTTACTAGAGAACCCTCCAAGAAAAGCGGGGCACCCGGTCGATATGACCGAGTGCCCCGCCTCGTTTTAAAGGCTTTAGCCTGTGCGGGGCGCGCAGCGCGCCGCATCAGAAACCACCCGCTATGCGGGTGGGGACAACCGGCTTTACAAAGCCGCCCCCTCGCCGGACACTTGCGATTGTTCAGGCCGCAAGGAATCCGAGTCGAGAGGGCGGTGGTGGCGTATGGCCCAGAAGGCCTACAGCCTGTCGCACACGAAGTGGATGTGCAAGTACCACGTCGTGTTCACGCCGAAGTATAGGCGCAAAGTCATCTACAACCAAATAAGGTCCGACCTTGGGGAGATCTTCAGGAAGCTCTGCCAGTACAAGGGGATAGAGATCATCGAGGGGCACCTGATGCCCGACCACGTCCACATGCTGCTGGCGATACCGCCGAAGTACAGCGTGTCGAGCGTGATGGGCTACCTGAAGGGGAAGAGCTCGCTGATGGTATTCGACAGGCACGCGAACATGAAGTACAAGTTCGGCAACAGGAAGTTCTGGGCCGAGGGCTACTACGTGTCCACCGTCGGCCTGAACGAGGCCACGATCGCGAAGTACATCCGGGAGCAGGAGAAGGCCGACATCGCGCTCGACCGGCTGAGCGTCAAGGAGTACGAGGACCCCTTCGATAGGGGGCCGGGGCGCAAATAGCGCCGGTTTGACCGGCCCGTCACGGGTCAACCTGCAGTGCGGCCCGAACCCCGTGAGGGCCGGCGCCTTTAGACGCGTGCCGGAAATCCAAGGGTTATACCCTAAGAGCAAACCACCCCTTTTAGGGGTGGTTTTGATTTTAAAGGCTTTAGCCTGTGCGGGGCGCGCAGCGCGCCGCATCAGAAACCACCCGCTATGCGGGTGGGGACAACCGGCTTTACAAAGCCGCCCCCTCGCCGGACACTTGCGATTGTTCAGGCCGCAAGGAATCCGAGTCGAGAGGGCGGTGGTGGCGTATGGCCCAGAAGGCCTACAGCCTGTCGCACACGAAGTGGATGTGCAAGTACCACGTCGTGTTCACGCCGAAGTATAGGCGCAAAGTCATCTACAACCAAATAAGGTCCGACCTTGGGGAGATCTTCAGGAAGCTCTGCCAGTACAAGGGGATAGAGATCATCGAGGGGCACCTGATGCCCGACCACGTCCACATGCTGCTGGCGATACCGCCGAAGTACAGCGTGTCGAGCGTGATGGGCTACCTGAAGGGGAAGAGCTCGCTGATGGTATTCGACAGGCACGCGAACATGAAGTACAAGTTCGGCAACAGGAAGTTCTGGGCCGAGGGCTACTACGTGTCCACCGTCGGCCTGAACGAGGCCACGATCGCGAAGTACATCCGGGAGCAGGAGAAGGCCGACATCGCGCTCGACCGGCTGAGCGTCAAGGAGTACGAGGACCCCTTCGATAGGGGGCCGGGGCGCAAATAGCGCCGGTTTGACCGGCCCGTCACGGGTCAACCTGCAGTGCGGCCCGAACCCCGTGAGGGCCGGCGCCTTTAGACGCGTGCCGGAAATCCAAGGGTTATACCCTAAGAGCAAACCACCCCTTTTAGGGGTGGTTTTGATTTGTTGTTGCAAAGTAACCTGACCCCTTTGCACCACCACAAAGGTGCCTGGCCCCTTTGTGGTGATCGGCTGCTAAGCGGTGGGAAGCTCTGGCGTGTTAGCCGGCTGCTGCGGCTTGAGGTGGGCGTTGTGCCAGATGATTTGGATGATGTAGCCGAGCATAAAGACAAAGGCCACGCCGCTGATGAAGCCGCCTACGAGGGGAAGCCCCGTGAGGGCGCCTGCGATTACGCCACCAGCGGCTGCCATGGCGTAGCGGTTCTGGCTGTGTCCGACCATGCGCGCGATCGCGCACCCTGCAAAGGCACTCGACACCAGCGCGATGCCAATAACACCGCACATGAGGGCTCCGGCAAGCGACAGACCAGCGATAGAGATAATTAGCAGTAGGACGGCGGGGACGATAGCAATCGTGCCCAGAAGACCGCTCACCCACAGGGGCATGGGGCGCTGGTGGAGCATACCGGCGGCGCTGGCAGTCGCACGCGGAAAGACGAGCTCGAGCAGCAGAGCGACAAAGCAGGTCGAGAGTGCCGCGGCGACGATACCGCCGATGACATCGTTAACGGTGGAAGTATCCTCGTTCTCGGTGCGGTCGATCTTGAGTGCGCCGACCTCGGCTCCCGCGGCGCGCTCGGGGTCCTCGGAGACGTGCGCGTTCACGGTGCCGGTGATATGGGCGTTCTTGCCCAGGATGAGCTTGTCGGCCCAAACCTCGACATCGCCCTCGACGGTGCCATCGATGGTCACCGTATCGCCCGCAAGCGCTGCCGACTTGGTGGAGCCGCGTAGGGCAACCGTCTCGCCTATCGCATAGAAACAGTTGGCGGTGCTGTCGGAATTGAGCACAACGTGCTGACCGACGACCGTGACGCTGCCATCAACCGTGGTCTTGGCGATATCGATAGTGCGTGCCGCCAAGCGGATGGCGCCGCCCACCGTGCAGTCGCGGATGGAGAGGCTCTCGCCTGCCGCAATTATGTCGCGGTCGATGGAGGCGTCATCCAAGTTGAGGGCCTGACCGGCCCAGTACAGGTCACCCTCAACGCCGGACGGATTGGCGTCATTGTCGGTCGCAAGTACGTTGCCTGCGGTGTCCGTGCCGGCGAACGACGCCGTGGGAAGCACGGTGATCGCCAGCGCGATGAGCGCGAATAGGATGGTGATGCGGCCCCATGCTTTACGGCGCTGGGTCAACGGGAATTGATTGCAGGGCATAGTGAATCCTTCGTTAGATACTCGGCATATATCTAACAGGGTACCCAACGCGTGGGCGCTCTAAAAGAACCTCTCGGTTGCATTTCGAAGGGTCGTGCCGTGCTGTCTACTTTTTACGGTGCAAGAAGCGCGCGATATCTTCTTCGGTGGGGCTTTTGATGTCAAAGCGCAGCGAGAGCCAGCGCAGACCCATGGTCACGACAACGCATACGACCAGCGCGGCGACATTGCTCATGATGCCGCTCATAACGAGACACACATAGCTTGTCGATCCGGCGATGGCGGCGATGGCATAAAAGTTAGTACGTTGGAAAATGCCCGGAACCACGCCCATAAAGCCGTCGCGCAACATGCCGCCGCCCACCGCGGTGAAAAAGCCCATCATGATGCACACCGCCGGCGCAAAGCCGTAGACCAGCGCCTTGTCTGCTCCAGTGGCGGCGTAGATGCCGACCGAGATGATGTCGAGCAGGGGAATGAGTTTTTCGGGTTTGTCGACGATTGCCGGGAAAATATAGATGATGGCTGCCGTGGCAATGGAAAGTGGCAGCGCCATCGGCTGGTTGAGGATGTAGACGTTGCCCACCTGCAGCGTCATATCGCGCAAAAGACCGCCGCCCAGACCGCAGACCACCGCGAGCGCGATCGCGCCCACCAGGTCGAGCTTGTGCTCGCGCGCAACCAGCACACCCGAGATCGATGCAGCGACAACAGCGAACATCTCGAGCCAAAACGGAATGGCGACCATGGCATCCGATGCATGTGAGGTAATGGTCATAGCGGCGACGACGGGCAAGATGGGGTCCTTTGGATTACGGATTTGGACAATGCCCGTACATAGTACATGTTCGGCGCCGATTGCGACCCTATTGCTCGGCAAACGGTCGGGACTGGGTGGGGGCATGGCGTTGCTGGAATGCCAGGGGTCCAGAACATGTACGTCACCCTCCAAAAACGACATTTTCCGACATCTTTGGAGGCTGACGTACATGTTTGGATTGAGCTCACAGCATGAGTGAGTTGATTTACTCACATCCGGTATATTTCCCCACTTCAACGGACATAAGAGTTGGATACCGGCTCAGAGCGAGAGGCCCTCAATGGATACCCCTGTTCTCATTTCGCATAAAACCGCATGGCTTGTCCATCATGCACCCCAGAATTTGGTTCAGTCTCTTGCGCGGCACGACTACCAGATAGGCGCACAAGGCATCTCCACCCAGCAACGTGTTGCGCGCATACGACAGGCCCTTACCGACTGCGGCATTCCGTCCGATATGCTTAAGACTATCGATATCGCGGTTGTATTCGAATTTGAGCGAATTCGTACCAAAGGCGTCGTTTGCCACATTCTTGGACAAAATCTTCCCTACGAGCATATTAACGAGTTGACGCCCGGAATCTTCATCACCGACGAAGCCTTCACCTTCGCGCTCGCTGCCGAGTGGATGGATAGGATCGAATATCTCGAATATGGCTATGAAGTTTGCGGCGATTATCGCATGAGGCTCAATCCCGCCGACCCTTATACCGAGCAACCAGCCACCACCTCCAAGGATGAAATAACCGAACTGCTCGATCGGCACCCCGGCAAACCCGGTGCCACACGTGCACGGCTTGCGCTCAGGCACATCTACGATCACTCGGCCTCGCCTATGGAGACCGCTTCGGCAATCGCCCTCTCGCTCCCAACAAGCGAAGGCGGCGTTGGCATCCGAGGTATCGAACTCAACAAACCGCTCGAGATCCCTCAGCGTCTCTGGCATTGCGCCAAAGCTCGAACACTCAAAATCGATGCGCTCGTGACCTATAAGCGCAGGGCGCTCGGTATCGAATATAAGGGCGGTTTTCACGATGAGCTCGAGCGCAAGGGAGCAGATGCGGAGCGAGAGGCCGTTCTCTCCCAAATGGGATATCGAATCGTTACGCTCACTTCGGCTCAGTTCAGTAGTCAGCTCGCCTTTCACCGCGCCATGAACAACATTCGCGAAGCACTCGGCATGCCTCGCTGTGCCGACACCGGGTACCAGAGAAAACAAAACGAACTACGCAAGGCACTTATCCGCAACTGGAAGGGCATGCGAGACGAGGAGGCACCTTCCGAATAGTGCCACTCCCGTGAACTCAATCCAAACGTGTACGTCAGCCTTCAAAGATGTCGAAAAATGTCGGTTTTGGAGGGTGACGTACATGTTTGGGGAAGCGTGGGATCGAGACGTATTTCGATAACAAAAAAGCCCCATTGCTGGGGCTCATACCATCTAATGGCGGAGGAGGAGGGATTCGAACCCTCGTGACCTTATACAGGCCAAACGGTTTTCGAGACCGCCGCATTCAACCACTCTGCCACCCCTCCGCGTGGGGTAAAAACAAAGCAGGCTCGAAGGCCTGCTTTGGAATTAACTGGCGGAGAGTCAGGGATTTGAACCCTGGAGACGCTTTTGACGCCTACACGATTTCCAATCGTGCTCCTTCGGCCACTCGGACAACTCTCCGTTAAATGCGAAAGTCAGTATACACGAGGAATCGCAAAGTGCAAACAGAAAAGTTGGCATTTTTTAAAACGCTTGGCCGCGTTTGGCGTTGCAGCGGGGTTTGAGATGCCAAAAAACGGCTTCCGACCAGCGTAGTTGATCAACTCAATTGTTCAAAAGGGGTATTCATAAGCGACTTGGCAATGAATATAAAAATCTTTGGGTGGTGCTGTGGACCACCGGTATGCATTTTGCGACCACAGCCTTGTGCCCGTTGACCTGCGACTTGGCTCAGCTTGTCCTCACGGCACCGTATCTTGTCCACAGATCCGTCAAGCTTTTGGTCAGCATTTGGTTGGAATGCGCATGAAACGTCGTGCGAGTATGGGCATATGTGGAGGTCATGAGGTTGTAGCTGCATATTCTTGCAGCCTAGGAGGTTGAAAGATATTATTACCAAGTCTTTTCCTGCTTCAGGCGCACCTTCACGACCTGAAGCCACATTTGCCCAGAGGAGGTGACAATATGAAGGCTTATGAACTGCTGTTCTTTGTTGACCCGTCGCTCGACCCCGAGACTCGTCTCGCTGTTATGAAGCGTATCGATACCACGATCGCTGAGGGCGCTGGCAAGGTCGACTCCGTTGACGAGTGGGGCAAGCGCAAGCTCGCCTACGAGATCAACGACCTCACCGATGGTGACTACACCCTCATCAACTTCCACGCAGATCCTACCCAGATCGCCGAGCTTGATCGCGTCCTGCGCATCACCGACGCTGTGGTCCGCCACATGATCGTCCGTCGCGACGACCAGGAGTAAGACTGTCGTTTTGGACTGGGCTTGTGCCCCAAGAGGAAGTAGTGAGTTATGAGCATCAATCGAGTGAACATCACCGGTAACCTCACCCGCGATCCCGAGCTGCGCGCCACCGCCGGCGGAACCCAGGTTCTGTCCTTTGGCGTCGCCGTGAACGATCGTCGCCGCAACGCGCAGACTGGCGAGTGGGAGGACTATCCCAACTTTGTCGACTGCACCATGTTCGGCACCCGCGCCGAGGCCGTGAGCCGTTTCCTGGCAAAGGGAAACAAGGTCGCGATCGAGGGCAAGCTGCGCTACAGCTCTTGGGAGCGCGACGGCCAGCGCCGGAGCAAGCTTGAGGTCATCGTCGATGAGATCGAGTTTATGAGCTCCCGTGGTGGCCAGGGTGGCTACGATCAGGGCGGTTACGCCCCCGCAGCTCCCGCGCCCGCAGCACGTCCTGCCGCACCGGTGGCTACGCCGCCCGCGGTCGACGTCTACGATGAGGACATCCCGTTCTAAGGGTTGTTCACCTATTTTTGAGTGAGAGGCGGCTTCGGTTCGCCGAAGTTGCCAAACGAAAGGTATTTTGACATGGCTAATGATTTTTCTGCACGTCAGCCGCGTCGTAAGTACTGCCAGTTCTGCAAGGAGAACACTGAGTTCATCGACTATAAGGACACTCAGCTTCTCCGTAAGTACATGACCGACCGTGGCAAGATCAAGCCCCGTCGCGTCACTGGCGCTTGCACGCAGCATCAGCATGACATCGCCAACGCCATCAAGCGCGCCCGCGAGATGGCTCTCCTGCCGTACACCGTCCCCGTGGTTTCCTCTCGTGGCAACCGCGACCGCGGCTAAGAAGGGAGACGCATCATGAAGGTTATTCTTCTCGATGAGATCAAGGGCAAGGGCGGCGAGGGTGACGTCGTAGAGGTCGCTCAGGGTTACGCTGAGAACTTCCTGTTCCCCAAGAAGCTCGCTGTTGCCGCCACCAAGGGCAACCTCAAGCAGCTTGACGAGCGTCGCAACAACATCGCCAAGCGCGAGGCCGTCCGTCTGGCTACCGCCAACGAGACCAAGGCTGCCTTCGAGGGCAAGACGGTCACCGTTGACGTCAAGGTCGGCGACGAGGGCATCCTCTTTGGCTCCGTTACCGCCGCTATGATCGCTGACGCCATCAAGGCTCAGCTCGGTATGGACATCGACCGCAAGCGCGTCGAGCTCGGTAAGCCCATCAAGGTTGCCGGTGCCCACACCGTTGCCATCTCGCTGTACCGCGAGATCAAGGCCGAGGTTGTCGTTCTCGTCGGCGTTACCGCCGAGGAGCTCGCTGCCGAGGCTGAGGTCGAGGAGGCCGCTGAGGTCGCCGAGGCCGAGACCGCCGAGGTCGAGACTGAGGCTGCTGCCGAGTAGCATTTGCTGCAACGCAACAATCTTGTTCTAAGAAGGGCGCTCTGGAAAACCAGGGCGCCCTTTTGTTTTTTGCGCTGAGTGAGTGTCATGGTGAACGTTGCGTCGAAGTCCTATATACAGGACCGTTCATCCGTTTGGTTCGGTGATGATTGGCGGCGCGCGGCGCGTTTTGGGACCGTGGCTGATACTATGGATGCTCGCAAGCGATATGAATGAGGATGCTCATGGCATATGACGATAGGGAGACCGGGCTGACGGTTGAGGACCGCGGCTCAAAGTTGGGTCTTCCCCAAAACCAAGATGCAGAGGCCAATGTACTGGCCGCTATGCTGCTATCGCCCGAGGTGGTCGAAGAGGCCCAGGTCGAGCTGCAGCCCGATGACTTCTACCGCCCCATTCATAAGACCATCTATACCGCGATGGTCGATATGTACAACAGCCGCATTCCCATCGACTCTATCTCGCTGATCGATTACCTGCGAAGCATCAACAAGCTCGATGCCGTGGGTGGCGAAGCGTACATTTTGGAGTTGATGGGTCAGACCCTGTCGCTCGTGAACTGGCAGCACCATGCCGCCATCGTCCGTCGCGACTCGATGCTGCGCGAGCTGATCGGCGCCACCAACGAGATTAACGCGCTGGCCTATAACGCCCCCACCGACACCAAAGAGGTCGTGGAGCTGGCCGAGAGCAAACTGCTCAAGGTCACGGCACGCGAGGTCAAGTCGAGCTACAAGACGCTGACTGAGTTTATGGTCGAGGCCTATAACGAGGCCGAGGAAGTGTGCCAGGCCGGTGGCCAGGCTGCGGGCGTGCCCACGGGCTTCCCATCGCTCGACCGCATGCTCATGGGCTTCCGCGAGGGTCAGCTCATCATCATCGGCGCCCGTCCTGCTGTAGGTAAGACGTCGTTCGCCCTGAATCTGGCGCTCAACGCTGCCGCTGCCGGTTATACCGTCGGCTTCTTCTCGCTGGAGATGTCGGGCAAGGAAATTGCCCAGCGTCTGATTTGCGCCTACGCCATGATCTCGATCAGTGACTTCCGCATGGGCCGCATTAGCCCCGAGCAGTGGGCCAATATCAACGAGGCCACGCAGACCTTGTCCAAGCTCGATATTCTGATTGACGATACGCCCGGCACCACAGTGACCGAGATTCGCGCCAAGAGCCGCCGCATGCTCCATAACAAGGAGAAGGCAATCATCATCCTGGACTACCTGCAGCTGGTGAGTCCTCCGCCGGGACGCCGCTCCGAGAGCCGTACCGTCGAGGTTTCGGAGATGTCGCGTGGTCTGAAGATCATGGCCAAGGAGCTCAAGATCCCGCTCATCGCGCTGTCGCAGCTTTCGCGTCAGGTTGAATCCCGTACCGGCAAGCGCCCGCAGCTTTCCGACCTTCGTGAATCGGGCTCCATCGAGCAGGACGCCGATATCGTTATGTTCTTGGACCGCTCCGCCGACGAGGCCGAGGCCTCGCGCGACGATCGACCCGACGAGGGCGTCACGCGTATCGTCGTGGCCAAGAACCGTTCGGGCCCGATCGGCGACGTCGACCTGATGTTCCTGCCGGCATCCACCAAGTTCTATGAGCTTGATGGGGCACATGCCGAGGAGTAGGACAGGCGCCCGTTGCACGGGTATACTGGGAATGTTTTGTGCTTCTGCGTGCCGGCGTGGCGCGTAGACAGTCCATGAATGTAAGGAGTAAACATGCCGTCAACCGTTTTGGTCGGTGCCCAGTGGGGCGATGAGGGCAAGGGTAAGATTTGCGACCTGGTCGCCGGCGACTTCGATGCCGTCGTGCGCTACTCGGGCGGCAACAACGCCGGTCACACCATCGTCGTCAACGGCAAGAAGTACGGCCTGCACCAGGTGCCCTCCGGCATCATGTATTCCGACCACGTGTCGGTGATCGGTAACGGCTGCGTCGTCAACCCCAAGGTTGTCCTTGAGGAGATCGATATGTTCGAGGCCGACGACATCACCACCAAGAACCTCAAGATTAGCGGCAACGCGCATGTCATCATGCCGTACCACATCGATCTGGATGGCGCCTTTGAGCAGAAGCTCGGCAAGAAGAACATCGGTACCACCAAGCGCGGCATCGGTCCGTGCTATCAGGACAAGATGGCCCGCATTGGCCTGCGCATGCAGGACATGCTGGACGAGGCGCTGTTCCGCGACAAGCTGGAGACCGCTCTCGCCCGCGTGAACCCCGAGCTCGAGCTCATCTACAACCTGCCCACCTACACCGTGGACCAGATTTGCGACGAGTACCTGCCGATGGCCGAGCGCCTGCGTCCCTACATCACCGAGACGAGCCTGCTGCTCAACAACATGATCGATGAGGGCAAGAACCTGCTGTTTGAGGGCGCCCAGGCGACGCTGCTCGACATCGACCATGGCACCTATCCGTACGTGACGTCTTCCAACTGCACCGCCGGCGGCGCCATTACCGGTTCCGGCGTCGGCATGAAGAACGTCGACCGCGTGCTGGGCGTCATGAAGGCCTATATCACCCGCGTCGGTTCGGGCCCCATGCCCACCGAGCTTTCCTATGAGTCCGAGGCCGGTCACACGCTGACCGAGGAGGGCTATGAGTACGGCGTGACCACCGGTCGCCGTCGTCGCTGCGGCTGGTTCGACGGCCCCATTGCCAACTACGCCTCGCGCGTCAACGGCCTCACCGATATCGCCATGACCAAGCTCGACGTGCTTTCGGCCTTCGACACCATCAAGGTGTGCGTGGCCTACGACGTCGATGGCGAGCGCTATACCAGCGTGCCCGAGCATCAGGTTCGCTTTGAGCACGCCAAGCCCATCTACGAGGAGCTTCCTGGCTGGAAGTGCGATATCACCGGCTGCCGCAGCTTTGAGGAGCTGCCGCAAGAGGCTCAGGACTACGTGGCGTTTATCGAGGATCTGGCACACACCCGCGTGACGTTCATTGGCGTTGGCGCTGGTCGAGAGCAGATCATCAACCGATTCTGGAAGTAATCGGGACTATTTGGTTATTGCGATATACCCCTTTGCAGCCCGGACGGGCGGCCGAGGGGTATATTTGCTTGCAAAGGGCTCGCGCGGAGCGGGCCGTTAATCCATAGAGGAGGCACCCTTGAAGGCGGACACTCAAACCATCGACATCCTGTTGTTGGGCAGCGGCGGCCGTGAGCATGCTTTGGCAGCTAAGCTCGCAGCATCACCGCGCGCCGGCAAGCTCTACATCGCGCCGGGTAACGGCGGCACCGCGAGCTGCGGCGAGAACGTTGTTCTCGACGACTGCGATCCTGCGGCCGTGGCGGCGTTTGCGCAGAGCCACGGATGCGGACTCGTGGTAATTGGCCCCGAGGCTCCGCTCGTGGCGGGCGTGGCCGACGCCGTGCGCGCGGCGGGTATTCCCTGCTTTGGCCCGGGTGCCGAGGGCGCCCAGATGGAGGGCTCCAAGCTGTTCTCCAAGCAGCTCATGGAACGTGCGGGCATTCCGACGGCAGCCTATGGTTCGTTTACCGACGAGGCTTCGGCTCTCGCCTACGTGCGCGAGCAGGGCGCCCCGCTGGTCGTGAAGGCCGACGGCCTTGCCGCGGGCAAGGGCGTTATCGTGGCGACCGAACTTGAGCAGGCCGAGGAGGCCGTGCGCGAGTGCTTTGGCGGCACCTTTGGCGATGCCGGCAATACCGTGGTCATCGAGGAGATGCTGACCGGCCCCGAGTGCTCGCTGTTGGCCTTTACCGACGGCAAGACCGTGCGCCCCATGGCCACCTCGCAGGACCACAAGCGCGCGCTCGAGGGCGACAAGGGCCCCAACACCGGCGGCATGGGCGTCTACAGCCCGGTGCCCATCGTGACCGACGAGGAGCACGCCACCATGGTGAAGGTCATGGAGCAGACCGTGGCCGAGCTTGCTGCCGAGGGTATCGACTACCGCGGCTGCCTGTACGGCGGCTTTATGCTCACGCCTGCCGGTCCCAAGGTACTGGAGTTCAATGCCCGCTTTGGCGACCCCGAGACGCAGGTCGTGCTGCCGCGCCTTAAGAATGACCTGGTCGAGGTCATGCTGGCTTGTGCCAACTGCGAGCTCGATCAGATTGAGCTCGACTGGCGTGACGAGTGGGCCGTGGCCATTGTCCTGACGAGCGCGGGTTATCCCGGCAGCTACGAGAAGGGCAAGGTCATCACCGGTATCGCCGATGCCGAGGCCATGGAGAACGTGACCGTGTACCACGCGGGCACTGCCGTGGTGGACGGCCAGCTCGTGACCAATGGTGGCCGCGTGCTTGCCGTGACCGCTCTGGGCGACACGTTCGAGAACGCTCGCAACCTTGCCTACGAGGCCTGCGAGAAGATTGATTTTGAGGGCAAGACCCTGCGTCACGACATCGGCCTGCGCGCGCTGCGCGGCCGCGACGCCTGGGATGCCTAAAATCCGAGAGGAATGAGACGGATGGACGAGAAGAACGAAGAGCTCATGGACGCGCAGATCGTCGAAGAGGACAGCCGCATGTATGGGCACGCCGAGGGCGAGCCTGGTGGCGAGGTCGCTGACGAGCCGGCACTGGTGCTGGGCGACGACGACCCGCACGATGCCGAGCTGCACGAGAAGATTCTTTCGGAGGAGTGCGCCTGGAAGGGCAAGATCCTTGACGTCCACCGTCTTGAGGTTGAGCTGCCCAACGGTCACCGCAGCGCCCGCGATATCGTTCGCCATCCGGGTGCGGCGGCCGTTGTGGCACTGACCGAGAGCGGCAAGATCGTACTGGTGCGTCAGTACCGCACCGCCATCGACCGCGTGACGGTCGAGATTCCCGCCGGCAAGCTCGATCCAGGCGAGGACCCGCTCGATTGCGCCAAGCGCGAACTGCACGAGGAGACGGGCTTTAGGGCTGGTCGTATTCGCTTTTTGACGTCGATTGTCACGTCCTGCGGTTTTTGCGATGAGATCATCCACATCTACTTGGCCACCAAGCTCGAGTTTGATGCGCCCAACCCCGATGATGACGAGTTTGTCAACGTGGACCTGGTGCCGCTGCACGAGCTGATCGACGCCGTGCTCGACGGCAAGATCGAAGACGCCAAGACCGTCGTGGGCGCCTTGGCCTGCGATAGCATCGCGCACCGCTTGGGTGGGGCCGAGCTGTAACGAGCGGGAATAGCCCTGGGACAAGAACTACTGATTACTTTGTCCCAGGGCCTTATGTTGCTGATATTTCTTTGAGGATCACATGTTTAAGAGGTTTCTTTCGTATTACGAGCCCCAGATGGGGCTTTTTGTTGCTGATACTGTTTGTGCTCTGGTGCTTGCCGCCATTGACCTGGCGTTCCCCATTATCCTGCGCAATTTGACCGGTGGGCTGTTTACTCAGGGTCAGGCTGCTATTATGCAGGCGCTCGGCATGATCGCGGTGGGCTTGGTGCTGATGTATGCCGTCCGCTGCGCCTGCCGCTATTTTGTGAGCTATTGGGGTCACGTGATGGGCGCGCGTATGGAGTCCAAAATGCGCGAGGACCTGTTTGACCAGTATGAGCGCTTTAGCTTTGCATACTTCGACCGCAACAGCTCGGGCGACATGATGAGCCGCGTGGTCAACGACCTGTTCGATATCTGCGAGGCGGCGCACCACGTGCCCGAGTGGATCATCATCTGCGGCATCGAGATCATCGGCTCGTTTGTGATCCTCTTTACCATTGCCCCGGTGCTGGCGCTCGCCATGGCCGTGGTGACGGCGGCGTTTGCGGTCATCATGTTTTGGCAGAACATGCGTATGCGCGAGGTTTTTAGCGACAACCGCAAAAAGATCAGCGGCATCAATGCGCAGCTGCAGGATTCGCTTGCGGGCATGCGCGTAGTCAAGAGCTTTGCCAACGAGGAGACCGAGCGCGCCAAGTTCCGTGCCTCTAACGATCGCTACCTTTCGTCCAAGGAGAACATGTATCACGCCATGGGCGTCTATACCGCGACGTATGGCCTGCTCTCGGGCGTGCTCTATGTGATCGTGGTGCTGCTGGGCGGCTGGCTGGTCGCCCAGGGACAGCTGCAGGCGGTCGATATGGCGACCTTTGCACTCTATATTTCGCTGTTCTGCACGCCGCTCGAGACGCTCGTCAATTCGGCCGAAACGTATCAGAAGGCTATCGCCGGCTTTAAACGTATGGACGAGGTGCTCTCGACCGCGCCGGATATCCAGGACAAGCCGGGCGCTACGGATCTGCAGGTGACTGCCGGCGCCGTGGAGTATCACGACGTGTGCTTTAACTACGAGGATGTCGAGCTGGGCGAGGGCTATGCCGACGAGCGTCCCGTTATCGACCATATGAATCTGTCCATCAAGCCCGGGCAGACCATCGCGCTGGTTGGCCCTTCGGGCGGTGGCAAGTCCACGACCTGTTCGCTGCTGCCGCGCTTTTATGACGTGGCTGCCGGATCCATTAGCATCGACGGCCAGGACGTGCGCGATGTGACGCAGCAGAGCCTGCGCCGCGCCATCGGCCTGGTGCAGCAGGATGTCTATCTATTTGACGGTACGATTGGCGAGAACATCGCCTACGGCAAGCCGGGCGCCACGGCAGAAGAGATCGCCGAGGCCGCCCGTCGCGCCAACATCGATGCCTTTATCGAGTCGCTTCCGCAGGGCTACGACACCGTGGTGGGCGAGCGCGGCAGCCGTCTTTCGGGCGGACAGAAGCAGCGCGTTGCCATCGCGCGCGTGTTTCTCAAGAACCCCAAGATCCTGATTTTGGACGAGGCGACGAGTGCTTTGGATAACGAGAGCGAGGAGGCGGTGCAGGAGTCACTCGAAGAGCTGGCACGCGGCCGCACCACGATTATTATCGCCCACCGTCTTTCGACCATTAAGCATGCCGATGAGATTGCGACCGTTGAGCATGGTCGCGTTGTGGAGCGTGGCACGCACGAGGAGCTTCTCGCCCGTGGCGGCACCTATGCCCGTTACTATCGAATGCAGTTCGAAGGTGCGCGTGCGCACGAGCTCGACTGATTGATATGACAGGAAGTTTATGGCTGACAAGAACCCTTTGACTCCGGAAGAAGTGACGGAGTTATTCTCCGAAATCGATGCATCCGGCGTCTTGGATCCTACGCTTGCCAAAAAGCGTACCGAGCGCATGCGTGAGAAGGAGGCTGCGGCCAAGCGCGGTGACAAAGCGGCGCTAGCACAGCTGCGCAGCGAGGACCGCGCGAGCCAGGCAAAACATATCGACCCGCTGTCCGAGGACGATCCTTCGGGCTCGCAGGTGAGCCATACCATTACGAAGACCGCGATGGCCGTGGTCATCGGTATTTTGGTGCTGATCGTGGGCATGCAGATCGGCTACGGCGTGATGCGCCGTCTGAATACCGCCAACCTGTCCGAGAGCGTTTCGGTTGATACCGTTTCTACAGCACTCAAGGGTGGACTCGAGTGGGGCAACGGCTTTACGCAGTTCCCGCTCGACTTTACCGTCGATGAAGCCGATGAGCGTACGGGCACGGTCGAGGTGACGGTGTTGGACACATCGTCTGCCAACGAGCTCGAGCTGCTGTCCAACGGGCAGATCCAGGCCGCGGCGCTTGCGACCAACGCGCTGCTCAACGACAAGATCGACCGCGTGGTGTATAACGTTCACGCCTATATCGACGAGGATAGCAACATTCAGCACGATTCCTTCTTTGGCATGTTCCCCGCGCGGGGCCACCAGAGCGCCATTTTGACGTTCGTGTGGACCAAGAGCTCATCCAACGCCACGAGTATCGACTGGAAGATGCGCATCGTGAGTATGGATGACACCATCGCCGAGCGCATTCAGAAGCAGGTGAACTCGGTGTCGTCGTTGATTGAGGACCCGGTGGTGAGCCAGACCAAGATTGACGAGGAAAAGGCCGAGCGTGACCTGGAACATCGTCTGCATGGCCGCGAGATTTTCCGCGGCGGCAAGCCCGATCGCACACCGTCCGAACTGCTGGAGCAGGACAAGAAAAAATAAGAGGCCATCATCCCGCGTGAGCCACAAGCCCCGCGGGATGATTTTTTAATCCCCGTCCCAGAGAAATCATTATGCATAGAAAGTCATAATTATCATTTCGTAAACATTTCGATGAAATTAACGCCATGAGGCATGCTTGCGGTTACAATACCGCGAGGCCTAACTACACACCTTTAAGCCGGTCCTGTGAGACCGGGAAGGAGAATTATGGCGAACAACCATACCGCGGGCGCTGCCGCCCGCACCTTCGCGCCCAGCGAGCTTTGCCAGCGCATGCTGGCCAAAACCAGCAAGGGCACCTGCGGTCCCTGCATCCTGTATCTTGAGGATGGGACCATTTTTTATGGACGTGCATGCGGCGCCGAGGGCACCGCGACCGGCGAAGTCTGCTTCAACACCTCGCTCGAGGGCTACTTTGAGGTCATGACCGACCCGAGTTATGCCGGCCAAATCGTAACCATGACCTATCCGCAGATCGGCAACTACGGTATCGACGAGACCGACGTCCAGTCGGCCTTCCCCGGCGACGCCGTGCGCCCTGCGAGCGCTCCGGCCATGCGCGGCATGATCGTTCGCGACATGTGCGCCACGCCTTCTAACTGGCGCTCGGCCGTCAGCGTGCCGGAGTACCTGCGCGCACACGGCATCGTTGCTATCGAGGGCGTCGACACCCGCGCTCTGGTGCGCCATCTGCGCGACAATGGTTCCAAGATGGGCATTATCTCGACCGAGATCTTCGACGTCGACGAGCTTGCCGAGCGTCTGGCCGCAGCGCCTACGCTGGTAGGCGAGAACCTGGTCAAGACCGTAAGTTGCCCCGCGCCTCATGAGTTTGTGGCCGCCGACCTGCCTGCCACGCATGGCTTTGCGCTTTCGGCTGCCGCTCCTGCCCGTCACAAAGTGGTCGCCTACGACTGCGGTGTGAAGCGCGGCATTCTGGAAGGGCTGGTCCGCGCCGGCTGCGACCTTACCGTCGTGCCGTGGAACACGCCCGCGAGCGAGGTGCTCGACATGAATCCCGACGGCGTCTTTTTGTCCAATGGCCCCGGCGACCCCGACGCCGTGGTGGAGACCTACGAGCAGGTGCAGCAGCTGATCGGCAAGGTGCCGGTCTTTGGCATTTGCCTGGGCCATCAGATGATCAGCCTGGCCTGCGGCGCCCAGATGGAAAAGCTTAAGTTCGGTCACCGCGGTGGCAACCAGCCGGTCATGAACCTGGTAAGCCGTCGCGTGGAGATCACCGCACAAAACCATGGCTTTGGCCTGCTGTTCCCCAGCTTGGGCAAGCTTGTCCCCGAGCTTTCCGGCGGCGAGACCGAGCATGCGGCCGATGGAGATCTGCGCGTCTGGGTGCGCCGCGGAATCGCGCCGGTCGTGATGAACGAGCGCTTTGGCCGCATTCGCCTGACGCACGTGAACCTCAACGACGGCACCGCCGAGGGCATCCAGCTGCTCGACGCCCCGTGCTTCTCGGTCCAGTACCACCCCGAGGCCTCGCCTGGCCCCACCGATGCCCACTATCTCTTTACCGCCTTTACGCGACTCATGGACGGCGAGGAGAACTACCTGGACATCGACACCGCGAAGGACCGCCTTGCCGGCTGGAACTTTGCCGAGACCGCCGCGACTGAGACCGAGGAGAACTAACATGCCTAAACGTACTGACATCAAGCGCATCCTCGTCATTGGCTCGGGCCCCATCGTTATCGGCCAGGCCTGCGAGTTTGACTACTCCGGCGCCCAGGCCTGCAAGGTGCTCAAGGAGGATGGCTTTGAGGTCATCCTGGTCAACTCCAACCCGGCGACCATCATGACCGACCCGGGTCTTGCCGACCGCACCTATGTCGAGCCCATCACCGCCGAATTTATCGAGCGCGTAATCAAGAAAGAGCACCCGGACGCGCTGCTGCCCACGCTGGGCGGCCAGACCGGTCTGAACGCCGCCGTCGAGCTGGCAAAGGACGGTACGCTCGACAAGTACGGCGTCGAGATGATCGGCTGCGACCTGGCCGCCATCGAGCGCGGCGAGGACCGCAAGCTCTTTAACGAGGCCATGGCCGAGATCGGCCTGGAGGTCGCGCGCTCGGGCTATGCCTACAGCGTGGCAGACGCCGAGGCCATCGCCGAGCGCGTGGGATATCCCTGCGTGCTGCGTCCGAGCTTTACCCTCGGCGGCGCCGGTGGTGGCATCGCGCATACTCACGAGGAGCTCGTCTCCATCGTGAGCCAGGGCCTGGAGCTCTCACCTGCCCACGAGGTGCTGGTTGAGGAGTCCATCGAGGGCTGGAAAGAGTATGAGATGGAGGTCATGCGTGACCACGCCGGCAACGGCATCATCGTGTGCTCCATCGAGAACCTCGACCCCATGGGTGTGCATACCGGCGACTCCATCACCGTGGCGCCGGCGCAAACCCTCTCCGACCTGGAGTATCAGCGCATGCGCGTGGCCTCGCTCGCCATTCTGGAGAAGATCGGCGTCGAGACCGGTGGCTCCAACGTGCAGTTTGCCGTGAACCCCAGCACCGGTCGCTTGATCGTCATCGAGATGAACCCGCGCGTGAGCCGTTCGTCCGCGCTGGCCTCCAAGGCCACGGGTTTCCCCATCGCTAAGGCCGCCGCGCGCCTGGCTGTGGGCTACACGCTCGACGAGATCGTCAACGACATTACCAAGGCAACGCCTGCCTGCTTTGAGCCCACGATTGACTACTGCGTTGTCAAGGTGCCGCGCTTTGCCTTCGAGAAGTTCAAGGGTACCGACCCCACGCTCACCACGCGCATGAAGGCCGTGGGCGAGATCATGGCGATCGGCCGCACCTTTGAGGAGGCCTTTGGCAAGGCCATGCGCTCGCTGGAGGACGGCCACCAGGGCATTTGCGCCGGTGGCAAAGAGGGTGCCGATAAGATGAGCGACGACGAGCTTGCTCAGGCCGTGGCAACCCCGACCGAGCATCGCATCTTCTTTGTGGTCGAGGCCCTGCGCCGTGGCTGGGACATCGTTCGCATCCATGCCATCTGCGGTATCGATCCGTGGTACCTCAACCGTATCAACGATATGGTGCAGGTCCAGGAGAGCATCCGCGGCCTGCGTGTGGAGGATATCGACGCCGACGCGATGCGCCTGCTCAAGCAGTACGGTACGAGCGACGCCGAGATCGCCGCGCTGACCGGCTCGGACGAGCGCTTTGTGCGCGCCTATCGCAAGGGTCTGGGCGTGGTTCCCAGCATGAAGACGGTCGATACCTGCGCTGCGGAGTTCTCGAGTGCCACGGAGTACCATTACAAGACGTACGAGAACATCTACCGCACGAGCCCGGATGCCAAGAAGTGCGTGGCTCCCGACGAGACCACGCCGGCGGACAAGCCCAAGGCGATGATCCTAGGCGCCGGCCCCAACCGAATTGGCCAGGGTATCGAGTTCGATTACTGCTGCGTGCACGCGAGCTACGCGCTGGCGGCCCGCGGCTTCGAGACCATCATGGTCAACTGCAACCCCGAGACCGTTTCGACCGACTACGACACGTCCGACCGCCTTTACTTTGAGCCGCTCACCTACGAGGACGTCATGGACGTTATCGATGTTGAGCGCCCCGACGGCGTCGTGGTGACGCTCGGCGGCCAGACCCCGCTTAAGCTGGCGCGCATGCTCGAGGAAAGCGGCGTGAACATCATGGGCACCAAGCCCGATGCCATCGACTTTGCCGAGGACCGCGAGCGCTTTGCCGCCCTGCTCGACAAGCTGGGCATTATGTATCCGCCGGCGGGCCAGGCAACCTCGTTTGAGGAGGCCGAGGCCGTGGCCGCGCATATCGGCTACCCGCTGCTGGTGCGTCCGAGCTACGTGCTGGGCGGCCGCGGCATGATGATCGCCTACGATGCCGAGCATCTGCGCGATTACATGGCCGAGGCCGCGCGCATTAGCCCCGACTACCCGGTGTATCTGGACCGCTTCTTGGAGGGTGCGATTGAGTCCGATGTCGACGCCCTGTGCGATGGCGAAGAGGTCTACATCGGCGGCATTCTGGAGCATATCGAGGAGGCCGGTATTCACTCCGGCGACTCTGCGACCTGCATCCCGCCGTTCAGCTTTAGCGAGAGCCTGCAGGCAAAGCTTCGCGAGACCACGCGCCGCATCGCGATGGCGCTGGGCGTACGCGGCCTGGTCAATGTGCAGTATGCCATCAAGGGCGAGACCGTCTACGTGATCGAGGCAAACCCGCGCGCGAGCCGCACCGTGCCGTTTATCTCCAAGGCCACCGGCGTGCCGCTGGCCAAGTGCGCGGCGCGTATCATGGCAGGCGATTCCATCGCGAGCCTGGGCCTGCCGAGCGACGAGCGCCAGCTGGACTGGTTCTGCATGAAGGAAGCCGTTATGCCCTGGGGTCGTTTCCCGGGCGCTGACGTTATCCTGGGGCCCGAGATGAAGTCGACGGGCGAGGTCATGGGTATCGCTAAGAGCTATCCCGAGGCATACGCCAAGACGCAGCTGGCGATTGACTACAAGCTGCCCGACCCGAGCGCCGGCAAGGTGTTCATCAGCGTGTGCGACCGTGACAAGCGCCACATCCTTTCGGTCGCGCGTATCCTGCGCTACCTGGGCTTTGATATCTGCTCCACCGAGGGCACGGCGCGCGTGCTGCGCGGCGGCAACGTGACCTGCGAGGTCGTGGAGAAGATTAGCGGCCCGCACGACGGCGAGCGTCCCAACATCGGTGACCTGATCGCCGATGGCAAGATCGCGGTGATCGTCAATACGCCGTACGGTCCGGGCTCGCGTGGCGATGGCTACCTGCTACGTACCGAGGCCGTGCGTCGCGGCGTGACCTGCGTGACGGCGATGTCCGCGGCCAACACGTATGTGAGTGCCATCGAGGCCGTGCGCGAGGACCAGCAGGGTCACGGCAGTGCCAACGACATGGGCATGGACGTCATCGCCCTGCAGGACCTGCCGCAGCACACGGTGTAGTGTGACCTGTCCGGCCGGGGCGGGAGGGGCCGAGATTTCCCCCTTTCGCTCCGGCTGCAAGCAGAGTCGCTCAGGAGGAAACTCGGCCCCTCCCGCCCCGGCCTGCGGTGACTTAGCTGCACCGTGTGCTGCCGAAGGGGCTTTGTGCGTCCGGTGGCAATCAGGGTTCCGGCAACGGTGGGCAGACATCCGGCGGTTCGAACGATGGCGCCCAGGCGGGAAAGCCCGCTGGTGACAAGGCTCAGGGTGGCAAGTCCGCTAACTCACTTGCGAGCACCGGTGATCAAACGGTGGCGACCGTCGCCGCGATCGGCGGCCTGGGTGCCGCGATCGCCGCAATCGGAGTCTTCCTTGCTCGTTTCCGCCGCAAGGAAGACTAGCGCGAGCGATTGACAATCGCACACGTTTCCCAAGAGGGCCGCGGTAACCGTCGCGGCCCTCACTTTACCGGAGCGGTCTGAGGACTCGCGTCTTTCGCTTCGGACTGCTGCGCAGGGTCAATCAGGCGGAGATCTCACCCGTGTCGGGTTTGCGATAGCTTGGCGAATATAATTACGCGAAATCTAGGATTTCTCAAAAACGCGAAGTAGATGATATATTGTACTTCGCGTTTTTCAGTTAATCTTAATTTTGCGAAGTGGATTGCCATGAGACTTATTAATCGACCGTTCTATATGGATAAGCTCTCCAAGGTGGCGGGTTCGCCAGACATCAAGGTGATTACCGGAATCAGGCGATGCGGAAAATCGAAATTGCTTGAGGCGTTTGCCAGCCAACTTCGTTCAAACGACCCCTCGGCCAACGTCATACACGTCAACTTCAATCTACTTGAGTTCGAGCCGTTGGCGGAATACCATGCGCTGCATACATATGTGGAAAAGCATTATATCGAGGGTTGCCGGAATATCGTCATGATCGACGAGGTCCAGATGTGTGAAGGGTTCGAGCGGGCTATCAACAGTCTTCATGCGTCAGAGAAATATGACATTTACATCACGGGGTCGAATGCCTTTCTTCTCTCAAGCGACCTCTCGACGTTGTTCACGGGAAGAACGGTGGAGATCGAGGTCTTTCCGTTTTCACTTGCGGAGTTCTCGGCGTATCACGAGATCACTTCTCCAGCCGAGGCCCTTGCTCGCTATGTCCGCGAGGGAGGAATGCCGGGTTCCTATATCTACCAGGACGAAAGGATGCGTTTCTCATACATCTCGGATGTGCTTGAAACTCTTATCCTGCGCGACATCAGACAAAAATATCGTATACGTAATGCGGAGCAGCTTAAACGTTCCTGCGAGTTCCTGATGGATAACGTCGGAAACATCTCTTCTCTCAAGGGGATGGCGGCTGAGCTGTCACGAGCGAACCTTAAGATAAGCGACAAGACGCTGGCTGTGTATATCGACTACCTGTGTGATGCGTTTGCGTTCTACCGGTTTCGTCGCTTTGACGTCTCAGGAAAGAAATACCTGTCGACGGGAGATAAATACTACCTGGCCGACCACTCGTTTCGCTACGCCGCGCTTGGTACGAAAAAGCTCGATTTTGGCCATGTTTACGAGAATATGGTGGCAATCGAGCTTATGCGCCGCGGATGGGAAGTCTACGTGGGCGTTCTCTACCAAAAGGAAGTAGACTTTGTCGCCATCAGGCGTGACCGCCGTGTCTATATCCAGGTGAGTGACGACATTTCCCAAGAAGCGACGCTTGAGCGTGAGCTTGATCCGCTGCGACGGATTCGAGACGCCTATCCCAAGTGCGTCATCGCCCGAACAGGGCACGAAACGACTGATTGGGATGGCATCAAGGTCGTCGACCTGGCACGATGGCTTATGGGTGAATCAGGCGAGCTGGCCGTCTAGCACGCGATGACGCGGGCTGGAACGAACGAGCGAGGATTCCGTCCCGCGAGGAGGCCAATACGGCCCTCTTCGAGGGACGGAATCCTCGCTCGATCTCTTGGCGGGACATTTTGCTCGGTCGATGATCAACGGTTGGTGGAAAGCGATGCCTCGTCCGTGCCACTATTCCGTGATTGCTGGTATTTTCTGCATGCTAAAATGAATGCATAAAAGACTTTATATTTGGAGGTCTCGATGCCTGCTTTAAAGATGCTCGACAATCTTGTTCCCATCAGCGATTTCAGTCACGGTAAGGGTCCCGCTGCGTTTTCGAGAGTGAGCAACGACAACCCGGTTGTAGTTTTGAAACACAACAAGCCGGCGTTCGTTATCGTGACGCCCGATGAATACCGAGAGGCTAAGCAGGCGGAGGAGGACCTCGCCTTGTTGACGTTGGCCCTTAAGAGGACGGCTGCGACAAGCGATGATGAACTCGTTTCCCTATCTGATGTTATGGCAGAGTTGGGTGTGGGCCAGGACGAACTCGATCAGATGGATGAGGTCGAGTTTGAATGAGCGGGTACGAAGTCGCTTTCTACCCGGATACTCTCAAGGATCTCAAGCGTCTCGATGGTTCCCAGCGAAAACACGTGTTTAAGGCTATAGAAAGAATCAGAACGAACCCATTGCCGCAGAACGAAGGCGGATTCGGCAAGCCTCTTGGAAACAAGGCAGGCACGGATTTGACGGGCTTCATGAAAATCAAGCTCAGGGGAAGTGGCATTCGGATTGTGTACCGCCTCATTAAAATCAAAGGAAAAATGGCCATCGTAGTGGTAGGCGCTCGTGAAGACATGGAAGCGTACCGAACCGCCCAAAGGCGTGCGATTGATTTCGAGAAGTGGGCGGAAGAGGCTCTCTAACTTCATGGGCGAAAACAGGAATGCAGCGATGTGCTTCAGGTGTGCGAGTTTTGAAAGGCTCTGGTGATTCGGAGGTCCGCCAGAGCCTTTTTCTATCTGTGGACATTCCTCTTGGACAGTTAGTTCAGATACGTATTTTTCAGAGGACGTGTGGAGGCCAATTTGGGCACAATTGAGCTATTTTTGATAGTCTGGACCGACAAGGCCGCGCGGGCAATAGCGAGAAAGACCTATTATTAGATCTAAAGCGACTTAAAACCAGTTTGTTAGCGCCAATTAGCACCGCCAAAATATACGTATCTGAACTAACTGTCCACCCTCCAACAACCTCCTATTTCAAATCAAATCAGCCACCGTGCGTCATGGATATTCCCGGTGGGTCGCGGGGTGGCGGCTACGACTTTCCCTCAGGATAATTCGCGAAGCCCGTTTTCCGAGGAAAGGTATTGGTTATGTAATACCAGTTAAACAGTAAAACTATGCTTAAGTGGTATCTGGCTGGAGAACCAATTGGTATGGTTGATTAGACCCACTTCGCCATCTACGTTCATTTTTATACCGCTGGGAGAATTCCAAACTTAATTTGCGCAACTGCTCACGTATGCTGGTTCAACCTTATAGGTGGCTATCTGGTTACTACCAGTTGACCCCTTGGTAACGGGTGGGCCAATTGTACGGAATGTACCGAACACCCCCCCCGTTTGATGCGTTCGCCCATGCTGCGGGGCGCGCGTCCGCGACACTTCCGCATGTCGGAGGGAAGGAGTCCAGGTGCGTAGGAATTCCATTTTTACGAAACGATGGGTGAAGGGAAGCGCAGTCCTCGTTGCCACGGCAGCGACGCTCGTGTTCGCCAGTCCCCAGCAGGCGGTTGCCACGCCACTCAAGGGCGTCGAATCGGCGACCGTGTCTCAGTCTGCCTCGAACGTCGTTGACATCGATTTCGCCGGCGGCATCAAGGGCCGCATTACGTTCCTCGAGGACGGTATTTTCCGTTACAACGTTGATCCCAAGGGTGAGTTTTCCGAGTACGCAACGCCGCGCAGTAAGTCCCACACGGCTAAGATCCAGGCCCAGCCCGATGCCTCGGACACCTACAGCAAGCCGAGTGCGACGGTTGCCGACAAGGGCAACACTATCGAGATCAGCGGTGGAAAGGCGACCGTGATCCTGGACAAGGCGACTGGCAAGATGAGCATCAAGTCGGGCGACCGTGTCGTGGTCTCCGAGTCCGCGTCCCTCGACCTTGATAAGAAGGGCACCGTACAGACGCTCGCCAAGGAGAAGTCCGAGAACTTCTTTGGCGGCGGTACTCAGAACGGCCGCTTCCTGCACACCAACCAGACTATCGCCATCTCCAACACCAACAACTGGACCGATGGCGGCGTTGCTTCGCCCAACCCGTTCTACTGGACGAGTGACGGTTACGGCGTGCTCCGAAACACGTTTGCAGAGGGTTCCTACGACTTCGGTTCCACGGACGCATCAACAGTCACGACTTCGCACAGCGAGAATGAGTTCGACGCCTACTACTTCGTGGCGACCAATGAGGGCGCCTCGAACGTGGCGACCGAGATGCTGCAGGACTACTACAAGGTGACCGGTAATCCGGTACTGCTGCCCGAGTACGGTTTCTACCTGGGTCATCTGAATGCCTATAACCGTGATGGCTGGTCAACGACCTCGGGTCAGAAGAAGTGGGAGACCAAGGGCAGCAAGTCCTCGAGCAAGGAGGGCGACGTTAAGTACGAGTCTGGCATGGCGACGGGCTACAAGCTCGACGGCACGCTTGCGGCCGAGACGCTCAACGGTGAGGGCCCCACGGTCGATACCGAGAACATGAAGGCGACCGATTTCGACCGCCAATTCTCCGCCCAGCGGGTTATCGATGACTACGAGGACAACGACATGCCGCTCGGCTGGTTCCTGCCGAACGACGGATACGGTGCCGGCTATGGCCAGAACGGTTATTACAAGACCGGCGGCGTCAACTCCGACGGAACGAGTTCAGCCGAGCGCCTCAACGCCGTGCGTGCCAACGTCGACAACCTTAAGAAGTTTACCGAGTATGCTAACTCCAAGGGTGTGAGCACGGGTCTGTGGACCCAGTCTAACCTGGAGCCTGACAGCAACTCCGAGACCCCGTGGCATTTGCTTCGCGATTTCGACGCCGAGGTCAAGACGGGCGGCATTACCACCCTCAAGACCGACGTCGCTTGGGTGGGCTCTGGCTACTCCTTTGGCCTCAACGGCATCAAGACGGCCTACGATACGGTGACGACCGGCGCCAACAAGCGCCCCAACATCATCACGCTTGACGGTTGGGCCGGCACGCAGCGCTTTGGCGGCATCTGGACCGGCGATCAGTACGGCGGCAACTGGGAGTACATCCGCTTCCACATCCCCACGTATATCGGTCAGAGCCTCTCGGGCAACCCCAACATCGGCTCCGATATGGACGGCATCTTTGGTGGCAGCCCCATCATCTCCGCGCGCGACTACCAGTGGAAGACGTTCACGCCCTCTATGCTCGACATGGACGGCTGGGGCACCTACCGCAAGTCGCCCATGACGCACGGCGATCCCTACACGGGCATTTCGCGCTTTTACCTCAAGCTCAAGGCGCAACTCATGCCCTATATCTACACGAGCGCGGCCTCGGCGGCCAACATCGACACGGGCAACGGCGATACCGGCCTGCCCATGATCCGCGCCATGCTGCTCTCCGACAACTCCGAGTACGCCGCAAGCACCTCGACGCAGTATCAGTACATGTTCGGTGAGAACTTCCTGGTGGCACCGGTGTATCAGGATACCCAGGCAGATGAGAACGGCAACGACGTTCGCAATGGTATCTACCTTCCCAACTACGGCACCGACGAGAATCCCACCATCTGGATTGACTACTTCTCGGGTAAGCAGTACCGCGGCGGCCAGGTCCTCAACAACTACGATGCTCCGCTTTGGAAGTTGCCGCTCTTTGTAAAGGCCAACGCCATCGTGCCGATGTATGCCGAGAACAACAACCCCGAGGCCGTGACCGAGACTAACACCAAGGGCACCGATCGCAGCCAGCGTATCGTCGAGTTCTTCGCCACCGAGGGTGACGGCACCTTTACGCAGTACGAGGACGACGGCTCCTCCATCCAGAACAACACGACCGAGGACGATGCCTACGGCACGATCGACAACATCTCCTACGGCGAGCACGTGAGCACCGTCTACAGCTCCAAGGCCACGGGCGGCACCGCCACCTTTACCGCCGAGGCTTCGCAGGGTGGCTACAACGGCTACGACTCCAACCGCACCACGACCTTCGTGGCCAACGTGTCCGCCAAGCCTGCGAGCGTCATCGCCAAGAATGGCGGCACTGCGCTCAACGTGACCGAGGTCGACTCACAGGAGGCTTTCGACGCCGCGACCCCCGAGGCTGGCCAAGCGGTCTACTTCTACAACGAAAGCCCCAACCTCAACCACTACGGCAGCGATGCGGACGGCACCGAGGCCGAGAAGGGCGAGAGCTTCAACGACACTAAGATCACCACGAACCCCAAGGTCTACGTCAAGTTTGCGAAGACCGATGTCGCTGCAGCGGAGCAGACGCTCGAGCTGGGCGGTTTCGTGAACGCCGACGCCACGCTCGCGGCCGACCGCCTCAACGAGAACCTCTCCGCACCCGCGAACCTTGCTGCCCCCGAGGACGCCACGACCCCCACGAGCATTAAGCTCACCTGGGGAAAGGTCGATGGTGCTACCTCCTACGACCTTAAGGTCGATGGCACCGTGTTCGCCGTGGGCGATGCAGCGGAATTCACGCATACCGATCTTGCCTACAATAGCAAGCACACCTACCAGATCCGTTCGCGCAACGCCGAGGGCTACTCCCGTTGGAGCGATGTGCTCGCGGCGAACTCCGCACTCGACCCATGGCGGAACGTGCCCGAGGCCGAGAAGATCACCTGGGAGGGCTCGATCTACGGCAGCCATAAGGCCGATCTCGCCTTCGACCATGAGTTCCAGACGAGCGACGGCGGCTTCCACTCCGGCGGCAACGACCTGGGCAAGGCGCTCACCGTCGACTACGGCCGCGCCTACAAGCTCGACAAGCTCGAGTACTATCCGCGTACCGACGCCGGCAACGGCACTGTGACCAAGATGCGCATCGAGACGAGTCTCGACGGTGTCCATTGGACGAGCCAGGAGGTCGATTGGGAGCGCTCCGCCGCCTGCAAAACGGTGACGTTCGACGGCGCCGTGGCCGCACGCTACGTGCGTATGACGCCGCTCGCTTCGGTTGGTAACTTCTTCTCCGCGTCCGAGATCGCCATCTACAAGGCCGATGGTACGGATGGCTTTGCTGTGGGTTCCAACCTCAACAAGGCAACGATCTCCGATGGCGACTATTCCAACATGAAGAATTATCTGGGTCTCGAGAACCGCGAGCCCGATACCTCGACGTTCGACTCGCAGATTCGCGACCACTTTGCCGATCTCAACGGCAACGGGGTCTATGATGTCTACGACTACTCGTTTACCATGGCGGGGCTTGATGGCGGCACCAAGCAGAAAGGCAAGGTCGCCGGCAAGCTCGCGGTGATTCCGAGCAAGACCGAGGTCGATGCCGGCGATGAGATCACCGTCGATGTCTATGCGGCCGACGCCAAGAACGTCAACGCCCTGGGCGCGCTCGTCAACTTTAAGAGTGACCAGTTTGAGTTTGTGTCCGAGAGCATCTCGCAGGATGGTTCGACCGCCGGCATGGAGAACCTGTCGCGCGAGAAGGTCCAGTTCGCGGACGGCACACAGACCATCAATCTCGCCTTTGCCAACCGCGGTGACGGCAAGCTCTACAACGGCACTGGCGCGGTGGCGAGCTTCAAACTCAAGGCCAGGACGGCCGGCAAGGTTGAACTGCCCTCGACGTCTTGGCTCATCGGTCCGGCGTGCGATGCGCTCGAGTTTACGAGTGACGGTACCGTGACGATGCCGGACGTTCCGCAGCCCACGGTTGCCGAGTACGGTCAGGATGCCTTCAACATCACGATGACCAACGACGAGCTCACGACCGACGACGGTTCCAACGTCGAGAAGCTTATTCAGCAGAAGAGCTATAACGCGCTGTTCGATAACGATGAGGGCGACAACGGCTTTGAGTTCCTGTGGAACTGGAGCGGCAACTGGGACAGCGAGGGCAAGCTTCCGAGTTACGTGAAGCTTCCCGCCACGATGACATTTGCCTTTAAGACACCATCGAAGCTCGATGCCGTTGAGGTCATCAACCGCGACGGCGGTAACGGCACCGTGCAGAAGATCAAGGCCGTCGTGACGTTCGAGGATGGCTCGACCCAGGAGTTCGCGGGTGGGGAGTACGATTCCTTCCAGGCTCGCTACGCCTTTGGCCTCTCTGCCGAGAACAAGGGCAAGAAGGCGACTAAGGTCGAGATCACGCCGCTTGAGGCATCGGGTGACCAGATGCTCACACTGCGCGAGATCAACTTCAACTACACGCAGGGTGTCGAGGCCATCGAGGGTATCGAGCTGGGCAAGAACCAGACCGAGTTCTTTGAGGGCGACGTTACGCTCGTCGACGCTAAGGCCACGCCCGAGAGCGCCGGCTACCCCTATGTGACGGTCGAGAGCTCCGACTCCTCTGTGGTGAGCGTCTCCGCTGTTCAGGCCGGCGATAGCGTGAACTACTACTTGCGTGCCAACAAGGCCGGCAAGGCAACGATCACGGTGGCGTCAGTGCTCGACCCCTCCAAGACCGCATCCTATGAGGTCGAGGTCAAGGCTGGTGTCGACACCTCTGCGCTCATGGCGGCGCTTTCCAAGGCCGCGGGCTACAGCGAGTCCGTCTACACCAAGGATTCTTATGCAGCTCTCACCGCTGCGGTCGAGGCGGCTCAGAAGCTTCTCGACGGCGGCCAGGGCAGCTATAGCAAGAAGGATGTCGCAGACGCTACGACCAAGATCGAAAAGGCAATCGACGGCCTCAAGATGCGCCCCGTTGATGAGAAGAAGCTCATCAACACGCCCGAGAACCGCGAGAACGTCAAGGTGACCGGCTTCTCGAGCGAGGCCGACTATGAGGGCAGCAACGCCGTCAACGCTCTTGACGGCGATGAGCAGACGCTCTGGCACAGCGACTATGCTTATAAGGCCGGTATGCCCCAGCACCTGACCGTCGACCTGGGCCGCGACTACGATCTCACCGACGTCACGTTCCTGCCGCGCCAGGACGGCGGCACGAACGGCGATATCTTTGAGGCCGAGGTGCTGGTCTCCGACACCGCCGACGGTTATGAGATGGGCACCGCCGCGTCGATGGGTACGTTTACCTTCGACAACGACGGCCGCGTGCTCACCGACCGTGGCGACTGGAAGCAGATGAGCTTTGGTGCCGCGCGCGGTCGCTACGTGACCGTCAAGGTGCTCCACGCCGGCGGTGGCAGCGTTGACGCCTACTGCAGCATGGCGGAACTCAAGTTCTACGGTGCGGCCGTTCCCGATCCGGTGGCGAAGGACGACCTCACTGCCGCGATTGAAAAGGTTGATGCCGAGGTTGCAGCCGGCGACCTTAAGGCCAGTGACTACACCGAGGCTTCCTGGACCGCGTTCCAGAACGCCTTGGCGAGCGCCCGCGCCATCCTGAGCGACGAGAACGCCACGCAGGACGAGGTCGACCAGGCACTCAAGGCGCTCGAGGATGCCCGTGACGCGCTCGAGAAGACCCCGGTGACCCCGGTCGAGAACCCGACCAAGAAGCAACTCAAGGCCCTGGTCAAGCAGGCGAAGGAGACTGACACCAAGGGAAAGACGGCCGAGTCTGTCAAGGCCCTGACGGATGCCATTACCTACGCCGAGGATGTCTTGGGTGATGAGAATGCTTCCGACGCCCAGCTCCAGGCGGCCTATGACCAGCTCAAACTGGCCATTGAGGGCCTTAAGGATGCCGACTCCGGCAACCAGGGCGGCTCGGGCAACACCGGCGGCTCGGGCAACCAGGGTTCCGGCAACGGCTCGAACGGCGGCGGCCAGGCGGGCAAGCCCGCAGGCGACAAGGCCCAGGGCGGCAAGAAGAACGGTTCGGCGATCCCCGTTACTGGCGATCAAACGGCGGCAACTGTCGCGACTGTCGGTGGCCTTGGAGCCATCATCGCTGCGATCGGTGCCTTCTTCCACCGTCGCAATAAGGCTGAGTAGTCCCAGCGACAACTAAGCAAACGTGCCCGCCGTCCCACCCAAGGACGGTGGGCACGCTTTTTTATTTCAGCTAACGTACGTCATGGCAATCCCCGGTAGGTCGAGGGGTGCTTTGCGGGCGGGCCAGGCTTTATCTGAACGACTTTGCGAAGCAACCGGAGTGAAGATAAAGCCTGCCCCGTCCGCAAAGCACCACGCAGACCGCAGGGACGGGAGCGGCTATACTACTCTCAGTAGTTAAGGGTCGCGGATCCGCCGCGTCACCGCTCTCAACAGGAGGTCTTTGTTTATGGCAGATCAGAAGCCGGTTGTCGGGATCATCATGGGCTCCAAGTCCGATCTGGGCGTTATGGAAGGTTGCACCGCCGAGCTCGAGGCGCTGGGCGTGCCCTATGAGCTCGTCATTGCAAGCGCGCACCGCACGCCGGCGAAGGTCCATGAGTGGGCCTCGACTGCTGCCGACCGCGGTATCAAGGTGATTATCGCTGCCGCTGGCAAGGCTGCTCACCTGGGCGGTGTCGTGGCTGCGTTTACGCCGCTGCCGGTTATCGGCGTGCCTATGAAGACGAGCGATCTGGGTGGTATGGACTCACTGCTGTCGATGGTTCAGATGCCTTCGGGCGTGCCCGTTGCCTGTGTGGCCATCAACGGTGCCAAGAACGCTGCCATTTACGCCACGCAGATTCTGGGCGCATGCGACCCCGAGTACCGCAAGGTTATCGAGAAGATGAAGCAGGAGATGGCTGACGCCTAAGCGCTCTGCCAGTCCATTTGCAGCATAAGGAGAGCCATGTCCGACTATCAGGGAAAGCGTTTTTCGGCTTCTCGGATTCCCGATCCAGCCAAGTCGGGAGCAGCCCGCGCGCCGCAGCAGGGTCGGACATCCTCTCCTCAGCAGTCACGTGCGCCGCGCCCCGTGACGCCGGCGAAGCATCGCCGTCAGGATACACCTGCTGCATATCGCCCTTCGTCATACAGTACGGCCAAGAAGTCACCTCGCTCTTCGGCGCATGCCGCGCCATCGAGCTATACCGAGCCGCCGCGCAAAAATCGCCGCTCCGTCATTCCCATTCTGCTCATCATCATCGGTATTGGCCTGATCGTTGCTGCGGCCGCTATCTTTATCAACGCGCAGATTGGCTACAAGCAGGCGAGCGAGTCGTATCAAAAGATCGAAAAACAATATGTGAGCGACAAGGACGCCAGCGGCGTGCCGATTATCGACTTTGATGCACTTGCCCAGACGAATCCCGAGGTTGTGGGTTGGATTTATGCGCCCGGCACCAACATCAACTATCCCGTCGTGCAGACCAACAACAACTCCAAATACCTCAACACGCTGTTTGACGGTACGGCCAATGCATCTGGGGCCATTTTCCTGGATAGCGACGACACCGCGCCGGGCATGGTGGATCAGCAGACCACGATCTACGGCCACCATATGAACGATGGGTCGATGTTCAACGTGATTTCGGACACCACCGACCAAGCGACGTTCGATAGCATCGAGTACGTGTATTACATCACACGCGATGCGACGTATAAGCTGCGTCCGCTGGCGACCAAGGTGGTCGAGGACACGTATGCCAAGGCGCGCACGCCCAACTTTGAGGGCGATGACGGACTGAAGAATTACTTGTCCGAGATGCTCGACGGTGCCTCTGCCGTGGCGAGCGATGCCACTGATCGCGCCGCTTCGGCAACCAAGGTCGTAACGCTTGTGACCTGCCGTTCGCTGTCATTTAGCAATACGCGCGCAGTCATGGTGCTCACGCCGGTCGAGGAATAAAGTGTCCGGGAGCCCTGTCCCAAAAAGACTACCCTGGAAATCAAAAGGAGAAATGATGCTTGAAAGCGGCAAATCGATGCCTTCGGTTGATGCTTGGCTGCGCGAAGCCAAGGCCGATGTTTCGGCGGCTGATTGCGGGATGTACCTGACACACAACGGCGTGGTGCGTGCGACGCCTAAGTCCGAGGTGCGTGGGGTCGAGACAGATGGTGTGGCGCCTGGACATAAGGTAGGCGGCATGGTGTTTGGCTTCGATGCCGATAAGGTGCAGGCCGCTATCGAGGCGACGCGCACGATGCCGGGTATCGGCTATGTGCGCGTGTGGCTGGCGAGCGGCGAGCTTACCGTGGGCGACGACATCATGCTCGTGCTCATTGGCGGAGACATTCGCCCGCATGTGGTCGATGCGCTGCAGTCGCTCGTCGGCACCATCAAGAACGAGTGCGTGAGCGAGGTCGAGCGCGAGGCGTAAGGCCTCGTCGGCAATCCGAGTCTGTCTATAGCGAAAGCCCGCCGGCAGTTCATGTAGATCTGCCAGCGGGCTTTGATGTGTTGGAGCTATTTTGCTCTGGCGTTTGCTACACGCGTGTGGCGTCCTTGGGGCTCATGGTCATACTCTGAAAACGGTTCTCCATATATTCGTTATCGAAATGCTTGTCATAGAACTGTGCGACGGGAATATTTCGAACGGTTCCGTTGACGCGCTGATACCAATAGTCGAGCGATTGCAACGTCATGACGCCGTCGATCAACATGACGGCGGTCAGGATGACGGTAGCAGAGTAGCGGCGTTTCCATGGAATCATATTGATGAGCTTAAGCAGGCGCGGCAGCAAGACCTTGATCCAGATGAGGCCACCCAGGCCCCACATGCAGGCAAACGGCGTGCATGTGCGTCCCCCGGTCAATACCGCGATGGGATCGGGCATGCCGAATAGCCTAATGTGTGAATAGCTCCACGACACCACGCCAAATGAGGTCTGCATAAACCAGCCTACAAACACCTCGAAAGCGCCGCCGATCAGGGCACTTACCAGGAAAATGATCAGAGGATTCTTTTTATAGAAGCGGTTGAGCGCCATGGTCATGAGCACCGCGCCAAATCCGTAGATGGGGCTAAAGGGGCCAAATAGCATCCCGGCACGGTCCTGATAGACGCCGGGATCGACGACGACCATATGCCAGACTTCCTCGAGAATGAGACCTAACACGCTGCAGACGAAGAATACCCAGAACAGGTTGAAGTAGTTGAGCTTGATGTAGCCCTCGCCGGTTTCGTCGCGGCCGAGCATCCCCTCGGCGGCGGCATCGCGGTCGAGCATCTCTTGCAGACGGCGCTGCAGTTCGCGCTCCTGGCGTAGCGTGGGGTCGACGGTGGCCGACAGCGCAATGAGGATGACAAGCTGGACGGCGGGGCGCAGCAGGAAGGGTCCGATGCCCTGGAGCATCACGTCAACTAAAAGCTCCACGACGGTAAATGCGATGAGGACGTAAGACAGGCGGGCGGCATTGCGCCGCTGGTCCTTGATGAGGTCCAGGCCAAAGACGATCAAGATGATCGCGCTTGCCGCCGAGAGCATAATGCCGGCGACGATAAGGCCAACCGCGACTAGGGTGTTATCACCGAGCTTAGCGGCGACGTTGCCGTTAATGAGTGCGGTGATGACCTGCCACATAAAGACGGCGACTGACGGGAGCGTGCCCACGCCAGATAGGGTGCACAGGACTGCGTAGACCTTGATGATAAGGGGGATCTTCTTGGCCTCCGTGGTGCTGGGGACACTGGGGTCGAGTTGATTTCGATCCATACGCTACCTTTCTCGTCTTGTAGTAGCCTACAAGGATACGCCGACGACCAGCTAAAAGACAGGACGAACGTCCCAATTGCAACAATGTAGCCCCTAGCGCGGGCGAGACACGGCGCACGGGAAGTCTTCGAGGCCGTTGCCCCTGAGAGTGGACTACCCAATAAAATGTTTGGTCGCAAAACGGATAATAAGCTCGGTGGGCTTTTAAAAAGCGCTGCTCATGCGCGGGGGAGCGCGTCGCGCCGTGCGTATAATAAGGCGGGTAACGCCAAAATACGAGGCTCTGAGGGGATGCCATGTCTCAAGAAACCATCCGCGCGGCCGAGCGTGCCGCGGGACAGGTGAACGCCATGTCGACGTATGATCCGGACTCTGACCAGCTGCATGAGGAATGCGGCGTTTTTGGTGTCTGGGCGCCCGATCGCGACGTGGCTCGACTGACGTACTTTGGCCTGCGTGCACTGCAGCATCGCGGCCAAGAATCGGCGGGAATCGCCGTTGGTGACGGCGGTACGGTTATGGTCCGCAAGGATCTGGGCCTGCTCGACCGCGTGTTCTCCAATGCCGACTTGTCGACGCTCTCCGGTCAGCTGGCCGTGGGTCATGTGCGCTACGGCACCGCCGGCGCCAAGAGCTGGGAAGCCTCTCAGCCGCACCTCTCTACCATCAATAGCGTCATTATCGCGCTCGCGCACAACGGCACCCTCGTCAACACCGACGAGCTGCGTCGCCAGCTGATCGAGCTGGGCGTACCGTTCCTCTCCAACTCGGATTCCGAGGTCGCGACCAAACTCATCGGCTACTTTACTCAGCGTACTGGCCATCTGCGCGAGGGCATTCGCAAGACCATGGAGCTCGTGCGCGGCGGCTACGCCATGACGCTCATCAACGAGCAGGCGCTCTACGCATTCCGCGATCCGCACGGCATTCGCCCGCTCGTGCTGGGCAAGCTGGTGGATGAGGGCCTGGACCAGGCCGATGCCGCAGCCGTTTCGCAGCTGCCGTCGCAGGACGGCGCCGCGACGGTCGACGCCACCACCCATGTCACGCGCGCCGGCGGCTGGGTCGTTGCCTCCGAGACCTGCGCGCTCGATATCGTGGGCGCCGAGTACGTCCGCGACGTCCGTCCCGGTGAGATTTTGCGCATCAGCGCCGAGGGCCTTGTGTCCGAGCAGGGCGTGCCTGCCGCCGAAGAGCCTGCTAACTGCATTTTTGAGCAGGTCTACTTTGCTCGCCCCGATTCCATCATGAACGGCAAGAGCGTCTACGCCTGCCGTTATGACATGGGTCGTCAGCTGGCACATGAGGAGCCCGTCGAGGCCGACCTGGTCATCGGCGTGCCCGACTCCGGCCTGCCGCCCGCGGAGGGCTATTCGCACGAGAGTGGCATTCCCTTTGGCGAGGGCCTCATCAAGAACCGCTATGTGGGCCGTACGTTTATCGAGCCTACGCAGGAGCTGCGTGCCATGGGCGTGCGTATGAAGCTCAACCCGCTGCGTGACAACATCGAGGGCAAGCGCCTGGTCGTCATCGACGACTCCATCGTGCGCGGCACCACCATGGTGCAGCTCGTCAAGATGCTGCGCAACGCCGGCGCCAAGGAGATTCATATCCGCATCAACTCGCCCGAGGTCATCTGGCCGTGCTTCTACGGCATCGATACCGACGTGCAGTCGCAGCTTATCAGCGCCAACAAGACGGTCGACGAGATTTGCGAGTATATCGGCGCCGATTCGCTGGCCTTCCTTTCGGTCGAGGGCCTGCTTAAGGTCATGCCCAAGGGCGGTTACTGCGATGCGTGCTTTACCGGCCGCTACCCCGTGGCGATTCCCGAGAGCTTTGGCCGCGACAAGTTCATGGAGGGCTTTAAGCCCCGCAACCTGGACAAGCCGCTGCACTTTGATGACGACGCCGTGGTCGAGAAATACGACGATCGCAGCTGGGAAGAGGAACACGGCGAGGCCTAAAACCTGCCAAAAAGGGACAGGTTTATTTTGGTAGGTTTTACCTGCTGTTTTGTTGATATGACGGCGCGCGTTGTTATGGCGCGCGCCGAAATGAACGCAACTATGAGCACCGTTTGGCGCCCGGGCGGCGCCACGGTAGTGGGAGAGGAAGGCTCAGATGAGCGACAGCAAGCATGTGACGTATGAGGATGCCGGCGTCGATACCGCCGAGGGCGGCCGCGCCGTTGACGCTATTAAGCAGATGGTTAAGGACACCAACCGTCCCGAGGTCATCGGCGGCATCGGTGGCTTTGGTGGCCTGTTCTCGGCTGCCGCGCTTAAGGATATGGAAGACCCGATTCTGATTAGCGGTACCGACGGCGTGGGCACCAAGCTCGTGCTCGCCCAGATCATGGACCGTCACGAGACGGTGGGCCAGGACCTGGTTGCTATGTGCGTCAACGACATTCTGGCTTCGGGTGCCGAGCCGCTGTTCTTCCTGGACTACGTTGCCATCGGCCACATCGAGGCCGAGCACATGGCAAAGATCATCAAGGGTGTGGCCGACGGCTGCAAGCTCGCGGGCTGCGCGCTCGTGGGCGGCGAGATGGCCGAGCACCCCGGCGTCATGGCTCCTGCCGACTACGACCTTGCCGGATTTACCGTGGGCGTCGTCGACCGTCCCAAGATGCTCGACCCCGCGAATGTCCGTCCCGGCGACGTGATCCTGGGCCTGCCTTCCACCGGCGTGCACTCCAACGGCTACTCGCTCGTGCGTAAGGTCATTGGCGTCGACGGTATTAAGCCGGGCACGCCCGAGGCCGCCGCTAAGGCCGAGGAGCTGAGCCGTCCGCTCGAGGAACTCGGCGGCGCATCGCTGGCAGACGCCCTGTTGGCCCCCACGCGCATCTATGTCAAGCCGATTCTGGAGCTGCTGCGCGGTGGCGCTCCGGTGCACGCCATCGCCCATATCACTGGCGGCGGTATTACCGAGAACCTCAACCGCGCGCTCGCCGACGACGTCGACGCCGTGGTCACCCGCAACGGCGCCGAGATGGGTTGGGACGTTCCGCCCGTCATCACCTACGTGTCGCGCCAGGCCGAGCTCGCGCCCAACGAGGCATGCAAGACCTTCAACATGGGCGTTGGCCTGTGCCTGATCGTCGCCCCCGAGGACGAGGCTGCCGTGACCGAGGCCCTGGTCGCGCTGGGAGAGAAGCCGTTCCGCGTGGGCGAGTGCGTCGAGGGCTCCGGTAAGGTCGTGTACTCCGATGAGCGCTAACGAGCAGATGGCTGCTGCCGCGAGCCTGGGCTTTGTGCCCTACACCCGTCCGACCGGCACCGATACGGCCGAGCCGCTCAAGATCGGTGTGCTCATCAGCGGTTCGGGTACCAACCTGCAGGCGCTGATCGACCTGATCGCCGCCGGCAAGCTCAACGCTTCGATTGAGCTTGTGGTGTCGAGCCGTCCTTCGGCTAAGGGTTTGCAGCGCGCTGAGCGCGCGGGCATCCAGACGCTCACGCTGTCCAAGGATGTCTATGCCGACCCCATCGCCGCCGACGAGATCATCGCGCACGAGCTGCTCGAGCGCGGCTGCGAATATGTGGTCATGGCCGGTTACATGCGCATGGTGCACACGCCGCTGCTGGCGGCGTTTCCCAACCGCGTGGTCAACTTGCATCCGGCACTGCTGCCGAGCTTTACCGGCGCGCATGCGATCGACGATGCCTTTGCGCGCGGCGTCAAGGTAACCGGTGTGACCGTGCACTTTGCCAACGAGATCTACGACAACGGCCCCATCATCGCCCAGCGCGCGCTGGCTGTCGAGGAAGGTTGGGATGTCGACACGCTCGAGGAGCACATCCACGCGATTGAGCACGTGCTGTATCCCGAGGTCGTGCAAATGCTCGCCGACGGCCGCGTCCACGTGCTGGAGAGCGGCAAGGTCGCAATTGATGCGGCGCGTTAGTTCGTGTAAAAGGGTCGCCTAGGTTTCGTTGAGGCGTAAACAATCAGAATAGCCGATTGGGGCATATGGAATCACGTGTGACCCAATCGGCTTTTACTATCTCTTTGATTTCGGGCTCCTGATAACGTGACGGGTGGTCTCGAAAAATGAGGGCGGTTGGCTGCGCGCATGATATGGATATCAGCGGCGATATCTCCATCTCGATAAATAAAGATGGCTTCAAGTTGAGCATCGGTTCGGACTTCGAGGTGCGGCCCTGTTCAGCGAAAATTCTTACACTAACACTCATGCCGTGAGCTAGGATAACTAGCCGGTATAGGGTCACTTGAGCGGGTATGCGTCTGTTCAAGCGGCCTATTGGCTTGCTTAAGAAATAGTTAAACTACGTAGCGTACAGCGCGTGAGTGACTTACGACTCAGCGAAACTAAAGGGAATCGGAGAAGAAGGCCCATGTTTTGCCCCAAATGCGGTAGCAAAATAAGCGACGATGCGCGATTCTGTACCGAATGCGGCCTGCCCTTGGGCGGGCTCTCGGGCAAGACTGCGGCCGAGGAGGGGCCCAAGGCCGAGCCGTCGGAGCGAGAATCATCGTCCGCTGAAGTCATATTGGAACCCACAGATACCGAAACGGACTCTGCGATAGGATCCGCGAATGCCGGGTCCACAGCAGAACCGAGTCTCGAACCGGTCTCGAAGACTGCGAGTAGCGGTCACTCCCAGATGTACAACTTCTTTATGCAACGCTGTCAGGTCGGTAACCGCCTAGTGCCGCAGTTCGCTATCATGATCGCCGCATTTATCGCCGCGGCAGGCATCGCTTACGCTGCTTTCATGCTCTACAAGAACGTCATCGAGCCCAATCTCCAGCAGCAATCCGTGCAGCAGGAGCAAACGACCGAAAGGCCCAAGAAGGACGAGAGAGCGGCCGAAGAAGTTGTCTATACGTTGGAGGCAAAATCATTGACGGTGTCTGCTCCGGTCGACCCTATGTTAAATCGGGGCGAGCGGACTGACATGGAATGGTCCTATCCGCAACTTAAGAGCTCCGCCAAAGACGACATCACAGACAAAATTAACAAGGCGATTCTCGAGCCACTTCAAATTGATGCGGAGCGAACGAATCGAGCATCAGATAATGAGCAATCAAATGCTGGGTTGTACCCCGACGGCGAATTTCCCTGCATATCGAGAAACGTGACGGTTACGTACATGGATGAGAACTATTTTTGTATCCGTGACGAGCGCTATTCGACGGGATGGGGCCCGCATGGCGACACGGTTGTGACTGGTGTTATTTTTGATTTGCATACGGGTGATACTGTTAGTCCTCAGGACATGTTTGGCATTGATACCGAGGATCTTGCCAGTTCTATGAGTTCGGCAGTTTGGCCGTATCTTACGGAAATAGGCAGAGAGTATCCGTCTGACTACAACTCTATGCTCATGCGGAGCAATTCTTCAGACTATTCAATCAAGGGTTCAACATGCTTGTATGTGACATCCAAGGGGCTGGTGTATCGCACCGAAGACTATGAGCTCGGTACTTTTGCGGACGGCAATTGCGAGATTTTGGTTGCGTCCTGGGATGATGAGTCTCAAGTTGGGTCCGAAGTAACCCCTGATGAGGTCAAGGACGGTACAACGGTGAAAGTCGATAAGGAGGACTAACATGTTCTGTCCCAACTGTGGATTTGAGCTTGATGGCGATTTACGATACTGCACCGAGTGTGGCTATGCACTCGAAGATGCAAAGGCGGTGCTGAACTCTGCCAGCAACGAAGTGGCAGAAGAGCCTTCCGTTATCAATGAGGCTGCGGAAGAGATTTTCGCTAGTGACGAAACGGAGAAGGAGCCTTCCGCCGGTGCCGAGGCGGGGGAGGAAAAGTCGCCCGTGGAGAGCGAGCCCGTAGCGGACGAAGAAGACGACCAGCCCAAAGACGACGTGTCGTCCGGTGCAACGCCTTCGATTCCTGCCGTGCGCGCCGACCGGCCAAAACCGAGCAATCCGGTCGCCAAGCCCGTCGCGGCGCCAGCCCCTGTTCCTGCGGTGAATGCATCCGCACGGAAAAAGGAGCCCAAGGCGCTCTATATCGTTGGTATCGTCGTTGGTCTGGCGGTCGTTGCCATCTTTAGCTACCTGCTGTTCTTTGGCAAGTCCGGCGGCGACGTTGCCCATTACGGCCAGGACAAGGCCATCGTGGTGGTCCAAGAATCCAAGATCACCCCGACCGACGCAAAGGGCGAGAAGCTCAAGAAGTACTCGGTGACCCTGAACGGCGATAACGGCTACAGCACCAACGCTGAGGTTAAGGGTGACGAGGGCTTCACGGTAAGCCAGTTTCCCAATGTCAAACCGGGAAAATACACCCTTACCGTTAAGGACTCCAAGTCAAAAGTCGAGTGGAGCATTCCTGTCAAAGTCGTCGATAACTCTAAATCCGCTGATGCCGAAAAAGAGGTTTCCCTCGAGGTGCCTAAGGCCAACGAGGCCGATACAAAGACAGACGAAGGCGACAAGAAGGATGGAGGCACCGCTGCGGACAATACCGCTGCGTATGCCGCTTACAAGCAAAAGTGCCAGGAATACCTCGCGTGCTATGGAGAGCCACAAATTGTTGAGGTGACTGATTCTGTCTATGCGATGCGAGGGCTTTGTCTTGTCGACCTCGTTGATTTTGATCAGGATGGCCAGCCTGAGTTCTTGACCGTTTTGAACGGTATGAGCGATGACGAATTAAAGAGTGCTTGGAATGGAGATACAGAGGGACTTCAGAAGTCCTACACCGTAGAGGTTTGGTCGGCAGTTGATGGTGGCGTCAAGAGACTTTACAGTCAAAATTGGCTTGATAACAGCAACGGAGGAACGATGTTTCTTCCACTGATTAAAGCGGATGGCGGCAGCATCCTCGTAAGTCAAAGAACATATGAGATGAGCAATGCGATTACGGCATTGCTTGCTGGCAGGCAGGCTTTGGCCGGGGACAATACTTCGGTATATGGCAAGAAAGGCGATGTTTTTTCGCTTGTAGGCAACTACGAGTCCTGGGGAGTTGCGCCGAGCGAGGGCAATGGCTACGAAGGCTATTATGCGTCGGAGGGCAAGGAAATTTCCGAGACGGACTATAATGCCCTATATCAGCAATTTGGCTATGGGCACAATTACCGGACATACTACTTCCTTGATTTCTCGACCTCAGGTTTCGACTCTATTTCGGGGGAATCCCACGTCGATCCCAATCAAGTTGCGGAAGTCACCAAAGATACGCTCAAAAAGGTGGGAATCGAATAAAAACTGAAAGGGGCTTGGAAAACTGTTTCCAAGCCCCTTTCTTATAGTAGTCGCTCGAGCCCAACAAGCCTCACGCTGCCTGTTTGAGCCGCTCTATTTTGACACGCTTTGGTAAATCCACTCTTGCTAAACAAGTAGTACTGTTTGATCGACCGGCCCAGTAGCGCCCCGCGCCGCTCGAGTGTTTCAAGAACGTCAGTATCTACAGGCTCGTTTCTCCATTTGCACTCGCCAACGATGAGCTCCCCATCGGCGTCCTCAAGCACAACGTCAATCTCTTCTTGCCGGCGCGTGTTCGGGTTCGTGCCCCACCAAGAGCCGATTGCCTTGGGCAGCACATCCAGCTCGCTCTCAACAACCTGCCGCATCAACCACTGGCGGCACACTTCTTCAAATGAGGGACCCACAAAGGTGGACAAATCATGCTTGGCGATACGCGCGGCCACAGCGGCTCCGAGCCCCTCCTCAATTGTTCCCGCGTACTGTGGAACAAACCGATACCAAAACCTAAACAAGTTGTCGCAGATCCGATAGATTACTTGACGTTTTGTTGCATTTACAACAGGCGTGACGCGCTCAACGATTCGCAGCTCGATCAATGCGTCGAGCAGTCGCGCGACCTGTGGCGTTGCGAGGTGGGTAACATCGGCAATCTCTTTGGAGCGTACATAGCCGTTGGCAATGGCGGTTATGACGGCATTGTAGATAGCTGGGCTGCGGACCTCTTGCAGCAGATAGTTCTGGGGTTCGGCATACAAAAACGCATCTTGACGCAATAGCGCATGTTCAAGGTTCCATTGAGTGGAACGCGTGCCATCGAGCTGCGATAGATAGAGCGGCATCCCGCCAACAACGGAATACAGCTCGATGACCCGTTCGATGGGTGCATCGGGAAGCATGCGCGCCACGTCAAAGATGGTGAAGGGGTCAATGCGCAGCTGCATGGTGCGGCGCCCATAAAGAGGGCTTTGGTGTCCTAGTACCTGGTGTTCCATAAAGCTCATGGACGATCCGCAGAGTACGAGGAACAGCTTGCTCGTGTCTTTATGTCGATCGATAAGTGTTTGCAGGCACGACGAGACGCCCGGGTCGCTCTCGGCGAGGTAGGGATACTCGTCAATAATCAGAACGATTCGCTCTGTCTTGGCGTGTTCGAAGACGGATTCGAGTGCAACCTGGATAGAGGGGAACGCTGCTCTTGCGGCGCTATTGCCAAGTATCTCGCGGCTGAGCAGCGCGAGGTTTTCGCTTGCAACGGTTTGCTGCCCGGTAAAGAAGATCACATGGGGTTTGCCCTGTGTAAAGACGCGAAGCAGGCTGGTTTTACCCACGCGACGCCTTCCATAGACTACGGCAAACTGAAAGGAACCCTTTTGATAGGCGGTTTCCAGGGATTCAAGCTCTTCCCGACGTCCAACAAACATGATGTGCCTCGCTCATATACGTATTACTAACATATATATTACTAACACTTATATGAGCAACTTTTCACCCGTCAATCGGATGGCAAAGAAATGACAGCGTTTCTACTTAACGTGGCGCTTGAGTCTGGCATAGTCCTGAACCTGCTTTTTGCGCTTGGCGTTGAGGAGGTTGTTGAGGTCGAGCTTCTCGGCGGTGCAGCGTTTGAGTAGCTCGGAGCTGTCAAAGCCGTTTGACTCAATGTCTTCATCCAGATCGTGCTTGAGCTTGGTCCATTTGTTGAGCTGCGAGCGCACGTAGGCCGCGGGACGTTCTATTTCGTTGGCGATGTCGCGTACGCCGGCGCCCGTTCCAAACAACTCGCGTATCTTTGCCGTCTCCTTGCGCGTGCGCTCGTTTTTGGCATCGGTCTTGCATCGATCGCTGCAATAGTGCCGTTTGACGCCACGATGCCCGGCAAGTGAGTAGGCGCGTCCGCACTGCTCGCAATAGCCAATTTTGACGGTGCTCAGCTTACGCGAAAAATCAAACCAGAGCCATGAGAGATAGCTGTCAAAGGAGAGGAACCCTGTGGACTCGTTGCCCTGGAACACATCCACGTGCGCGCCCGAGAGATGCGAGATCACGAGCGCCTGTACCAAAGCGGTGAGTGCATCGCGGTCATCGTTGTCAAGTTCTTCGCGGCGCTCCTGGATATCTGCTTGAGGGTCGATTACATAGAAGCTCTCCTCGCTATTGTTAACCTTGAGTCGCGCTGAAATCTCCAAGCTGGAGTCTTCGTCCATGTAGAACATCGCCTGCAAAACACTGAAGTCATTGGCGGTGAGCTCGTGTTCAAAAGAGAGCACGTTGAGTGCAACGAGGGATTCTTCCTCGTCGATCATAAACATAAAGGCGTAGAAATATCCCGCATCGGATTCGATTTTGCGCACGATAGGCAGGCTTTTGAATGAGTCGGTATAATCTCCGCCCGCCCTCAGGATAGTGGTGTAGATCTTGAAGGATGACCCGTTTGCCGCGCAGGTCACCACTGATTTCTCGATTCTTTCCAATGCAGAGACCTTTGCGATGGTGCAGCTCCCGTTGAGGTATTCCTGGATGCGCATGGCAATAAGTGCTGCCATCGCGGCATTGGCCCAATCGCGTACGGATTCTATTGCGTGTTTGCCAAAAAGCGGCCCGGTCTGTTCGGCGTAATCAAGTACGCTAAAGAGGCTTGCGCGGAAGGGCTGCTCTTTAACGGCGGTGGGTTCGATGCATGATGCCAGCCTGATCAGATCGGCATGGCGCTCGCTGTGTGCGGGTCCTTCGTTGCTTTTGCTGCCGGCCAGCTCGGTGGGCATGTAGAGTTCAAAGACAAGCTGGGCCTCGCCAACGGGCCTATTGGGTTCGTTCTCTATGAGGTTGACTTTCTTAAACGGAATCGAACCTTCAACGGTGCGTATTTGGGAGAACTCAAACATTGTTACCCCTGTCTTTAGCTGCAGATTTAATAGCGTAGCACGTTTAGGAAAATTACCCGGTCAAAATCTCTATATCGGATAAACGACAAACCGTATCTTGTGATCGTCAAGAAAAGGGGTAACGAGAAAGGACCCGATTATGCATTGCAAACAGTGTGGAGCAGAGATTAACGACGGCGCCAAGTTCTGCGGCGTGTGCGGAACGCCTACGGTCGCGGCTGCGGCCAGCACAGCGGGAGATGCGATTTACGTCGAGGCCCGGCCAATTGAGAGCCAGTCTGTCGAGGCTCAGTTTCAAGCGGCGGAGGATGCAGAGGACGCTTCTTGCCTGCAAGATTCACTTCGCGAGTCCATCGGGTCCCTTGCGCGAGCGTCGGTGATTTCGTTGCTCTATGTGCTCTTTTTCAATTACGTGCTGGGAGGTGGCTCGCTGGGGCTCGACTATATGATTCCGCTGGCGCTGCTTCTGATTGGTCCCTGGAAGGTGATTATCTCGCTGTACCGCAGCGGTGTAAGGCTTCCCTTTGTCTATGGTGGCGGCATTATCGGTATCACGATTATGCTAATCGAGCTTGTGGTTCTCGTGGGTCTTCCTGTCGTGGTTCTGATGCTTTTTTACTGGTTGGGCAGCGTGATTCACGGAGCGGTTCCGGTTGTTCCCGAATTAGCACCGATGACGATGGTGGCACTTTGGCCTATCGTCTCGGTTGCCAACATCATCTTCAAGGCAATCAAGCTGCACATGGCTCGCGCCTAGCAAGTAGCCCGTCGCATGCCTTCCGCGTGGGGTCAGGCGAATTTGAAAGGTGAAGGAAAAGGTTTACAATCGAGCAAATTGTTCCTGGGCCTTTTCTGTTTGCAGGCTGCGGGCTATCGTTTCGATATGCTGAAGTTCTAGGGGGATTTATGTACTGCGCAAGCTGCGGGGCAAAGATCAAAGACGGGGCGCGATTCTGTTCCGCATGCGGAAAACCGTTGGATGTGGATGATGCGCCGGCGAATGCTCAGCAGCCGCTTCCTTCAGGTACACCAAAGGCGTCTGCTGATAGAAAAGCGACAAGCGATCCTGCTGCATCTCGCATAGAGAGCGCTTCTCCGGCGCCCTCTGATCATATGTCCTTTGCGGCCTTTATGATGCAGCGTCGGCAGATCGGCCGTTTTGCTGTGCCTACGTTTGTCACCATTCTTGCAGCAATCATCTTTACCGCTGGTGTCGCTTACGCCCTGGTCAAAGCTTACGAAGCCTTTGTGCTGCCTCAAACGCAGCAGCAGGAGCAGCCGGCTGCAGTCGAGAAGAAGTCGTCTAAAAAGAAGGTCGCGGCAACAAACAAGAAAGCACGCAGGGCTTACGAGGGCGTGGTTGCGCGTTACGAGGACTTTGCGAGCTATTGCGAGCGGAAGGGGGCTGGTGCTGCCAGCTACGACGACTGGGCCCAGGGACGCGGTGATGATTCTGGACTGGGGCAGATATTCGTTTATAACAACCAGACTGCCCCCGGCTTTTTAAGCTACTACTATGCTTTCGATGATTTGAATGGCGACGGAATTGACGAGCTGCTTGTTGGGTCTGTCGATGCGCAGAACGATATTTCGGCGATTGTGGGTGCCTACTGCTTTGTTGATGGAGCGGCCGTTTCGGTTATGCCTTCGTCAGAGATGGTTGAAGGCTCCAGCAATATGACAAATCAGTATGACGGTTTTATTGCTCAGGGTGAGAGCCAAGTCATTACTGTCTGTAAGGACGGCATCGTTAAATTTACTTGTAGTCAGGATTGTAGCCAGGCAGATTTCTATATTTCGCTTACTGCAAAGGGTCCTGAGGTCGTAGACGCGGCGCAAATTCAAAATAAGGAATTCGATAGGCAGAATGGCGTCTACTTGGTGAGGACCGTTGAGGATGCTGGCAAACCGCAGGAGTCGATGGTCCAGGGGCGTGAGGAAGCGTGCAAAATTCTTGACGAGCTCGCCGGGAAGTATCCGGAGGCCGACATTGAAATGCCATCCGCAAGCAGCGATATGTGGAAGGCATTCAAAGGGGCGGAGCCTTCGGAGAGCTCTTTGAAGGACGGTTCTGGCACTGCGGACGATCGATCTGGCGCATCTCAAGCACCATCTGAAGCGGCATCCGATAGCAGCGACGATGGGGAGGCCGCTGCGCGCGGCGATGGCGTGATCGCCGACATGGATGCGTTCATTGCAAACGCCAAGCGCGAGTTGATTGTGCCAGATGACGCCTCTATTACGTTCAAGGTCGCTGATAAGCCAAACTATTGGGAGGGGGCGGCAACGTACGTTTGGTACGTCGAGTTTTATAAAGACGGAAAGGTCGTAGCGTCTGCGGAATGCGGCTCTGAAGGGTACCCATGTCGGTCGATTATGGCCTATCACGAGAGCCGGTAACTTTAACCGAGCCGTTTTGGCATTACAGCGCGCGCAGCTCTTATACCTTTCCCCTTGTTCCATCCGACGAGTTTAGTTACGGCTAAAACGGCCGTTACGAAGAGCTGACCGAGAGGCCGAAGGCACTCGCCCGCTAAGCGGGTATGCCCCAAAAGGGTATCTGGGGTTCGAACCCTCCCGGTTCTTCGTCAGTTGACCAAAGGTGCGACATTATTACCGCTCATCGGGGGTGGCTAAATGAGATGACTTGAGGGCTATAATTAGCCAAGCTAAGTTGGGGACAGATTGAGGCGCACAGGCTTTCGATGCGCCTGTCGACTCGGCAGTTCGCAATTTATTAAACACGCGGAACGCGTGGTTTGGGATTAACGAAAGGAATCAGCATGTCACTGTTCCATAGCGATAACGAAAAGGAAGAAAAGCACAGCGGAATTCTCGGTGCCTTTTCTGTCGACAATATCAAATGGGAGCCTGGCAACGACGAAGATGCCTCGCTTGTCTCATTCCGCTATCCCTACGAGGATTTTCCCAACGGGTCCTATCTTCAGGTTGCGCAATCGCAGATTGCCGTTTTTACCAACAATATGGGGGCGGGCAGTTCTACTGACGCTACGGGTGCCGGCGATTCTCAGGTAAGCGTGTTTGTCGGTCCGTGCAAGATCAAGCTCGACACGGGAGACAGCCGATTCGCCCCGTTTCGCAATGCCGCCCATTCGCTTACCGGCGGTAGCTCGGCGTTCCATTCCGTTGTGTACTTTATCAATACTAACTACATGAACGAGCTGCGCTGGGGCACGACCGAGCCCATCATCGTCCAAGACCCTGAGGAAGACGTCAACGTTCATGTTCGCGCCTTCGGTTTGTTTGGCGCACATATCGAGCAGAATGACTCGAGCCTGGTTCCCATTCAGGTGAGGAAGTTCCTCGTTAAGGTCGTGGGCACGCGAGATCGCTATACGCGAGAAGAACTTACTTCCTTTATGCGGGCAAAAATCCTTGAGTATGTTCCTGACCTGCTTGCCAAGGCGATTGTTGACCAGGAGGTTTCCGTTCTTAAAATTGCGACGCATCTGAGCGACTTCTCGTCTCAGATGCAGGGCAAGCTCGTTAACTATTTCGATGAGTTTGGTCTCACACTCGATAACTTCTCGTTCAACAGCATCAAGCCCTTCGAAGAGGACCTTGCCGCCATCAACGAGATGAAGATCCAGCGTAAGCGGAGCATTCTCGAGGCACAGGGTAACGCTGCCCAGATGGACATCGAGTCCGAGGCACTTGCCAGGAAGCGTGCGCGCGAAGGCTACAACTATCAGCAGGAGCGCGGCATGGACGTAATGGAGAGTGCTGCGGGCAATGAGGGGAGTGCCGCATCGGGCCTCATGGGAGCCGGTATGGGACTCGGCATGGGCGTTGGCATGGGCGGTGCATTTGGAGCCGGCTTCTCCAACTTGGCCAACCAGACCATGGGCGCTGTTGCTCCCATGGTTGGAACGGCTTCCGCGTCCGCAGGTATGCAAAACGGTCCCGTATGTCCCAGTTGCGGAAACGTTAATCCGATGGGTGCTAAGTTCTGCCTGGAATGCGGACAAAAGTTCGAGCAGGGTGTTGCGTGTTTGGCGTGTGGGCATCTTAACCCGGTCGGTGCCAAGTTCTGCCTTGAGTGCGGGAACCGGTTGACCTCGCCAAGGTGCCCGAGCTGCGGAGCCGAGTTGCCCGAAGGGACCAAATTCTGCCCCAATTGTGGAACTAAGATCCAATAAGGAGAAACAAAGATGAACGGTTCTGTTAAACGTGTCATTTTAGGCGAGGCAATCGTCTTGGTGGCGTGGCTTGTAATTATGTTTGTCTGCCATAACGCGCTGATGAACCCTATCGTCTTTGCTATGTCGCTTGGCTTTGGGGTTTTGGCTTTTGCGGTGGCTTCGATTTCGGCTACCATGTCCGATAAGCAGTCCACGGTCAAAAGCACGACCGAAATCCATTATTTGCCGATTGCATTCAGCTGCGCCTATTTTGTTGTTGCCCTTCTTGCCAATACGTACTTTGCGTTTGTGGCGTATGGGTGGGGCGGCAGCATGATCCCGGTTGTCGCAAACGTTGCTCTTCTCGTTGTGCTTGTCCTTGTGCAGATGGGTCTTGGCTCCTATGCCCGCCGGGCAGACCAAAAGGTTGCCGCCGTCGCCGCAAAGACGGTTCAAACGGCGCAGTTCGGATTGTGTGTGGGGCAGCTTCTTGCCGTAGCGGAGGACGCTCAGGTTAAAGCCGAACTCAAAGCGCTCAAGGATGACATCTCCTTTAGTTCCAACATGTCGCAGCCCCATGTTCAAGAGATCGAGCGACAGTTCTCCGCCGCGCTTGAGGCGGTCTCGAATTCCATGAGTGCCGATGAGCCGGCAGATGTTACGGTTGGCCTTGTCCATGATGCGCGCAATATCTGGAAAAAGCGCAATGCGGCGCTGACCGCTGTCAAATAAGGGCTCGTGCTGCTTTTTGCCAGGGCACTTTGATGGTTGAAGTGGGGGAAGCTATTGGAAATCAACGGAATAACTTGCGAGGGCTGCGGCAGCACCGATGTCGAATTTGACCCCGCAACTCGAAAGGTTCATTGCAACCAGTGCGGTCGCGAGATGTACTATTCGCGGGCGCGTCTGGGGGCCACAGGCAAAATCGCGTTTGCCAAGGACAATGCCATCAAGTTTTTTAAGGGCGGCAACTTCCCGGAGGCCCGCAAATTTGCCGCAGACGTGCTCAATATGATGCAAGACAACGCGGCGGCACAGTTTATGGTTGCGTACTGCGATGAGTTTTGCGAAGGTCTTTCGGGTTCGATGACGGTTTTCTTTAAAAGGGCCGAAGATATCCCTCTCGAATATGACGAAGTGCGTGACTTGATCGACTTGTTTGAGTCGACGCTCTACAACATGCGTGACTTTGAGATTCAGATGGTATCGCTCGTGGTCGCCAATATGCAGAGCATGGAGGATCGGTCTCGACTTGAGAACTTTATCGATGCTGTGTGCCCGTTCTGCATAGCACGGTATGCTTCGGAAGACTTTATGACTGCAGAGCGGGAGAGTTTCTATCAAGATATTGCCGCCAACTGCAATATACCCAAAACGTGTCTCGCACTACTCAAGGGCATTAGAGAGAACCCCGGGTCCCCCTATAAAACTGGTTCGTTTGCGTTACGAAGAAGGACTTCGTACTTTTTCGAACACTATGTGGAGCCAGTCGGGCGCATCGTCAATTCGATGAAGGCAAGCCAATACAAGCAGAAGTTTCTTGTGGCCTATCAGCAGGTGTCCGAGCAATACCGAAGCATGGCCTCTCAATAAAGCAGATGGCGGGCGCTTGCTCGCTTAAAGCTATTGGATGATCTAAACGGTACAAACTGAAAGGTGGTACAGATGAGTGATTCGGGATTAGATACTGCCCTTATCGAGCGCAGGATCGCCGCTATTGGAACTAAAGTTGACCAGATGACCACGAAGGTCGATAAGGTCGAATCCCAAATGGAGGAAGTGCGGAAGGACCTTAAAAAGCTCCGAAAGGACTTTCTCGAGATGATGCTCGAGCAGCGTCGTACCGCCGCACTTGAGCAGGCGACTACGGAGCTCGTGAGCGTCCGGCAGGAGATGGACAAGAAGTTCGGCAACTACTCGGTGGTTCGAAACACCATGGTCGGTATTCTCCAGGCAACCGATGCAGCGCTCGTGCGCAAGGCGACGATTTCGACGGTCTCCGAGGAGTTAATGATCTCTACCCCGGACTACTGGCTGGCACCTGTCCTGGTTGCCCTTGCGGCATGGATCAACAACAACCGAGATCTTGCAGAGCGCGCAATACGCGAGGCTGTCAAACGTGACAACGAGCACACGTCGCTTGCGATGGCTCTGATCTGCAGACGTAATAACCGCACGGCTACGTGCTACGAATGGCTAGCGCGCTACTTCTCGACGCAAAACGCCGCCCGCATCGATGCCGATGCGATGGTCTACATCGATGCCTATATCAACGGCATCTTCGGAACCGACGAAAAGCACCTGTGCGACGACTATATGGCGGGTTGGATCGAGCAGATCAGAAATCAGAGCCCTGAGTTCGAGAATGAGCAGTCAGAGTCATGGGCGGAGTACTTTACCGGCTACGAGGAGGATATGAGCTCGAGGTATCCGGCGCTCAAGGTGGTGGTCAAGGAGTTTGACTACATCAATAAGTATCTCGGTAAAGTCGAGGCAATCGAGAGCATCTCCAATGACTTCGCCGACCTCAGAGCTTCTGATGTTGACGAGAGGACGCTTGCCGAGCAGGTTGACAGGCATTTGATGGAGCTCGTTAACTCCGATGACTCCAAGGAGCGAAATTTGCGCCGCCAGGAGGAGTATCTTCTTGCGGTCAAGGCATTTGGCGGAGACGTGGAGCGCGCCCGAGAGCTCGTCAATCGTCGCCGCGATGAGAAGCGTCAGCAGACGATGAACATCATCGACCAGATGACACGCTCGATGCGCGACCAGAGTGCGTCTGTGGATGTGCATAAGAAGAAGACTGCAATTCAGTTTTTGGGTTCCTATATCAACGGTGGTTTCAACCGGTATCGCAAGAGCGATATCCCCGAATTTCCGCAGGCGATCACCCTTGACTTCGACGGATGGACAAGCAGGGCGGTTACCGGCGATGAGGGCAATGCGCTGCGCGGCGATTATGTTCGCTATGTCGGTGAAGAGAAGAAAAAGGAGCTCGCTGAGCTTGATGTCAGGGTTGCGAAGGGCAACAAGAGCTACAAGATAGCGGCCGTTGTCCTCGCTGTTTTGGGAGTAGCTTTCTTTGCGTTTGTAAACCAGGTTATTGGCATTCTGCTACTTGCGGGGGCTGGCTATTGTCTAGTAAAGACGAGCCTCTCGGGCAAGCAGCGCACTGCGGAGGCAGAAGAGATTGAGGCCAAATACTCCAAACGCATCCAGGAAGGCTGTTCCGAGATCGATCTGGCGCTTAATCAGTGGAAGAGCGCGAAGGAAGCGGCGGCCGAGCGCAGCGACCTGCTTAAGCTCGATAAGGTTGCCTAGCCGATAGGATTGACTCGATAACCATGAATGGAGTGAAATAGATGACTGATGATGTGACTGATTTCGACCATAACGATGCTGCGATGCAGGACTTCGATGCATTGAGCGAGCTCGATAGTCTGTTTGAAGAGGACGAGCGACTGAAGCAAGCTGAGAACAATGTTTTGACTCAAAATCTCTCAGGCTTTGCAAACTGCTTTCCCGATTGGGATTTGCATCCGCCGGTAGCGTAGAAAAGCGCTTGAAACACAAGCTGCGATCATTTGGAAACATCGATGTTTCTGCGGGCTAGAAGCCATGGGGCTTTTGGCCCGCTGTCTTTCATATGCTGGTCGGCGGCATAGGGCATCAACCGTATTCTAGGTTCTTGGAAGCCAAGCCGACTTGCTTCGGATCGGGCGCTACACCAACATTTCTCGACACTACCAATCTGACAGGGCCTCGTCCGTGCTCGGGCGGGGCCCTTTTGTGTGGCCTAAAAGGTTTGCTATACTGCTAGCACGTAGGAAGGAGCCGCTATGGGTACGGCAATGGTGCAGCTCAACACACGAATCGATCCTATGCTCAAGGCTGGTGGCGATGCGGTCCTGACTCGCAATGGATTGGGGCCGAGTGATGCCATTCGCGCGCTTTGGGCCTATCTTGTCGAGCATCAAGCGTTGCCGGGATTTATGCTGGCGGATAAGCGTGAGCTGCCCCGCGCGAAGAGCCTTGCCGAGCAGGGGTGTGGGCTAGCTTTTTCCTCGTTGGGGCTAAGCGCTTCGGATTTTGCGCCAGCTGAATCGTCTGCGGAAGACTGGGATGCCGTATGCGATGATATGTATGACGCGATGATTGCCGACATGGAGGCGAATTGCCGATGATCGAGGCAAAGCGCCTGCTTGTGGATACGAATGTGTGGCTTGATTATTACCTGCAAGAGGGGGCATTCGACGAAGCGAAGCACCTGGTGGAGCTTGCCGAGGCGGGAAAGATTGACCTTCTGTACGCGCCAACGACGGCAAAGGATGTGTTCTACATTTTGCCTCGGCGTCTAGCTCGGCGGAACGCGAACGGAGTCAACGTGTCGTTTGCTCCGGCATCATGGGCCTGTATCGAGCATATGATGCAGGTGGCAACGGCTTCTCCGCTTTCGTTGGCGGAGTGCGAGATGGCACGAATGCTTGGCAAGCGTATGCCGGATCTTGAAGACAACCTCATCATCGCCTCGGGCGAGACGGCGGATGTTGACTATATGGTCACGAGTGACCGACGCATGCTGGAGGCAATGCCTGAGGTGTGCCTGACGCCTGCCCGTGCTCTCGAGCTGATTGGAATTCTCAACTGATCTTGCCCGTTTCGTTTCGCTATCATATTGAGCATTATGGCTCTCATGCAATTTTGGAGGACGGAATGGCGGATAACGAAGCGCTGTTTACGCCTGAGCTGGTGTTTTTTGATTGGGAGTGCGCGGCGCCGGATGAGGTGTTTGCGCAGCTCGAGGACGAGCTCGCCCCGCGCGGCTACATTGCGCCCGGTTGGCTCGACGCCGTCCGCACACGCGAGGGCGCTTATCCCACGGGGCTTGCCATGCCGGCGGCTAACATCGCTATCCCGCATACCGACCCGGGGTTTGTGGCTAAGCCCTATATTGCCGTGGTAAAGCCTGCCGCGCCTGTGACGTTTAACGCGATGGCGGGCATGGGCGCTCCGGTGCCGGCGCAGATCATCGTCAACCTGGGTATTTCCGAGCCGGGCGGTCAGGTCGAGGCCCTGCAGGCGCTCATGAATATCTTTATGGACGCCGACGCCGCAGCCGATGTTCTCGGCCAGACCACGCCCCAGGGCATGGTCGACGCCATCCGCCGCCACTTCTAAGGTGGCAGTTAGACCTGTCCCCTTTGCACCAAAATGGTGCAGATTAACCTGTCCCCCATGCACCAGGTGTGTCGCGGGGGCTGCGTTGTGACACAATGGCGTTTGTTCGATTCGTGATGCGAAAGGCCAAACATGGCAAACAAGAAAAAGAACCCCGAGGTCGCGCCGACGTCCGAGCAACGGTCCCGCGCCGCCTCCAGCTCTCGCAAGAAGCAGCGCAAGACCTATGTGTCCAAGACCGTCAAGATTGTCCTGGTGGTTATCGGCGTGCTGGCGATGCTGCTCTCCGTCTCGGCCATGGCGTGCTCCGGCCTGATGTCGCAGACCGAAAGTGCCAGCTCGGGCTATAAGCTTACTGGTGGCGTGGCTGCCACTATCAACGGCACCAACCTCACCGAGGACACCGTGACCAAGCAGATTATGAGCATGCGCACGTCCTACGGCTACACCAAGGACAAGGACTGGGCACAGTACCTGGTTGACAATGACCTCACGCCCAAGAAGTACCGCAAGCAGCTCATTGACTCCTACGCGCAGCAGATTCTGCTTCAGCAGGCGCAGAAGGAAAACGGCGTGACGGTGTCGGACAAGGAGGTCGAGAAGGCTTGGAAGGACGCGTGCAAGAGCGCGGGCGGCGCCAAGACCTTTAAGAAGACGCTTAAGACCTACGGCTACACCGAGGACACCTACAAGGATTCGCTCAAGGAGAGCCTGGCGCAGCAGAAGCTCAAGGATGCCGTGGCACCCACCAGCAAGCCCAAGGACAGCGAGATTGTCGATTACATCAATGAGAACCTGTCCAACTACAACGATGCCCGTCGTTCGTCGAATATCCTGATCAAGGTCGATTCTGACGCTTCCGACGAGGACAAAGCTGCCGCCAAGGCCAAGGCGCAGGAGTGCCTGGACAAGATCAACTCCGGCGAGCTGAGCTTTGAGGACGCCGTGGAGCAGTACTCCGACGATACCGGCTCCAAGGACAAGAAGGGCGATGTGGGCTGGGACAAGCTCACCACCTTCGTCGACAGCTACCAGGCGGCGCTCGAGGGGCTCAACAAGGGCGATGTGAGCGACGTCGTCGAGTCGACCTATGGTTACCACATCATCAAGTGCACCGACTACTTCCATGTCGATAATCAGGTCGATGACATTAAGCAGGTGCCCAAGGACATCAAGAAGTACGTCTCCAACGTGGTGAAGACGCAGGCGGCAAGCACCGCGTACAGCGAGTGGCTGGAGCAGTACAAGAAGGACGCCGACATCACCGTTAACCCCATGCCCAAGGACGTGCCGTACAACGTCAGCCTGAAGGGCGTCACCAAGAGTTCGACCGACAATTCGTCGACGACTGAGTAATCATGGGGCGGCGCTCGTGTGAGTGCCGCCCGCACTATTGAGGAGGATTTGCAGATGACCAACGAAGAGCTGCAGAAGGAAATGATCGCGGCCATGAAGGCCAAGGACAAGGTTCGCCTGTCTATCATTCGCCAGGTTAAGGCCGAGGTGAAGAACATCGAGGTCAACGAGCGTCGCGATGTGACCGAGGAAGACGTCAACAGCATGATCAAGCGTCTGATTAAGCAGACGAGCGAGACGCTGGAGATGTCCATCAAGGCCGGCACCGACCAGGAGCGTACCGACAACCTGACCGAGCAGGTCAAGATTCTGGAGAGCCTGCTGCCCGCGCAGGTTTCGGGTGAGGAGCTCGAGGCCCTGATCGAGCAGGTTATCGCCGAGCTGGGTGCCACGTCCAAGAAGCAGATGGGCCAGGTTATGGGTGCCCTGGGCAAGGCCACCGGCGGCAACTTCGATAAGCCGGCCGCAGCAAAGATCGTCGGAGCAAAGCTTGCGTAAGGGCCGAGCGGTACACAGTTGAGGCTGAGGGGGCGTGACCATTGCGGTCGCGCCCCTTTTTTGCTGGGCGGTGCTCATTGGGGACAGGCTTAAATGAGTGCCCAATGAGCGGGTACTCATTTAAACCTGTCCCCAATGAGTGGGTGGAAGGTTGCGGGTTCTTTACGGGAATGTAGTGTGGGCTGCGGAAACGTGGTTCTTTCCGTACAATAGTGCAATTCGTGTAAGCGCAGGAAGGGGACATTCATGGCAGACATGATCGAGATCAAGCATCTCAACAAGTACTTTGGCGACCTGCATGTGCTCAAAGATATCAATCTCACCGTCAAGCGCGGCGAGAAGCTCGTAATGATCGGGCCTTCCGGTTCGGGTAAGTCGACGCTCATCCGTTGTGTCGATTATCTGGAGGAGCCCACTTCGGGCGAGGTCGTCATCGACGGTACGCCGCTCACAAAAAAGAATCACCTGGAGATGGCTCGCAAGTATAGTTCCATGGTGTTTCAGCAGTTCAACCTGTATCCCAACATGACGGTGCTGGGCAACCTGACGCTCGCGCCCATCAAGCTGCAAAAGAAGAGCAAGGAGGAGGCGACCGAGATCGCCATTGCCGCGCTCAAGCGCGTCGGCATGGCGCATAAGGCCGGCGAGTATCCGCAGAATCTCTCGGGCGGTCAGCAGCAGCGCATCGCCATCGCCCGTGCCCTGTGCACCAAGCAGCCCATCATCCTGTTTGACGAGCCGACCTCGGCGCTCGACCCCGAGATGGTCCAGGAAGTCTTGGACGTTATGATTGAGCTCGCGCAGGAGGACATCACCATGATCTGCGTGACGCACGAGATGGGCTTTGCGCGCCAGGTGGCCGACCGCGTCATCTTTATGGAGGACGGCCGCATCCTGGAGGAGGGCACGCCCGAGCACTTCTTCGATAACCCCGAGAACCCGCGCTGCCGCGAGTTCCTGTCCAAGATTCTGCACTAGGTGCGGTGATGGACATGACGGATATGACGAGGGCGGCCGTGTCGCGCCGCCGCTTTTTGCAGCTGGCGGGCGCCGGCATGCTTGCGCTGACGGGGACCGCGCTTACCGGTTGCGGCAACTCCACCAGCGGCGAGGGCTCTGACAAGGGGTCCAAGCTTGCGGCCATTAAGTCGCGTGGCCATCTGAATGCCGGCGTTAAGAAGGACGTTCCCGGCTACGGCTATTACGACACTGCCAAGGGCCGCTTTGAGGGCATGGAAGTCGATTTGTGCTACCAGATCGCCGCTGCCGTCTTTGGCGTGAGCTACAAGGAGGCCCGCGCCCAGGAGCTTGTCGAGTTTACCGACGTAACGCCCAAGACGCGCGGCCCGCTGATCGATAACGGCCAACTCGACGTGGTCGCGGCGACCTACACCATCACCGACGAGCGCAAGAAGAGCTGGGATTTCTCGACGCCGTACCGCACCGACTACGTGGGACTCATGGTCAAGAAGCGTTCGGGCTTCACCTCGATTGAGGATCTGGACGGCAAGGTCATCGGCGTGAGCCAGGGTGCTACCACGCAGGGCCTGATTGAGCAGATGATCAAGGACAACGGCTTTAGCTGCAAGCCCGAGTTTAGGGCCTTTAGCGGCTACCCCATCATCAAGAGTTCACTCGACGCCGGCAATATCGACGTCTTTGCCATGGACCGCTCCACGCTGGCCGGCTACATGAACGAGACCGTTGAGCTGCTGCAGCCCGAGGTCAAGTTTGGCGAGCAGGGCTACGGCGTGGCGACCAAGAAGGGCTGCGACCTTTCGGCCGTGGTCGATCAGGTGATTTGCGATCGCCTGGCCGATGGCTGGCTCGATCAAGAGGTCAAGACCTGGGGTCTTGTATAGGCGCATCGTCCAAGGAAGGAATCAAATGCTCGAAGGATTGTTTGACGCCGACCGCTGGTCGACGACATTTCAAAACATGGGGCCCTTCTGGGAGGGCTTTGGCGTGACGCTGCAGGTGGTCGTTGCCGGCCTGTTGCTGTCCCTGGTACTGGGCACGCTGCTGGGTGTGTTCTCTACCACCCGTTCGCGTGTGCTGCGTGCCATAAGCCGCGTGTACGTGGAGTTTTACCAGAACACCCCGTTGCCCGTGCAGGTGCTCTTTATGTACATGGCCGGACCGCAGTTTTTGCAGGCCATAACCGGTGCCGACCAGCCGGTGCGCATCGCGCCGTTCGTGCTGGGCTTCTTGGGCGTGGGCCTGTATCATGCGGCCTACATTTCGGAGGTCATCCGCACTGGTATCGAGGCGGTTCCGCGCGGTCAGATGGAGGCGGCCCAGAGCCAGGGCTTCACCCGTGCGCAGGCGTACTGGTACATCGTGCTGCCCCAGACGTTCAAGATCATTTTGCCGCCGCTGTGTAACCAGGCGCTCAACCTGGTCAAGAACACGTCGGTGCTGGCGCTCGTGGCCGGCGGCGACCTTATGTACCGTTCCGACAACTTTGTGAGTCTGTACGGCTACCTGCAGGGATATATCGTCTGCTGCCTTATGTACTTCATCATCTGCTTTCCGCTCGCCATGCTGGTGCAGTGGCTCGAGCGCCGCTCAAAGGAGCGTCCGCGCGGTGTGAGCCTGGCCGAGCTGGGGCTCGACAACGTAGAGGAGGCCTAGCGCATGGAAATCTTCAACGCGACCAACCTGCTCTACATTTGGGGCGGCTTTGTTAAGACGATCGAGATCTCGGCGCTGTCGATCTTTTTCTCGCTCATCTTCGGCACGGTGCTGGCGCTCGTTAAAAGCTATGCGCCCCGCCCGGTCCGTATTTTGGTGAGCGCCTATATCGAGCTGTTCCGTTGCACGCCAAACCTGCTGTGGATCCTTTTTATCTACTTTACGGTGCAGGGTTTGGACATTGTGATTTCGACCATCGCCTTTACGCTGTTTACCAGCGCCGTTATGGCCGAGATTGTGCGCGGCGGCCTCAACTCGATTCCGCGCGGCCAGTTTGAGGCAGCGCAGAGCCAGGGCTTTGGCTTCTTTGCCACCATGCGCTACATCATTCTGCCGCAGACGTTTAAGACGATCATTCCGGCGCTGTTTAGCCAGTGCACGACTGTCATCAAGGACAGCTCGTATCTTTCGGGCATTAACGTGGCCGAGCTCATGTACACGGCCAACGTCGTGATGGCCCACGCGATCGATCTGTCGCAGGTGCTTATGCTCTACGGCCTGGTGTTTGCGATGTACTTTGTACTCAACTTTGGTATCTCGCTGCTGGTCCGCGCATATCAGAGGCGAATGGTGGCAGCGTAGAATGTGGCAAAGGGACAGTCCCTTTGTCACATAGAGAAAGGAATCGCGATGAGCGATCTGGAGAATAAGAAGAGTCCTGTGGTCATTACCATCGCGCGCGACTTTGGCGCCGAGGGCCACGAGATTGGTCGTATCCTCGCCGATGAGCTGGGGATTCCGCTGTACGATAACGAGCTGCTGGTGCGTGCTTCGCTGCGCGCGGGCGAGTCGCTCGACAAGATGGCCGCCTACGACGAGCGTCTGGCCGTGGAGAACATGGCGTTTCTGCCCGACCGCTACGATGCGCGTTCGTACTCGGACAAGTTGTTCCAAAAGATGAGCCAGGTGATTTTGGATCTGGGCGAGACCGAGAGCTGCATTATCGAAGGTCGTCTGTCCGATTACCTGTTGCGTAACAACCCCAACCACATTGCCGTGTTGGTGACCGCTCCCTTTGAGGACCGCGTCGAGATCGTGCGCAAGAAGCGTGGCCTTAACAAGAAGAAGGGCGCTAAGCTGGTTAAACAGCAGCAGAAGGCGCGTGAGGCGTTCTATAAGCGCTACAGTGCCGGTAAGTGGAAGATGACGAGCGGCAAGGACATCGTCGTCAACCGCGCCAAGCTGGGCCGCGAAGGCTGCAAGGACGTCATCGCCGCAGCCTACCGCTACAAGGTGGCCCAACTCGAAGGCTAGTCGACCAAAACCACCACAAAGGGGACAGGCACCTTTGTGGTGGTAGGGCGATCGGCATAGAAAAAGTCCCCGCCGGGCGTGTGCTCGACGGGGACTTTGCCGTTTGATGGCTAACGCTGTAGGTGATTACTCGCCCAGCAGGCTCTTGGTGATGGAGGCAGCGGCCTTCTTGCCGGCGCCCATCGCCAGAATGACCGTAGCGGCACCGGTGACGATGTCGCCGCCGGCCCAGATGCGGGGATCGGTGGTCTGGCCGGTCTCCTCGTCGGCGACGATGTAGCCCCACTTGTTGAGCTCCATCTTGCCACCGATCTTCTTTGCGAAGGGGTTGGCGTTGGTGCCGATAGCCGAGATCGCGACATCGCAGGGAATCTCCTCGATGGCGCCCTCGATGGGCACCGGGCGACGACGGCCGGACTCGTCGGGCTCGCCGAGCTCCATCTTCTGGACCTTGACGGCGCATACGGAGCCGTCCTCGCCAGCGACAAACTCGAGCGGGGAGACGAGCGGCAGAACCTCGACGCCCTCGGCCTTAGCGTGGTGCAGCTCGGCGCGACGGCAGGGCATCTCGTCCTCGGTACGACGGTAGGCGATGATGGCGTGCTCGGCGCCCAGACGCTTGGCGGTACGGACGGCGTCCATAGCCACGTTGCCGCCACCAAAGACGACGACGTTCTTGCCGTGCTTGGTGGGGGTGTCGTACTCGGGGAACTTGTTGGCCTTCATCAGGTTCACGCGGGTGAGGTACTCGTTGGCGAAGAAGACGTTGGGCAGGTTCTCGCCGGGGACGTTGAGGAACTTGGGCAGGCCAGCGCCGGTCGCCACGTAGATGGCGTCGAAGCCCTGCTCGAACAGCTCCTCGGCCGTGGCCATGTTGCCCACGACGGAGTTGTACTCAAACTTGACGCCCATGTCCTCCAGGCCGTCGATCTCGCGCTTGACGACTGCCTTGGGCAGACGGAACTCGGGGATGCCGTAGACCAGCACGCCGCCGCCGGTGAAGAAGGCCTCAAAGACGGTGACGTCAAAGCCGTTGCGGGCGAGCTCGCCGGCGCAGGTGATGCCGGACGGGCCAGAGCCGACGACGGCGACCTTCTTGCCGTTCTTGGGGGCCATCTTGGGCGTGGAGGCGAGCTCGGGGCGGTCACCCAGGAAGCGCTCGAGCTGGCCGATGGCCACGGGCTCGGATTTCTTACCACGGATGCACTTGCCCTCGCACTGGTTCTCCTGCGGGCAGACACGGCCGCAGATGGCGGGAAGCATGGAGTCCTCGCGGATGGTATCGAGAGCGCCGCCGAAGTCCTTCTCGCGGATCTGCTCGATAAAGCGGGGGATGTTGATGTTGACGGGGCAGCCCTCAACACAGAACGGCTTCTTGCAGTTGAGGCAGCGCTCGGCCTCGGCCAGCGCCATCTCCTCGGTGAAGCCCTTGTCGACGGGGCGGAAGTCGCAGGCGCGCTCGGCAGCCGGCTCCTCGTTATCGGGGGTACGGGGCGACTTCATATCGGCAACGAAACGACCGTTAACTAGTGGCATGCGCAGCTCTTTTCCTCATAGGCCTTGAGGGACTCGCCCTCTTCGGAACGGTAAGCGGCCTGGCGGGCACGAAGGTCATCCCAGTCGACCAGGGTGGCATCGAAGTCGGGGCCGTCGACGCAAGCGAACTTGGTCACGCCGCCCACCTCGACGCGGCAGCAGCCGCACATACCGGTGCCGTCAACCATGATGGGGTTGAGCGACGCGGTGATGGGGGTGTCGTACTTCTGGGCGGTGAGGGTCGAGAACTTCATCATCGGAACGGGGCCGACGCAGAAGACCTGGCTCACGGCCTTGTCCTGCAGCAGGCGCTCCAGCGGAGCGGTTACAACGCCCTGCTCGCCGTAGGAACCGTCGTCGGTAGTGATGTGGATGTGGTCCTCGTCGAGGAGCTCGCGGAACTGGTCCTCCATGAGCAGGAGGTCCTTGGTGCGGGCGCCCATGATGGCGTGCACCTCGTGGCCGGTCTCGACCAGGTGCTTGGCGACCGGGAAGGCAATTGCCAGGCCAACGCCGCCGCCAATGACGGCGCAGGGGCCCTCGGCCATCTCGGTGGGAACGCCCAGCGGGCCCACGACGTCGCGCAGCGACTCGCCGGCCTCGTAGGTGGAAAGCATTTCGGTGGTCTTGCCGATCACCATGAAGATGAACTCGACCCAGCCCTCGTCACCGTTCCAGCCGGCCAGGGTAAACGGGACACGCTCGCCCGTCTCGTTGGCGCGAACCATGAGGAACTGTCCAGCGTGCGCATGCTTGGCGATTGCAGGCGCCTCGATGCGGAACTTGAACACCTTCTCCGAGAACTGCGTCTTCTCCAGGATCTTATACATAGAACCCCTCTCTTGTTAGGGCCGCCGAACCGTGCCTCCACGGAAATGGACGGTAGCCCGAATAAAACCGTACGCGCACAGGCGTTGTGCAGACATACGGTGCAAATTATACCCTCATGGACATGTCACTTACGTGTGTCTTCGGCGGTTGGGAGCAGGGTTTATCCACTTTGGCCTTCCAAAGGGGGAGAGGTTTATTTTGGTCGGTTTTATCAGGTAAAACGGCAAATGGGGCCGACCTCGCACATCGGTGAGACCGGCCCCCATTGGAGCGCTGCATATGTAAGGCGGCACAGGGTTTATTGCGGTGCGGCCGCTGCGGTGTTTCCGTATACAGAACCTGCCAAAATAAACCTGTCTCTAAATAGTAGGTTCTAGTGCTTGCCGTTGGCGGAAGCGGCGCCGTTTACGTGATCGCGGGCGTAGATTACGCCGTGGACGATGGCCAGACCGGCGGCATCTGCGGCGCGGGCGCAGGTGTCCTGGAAATCCTCGGCCTCGCGGGCGCGCAGCTGCTTAAGAACGTAGTCGGCGACGGCCATCTTGCCGGGAGGGTTGCCGATGCCGGTGCGGATGCGGCTGAAGTCGCGGCTGCCCATCTTGTCGATGATGGAGCGCAGGCCGTTGTGACCGGCATGGCCTCCGCCCACCTTGACGCGTACGTCACCGGCGGGAATGTCGAGCTCGTCGTGGATGACGAGCAGCTCCTCGGTCTTGATCTTGTACTCGCGGCAGAGCTTGGAGATGGGCCCGCCCGAGGTGTTCATGTACGACTGCGGCTTGACCAGCACAATCTGGCGCTTACCGCCCTCTTCCTCGGGATCGTTGATGTTGATGAGCGCGACCTCGGCGCCGGCTTGGTTTTTCCAGTACGTGACGCCGGCCTGACGGGCCAGCTCGTCGATCGCCTTAAAGCCGGCGTTGTGGCGGGTCTCGGCATATTCCTCGCCCGGGTTGCCAAGCCCGGCAACCATGCGAATCTTAAGCGGCTGTGCAGCTGCCATATTTGTCCTTCCGTTACACAAATAGTTCAATCAACGACAAAGGCTACCACGCCCGCCGAAGGCGAGGCTTTGCTTCAGCGAAATCCCACCAGACAAAAGCGCGTCCGCGGCAGAGCGAGCCGTCGGAACAGAAGAAACCCCCGCGCGACCTTTGCGAAGCAAGGGGGAGCGCGGGGGTTTCTTCTGTTCCGACGGCGATGCGCCGGGTTACAAGGACGATGCGACTACAGCGCGAAGTCGCCGCCGACGAGCGTGGAGACGGGCTCCTCGTGGTAAACGGCGGAGATGGCCTGAGCGAACTCCTCGGCGACCGAGATGGTCTTGATCTTGCCGCCGACCTCGACAGGAATGGCGTCGGTGACGAGGCACTCGACGATCGGGGCGTCGTTCAGACGCTCGATGGCCGGACCGGAGAAGATGCCGTGGGTGGCGCAGACGTAGATGTCGCCAGCGCCCATAGCCTTGAGCTCCTTGACGTTGGCGCACAGGGTGCCAGCGGTGTCGATCATGTCGTCGTTGATGATGCAGGTCTTGCCCTTGATGTCACCGATGATGCCCATGACCTCGGCGGCGTTGTGGCGCGGACGGCCCTTGTGGGCGATGGCCAGGTCGCAGCCGAGCATGTCGGACAGCTTCTTGGCGGCCTTGGCGCGACCCACGTCGGGGGAGACGACAACCAGGTTGTCGGTGTCGAAGTGCATGTCGTTGTAGTACTGGCCAAACAGCGGCAGCGCGGACAGGTGGTTAACCGGGATATCAAAGAAGCCCTGGATCTGGCCCTGGTGCAGGTCGAGGGTGATGATGCGATTGACGCCGGCGCGCTCGAGCAGGTTGGCGACGAGGCGGGCGGTGATGGGCTCGCGCGGGCCGGCCTTGCGGTCCTGGCGGGCATAGCCGTAGTGGGTGATAACGGCGGTGATGGAGCGGGCGGATGCGCGCTTGGCAGCGTCGGTGGCGATGAGCAGCTCCATGAGCATGTCGTTGACGTTGCCGCCGGCCACGGACTGAATCAGGAAGACGTCGGCGCCGCGGACGGTCTCGTCGTAGCGGGCGTAAATCTCACCATTGGCGAACTGCTTTAGCGTAAGGCCCGAAAGCTCGACCCCAAGGTACTCAGCAATCTTCTGAGCGAGGGGACGGTTGGAGGAACCGGAATACACGCGGATGGACTTGCGCATATTCTCCGACTTCTCGGGATCATTAATCGGCATTACCCTTCTCCTTTATATATCGAATGCCATATAGATGCCTTTTTGCATTGTAACCGCGCGACGGGGTTTATCGAGTCTTGATAACGTCTTTACCGTCAACGGACACGAACCGACCACTCATCCGGCCGCGCAGGTCAGCATAGAAAAAGGAGCCGTCCCCACGGAAGCGGCTCCTTAGATGCTTGGTAAAACGTTATACCTCGTCGTCCTCGTGCAGGCGGCGGCGATAATCGGCGGCCCAGCCCTCAATATTTACCTGACGGGCGCGGCCCAGACCGAGTGCGTCTGCCGGGACCGGCTCAGTGATGACGGAGCCGGCGGCCACGAGCGCGCCGTCGCCAATCTGGGCGGGCGCGACCATCATGGTATCGGAACCGATGAAGGCATCCTTGCCGATGACGGTTTTGTGCTTGTGTACGCCGTCGTAGTTGCAGGTGATGGAGCCGGCGCCCACGTTGACGCCGGAGCCCATGGTCGTGTCGCCGATGTAGGACAGGTGCGGCACCTTGGAGCCCTCGCCGATCGTGGACTTCTTGATCTCCACGTGCGTGCCGGCCTTGGAGCCGTCGAGCATGTGGGTACCCGGGCGCAGGTAGGCGCGCGGGCCGCAGTCGACGCCGTTCTCGATGACGGCCTCGATGGCGATGGTCTCATCGATGGTGCAGCCGCTGCCGACGGTGGTGTCGGTGAGACGGCTGTTGGGGCCGAGCTGGCACTCCTCGCCCACGGTGACGTGGCCGATCAGGTGCGTCTGAGGCCACACGACGGTGTCGCGGCCGATAACGGCATCGGGGCCGATCCAGGCCTGCGTGGGGTCGATGAAGGTAACGCCCTCGGCCATCCAGTGCTCGTTGATGCGGTCGCGCGCGATGGCGGTGAGCTGCGCGAGCTGGATGCGGCTGTTGACGCCCAGACCGTCGCGGTAGTCATCGCAGTGGAAGATGGAGACCGCCTGGCCGTGACCCTTGAGGATCTCGAGCATGTCGGGCAGGTAGTACTCGGACTGCGCGTTGTCGTTGCCGATCTCGTCAATGTGTGCGGCGAGCTGCGCGCCGTCGAAGGCGTAGCAGCCGGCATTGCACTCGAGCAGCGTGGCGGCCTGCTCGGGCGTGCAGTCCTTCTGCTCGATGATGCGCTCAATCTGGCCGTCGGCGCCCAGCTTGATGCGGCCGTAACCGAAGGGGTCGGGCGGGGTCATGGTCATGACGGTGCAGGCGAGCTCGCCGGTAGCGACGGTCTGCGCGAACTTGGCGACGGTGTCGGCGGTGATGAGCGGCAGGTCGCCGTTGAGCACGACGACGGGGCCTTGCGTGATGCCGCAGGCCTCGAGTGCGACCTTTACGGCGTGGCCGGTGCCCAGGCGCTCGGTCTGCTCGACGCACTCGACCTTGGTGGCACTGTTGGCGTAGACGCCGTCGATAAGGGCGCGCATCTCGTCGGCGTGGCTGCCGATGACGACCACGACGCGGCTGCAGCCGGCCTTGATGGTGGCGTCGACGATCCACTGGACCATGGGCTTACCCAGGATCTTGTGCGAAACCTTGCAGTGGTTCGACTTCATGCGGGTGCCCTCGCCGGCGGCGAGGATAATTGCGGTTGCGTCCATGTGATCTCCTGTTACGTTATAGAGACGTGCGTTTGGAAACGATACACGGCACAATATGATACCGCAGGCATATGATGAGCGCGTAACGATTGATGCGTGGCGGCCGATGTCGCTGCCGCCGGCGTGGTGTTTGCGCTGGTTGTGCATGGCGGCGCCGCTGCGGCGTTGGCGTTTGAGCGAGGGAATGGGGGTGCCCGTGGATATCATGCGAGAGGAATCGGGCAACGAGCCCGTTGCGGCATTTTCGATGTCGCATCCGGCGGTGCCGGCCCTCTACATGGTGCTGACATTGGGGCTCACCATGTTCTCGATGCAGCCGGTGCTGATTGCGCTGTCGCTTGCGGGCGGGTTGGCGTACGGGCTTGCGACGCGCGGCGCCGCGCGCACGTTGGGGGCGCTTCGCTGGCAGCTGCCGGTGATTTTGATCATTGCGGTGCTCAATCCGCTGTTTAGCGCCTCGGGCTCGACGGAGCTGTTCCGTATCGGCATGCGCGCGGTGTATCTGGAGAGCATGGTATACGGCCTGTGCATGGGTGGGCTGTTTGTGGCGAGCGTGCTGTGGTTTGAGGCCGCGGCGTCGATGCTTGGCTACGACAAGGTGCTTGCGCTTTTGGGTAACGCCGCGCCGGTGATCGCGCTCATGATTTCGATGTGTATGCGGCTTATCCCGCAGTTTTTGCGCCGCGGTCGTACGGTACTGGCGGTGCAGGATGCGATTGATGTGCCGGGGCGCGCGCCGGCCGGCCCCGTGCGCTCGCGTCTGCGGGCATCGAGCGTGTTGATGGGCTGGGGCATGGAAGATTCGCTGGAGCGCGCGGACGCCATGCGCTCCCGTGGGTGGGGCGCCGTGACGCGTCGCACGACGTACGCGCGGTATCGGCTGGGGCGCGGCGATGTTGCCGCGCTGGTTGGGCTTGCGCTGTTTGGCGTGGCCACGGCAGCAGTGGCGTGGACCGCGACGACGCAGTATTCGTTTTACCCTCAGCTTTCGGTGCCGGCGCCGTGGCCTGGCTATATTGTGTACGCGGCTTGGATGGTGTTGCCCTGCGTGCTGCACGCGATTGACGAGAAGAGGTTTGGCTGATGACCCGGTTGGACGGAAGCATGATGGCGGGCATGGCGTGCGGCTCGGATACGCCGGCGATTGAAGTGCGGGGTCTGCGCTTTGCCTATCCCGGGGCTGAGGCGCCGGTGCTCGACGGGCTCGACTGGTCTGTTCCCCAAGGGGCATTTGCGTTGCTTGTTGGTGGCACTGGGTCGGGTAAGTCGACGCTGCTGTCGCTGCTCAAGCCCGAGATCGCGCCGACGGGTGAATACGCTGGCGAGCTGCGCGTGCTGGGCGAGAGCGTTGCCGACATGGAGGTTCGGGCGTCCGCGGAGCGCGTGGGCTATGTGTTTCAGGACCCCGAGAACCAGATCGTGTGCGAAACCGTGTGGCACGAGATGGCGTTTGGCCTGGAAAACTTGGGGCTAGCGCGTGATGAGATGCGCCGTCGCGTAGCTGAGACCAGCTATTTCTTTGGGTTGGAGGATTGGCTCCACCGCGATACCGATACGCTTTCGGGCGGGCGCAAGCAGCTGCTGTCGCTGGCGGCTGTGCTGGCACTGCGTCCACGCGTGCTACTCCTCGACGAGCCCACGTCCCAACTGGACCCCGTTGCCGAGAAGAGTTTTCTGCACGCGCTGTTTCGTGTGAATCGCGAGTTGGGGTGCACGGTTGTCGTGGCAACGCACCAGCCGCGCCCGATGCTCGAATACGCGACGTGCGCGTATCGGATTGAGGGCGGACGCGTGTGCGAGGTGGCTGACCTAGCGAGTTTGGGTAGTCGCGAGGGACTTTTGGCTTTGGACTCTTGCCGGCCCGCGCAGGTGGCGGCGACGAGTGCGGCGGCAGCTATTCGCGAGGGCTGGTTTCGCTACGATCGCGCGGGCGGTTGGGTGCTGCGCGGACTCGATGCGTCGTTTTCGGCAGGCGCGGTGCATGCGGTTGTGGGCGGTAACGGCTGTGGTAAGTCGACAATGCTTTCGGTGCTGGCCAAGACGGTCAAGTTGCAGCGTGGGCATATGGAGCGCGGGACTGCCTCGGCGGCACTGCTGCCTCAGAATCCCAAGGCGTTGCTGGTTGCCGAGACGGTGCGCGACGAGCTGATGGAATGGGCTTCGACCTGCGGATATGACGAGGCTGTGGCGCGGGAGCGCGCGGCGAGCCTGGGGCTGTCGGGTTTGGATGGGCGCCACCCGTACGATCTTTCGGGCGGACAGCGTCAACTGCTTGCGTTGGCAAAGCTGCTGCTGATTGGCCCCGAGCTGCTATTGCTCGATGAGCCCACCAAGGGTCTAGACCTGGCCAGCCGCCGCATTATCGCCCACGCCTTGCGTGACCATGCGAAGGCTGGCGGCACCGTCATCATGGCTACGCACGATCTGGATTTTGCCGAGCAGGTTGCCGATGACATTGCCATGATGTTCGACGGTGAGATTGCCTGCATGGAGCCGCCGGCCGACTTCTTTGCCGACAACGTGTTTTATAGGGCGTGATGGGATGACGGATTATCGCGTCGCGCGCCTACTCGCAAAACTGGAGATACCGCTGCTGCTGGCGGTTCCCGCAGTGATGGCTGCGGCGTTGCTGGCAGGCGCTGAGCAGGCGGCGCTTGCCATGCTTGTCGTGGTGGCGCTGGTGCTCGCGCTGTTTTTTGCGGGCTACGAGGCGTCGCGACCGGGCCTGCGCCAGATTATGCCAACGCTGGTTCTGGCGGCGTTGGCCGCGGCGGGGCGCATCTTGTTTGGCCCCATTCCCGACTTTAAACCCGTGAGCGCCATCGCCATTATCGCCGGGGCGACACTCGGTCGTCGTAACGGCTTCATGGTCGGTGCGCTGGCGGCGCTGACCAGCAACTTCTTTTTTGGACAGGGCATGTGGACGCCATGGCAGATGTATGCCTGGGGTCTGGTTGGCTATGTTGGCGGCGCGCTGGCGCATGCGGGCGCGTTCGACCGTGCGGATGGAACCGTGCGCATGCCGGCGCTGATGGCGTACGGCTTTGCATCGGGCCTGCTCTACGGCGTGGTAATCAACGCCTACGACATCATCGGTTTTGTGCAGCCGCTCACGTGGGCGGGCGCTGTGGCGCGTCTTGCCACGGCGGTGCCGTTCGATATCACACACGGCCTTGCGACCTGCGTGTTCTTGGCTGCTCTCTACAAACCTTGGTGTCGACGGATCAACCGCGTCGTCGTGAAGTACGGGCTATAGGACCGGTTGCGTTCCCTTACGAACTTGCGGTGGAATAGTTCTCGTTTTTGGCTATTTGCTGCCCAAACAGGAACTATTTCACCGCAACTTATAGGGAGAGAGAGGGGTCGCATGATCTGTTTTCCTCCGTCCCCGAGGGGTCGGTTGGGGCTAGAGCTCTAGCGTGAGGGTGACGGGGCAGTGGTCGCTGCCGAAGATGTCGCCGCGGATGCCGGTGTCGCGTACGTTGCCGGCGATTGCGTCGCTTACCAGGAAGTAATCGATGCGCCAGCCTGCGTTGTTCTTGCGGGCATTAAAGCGGTAGCTCCACCAGCTGTAGACACCCTCAACGTCGGGGTTTGCCGCGCGCCAGGTGTCGGTAAAACCGGCGTCGAGCAGCTCGGTAAACTTGCCGCGCTCCTCGTCCGAAAAGCCGGCGTTGCCGCGGTTGGACTTGGGGTTCTTAAGGTCGATCTCCTCGTGAGCCACGTTAAAGTCGCCGCAGGTTACGACGGGCTTGCCGGTTTCGCGCTCAAGTGCGCCCAAAAAGCCACGGTAGGCATCGTCCCAGGCCATGCGTACATCAATGCGCGCGAGCTCATTTTGGGCGTTAGGCGTATAGACGTCGACAAACCAAAACTTGTCGAACTCGAGCGCGCAGACGCGGCCCTCGGTTGTGGCTTGGGCGACGAGCTCGGCCGCCTCGCCCTCGCCGGCGTAGGGTAGCAGCGCGTCGGCGTGCAGCACGCGCAGCGGTTCCTGGCGGCTAAAGACCGCGGTGCCCGAATAGCCTTTACGCTCGGCGTAGCTCCAGGTTTGATGATAGCCGGCCAGGTCAATATCGACCTGGCCCTCTTGCAGTTTGGTCTCCTGCAGCGCCAGGATATCGACGTCGAGTTCTTGCGCGATCTGGATAAAGCTCGGGTCCTTTTTGAGAACGGCGCGCAGGCCGTTGACGTTCCACGAGGCGAAAGTGTAAGTCTGAGGCATGGTGTCCTTTCGACGGGGTTGGCAGGCTTAAGATTAGCGCAACAGGGGCGGGGCGTAGTCCGCGAGTGATAGCGCGAACGCCGCCGTCCCGGAGACACGGACGGAGAACTCATATGACGCAGGCAATATCGGATCCCAAGCAGGCCTCCGCCGCGCTGGCGGAGCTGTTCGACACCCACAAGCGCGTGGTCTTCTTTGGCGGCGCGGGTGTTTCCACGGCGAGCGGCATCCCCGATTTCCGCAGCGTGGACGGCCTATATCACCAGCAGTTTGCCTATCCGCCCGAGACCATGCTCTCGCATAGCTTTTACGAGGCGCATCCGGCCGAGTTCTTCGACTTCTACCGCACCAAGATGATCGCGCTTGGCGCCAAGCCCAATCGCTGCCACACCAAGCTGGCCGAGCTGGAGTGCGCCGGCAAGCTAAATGCCGTGGTGACGCAAAATATCGACGGCCTGCATCAGATGGCAGGCTCGCAGCGCGTGTTCGAACTGCACGGATCGGTCCATCGCAACATTTGCCAGTCGTGCGGCGCGGTCTATAGCGCCGAGTGGATTTGCTCGCGCGAGCACGAGGACGCCGCGGGTGTGCCCGTGTGTCCTGCGTGCGGCGGGCGCATTAAGCCCGATGTGGTGCTCTACGAGGAGCCGCTCGACGAGCACGTGCTGACCGGCGCCGTCGCCGCCATCGCCGCGGCCGATGCGCTCATTGTGGGCGGGACCTCGCTCGTGGTGTATCCGGCGGCGGGTCTTACGCGTTGCTTTACCGGCGATACGCTGGCCATTTGCAATCTTGCTCCTACCGATCAGGACGCAAATGCCGACCTGCTGATTTCTTGCGACATCGCGGCCGCGTTTGCGTTCTAGCCCGCGAGCGCGGATACAATAGAAAGACTGATTGCAAAGCGACCCCGCCGCCTGCGCCCGAGCGCGGCGGCGCGGGCATTTTAGGAGGATGTTCATGGCGAACGATAGCAAGACATGGCGGTGCGGAAAGTACGAGCTCAGCTTTGACCGCCCGCGCATCATGGGCGTCCTCAACGTGACGCCCGATTCGTTTAGCGACGGCGGTGAGCACTTCGACCCGGACGCCGCTATCGAGTACGGCCTGGCGATGCTCGACGCCGGTGCCGACATCATCGACGTGGGCGGCGAGTCCACGCGTCCCGGCTTTACCCCGGTCAATCCCGACGAGGAAGCTCGCCGCGTGCTGCCCGTGGTGCGCGCGCTGGCCAAGGAGGGCGCCATCGTCTCGATCGACACGCGTCATGTGGCGGTTGCCAAGGCGGCCGTGCGCTGCGGCGCCTCGATCGTCAACGACGTGACCGGCTTCACCGATCCCAAGATGGTCGAGTTTGTTAAGACGAGCACCTGCGGCATCATCGTGATGCATGCCGGCGAGGTCGCCGCGCCCACCCGCACGCACGCAACGGTGCAGCTCGATACCTCGGCAGCGGCGTTTGTTGCCGAGAAGGCGCGCGAGGCGGCTGCCGAGGCCGCGCGTGAGGCCGAGAAGCCGGCTCGCCGCCGTCGCGGCAAGTTGCTGGGTGAGCCTAAGTCGGAGGCCAAGCTTCCGGGCGGCGTGGTGCAGCCCTCGTTGCCGTTTGGCGAACCGGAGCCCACGTCCGAGCCTGCAAGCGAGCAGGAGACGCCCGCCGCCGAGCAGACTGCTGCCGCCGAGACCGTCGCGCCCGCGCCCGCAGCCACCGAGGCCGCATCGGAGTCCAATGACCGTCTGGCCGCCATGATGCGCCGCAGCGCCCGCCGCGAGGAAGCCTATGTGCCCACCTCGCAGCTCCGCCGCTTCACCCTGCCCGATTCGGCGCCCATCATGCGCCGCGTCATGGGCTTTCTGTCTGACCAGGCCCGCACACTCATCCATGCCGGCGTGTCGCGCGACCGCATCTGCATCGATCCTGGCCCGGGCTTTGGCAAGACGGCCAACGAGGACATCGTCATCCAGCGCGAGACCGCCAAAATGGCGTCGCTGGGCTATCCGCTCATGTGCGCCGTGTCGCGCAAGCGCTTCGTGGGCGCCGTCTCGGGCGTGACCGAGGCCGCCGAGCGCGATGTCGCCACGTTTGGCGTGTGCCTGGGCGCTATCCAGGCCGGTGCCAACATCGTGCGCGTGCACGACGTCGCGGGCTTTGCGCAGTTCCTGAACGGTTACTGGGCTGTTGCTAAGCCGCAGCCGCGCCGCGCGTTTGTGGCCGTGGGCTCCAACCTGGGGCATCGTTGCGACAACATCCGCGCCGCACGCGACATGATCGCCGAGATTCCGCTCACCTGCGTGTCCAACTGCTCGCGCATCTACGAGAGCGAGCCGGCTTACGAGACGCGCCAGGACGCGTTTGCCAACGCCGTCATCGAGATCAAGACCGAGCTGGCGCCGCTGGTGCTGCTCGACGAGCTTATGAAGATCGAGGCTGAGCTGGGGCGCGACCGCTCCAAGAAGGCCAAGGTCAACGGTCCGCGCACCATCGACCTGGACCTGTTGTGGATGGACGGCGAGATCCACGGCGGCAAGAAGCTGCGCCTGCCGCATCCGCTCATTGGCGAGCGCGACTTTGTGCTGGTGCCGCTCGAGGACCTGATGCACGACCCAGCGCGGTTCTTCCGCTACAACGGCGTAGAGGTCAAAGAGCCCGAGGACCGCGTGGGGCATATCGTGGGCGAATTGGGGCGTATGTAGATGATTGAGATGAATGCCGTAGCCGCCGGTACCGAACTTGACGCCGCGCGCGATGCGGGCCGCGAGGGCATGTCCGCGGGCTGGTGCGCTTGGAGCGCGGGCGAGGCGTCGTTGACGTTTTCGTTGGTCGTGCGCCCGGACGTGAACATGCATGCCTTCCACGGCCTGCCGTTTGTGGCGGCGATGGGCATGATGGACGCGCTCGTGGGCACGGCGTCGACACCGGGCCTGGGCCTTGCCGGCAAGGTGGGCATCCAGTGGCCGAGCGACATTGTGTGCGGCGCGCCTACGTTTGAGACGTCGTTCGCGCGCGTTGCCGTGAACGGCGGTGCCGGTGCTGCGGGCATGTTCGGTGCCGTGACGGTGGATATTGAGCGTTCGGCGCTGAGCGAGCTTGGTGTGGACGTGGCTGACGAAGCGCTGGTCGAGACGCTGGCCGCCGCCGTGCTGGCCCGCGTGGACGCCTGGGCGGTTGTTGCCAACACGCCGCAGGGCGCTGCCGGTCCGCTGGCCCCCGTGCTGGGCGAGTACTTCGACATGGTGCCGCTGCTGGGCCGCCAAGTTGCGGCGGTGTCTCCCAACGGCTTGCCGCTTGCGGTCGGTGTGTTTGCGGGCCTGGACATCTGGGGCCGCGCGACCATCAAGACCGATGCCGGCGAGCAGGAGTTTCCGCCCGAGGCTGTACGAATTCGCGGGCTGTAGCGCGGGGCGCCAGCGCTCAAAGATAACGATGGCAACAAGACCCTTCTCGGCCTGTGCCGGGGAGGGTTTCGCCTATCTGAGGAATAGGCTTGGCGAGCCTTTGCGGGGGCTGTGGCATCGGGTGTGCTCGACTTAAGCCCCCGTCCTACCCCAGCTCCTGCATGCGGCGGTAGATTTCGCAGATGCCCTTGATGGTGAGTTGTCCGTCGACCACGTCGAAGGCATCGGTCGAATCGGCGACGATGCCGGCGAGACCGCCCGTGGCGATAACGGTGGCGTCCTCGCGCCCCAGCTCGCGCTTCATGCGCGCAACCAGGCCCTCGGCCATGGCGGCGGCGCCCGTTACGGCGCCGACCTTGATGCACTCCTCGGTATCGCGGCCGATGGCATGCTCGGGCGCCTCGAGCGGAACGCTGGCGAGCTTGGCGGCGCGGGCGGCGAGCGCGTCCATCGAAATGCGGATGCCCGGCGCAATCGCTCCGCCAATGTAATAGCCGTCCTCGTCGATGACGTCGATATTGGTTGCGGTGCCAAAGTCTACCACGATTGCCGGGGCGCCGTAGAAGGTTTCGGCAGCGACGGCGTTGGCGATGCGGTCGGCACCAACGGCCTGGGGGCGCGCCGCCCGCAGCTTGGTCACGGCGGCCGTCTGCGGTCCGATGACAATGGCATCCGCCGCGATGCGGTCGGCCACGGCGTGCCACTCGCGCGAGAGCTGTGGCACCACGCCGGCAAAGGCGATCGCGTCGACTGCGCCGAGCGAGAGGTCGTACATCTTAAAGAAGCCCATCAGGCGCACGTGGATCTCGTCGGCGGTATAGGAGCGGTCGGTGGGCATACGCCACGACTGCACCAGCTCGTCTCCGTCAAACAGGCCCATGGCCGTCTGCGTGTTTCCCATATCGATAGCGAGCAGCATGTCTACTCCAGGTGTCGGCGTAAAAGGACGCGCACCATTGTATACGCGCCGCCGACGCCGCTCGGCTGCGATTCGTTTACGGTGATATGGCTGAGGGGTTTAAATATGAAGGAATTATGCTCTACGAGATTTTCCTTGCCGTTTACCGAACTCCCGCGTAATATTCTTTCTTGCGCACATGAGGCGCCCAGACATTGCGGGGTGGAGCAGTCTGGTAGCTCGCCGGGCTCATAACCCGGAGGTCGTAGGTTCAAATCCTGCCCCCGCGACCAAGAACTTGCAGCTCGTCGGCCTAGCCGGCGAGCTTTTTTGTTATCGCGGGACTGTGTTTTCGGTCCAATTCTCGGCCTCTCAAACAAAATCTCAATCTGTAACATCTAGACCCGATTTGGGCGGATAGGTGTTACAGATCTAGATATTCCGGTGGGTTGGGCCCCGTTTGTCTAAATCTGTAACACGAGGAACGGATTTTGCCGAGTTGTTGTTACAGATTGAGATCTTTCGGCAGGCCAGATTGGTTTGTCTCGATCTGTAACAGTAAGACCCGGTTTTGCCGAGTAACTGTTACAGATCGAGACAAACCGACGGGCCGCCCCGTTCCATCCACCTGCCGCCACCTGATATTCGCCGATTTTCGTTGTGCCGCCGTGCCCCCATGCCATATCCTCTAGACAACTACGCGGCATCATCGCCGCCGCGCCTACAAGAGAGGAATGTCCATGACCGCACCTGCATCCAAGCTGCTCCAGCCCATTACGGTTGGCCCCCTTGAGCTCAAGAACCGCATTATGTTCCCGCCGCTGACCACCGGCTACGAGGAGCGCGACGGTTCCATTGGCGAGCGCAGCCTGGCTTTTTACGAGCGCCTGGCCCGTGGCGGCGTGAGCTACATCGTCATCGGCGACGTCGCTCCCGTCATGACCGCAAGCCCCACGCCCAAGCTGGCGACCGACGCCCAGATCCCCACGTTTAAGGCCCTGGCCGACACCGTTCACAAGCACGGTGCCAAGGTCGCGCTGCAGCTGTTCCACCCCGAGTACGACGTGCCCGGCGTCGGCCGCATGGTCATGGGATCCATGGCCGCTGCCAAGGCCGCGCAGGAGGCCAAGGCCGCCGGCGACGAGGAGACCTTTGCCGCCAAGATGGCCGAGTCCAACGAGATCCGCAATCAGGCCTACGCCAAGCTGCACCACGACATGCAGCACTTTGTGAACGAGGCCAGTGTGGAGCAGCTCACCCAGATCAAGGAGGCCATCGCTGCCTCGGCCGCCCGCGCGCAGCAGGCCGGCATCGACGCCATCGAGGTCCACGGCGACCGCCTGGTGGGTTCGCTGTGCTCGGCCATCCTCAACCAGCGCACCGACGAGTACGGTGGCTCGTTCGAGAACCGCGTTCGCTATGCGCTGGAGGTCGTCGCTGCCATTAAGGAGGCCGCGCCGCAGCTGATGGTGGAGTACAAGCTCCCCGTGATCATGGAGAACCCCGACGGCACGCCGCGCGGCAAGGGCGGCCTGCAGCCCGACGAGGCCTGCAAGTTTGCCAAGCTGCTCGAGGGCGCGGGCATCGATATGATCCAGGTCGCGCAGGCAAACCACACCGGCAACATGGGCGACACCATTCCGCCCATGGGCGCCATGCCCTATAACTGGACGCTGCCCGTGGCCGAGCGCGTCAAGGCCCTGGTCTCCGTGCCGGTGGCAACCGTGGGCCGTGTTGTCTCGGTCGAGGCCGGCGAGAAGATTCTGGAAGACGGCGCTGCCGACATCATCGCCTATGGCCGCTCGCTCATGTGCGACCCCGACATTGCGCTGAAGGCCGCGACCGGCGAGCCCATTCGCGAGTGCCTCAACTGCAACAAGGGCTGCGTCGACGCGATTCAAAACCGCAAGTACATCTCGTGCGTGCTCAATGCCGAGAACGGCGACGAGGCGACCATCGCCATCAAGCCGGGCGAGGGCGACAAGAAGATCGCCGTGGTAGGCGGCGGTATTGCCGGCCTGGAGGCCGCGCGCGTGGCGGCCAAGCGCGGCTACGATGTGACCGTCTACGAGGCGAGCGATCATCTGGGCGGCCAGATCGTGCTGGCGGCCGCGCCTCCGCGCAAGGACGAGATCATGCGCTCGGTCGAGTACTACGAGAAGATTCTGCCTGGCCTGGGCGTGAAGGTTGAGCTCAACCATGCCGCTACTGCTGAGGACCTCAACGCCGCCGATGCCGCGATTGTGGCCGTGGGCGCGCACGACGTGGTCATCCCCGTTCCGGGTGCCGATTCGGACAAGGTCGTCTCGAGCTGGGACGTGCTGGCCGGCAAGGTGGAGCTTACGGGCCGCGTCGCCGTCATTGGCGGCGGCCTGGTGGGCACCGAGACTGCCGAGTACCTGCTGCAGCACGGCTGCGAGGTGGCGATCGTGGAGATGCTCGACAAGATTGCCGCGGGCGAGTCCGAGACCATTCTGCCGCTGATTATGAGCGACTTCGCCGAGCACAACGTGGAGCAGCACGTGAAGACCCGCCTGACCGCCATTACCGACGAGGGCGTGGAGGCCATTCGCACCACCGAGGACGGCGCCGAGGAGCCGGTGAAGATCGCCTGCGATTACGTGGTGATGGCCGTGGGCTCCAAGGCCAACGCGTTTGACCTGGATGGCGTGACGGTGCCCGTGACCTGCGTGGGCGACTGCTCGGGCGAGCGCACCGCCGATATCGCGAGCGCCATTCGCACGGCATATCACGCGGCCAACGAGCTGTAGTTAACTTCGCGGCCAGGCGGGGCGGTAGCACGGATCCGTTTCGCCCGGCTGTGTCCCGTCGGGTGTCAATCGGTGCGGGGCCTGCAAGCGCAGCAGGTCCCGCCCTTTTGTTTTGCTCCGGTGGATGGCAATGCGCGGTAATCATGAGGAGTGAGGACGTCTACTGCCTTGCAGATCACTCAAAATTATTGGGGGAGGGGTTAATAACTATATCCTCTATACCAAAGGACATAAAGAGATGCCAATTTTGTTGACAAGCGAATGACGATTAGCTGCGAGTCAGCTACCAGCGTAAATAATCGATAAAGAAATGTCGTAATTTGGTGCCAAATGCCCAGATAACGCCGCGTCTATTTTAATTAACTGCTTTGAGCAAACAGTAAAATGCTACTATCTAACTTGCACGTAAGAAAGCAGATTAACGGCTAAGGCTAAGAAGTGGCAGGTATGTCGGAAGCAACTAGGACTCGCACGCATGCGCCCGAGGTTAGACAGCGCGCCGTCGAGATCCTCCAAGAGGGGGTCGGTCATCGCGCTCTCGCCGCGGAGCTTGGCATTCCCCAGGCCACGGCTCGTCAGTGGGCCCGCGCGTATGCCGTGGGCGGTGCCGACGCCGTTCTCAATGCCGGTTCGCATCATCACACCTATTCGTACGACGTAAAGCTCGCTGTGGTTAAGGACCGTCTGGAAAACGGCTTGACGGTTCGCGAGGCCATGATCAAGCACAAGATTCCCAGCGAGTCTTCGGTCAAGGCTTGGTGCCGTCAGTACCGCGAGAGCGGTGAGTCCGCACTGGTCGATAAGCCGCGCGGTCGCAAGCCGCGCGTTAAAAAGGCGGAATAGCAAACGGGATGGTGCGCCCACAGGGGCGCATTTTTCTTGCCGCCCCTCTACTCCAATGCGGACAGGCTCCTTGCCTCGTACGCCTAAAACTCCCCAGTTGACCGAAAACCTGTCGCCGCTACTCCTCAATTGAGCTATAACGTTAAACAATTGCAGCGTTTTTGCACGGGGGAGTGATGGTATGACGCTACTGTATTTCCTTACCCTGTTTCCGCTGGTACCGGCGCTGGGCATGCTGCTCGCGCGCGGTGACCGCGCCCGCGATGCGGTGGGGCTTGTAGGCTCCGGCATTATTATGGCGGTGACAGTTGTAGTCGCCGTCATGTTTTTTGGCACGGGTCCGCAGAGCTTTGAGGTTGCCCCCGGCACCTCGCATGTGCTCTCGATCATCAGCTCCGTCATCGACGTCATCCTGTGCGCCGTAATCCTGTACAACGCGTACAAATATAGGAACGCGCTCACCACGGTGCTCGGCATAGTCCAGCTGGTGGGCTCGCTCGCCTTTGCAGCCATGACGTTGCCCGCGGCCGAAGCCGTCACGGCAACGCCGCTCTACCTGGACTACATGAGCGTGATCATGGTGCTCGCCGTCGGCATCGTCGGCAGCCTAATCTGCGTGTATGCCTTGGGTTATATGAAGGACTTCCAGGCCCATGACGAGCACGAGGCCGCGCTGCGCGGGCAGACCGCGCCCGACCGTCGCCCGCAGTTCCTGGCGCTCATGTTCCTGTTCCTCTCGGCCATGTTCGTCATCGTGACGAGCGATAACCTTGAGTGGCTGTTCTGCGGCTGGGAAATCACCACCGTGTGCTCGTTCCTTATGATTGGCTACACGCGCACGCCCGAGGCCATCAAAAACGCCTTCACCCAGATCATCCTCAACATGCTGGGCGGCATCGCGTTTTTGGTCGGACTCATGTACCTGCACGTTAACGGCATGCCGCTGACCATCTCGGGCATGATCGAGCTTTCCGGCGCCGGCACCGCGCAGTCCGCGCTGCTGGTGATGCCGGTCATCTTGCTATCGCTCGCCGCCCTTACCAAGGCCGCACAGATGCCGTTCCACACTTGGCTGCTTGGCGCCATGGTTGCCCCCACGCCCACGAGCGCCCTGCTGCACTCGTCAACCATGGTCAAGGCCGGCGTGTTCCTGATGGTCAAGCTGAGTCCGCTCTATGCCATCTATCCCGTGACCGGCTTTATGGTTACGAGTGTGGGTGCCATCACGTTTTTGCTCGCGGCCCTCATGGCCATCTCGCAGAGCAATGCCAAGCGCGTGCTCGCATTCTCCACCATTTCCAACTTGGGTCTCATCAGTGCCTGCCTGGGTGTCGGCGCGCCCGAGGCCGTATGGGCGGCCATCTTCCTGATCTTGTTCCACACGGTGGCTAAGTCGCTGCTGTTCCTGTGCGTAGGCACCGCCGAGCACCATATCGGCAGCCGCAATATCGAGGACATGGACGGCATGTTCAGCCGCATGCCGCACCTGACGCGTCTGATGATGCTGGGCATTATGGGCATGTTTGTGGCGCCGTTTGGCATGCTCGTGTCCAAGTGGGGCGCCCTGGTGGCGTTTGCGCAGACCGGCAACGTGCTCATGATCATGGTGCTTGCCTTTGGCTCGGCCGCGACGTTTTACTTCTGGGGCAAGTGGCTTGCCAAGCTTTCGGGCGTCGACCCCACGGCTCAAAACGTTGAGGTCAATGTCCATAAGACCGAATGGATGGCGCTCAACACCATCGCCGCGCTGCTGATTCTGTGCTGCGTGGCGTTCCCGCTCATCTCGAGCGGCCTGGTGTCGCCTTACTTGGCCATGGTGTTTGGCCGCGTGCCGTACGTTATTGGCAAGGACGCCATGTATCTGATGGTGGTTATCGTGGCGTTTATCGCCGTGGTGCTGCTGACTTCATTCCGCGTGAGCAACAAGCCGCACGTAAACGTGTACCTTTCGGGTGTGGGAACCGACAATTACCGCCATTTCCGCGGATCGATGGGACACGAGGTGAAGGCCGAAAAGCGCAATTGGTACTCGGAGGACGCCCTTGGCGAGAAGCGTATTGGCCCCGCGGGTAGCGTCGTGTGCTGCAGCATTATCTTGTTTGCGCTGCTGTGTTGCGCGTGGATTGGGCCCGAGCGGCTTGCCATGAGCGCACCCTCGGTGCTGCGCGGCAAGTATTTCGAGGGTTCGGGCGTCGTGGGCATCTTTATAGGCACCGTGGCGTTTGCCCTGATTGCGCCTTTGGTTGGTGGCCTGATCGATGGTCTTGACCGTAAGCTTTCGGCCCGCATGCAGGGCCGCGTGGGCCCGCGCCTGCTGCAGCCCTTCTACGACGTTGCCAAGCTGCTGCGCAAGGCCCCCGCCAGCGTAAACACCATGGACGATACCTACATGGCGTGCGCGCTCATCTTCACCGTCGTGGGCGGCGGCATCTTTGTGTCGGGCTCCAACACGCTGCTGTGCGCTTTTATGGTTACCCTCGCCGCGATCTTTGTGGTGTTGGCGTCCGCCTCGACGCAAAGCCCGTTTGCCCAGGTTGGCGCCGATCGTGAGTTGCTGCAGGTTATGAGTTACGAGCCCGCCGTTTTGCTGATGAGCGTGGGCCTGTACCTTGCCACCGACAGCTTTGATTCCATCGCCGTGACGGGGCAGTCGGCCCCCATCATCGTGTACAGCGCGCCTATTTTCCTGGCGCTGCTCGCGGTGCTTACCATCAAGCTGCGCAAGTCGCCGTTTGACCTTTCGTACTCGCATCACGCGCATCAGGAGATTGTCCAGGGCGTCGCCACCGAGATGAGCGGCGGCACGCTGGCCAAGATGACCCTTATGCACTGGTGCGAGACCGTGCTGTTTTTGATGTGGGTGGGCATGTTCTTTGTTTGGGACAACCCCGTGAGCTGGGTCGTAGCCCTGGTCGTGATGGCCGCGACGTATTTTGTCGAGGTCCTGATCGATAACACCTTCGCACGCAGCACCTGGCGCAGCTGCTTTAGGCTCGGATGGGGCGTGGCGCTGGTGTTTGGCCTGCTCAACCTTATGCCCATCCTCGTCGACGTATTTATTTAGGAGGCGGCATCCATGGATCATAAAATGTCGCGCTCGCCGTGGGTTATTCATTACGACGGCTCGAGCTGCAACGGATGCGATATCGAGGTGCTGGCCTCGCTTACCCCACTGTTTGATGTGGAGCGCTTTGGCGTGGTCAACACCGGCAACCCCAAGCATGCGGATATCTTTTTGGTGACGGGGTCGGTCAATGCCCAGAACCTGCCTGTCGTGCGCCAGATCTACAACCAGATGCTCGAGCCCAAGTGCGTGGTGGCGTGCGGCATCTGCGCGTGTTCGGGCGGCGTGTTCCGCGATGCCTATAACGTGATCGGCGGCGTGGACCGCGCGATTCCCGTGGACGTGTACGCGCCCGGGTGCGCCATTCGCCCCGAGACGGTGATCGATGCCATCGTGGAGGCGTGCGGCATCCTGGACCAGAAGGAGGCCGTGATGCGCGCCGGTGGCGACCCGCTTACCGTGGGCGGTGCCGCTACTTGGGACGGTGGCGTTGAGCTGGGCGAGGACGGGTTTGTGACCGCTGCGGAGGCCGGCGACGCGCCCGCCGCTGCAAAGGAGGCCGAGTAATGCAAAAGGCTATCTATACCGCCGTCGGGATCGATGAGCTGTTGCCGCATGTGCAGGCGCTCAAGGGTGCCAGCGCGCGCTTTGTGCAGATGCACGCCGAGCGCAACGTCGACGATGGCTCGTATCGCTTGGTCTATACGTTTATCAACGTTCGTGCTGCTCAGGAGCATATTGCGCAGGACGGCAGCTATGCGATTGAGAACCTGGTGGTTGAGGGCATCGGCCAGTACCAGGAGATTCCGTCCATCAGCTCGTATTACCCCGCGGTGTTCCCGTTTGAAAATGAGGCCCACGACCTGTTTGGTCTTGCCATCACTGACATGCAGGTCGACTTTAAGGGCTTTTTCTACCAGGTTTCGACTGCCGAGCCCATGAGCGTTATCACGCCCGAGGTGAAGGCCGCGCGCGAGAAGGCCATGAAGGTCCGCGCGGCTGCCGAGGCCAAGGCGCGCAAGGCTGCGGCCGAGAAGGCCGCCGTTGCCGCTGCGGGGGAGCCCGCTGCGAGCGCCGGCGATGCCGCGGGCGCTGTTGCTCAGCCCGCTGCGGCTGCCGGCTCCGATGCTCAGCACGATGAGGCTGCTGCGAAGGCCGCGCTCAAGGCTGCCGAGATGGAGGCAAAGCTCGCCGCCATGGATCCCGAGAAAGCAGCCAAGGTCCGCGCGGCGCTTGCCGCCAAGGCCGCCCGCGACAAGCAGAAAAAGGAGGCGTAAGGCCCATGGCACATCGCTCCGTCATTCCGTTTGGCCCGCAGCACCCGGTGCTGCCCGAGCCGCTTCATCTAGACCTGGTAATCGAGGACGACCGCGTCATCGAGGCAATTCCGCAGATCGGTTTTGTGCACCGCGGACTCGAGAAGCTCACCGAAAAGCGTGACATGCACCAGTTTGGCTACATCGCCGAGCGCATCTGCGGCATTTGCGCCGTGGGCCACAGCTGCGGCTATGCCAGCGCCTGCGAGCGCATGCTCGACATCGAGGTACCCGGCCGCGTGCAGTATATCCGTACCATTTTGCACGAGCTTTCGCGCATTCACTCGCACCTGCTGTGGCTGGGCCTGCTCGCCGATGCCTTTGGCTTCGAGGCGCTGTTCTATCGGTCGTGGACCCTGCGCGAGCAGATTCTCAAGATCTTCGAGAGCACCTGCGGCGGCCGCGTGATCCTTTCGATTAACGAGATCGGCGGCCTTAAACACGACATTGAGGACTCCGAGCTGGCGGGCATTGTCCAGACGCTCGACGCCATGCGCCCCGACTACGAGGCCCTGGTGCATACGTTTTTGGACGACAATAGCTGCGGCGAGCGCCTGCATGGCGTGGGCGTGATCAGCAAGAAGGACGCGCTGGAGCTTTCGATGGTCGGCCCGTTCGGCCGCGCCTCGGGCGTGGACTACGACGTGCGCATGTTCGGCGACGGTGCCTATGCGGACTTGGCTGCGTTTGAGCCCATCATTGCTAGCGATGGCGACTGCTATGCCCGCTGCCAGGTGCGTTGTGCCGAGGTCACGCAGGCCATGGACATCATTAAGGAGCTTGTCGGCAAGATTCCGCACGACGGAATCGGCGGGCGCACCAAGCTCACGCCGGCCGACGGTGCGCGCGGCGAGGTTGTGATTGAGCAGCCGCGCGGCGAGGCGTATTACTATGTGCGCGGCAACGGCACCAAGAACCTGGACCGTTTCCGCGTGCGCACGCCGACGTCGCAGAACTTGGCGGGTCTGACGCATGCGCTGCAGGGCGTACTCCTTGCCAACGTTCCCATGATTATCCTGACCATCGACCCTTGCATTAGCTGCACGGAAAGGTAGGCGCGGCATGAGTTTGCTGACATTTGCCAAGACGGCCTTGGGCTCTATGGTCAAGCAGCCGGTCACGGTGTGCTATCCGCAGGAGAAGCTCGCGGCGCCCGAGCGCTTGCGCGGGCATATCGTCAACGACATGGACGTGTGCATCTGCTGCGGCATGTGCGCTCGTCGCTGCCCGGCGGGCGCGCTCGCGGTCGATCGCAAGGGCGGAACGTGGTCGATTGATCCGTATGCTTGTGTGGTGTGCGGCGAGTGCATCGAGAGCTGCCCCAAGCACTGCCTGACTATGGACACCGCTCGTACTCCAGTTGCGGCGAACAAGACTCCCACGGTAGAAACCAAGCCGGAGTAACGCGGGGCTAGAGCTGGAATAGGGGCCGGTGGGGCAAAAATACCCCACCGGCCCCGCGCTTGAACGCGCGGTTGTGCCGTCGCGAACAAAACTATGCCGGATTACGGGGCTGGATAGCGAATCCCCAACCATATCGAAAACCACGATAATAAAACCGCAGGTAGAACGCTTGCTGTTTTTCAAAAATAGGGGGTATGGATGAGGGCTCCGACTTTAGCCCCGTAATCCGGCATAGTTTTGAAATGACACCATATCCGTAACAGCTCCTGATCCCCCAAGGACGGAGGAAAGTGGGTCATTTTTGCCTGATGGCTCCGAGTCGCACCCGTTTTCCTGCGAAAACGTCGTGTCTCAACTTTGGTGAGACATTTGTCTCACGCTCAAAACTGAATCTGGAACATGTGTCACCTGCCCTAATTGTGTCTCATTCCGTAACTTTAGGCTGATGCAAGGTCTGAGACCGCGAGAAGGGAGACACGATGGGTAAGTACACGAGGGGTCTCTTGGCGGTGATACTGGCCGTAGTGCTGGTGTTGCCGGCTGCAGCATTTGCCATGCTGCCCGAGGCCAACGCCAGGTCCAGCACCGGAATGGACGGACCGACGGTGAGCGGAAAGATAGTCGACCCTGACACCACCGGCCGCTGGCAGTATTGGGCGTCGGGCGGCGAGCAGGACCAGACGACACGTTATGTAGGCCGAATCTGGACGGACAAGACGGTCGAGCCAGCGCAGGACGAAAAGTCCGACTTTGTGACGACGCTCTCCACGATGTCTTCGACTTCTGACACAACGTCGCTGGTCACTAAACCGCTCGATATCGTGATGGTGCTTGATGCCTCCGGGTCGATGGATGATGACATGGGTGACAGCGATTCGACCAAACGCATCGACGCACTCAAGGCAGCTGCCAGTTCCTTCATCGACACCATCGCCGAGCAAAACAAGAGCATAAAAGATACGAATAAGCGGCATCAGGTTGCCATCGTTAAGTTTTCGGGTGCAAAGAAAAACGAGATCGGCAACGATACGTATCGCGATCGTCAGGGATACACGCACAACTACTCGCAGACCATGAAGAGCCTGACGCCGTGTGTCGATAGCGCTGCGACGGAACTTAAGAATACGGTCGGCTACATCGAACCTGCCGGTGCCACGCGGGCTGATTACGGCCTTGAACTTGCTCGCGACATGTCGGGCCGCGAGGATGCCCAGAAGGTAGTTGTGTTCTTTACGGACGGCACGCCCACAGACTCCAGGAACTTTAACTCTACGGTTGCCGATAATGCCATAGCCGCCGCCAAGAAAATGAAGGGGAAAGGCGCTACGGTCTACACCATCGGCATTTTTGATGGTGCGAATCCCGCTGACGATCCTACGGACTACTGGACGAGCGACGAAAACAAGTTCATGCACGCCGTGTCGAGCAACTATCCAAACGCCACGTCCTACACAACCAATAAGCTTGGCAAGCGCACCGAGAATTCCGATTTCTACAAGGCTGCGTCGAAAGCCGATGAGCTCAAGAAGGTGTTTGATGATATCTCGAGCTCTATCACCTCGGGCAAGGGCTCTCCCACTCAGATCGAGGATGGTTACGACGAGAGCAAGTCCGGCTACATCACCTTCAGTGATGAGCTGGGCGACTTCATGCAGGTCGATACGTTTGTCAGTGCTCAGATTAATGGCGTCACCTTTGATGGGGCGACCAAGACCCCCAAGGGCAATACGGACACGTACGAGTTTTCGGGCGTGGCCAAGGACCTGGTTATCACCGTTGAGCGCTCTGCCAACGCGCAGCAGGGCGATATCGTGACGGTCAAGATCCCCGCATCGCTGATCCCGCTGATCCGCTATCACGTGGACATGGAAAACGGGATCTTTGAGCGCACGTCGCTCAATGACATCAAGCCTATTCAGATTAAATACACCTCGAGCGTCAAAGACGCCGCGCGTAACAACCTGTTTACGCCCGATAAGGTGCTCAAGAAGTATATCGATGACCACAAGGACGCCGACAACCAGACGGTCTCCTTCCTGGCCAACAAGTGGTCGGGCGGCGAGCTGGGCGATGTTGTCGCCGAGTTTGAGCCCGCCGATACCAACAGCTACTATTACTTCCAAAAAATCACGCCTATCTACACGGACAAGGAATGCACCCAGCGCACGACGGTAAAGCCGCAGGGCAACGACGTCTATTACTACAAGGACGAGTTTGTGGCGATGGGCGCAAACGGCAAGCCGAAGGACGACTATGCCGTTGTGGAGTTTGAGGGGCACGAGATCGCCAGCTACGACGGCGCTCTGGTCAAAGATGACGGCTATTGGTCCTTTAATAAGGGAACCGCGCGCTTGGCCTATATCGACCAACTGCATACCACCAAGGACGATGTGGAGGCGAACGGCAACAAGACCGAGACCGCGCCCGACGTGCTTAACCCCAGGTGGAATGACCTTTCCTCCGTTGCGACTTCCACGCACGTGCATTCGCACCTGGGCAACAACGGCAAGATTATCTTTAGCCTTGCAACCAAGCCGACAACGGTGGATACCAAGACTGACTTTGGTCTGACCAAGGTGCTCGAGGGCCGCGAGTGGGCGGATACGGACAAGTTTGAGTTTGAGCTCTCCGCAACGTCCGAGGGCGACGCCCCGATGCCCGAGTCTGCTACCGCGACTGTGACCATGGGCAACAAAGCCATCGATTTCGGCAAGATCGAATACACCGAGCCCGGCGCGTACGTTTATAAGGTCAGCGAGAAGAACGCTGGTCAGACCATCGACGGCATCACCTACAGCGATAACGTTGCGGAGATCACCGTGACGGTAACGCCCAACGCAAAGGGCGAGCTCAGCGCTGCCGTGAAGGTGACCTCGGGCGAGACTGAGTTTGTGAACACCTACGCCGCTAAGCCCGCCAAGCCCAGCGTCACCGACGAGATTGGGGTCACCAAGGTCCTGACCGGCCGCGACCTCAAGGCCGGCGAGTTCAGCTTTGAGCTGCGCGAGATCAAGGGTGAGGACTCTAAGCTTATCGAGACCGTCAAGAATGACGCCAGCGGCAAGGTTACGTTCAGCCCGATCAAGTACACCGAGATCGGTCAGCACACCTACACGCTGCGCGAGGTCAAGGGCAACGCCGGTGGCATCACTTACGACGAAACCGTCTACACCATCGTGACGACCATCAGCGATAACAAAAAGGGCCAGCTGGTGGCTACGCACGAGCTACAGGGTGCCGAAGACGTCAAGAACATTGAGTTTAAGAATGCTTACAACCTGACCCCCAAGAGCTCCAGCGTCACCGACCAGATCATCGCGAAAAAGGTCCTGGACGGGCGCGACCTCAAGGCTGGCGAGTTCCGTTTCGAGCTCGTCGAGGGTAACGATGTCGTCGCCAGGGGCACCAATGCGGCCGACGGCAAGATCACGATGGACAAGATCACCTACACCGAGGCCGGCGAGCACACCTACACGCTGCGCGAGGTCAAGGGCGACGCCGGTGGCATCACCTACAGCACCGCGACCTACACCATCGTGACCACGGTTACGGACAATGGCGATGGCACGCTCGATGTCCATCATGTCCTGAAGGATGCCAAGGCTGCCGAGTTCAAGAATTCTTACGGCCTGACCCCCGAGAGCTCTAGCGTCACCGACCAGATCGTCGCGACCAAGTCCCTGGACGGGCGCGACCTCAAGGACGGCGAATTCTCCTTCGAGCTTGTCGAGGGCGATAAGGTTGTTGCTAGGGGCACCAATGCTGCCGATGGCACAGTCGTCATGGACAAAATCACTTACGATAAGCCTGGCAATCACACCTACACACTGCGCGAGAAGCTCCCCAACGAGGCGGGGCTGAGCAACGGGATTACGTACGATAAGACGAACTACACCATCAAGACGAGCGTCATCGACAACGGCGACGGCACGCTTAAGGTGACCCATGCTCTCGAGGGCACCAAGCCGGCACGCTTTGAGAACAAGTACAACACTGCCCCGAACGAGTCCAGCGTCACCGACCAGATCACCGCGAAGAAGGTCCTGGACGGGCGCGACCTCAAGGCTGGCGAGTTCCGCTTTGAGCTCGTTGAGGGCAACAACGTAGTCGCCACCGGCACCAACAATGCCGACGGCAAGATCGTGATGGATCCCGTCGCCTACGCCGCGGCTGGCGAGCACACCTACATGCTGCGTGAGACCAAGGCCGGCGCTACCGAGAACGGCATTACCTACAGCACCGCTGAGTACACCATTGTGACCATCGTCAAGGACAACGGCGACGGCACCCTCAGCGTGGAGCACAAGCTGCAGAACGCCGAGAAGGCGATCTTCGAGAACACCTATACCGTAACCCCCAAGAGCTTCAGTGTTACCGATCAGATCACGGCGACCAAGTACCTGACCGGTCGCGACCTCAAGGAAGGCGAGTTCTCCTTCGAGCTCGTTGAGGGCAACGATGTTGTCGCCACCGGCAAGAACGATGCCCGCGGCAAGATCACGATGAGCCCCATCGAGTACACCGCTGCCGGCAAGCACGCCTACACGCTGCGCGAGGTCCAGGGCGACGCCGGCAACGGCATCACCTACGATGGCAAGACCTACACCATCGAGACCACCATCACCGACAAGGGCGACGGCACGCTCGAGGCGAAGCATGCCCTGAAGGGCGACGACGAGGCGAAGTTCAACAACAGCTACAAGCCGAATCCTGACGAGTTCAGCGTCACCGACCAGATCACCGCGACCAAGGTTCTGACCGGACGCGAGCTTGCTGCCGACGAGTTCTTCTTCGAGCTGGTCGAGGGCGAGGGCGAGGACGCCGAGGTCGTCGCCACCGGCAAGAACGCCGCCGACGGCAAGATTACGATGAGCCCCGTGAAGTACACCAAGGCCGGCAAGCACATCTACACGCTGCGCGAGGTCAACGGCGGAACCACCAGCAAGGGCATCACGTACAGCGACACCAAGTACACCATCGAGACCACCATTACCGACAACGGTGACGGTACCCTCAGCGCTACGCACGAGCTGAAGAGCGCCACGCCTGCGACCTTCAAGAACACCTACAGCGTGACCCCGCTCGATGCAGAGCTCGACTTTGACCTGAGCAAGGTCATCAGCGGCCGCGAGTGGACGGATGGGGACGAGTTCAGCTTTACCATTACCGCCCCCGATGGCGCCCCGCTCCCCGATCCTGCGACCGTAACCGTGAGCAAGCACGATGCGAAGGACGGCATTGCCGCCATCAAGTTCGGCAAGATTCACTACGCTGCCGCCGGAACCTATAAGTACGAGATTCGCGAGAACGCGGGCAGCACGGTCGGCATGACGTATGACGCGCATGTCGCAACCGCCGAAGTGACCGTGACCGAGGGCAGCGAGGGCAACCTGACCGCAAACGTCACCAAGAAGGAAAACGGACGCTTTACCAACACGTACCACACTGAGCTTAACTACACCGCGGCCGGCGGTCTGTGGCTCAGCAAGTATCTGGACGGCCGCCCCATGACCGAGGGTCAGTTCACCTTTACCGTGACACCTGCTGACGACGCTTCGGCTCGCGCGCTCGGTCTGCTGCCCGGGGCTAATAGCTTCAAGTCCCCCGCAGCGGCAGAGGCAACGGTCGGACTGATCGACATTCTGGCTGGTCATGAGGTTATATTTACGCAGGCTGACGCCGGCAAGACCTTTACGTACACCGTGGCCGAGAAGAACGACGGCCAGCCCGGTTACACCTACGACGACGCCGTGCGCACGGTGACGATCGCCATCGCCGACGACACCGCCGGCACGCTCACTGCTACGACGACCGTTTCCGGCGGTCCCGAGGGCACGCATGAGACGGTCCACAAGAGTGGCGAGAACAAGGTCGAGAAGGCCTTGGTGCCGTTCCACAACAGTTACAGCGCTACGACCAACACGCCTGGCGGCACCGCCGCTCAGGTCGTTGCCACCAAGACTCTGACCGGCCGCCCGATGGCCGACGGCGAGTTCTGGTTCGGCATTGCCTATCAGGGCGAGCTTGTGGGCTACGAAAACCTCAAGCCCAATATCGGCGGGCATGTGAGCTTTGATGCGCTGCACTACGACACCGAGATGCTTGCCAATCTTGAGGCTGCTGGGCTTGCTTATCGTACCGATAAGGACGGCAAGCTTGCCTGGACCATTAACTACACGGCCTACGAAGATTTATTCGGGCTGCCGAATGGCGTTTCCGCTACAACGTGGAGCTTTGGCTTTAAGGTTATCGTCGTCGACAACGGTGACGGTACCCTGACGGCGACGGTCGACTACGGCGGCGTCGAGCCCTTGTTCGAGAACGCCTACGGCGCCGACGCCGTGGATGCCGCGCTCACCGGTACTAAGAAGCTCCAGGTTGCCGAGGGCCTGACCCCGGCCGACATCACGGGTAAGTTCACCTTTACCGTGACCGCCGACGAGGCAGGTGCCCCGATGCCCGAGCGCACGACCGTAACCAACGACGCAGCCGGTAACGTGGACTTTGGCAAGATCCACTTTACGCTCGAGGACCTCAACCGCGCTCTGGGCGTGACGGACGATGCGACCGATAAGGCCGAGGCAGACGAAGCTGACGACGTCGACGCTGACGAGGCAGAGGCCGACGCCGACGCTGATGCCAACGTTGACGAGCCCGGCGACGAGTCCGAGCCCGCAGCCCCCACCGCCCCGCGCTCGCACACCTTTACCTACACGGTGACTGAGTCCGGCAGCGCCCCTGGCGTGACCAACGACGCCAACGCCACGCGCAAGGTTTCCTACACCGTGACTGACGATGGTGCCGGACATCTGAGCGTCGTGCGCGACGGCGATGACGGTGCGGCCTTCACGTTCACCAACACCTATGGCGTGACGCCCACCGATTCTTCCGTGACCGATCAGGTCAAGACGGTCAAGCGTCTGACCGGCCGCGACCTTGCAGCCGGCGAGTTCACGTTTGAGCTGCTCGAGGACGACGTGGTTGTCGCTAACGGCACCAACGACGCTAACGGCACCGTGACGCTGAGCCCGATTCGCTACGAGGCGCCCGGCACGCACACGTACACGCTGCGCGAGGCTTGCCCCAACGCGCTCGGCCTGTACAAGGGCGTCACCTATGACGGCACGACCTACACCGTCGTGACCACCGTCTCCGACAATGGTGATGGCACGCTGACCGCGGCGCACAAGCTCGAGGGAGCTACCGAGTCGGCTGGCTTTACCAACAAGTATCACGCCATGCCCACGCAGGTCTCCATCGGCGCCATCAAGGTGCTCGAGGGACGCGAGCTCAAGAAGGACGAGTTTAGCTTTAAGCTCGTTGGCGAGGACATCGAGTCTACGGTTGCCAACGATGCCGACGGCAAGATCAGCTTCGACAAGTTCGAGTACGACGAGCCCGGTACGTACGTCTATACCATCAGCGAGGTCAAGGGCGACGAGGCCGGTATGACCTATGACAAGTCCGTCTTTACCGCGACCGTCAACGTGGTCGACGACGGCGAGGGCAACCTCAAGGCGAACGTCGCCTTTACCAAGGGCGACAAGAGCGTCGAGGGTATCGTGTTTAACAACACGTACAAGAAGCCCGAGACGCCCGTGCCGACGCCTGATCCTGGCACGCCCAAGACCGTGACGAACATCGTCAAGACGGTCAAGGGTTTCCTGCCCACCACAGGCGACCAGCAGGCTGCCGCATTGCTTATGGCATTCGTCATTGCCATGGCCGGCGTCGGTGCCCTGGTCTGGGGTATCCGTAAGCGCTAGGCACGCTGGCAGCGCCCGGGGCCAAAAGGCCCCGGGCGGCCGGCGGGGAGCCAGAACATAGCCCCCACCCCCACCCCCAGTCGCCACGGAGGTATCTCCCTCCTCCGTGGCGGCGCTTTTGTGCGTAGGCGAGAAGGGTTCGCCACGAAACCGGCCCATCTACTACGTTTAGCCCCTTACCCCCAACCATGCCAAAAAACGCGAAAACAAAACCGCAGGTAGAACGCCTGCGGTTTTGTTCAAAACGAAGGTATGGTCAGGGGTATCGAGTCAAACGTAGTAGATGGGCCGATTTCGTGGCGAGCGGTTCCGGCTGATCCCTTGGGGATGGAGGAAAACGGATCATTTTGGTCCCGCGAGGCTGGCGGAGACACTCGTGCAGGGCCGCCCGAACAAAACTATGCCGGTTTACTACGATGAATCCGAGATTCCTGACCACACCCGCATTTTTGCAAATATCGCAAGTGTTCTACCTGCGGTTTTGTAAGTGCGCAATTTACCGTGGTCGAAGGCGGGCGATTCATCGTAGTAAACCGGCATAGTTTTGAAATGGCATTAAATCGGTAGCAGCCATTTTGCTATGCCGGGGCGGTCGGCCGTTGGGTAATTACCCTCGCAGATAGGCGATGGCGATTTGGGTGCGGTTGCGCAGGCCCATTTTGGCAAGGATCGAGCTGATGTGGTTGCGTACGGTGCCTTCGCCCATGTAGGCGGTGGCGGCAATCTCCTTGTTGTCGAGGCCACGGGCGATGAGCTCTGCGACTTCGAACTCGCGGTCGGTCAGGCCGGCAAAGGCTGCGGGCCGGCGGGGCGTGCCCGCCTCGACGCCCGTTCCGTCAAAATCGATGTCCTCGATCGCCTTGCCCTCGAGCACGCGTTTGCCATCCATGACCTGTGCCAACGCCGGCGGAATGGCGGCGACATCGGTCTTGATCAGGTAGCCGCGGGCGCCCAGTTTAAGCGCCGACACAATGTACTCGTCATCCGAGAATGTCGTCAGAAACACCACGCGCGCCGTGGGGTCGCGCTCAAGGATTTCGCGTGCCGCCGAAAGGCCGTCGCGTCCCGGCATCTGAATGTCGAGCAGCGCGATGTCGGGCGCGTGCTCGCTGTAGAGCGCGACCGCCTCGTCGCCATTGGCGCCGGTGCCCACCACTTCGATCTGCGGCTGGGCGCCCAGGATAATCTTGAGCGAATCGACCACTAAGCGGTCGTCGTCGACAACGATGAGCCTCATCGGTCCTCATCTCCTTGCTGTTTGGGAACGGTGGCAAACACGCGCCAGCCGCCGGCGCTGGCACGCGGGCCGGCGGTGAAGGTGCCGCCAAGCGCCTCGATGCGCTCGCGCATGGAAGCGAGCCCCATGCCCTCCGCAGCGCCGCGGCCGCTTGCTTGGACCCCGCCCGCGCCATCGTCGGTAACGACAAGCTGGTAAAACGACGGATGTTCCATGCATCGTACGGTGACGGTCTGGGCGCAAGCGTGGCGCATGGTATTGGAGAGTGCCTCGCGCAGGACCGCTGCAAAGCAGTTGGCGACATTTGCGGGCGCATGCTCGGCCAAAACTTCAAGCTCAATCTGCGGGCCGCCGTCCGAGCGTGTGCCTTCGACAATGCGTTCGAGCTGCACGGAAAGGTCGACGGCGTTGTCGTTGAGCGCGTGGACGCTGGTGCGCACAAGCTGGAGCGCCTCGTCAACCGTGCGTTTAACGTCGGCGAAATCGGCGGCGACGCCAGGCTCGTCGGCGTGGACCACGCGTAGGGCTTCGGCCTGCAGTGAGGCGCGCGTGAGCTGGTGCCCGACGTTATCGTGGATCTCGCGCGCGATGCGGGCGCGTTCGGCGAGCGTCGCGAGCTCGACTTCGTAGTCCTGGCGATCGGCAAGATCGCGGTTGCGCGCCTCGAGCGCGAGGGCTCGTTCCTGCAGCTCGTCGCGGGTGCGGCGCATGCGCCGCTGCTCGCGCTCCAACTGGGCGGTGCGTAGCGATAGCAAGGTGGCGGCAACCGAAAGGATGGCGGTTAACAGCAGCGTTCGGGTGGTGAGCACGCCACCACGAAGGTCCGCGACAAGCGCGCAGACAAACACGGCGCCAATCGCCAGCGCGGGCCAGATTCGTTCACGGCGAACGCGTCGCGCGATGTCATAGAGAGCGAGAGGCGCAAACGGCACAAACGGCGGCACGAAGACAGCCGCGATGATGCAGGCGTAGCTCGCGGCCTCGCTCACACGGCGGGCGCGGTTTCCCTGTACGACCTCGGCCAGCGAGGTGGCAATAACGCCAAGGCAAAACGCCGCGACCAGGCGAGCGTCCACAGCAAGACCCATGGCGGCCGCAATACAGCACGCCAGCACGATCGATTTGTCGAAAAGCCTGTTCATACGGGTATTGTACGCGAAGCCGCGCGTGGTGGAGGGACCGCCTGCGCAACCGTGACATTCCTCCCACGCGGCAAAGCAGGGACGTCGGCAGGCCGCACGGCCAAGCTCCGCACTCGTGACAAAGCTCACTGGTGCGCGCCGCTCGCTCCTGCGATGATGCAATCGTACCGGGCCGCAATCAACAGAAGGGCCGCCTCATGACAGACATCGTCCACGTCGAAAACCTCGTCAAGCGCTACGACGACCTTATCGCGCTCGACCACTTTAGCCTGAGCATCGCCCCCGGCGAGATCTTTGGCCTGCTGGGCCCCAACGGCTCGGGCAAGACCACGTCCATCAACTGCATTCTGCAGCTGCTCGCCTACGACAAAGGCACCATCGAGCTGTTCGGCGAGCCCATGACGCCCGCCCGCTACGACCTCAAGCGCCGCATCGGTGTGGTGCCGCAGCAGGTGGCGGTGTTTGACGAGCTTACGGTGCGCGAGAACATCGACTATTTCTGCAGCCTTTACGTCAACGACCGCAAGCGCCGCCGCGCGCTGGTGGACGAGGCGATCGACTTTGTCGGGCTGGGCGACTTTACCAAGTTTCGCCCCGGCAAGCTCTCGGGCGGCCTGGCGCGTCGCCTCAACATCGCCTGCGGTATCGCGCACAAGCCCGAGCTCATCTTCTTTGACGAGCCCACGGTGGCGGTCGACCCGCAGAGCCGCAACGCCATCCTGGAGGGCATCTGCCGCCTGCGCGACGAGGGCGCCACGGTGGTGTATACCAGCCATTACATGGAGGAAGTCGAGCAGATTTGCAGCCGCATCATGATCATGGACGGCGGACGTGTGCTGGCGCAGGGCACCAATGACGAGCTCAAACGCATGATTCAGATGGGCGAGCGCGTGACTGTCGAGGTCAGCGCCGTAGAGACCGCCACGGTCGAGCGGCTGCGCGCCCTCGAGCACGTGCTTTCGGTTGAGTTGTCCGGCGGCGAGCTCGTCTGCACCTGCGAAGCGAGCCCGCACAATTTGGTCGACATCCTCGACACGCTGCGCGCCGCCGATGTGGCGCTCGGCCGCGTGTGGAGCGAGCCGCCGACCCTCAACGACGTGTTCCTCGAGATCACCGGCCGCGAGCTGCGCGACTAGGGGGCAGCCATGTTCAACACCATTATCATCACGGTCAAAACGCTGCTGCGCCGGCCGAGCACGTGGGTCTGGGGCGCCCTCTTTCCCATCGCGCTTTCCACGATGTTCATGTTTATGTTTGCGAACCTGAGCTCCGACGGCACGGTCGACCCGGTGCCGGTTGCCGTCGTGGCGGACAAGGTCTGGGACGCTTCGACCTTTAAGGATGCGGCGGCTTCGCTTGCCAAGGAAGGCGACGACCAGCTGCTCGAGATCCACGAGCTCGACGACGCAGCCGATGCGAACCGTGCGCTCAAGGCCGGTGAGGTCGCGGGTATCTATACGGTCGACGCTGCGGGCACGCCCAAGCTCACACTGCTATCGAGCTACGACAGCTCGCGCGCATCATCGGTGCTCACCGATCGCAGCATCCTGGAGACGGTGGCAAGCTCGTATACACAAAATGCCGAGCTCATGTCCCAGATTGCCCAGGACAACCCGGCGGCGCTCGCCGACCCCGAGGCGGTTGCGCGCGCCCTGTCGCTCGAGGGCGGCACCCGCCGCGTAAGCCTGACACGCACCACACCCGACGGCACGGTCATCTACTACTATGCGCTCTTTGGCCTGGTCGCGATGATGTCTGCCGAGTTTGCCGCCTTGAGCGTCATCGACCTGCAGCCCAATCTGTCGGGTCTTGGCGCGCGTCGCTGCGTGGGCGGTCTTTCCAAAACGGCGTCGCTGGCCGGTATCTTTGTGGGCTCGTGGCTGGTCTCCTTTGCCTCGATGGCGATCGCGATCGGCTACGTGCGTCTGGTCGTGGGCGTCGACTTTGGCGGGCGCGAGGGGCTGTGTTTGGTGGGCGGCGCCGCTTCCGCGCTTGCCGCCACGGGCCTGGGACTCTTTGTGGGCACGCTTCCCGTTAAGGGCGGCAAGGCGTCCAAGTCCGGCATCCTCACGGGCTTTGCTACCACGTGCGCCCTGTTCGCTGGCCTCTACGGCGAGCCGGCGATGGCGCTTGCCGACGACGTCGCCCGCGCCTGCCCGGCCGAGTGCTGGCTCAATCCCGTCAAGCTTATCTGCGACATGTTCAACCGCCTGTATTTCTTTGAGGACCTGGGACCTTTTGCCGTTCGCGCCGGCGCGCTGGTTCTTATGGCGCTGCTGTTCGTTGCCGCCGCCACGCTGATCTTTGGAAGGAGCCGCTATGAGCACCTTTAAGACCGCGCTTCGCATGGCGCTGGCACACCCGTTCTACCTGCTCATCTACACGGTGTTCATTTCGCTGATGGGCGTATTCATCGCGGCATCGGTGAGCTGGAACTCGTCGCAGCTCACCGAGTACAAGCCCTACGACGCCAACGTGATCGTGGTCGACCGCGATGGCAGTGATCTTTCACGTGCGCTCACCAAGCACCTAGGTTCGCGGTTTGACCTGGTCACGGGCGTCGGCGATGACACGTACGACCTTGCGGACGCGCTCTCCAAGAGCAACAGCGCCAAGGGCAGCGCCGACTGCGTGTTCTTTATCCCGGAGGGGTTCGAGGACGACCTGGTCGCGGCTGCCCGCGCGGGGGAGTCCCTGCCCAAGCTCGATGTGACCTACGGTGCCGGCACCATGGCGGCGGCGCTTTCGTCTGCCGAGGCTTCGCGCTGGATCTCGCTCGCGGGCGCTGCAGCCGCACTTGAGCCCACTGCCTCCAACGGCGACGTTGCCAAGGCCGCCGAACATGCCGCTGCAAAGCGCGCGGAGGTCCAGATCGAGCGGGTCAAGGTCGACTCGGCTGCTGCCGCCACGCTCGAGTCGTACTTCAACTTTGGCGCGTACGCGATTATCTCGTCGGTCATCGTGTCGGTGGGCTTGGTGTTTTCGGGTATGAACGAGCCCGAGCGCGTGCGCCGCATGGATGCCGGCCCAATCTCCGATCGCCAGCGTTCGCTTGCCGTGTTTGCGGCCGCCGCCGTGCTCACCGTCTGTATCTGGTTTGTGTCGAGCATGATGGGCGTCGTGGGCTTTGCCAGCGCGGTTGCCGAGGTCGGCGTGGGCCGCGTCTGCCTTGCGCTGGCGGCAACGTTTGCCCTAGCGCTGACGCCACTGGCCGTTGGCTTTACGCTGTCGAGCCTGGGCGCGCGCGAGGAGCTGCTCAACGGTGTGGGCAACCTGCTTGGCATGCTCATGACGTTTTTGGGTGGCGCCTGGATGCCGCTGTCGCTGATGGGCTCGGCCGTGCAGACCGTGGCGCACTTTGTGCCGACATATTGGGTGAACGACGCGATTGGTAAGGCGCTTGCCTCGGATTTGACGTCCGCCGTGCTGGGGGACATCGCCTGCGACCTGGGCGTCACCGTGCTCTTTGCCGCGGCCATCGCCGCCGTAGGCCTAGCCCTCGCACGCACCAAATCCCACGCCTAGCCACCTAGTCATCGGGTACTCATTGGGGACAGTCTTTGCCGAACCGCCGGCTTGCCAAGGACTGTCCCCAGCTGCCGGCAGAAAGGGAACGTCCCTAACTGCCGGGTGGCGAAAGAGTGTCCCCAACAGCTAGTCATTTAAGAACGTCCATTACAGTCGAAATTGTCAGCCCGGGACCGTCTCGGGCTACGATTGAGGCGCGCCCAGAACGGGCCGCCGACCGGGCGCCCGCGCACGGCCGAACGTCCCTGCCCCCGAGAGGGCCAATTGGGTGCTGCCGGCGCGGGACGCGCCGCCCCCGACGGCTGATAGGAAAGTGCCGGGCAGGTGCCGCGGCTGGTAATGTGAGTGCCGAGGGGGAGGCCATCCGGTCGAACGACTACCGGAAGGATACCACCGTGAAAGCGCCATCCACCAGACCCGCGGCCGTGCTCGGCCTGGACGTCGGCAAGTCATCGCACTGGGCCTGCCTGATCGACCGCGACGGGGAGGTGCTGGCCAGCGCCCCCGTCCGCAACAGGGAGGCCGAGCTCGACGCGCTGTTCGCCTCCGCGCCCGCCGGCACGCTCGTCGTCGTCGACCAGTTCCGCAACATAGGGTCCCTCGCCGTGAGGCGGGCCCGCGCCGCGGGGCTCGGGGTCGCCTACCTGCCCGGGCTCGCCGCCAGCCGCGCCGCCGGCCTGTTCGCCGGCGAGGCCAAGACCGACGAGCGCGACGCCGCGGTGATCGCGCGGACCGCCCTGGGCGTGCCGGACTCCCTGTCGGGGATCCCGGGCCGCGGCGAGGCCCTCGAGGCCGCCCGCGCCCTCTCGTCGCAGCGCGACCACGTCGTCGCCTGCGCGACCAGGGACAAGAACCGCCTGCGCGCGGTGCTGCTCGAGTCCTGCCCGGCCCTCGAGGCCGCGGTCGACCTGTCGGACCGGCGGTGGCTGGAGCTGCTCGCCGGGTTCGGCGGGGCGTGGGGGATCGCCCGCTCCGGGGCCGGGGGCCCGCGGGCCGAGGCCGCCGGGGAGGCCGCGGCCGCCTCCACCGCGCCCCCGCCGGCGCTCGTCGAGGCCGAGAACAGGCAGGTCAGGTTCCTGGCCGCCCGGATATCGGAGGCCCTCGACGAGGCCGGGGCCCTCGAGGCCGAGACGGCGGCGCTGCTCGAAGGCGACGAGACCTACGCGTGCCTGCTCACCGTGCCCGGCATCGGCCCGAGGACCGCGGCGCAGCTCGCGGTGTCGGTCGATATCGGGAGGTTCCCGGACCACGACCACCTGGCCTCGTACTGCGGCATAGCCCCGAGGGTGAGGAGCTCCGGCACGTCGGTGAGGTCGGTCAGGGCGTCCAGGCGCGGCGACGCGAGGCTCAAGTCCCTGCTGATCTTCTCGTGCAACAGCCTGGTGAGGTCCTCGGGGCGCTACGGCGAGTACTACCGGGCCTGCAGGGCGCGGGGCATGGGGCACGGGCGGGCGCTCAAGGCCGTCGCGAGGAAGCGGCTCAGGGCGATATACGCCGTGATGCGCGACCGGGTGCCCTACCGGGAGTAGCCCCGACGGTTGACAAAACTATAGGAACACCCAATGACTAGTCTGAAATAAAATCCAGGCCACGCTCCAAAATAGTTCGCCATGGTTTACTATTACGCTCATAAAGTAGTACGAGGCTAACAACGGGGGATACCATGGCAACGCAGGAAGCCTATGTCCAGGTTAAGGATCTCAAAAAGCATTACGGCGACGGTGATGCACGCCTGACGGTACTCGATGGCATCGACGCGTCCATCAACCGCGGGGAGATCTGCGTCATGCTGGGGCCCTCGGGCTCGGGTAAGTCGACCTTTCTCAACCTGATCGGCGGCCTGGAGGATGCCGACGCCGGCTCCATCATGGTGGACGGCTGCGACCTCACGGTGCTCAAGCCCGCCGACCTGGGTGAGTACCGCCGCCGCGAGCTGGGCTTTGTCTTTCAGTTCTACAACCTGGTGCCCGACCTCACCATCAAGGAAAACATTGAGGTCACGGCGCACCTGTCCAAAAACCCGCTCAATGTCGACGACCTGCTGCGTTCGCTGGGCCTCTACGAGCACCGCAACAAGTTCCCGCGTCAGGTTTCGGGCGGCCAACAGCAGCGCTGCGCCATCGGCCGTGCGCTCGTCAAGAACCCGGGTCTGTTGCTGTGCGACGAGCCCACGGGCGCGCTCGACTACAAGACGTCCAAGGAAATCCTGCAGCTCATGGAGGATGTCAATCACGAGTACGGCTGCACCATCATCATCGTCACGCACAACGCCGCCATCGCCCGCATGGCCAATCGCGTGCTGCGCCTGCGCGACGGGCGCATCGTCGAGGATGAGCTCAACGAGTCGCCCGTCGCAGCCGCCGAGCTCGATTGGTAGGCGGCGCCATGACACCTCTCGCAAAACGTCTCCCGCGCGAGCTGCGCCGCAATATCGGCAAGTACCTGGGCATCTTTCTTCTTATGTGCGGAAGCATCGCTCTCACCTCGGGCTTTTTGCTCGCAGCGCATTCTATCGGTTGCCTTATCGATGACATGCGCGATGCGTACACGATTGAGGACGGCCGCGTGACCACCTCCTTCGAGGCTACCGACGATCAACTCAAGGCCGCCGAGGATGCAGCCGGCGACGTCGGCGGCGTCACGCTCTACAAGAATTTCTCCATCGACGCCATCATCAAAAAGACCGCTGGCGACGACGGCACCAAGCGCACGCTGCGCACCTATGCGCACCGCACCAAGGTCGATATCGCGTCCTACTGTGAGGGCAAGGAGCCCAAAACGGACGATGAAGTGGCGATCGACCGTGTCTTCGCCACCAATAACAACCTGTCCGTGGGCGATAAGGTCGAGCTTGAGGGCCGCACCTACACCATCTGCGGCATCATGACCCAGCCCGATAGCCAGGCGCTGTTCCTCAACAATTCGGACTTTACGGTGAACACCATCACTTATGGCGTGGCCGAGGTCACCGATGCCGGCTTTGCCGCGCTCGAGGATGCCGGCGGCGCGCCCGCCTACACCTACTCCTTTACCTTTGCCGATCGCGACCTCCCCACCGCGGATCGCATCGATGCGGAGCAGGATATGGTCGAGGCGCTGACCGACGCCGATGCGCGCGTGGACGATCTGATCGATGCCGATTCCAACCAGGGCATTGGCTATGCGCGCGACGACGTAGACGGCGACTCCATGATGTGGATGACGCTGCTCGACATCATCATCGTGATCATGGCGTTCGTCTTTGTGGTCCTTACCGACGCCACCATCGAGGAGGAGAGCGCCATCATCGGCACGCTGCTCGCCAGCGGCTATCGTCGACGCGAGATCGTCCTGCACTACCTTGCGCTTCCCGCTACCGTGGGCGTGATCGCGGCGCTTTTGGGCACCGCGCTCGGCGTTGTGTTCTTTACCGAGCCCATGCGCAGCCTCTATTACGGTTCGTACAGCCTGCCTCCCTTCCAGGTGTACTGGAGCTGGGGGATCTTTGTGAAGTGCGCCGTGGTTCCCGCCGCTGCGCTCATTCTCATCACGCTGGTGGGCCTGCTTCGCAAGATGGACAAGACGCCGTTGCAGTTCCTTCGTCACGAGGCGAGCGGCAAATCTGGCACCAAGCGCGGCCTGCAGCTGCCGGAGCGCGTGGGTTTTGTTTCGCGCTTCCGCCTGCGTATTTTCCTGCGCAACCTGGGCAACTTCGCCACGCTCTTCGTAGGTATTGCGTTTGCGTCGCTGCTGCTGCTCTTTGGCCTGGCGATTCTGCCCACGATGACGCACTACGCGGATAACCTCGAGACGAGCCTGGTCGCCGAGTACCAGTACACGCTCAAGGCGCCGCTGGAGCTTGAGGGCACCGCCGAGGAACGTGAGCAGTGGTCGGCACTCGAGCGCTTGCAGTCGGTGGACGGCGCGCTGCTTTCCGCCGCTCAGGATGCCGATGACGAGCTTGACGACGCGGCCGATGCGGCGCAGGCGGCAGCCGATGCCGCGACCGCATCTCCGTCTGCCGAGAGCCTGACCGCAGTGCAGGATGCGCTTGCCAAGGTCCAGGACAAGAAGGATGCGCTTTATGCGCGCCTCGATGACCTTGCCGACGCTCTCGGCTGCGACCGCGATGAGACTATCGACCTGATCGGCAAGGCCTCTAAGATCGACACTGACAACGACGATATCCACCCGGTCAATACGACCGATAACGGCGCGGGCGCAATCGCACAGGCCGAGAAATACGCCGTTTACCAGCTGCAATACGACCGCGGCGATGGAAATGGCGAGGAGACGATTTCCGTCTACGGCATTTCAACCGATTCGTGCTATTGGAAAGGCCTCAACGTCGGCGACGGACACGTCGTCTTTGGCGGCGGCCTGCTCGACAAGTTTGGCTGGAGCGAGGGCCAGAAGGTCACGCTCGGCGACAAGTATGAGGGCGAGAATTATTCCCTTGAGTATGCGGGCAAGGACTGTGCCTGGGGCTCCAAGTCGGACATGAATATCTATATGAGTATCGATGACTTTAACGAGCTCTTTGGCAACGATGCGGCCTACTTTAACGGCTATGTGAGCGACGAGAAGCTCAACCTCGATGCTCGTTACTTTGCCGGCGACACCACGCCCGACGACATGCGTGCCGTGGGCGACCAGTTCATCGGCATGATGAGCAAAATGATCGGCATGATGGTCGGGCTCGCGGTGTTCATCTTTCTGCTGTTTATGTACCTGCTGACCAAGGCTGTGATCGACCACAGCGCCCGTTCGATTAGCTACATGAAGGTCTTTGGCTATCGCGATGGCGAGATCTCGCATCTGTACATCCGCTCGATCACGCTGTGCGTGGCGGCGTCGCTCGTGCTGAGCCTGCCCGTGATCATCGGCTCGCTCACGGCCATCTTCCGCTCGATGCTGCTCGCCTACAACGGCAATATCGAGATCTACGTGCCCGCTTGGTCCATGGCGGCGTGCGCAGGAATCGGCTTTGCGACCTACCTGGTCGTGGCGCTGCTGCACACGCGCTCCATCAAGCGCGTCAGTCTGGCCGAAGCCCTCAAAGTCCAAGAGTAGTCATTTAAGAACGTTCCCAACGACTAGGTGTCGTACTTGACTTTAACTCTGCTTTAACTGGTACCATCCTCTATGTCTGTAACGCCATATAGACCGAGGGGATATATCTATGACCGCAACTGCACCCGCAGCACCCGCTAAGGTGTACTTCACCAACCTGCGCACGCATGCTCGCGAGAGCCAGCTCGACAAGCTCAAGCGCCTCATCCGTCACGCCGGTATTGAGCAGATCGACTTTGAGAACAAGTTCGTCGCCATTAAGATTCACTTTGGCGAGCTGGGCAACCTGAGCTTTTTGCGCCCCAACTACGCTCGCGCCGTCGCCGACGTGGTGAAGGAGCTGGGCGGCAAGCCCTTCCTCACCGACTGCAACACGCTCTATGTCGGTAGCCGCAAAAACGCGCTCGAGCACATCGACACCGCCTACCAGAACGGCTTTACCCCGTATGCCACGGGTTGCCAGATCATCATCGCCGACGGCCTCAAGGGCACCGACGAGGCGCTCGTCCCGGTCGAGGGCGGCGAGTACGTGCACGAGGCCAAGATCGGTCAGGCGCTCATGGACGCCGATATCGTGATCAGCCTCACCCACTTTAAGGGCCATGAGCAGGCCGGCTTTGGCGGTGCCATGAAGAACCTGGGCATGGGAGGCGGTAGCCGTGCCGGCAAGATGGAGCAGCATGCCGCCGGCAAGCCGAACGTCGCGACCGAGCACTGCGTTGGCTGCCATGCCTGCGAAAAGATCTGTGCGCACAACGCCATCTCGTTTGACGATACCCGCGAGCGCGAGCTTGCCAACGGCAACACTCGCACGGTGCACGTGGCTGCCATCGACCACGATCGCTGCGTGGGCTGCGGACGCTGCATTGCGGCATGCAACCAGGACTGCATCAAGCCCGGCTATGAGGCCGCGGCCGACGTGCTCAACTGCAAGATCGCCGAGTATACGAAGGCCGTCGTCGACGGCCGCCCGAGCTTCCACATCTCGCTTGCCATGGACATCAGCCCCAACTGCGATTGCCATCCCGAAAACGACACGCCTATCGTCAACGATATCGGCATGTTCGCGAGCTTCGACCCGGTCGCCATTGACCAGGCCTGCGCCGATGCCGTCATGGCATCCGAGCCGTTGCCCAACACCGAGCTCACCGATAGCGCGGCCAAGATGGAGCACAACCACGAGTATCTGGAGGGCGAGCAGGCCAAGGATCCCTTCTGCATCACGCATCCCGACACCGACTGGCGCGTGTGCATCGCGCACGCCGAGAAGATTGGCCTGGGCACGAGCGAGTATGAGCTCATCGAGGTCAAGTAGCGCCTAGCTATTGGACAAAATAAGCGCCTTTGTAGCGTTAGTTGAGCAAAAGCCGCCCGTGAGCACAGCGCTCACGGGCGGCTTTTTGGAAGTGCGGCGAAAAATCGAATCCCGCCGACCACAAACCGTTTTTTGGCAACAAAACCCCAGACGTTGCTTTTTGCCTAAAAATACTCGTCGAGGAAGTTGTCGACCGTGTTCCAGTAGAGTTCGGGGTCGACCTGCGCGCTCTTGGCGTGGGTGGCGCCATGGATAGTGAGCTTTTGCTTGACCTTGCTGGCGCACGCGTCGTAGTTTTGGTCGAGCATGCTGTACGGCACAAAAGTGTCCTGGTCGCCGTGGATAAACAGCATGGGAACCGTCGCGTGTTTGAGTTGCTCCACGCTGCTCGCCTTATGAAAGTCGTAGCCCGCGCGCACGTTGCATACCAAGTTTGCTACATCGAGCAAGGGAAAGCTGGGCAAGCCGAACACGTTCTTGAGCTGCAGAGAAAACTCGTCCCAAACACTCGTATAACCGCAGTCCTCGATAATGCATTTCACGTTTGCGGGCAGAGGTTCCCCCGCGACGTTTATGGCGGTTGCCGCACCCATCGACTCGCCAAAGACCAGGATGCGTGCCTCGGGGTCAGCCTGAACGATTTGCTCGATCCATGCGACGACATCGAGCCGCTCGGGCCAGCCCATGCCGATATAGTCGCCGCCGGAGCGCTCGTGGGCGCGCGCGGCGGGCGCGAGTACGTTCATGCCGCGGTCGTGGAATCGCTTGACGTATCGGGCCATACCGATGGGCTCGTTGGTATATCCATGCAGGCAGACGGCGTAGTCGTGCGTGCTCTCCGACGCAGCAAAATACCAGGCGGCAAGCTCGGTCCCGTCGTCCGCGGTGAGGCTCCTGCTCTCGCGGTTCTCTTTAAACCATGCCCGCGCCTCGGTATCCTCGGCATCCGGCTGCTCACCTTCTTTGTCGTTCTTGCTATCCTGCATCATCTTCATGGTGTATGGCGCGCGGGGATTCAGCGCGAAGTCAAACAGGAAGTTGCCGGCAAATCCGAGCAGCGCAACGACAACCACCAGTGCAACGACGCCGGCTATCTTGAGCTTTCGATGGGAACGTGCGTTTTGAGACATAAGAAGCTTTCCTATAAGATGTTAATACATCAACATTTAATGCAAGCGCATTATGGACGTTCGCCGTTGATGCGTCAACAGGCAAAGAATGGGTAAACAAAGGGTCACGTATGGTGCAAATTTCGCACGTACCTAGACGCTTTGATATAGTGTTGAGAACTCTTTACGTTGGAGGATGTAACCGGCATGTCCGATTCGAGCGACAGTTCTAAGCCGCGACCCAAGACCGCGGCCGTTCCACACTACACAGTGGGCGAGGAGATCATGAACTCCGTCACCCATGGTGTCGGCTGCCTGCTGGGTATCGCGGGCCTGGTGCTCCTGATCGTATTCGCCGCCCTGCGCGGCGGAGGCCCGGCCCATATGGCCGCGGCGATTGTCTATGGCGTCAGCATTATCCTCGAATACCTAGCCTCCACGCTCTACCACGCGATTCAGCCCGCGCGCGCCAAGCGCGTGTTTCGCATCATCGACCACAGCTGCATCTACCTGCTCATAGCCGGCAGCTATACGCCGTTTTGCCTCATCACGCTCGCAAACGACGGCGGCGCTGTGCTGTTCTTTGCCGTATGGGCCATCGCCATCATCGGCATCGCCCTCGAGTGCTTCCTACGCGAGCGCCAGCCGCATTGGGTAAGCGGCCTGGTCTATCTGCTGATGGGCTGGCTCGTTGTCTTTAAGCTGCCCGAGCTCGTGGCGCTGCTCAACCCCGTGGCACTTGCCCTGCTCGCCGTCGGCGGCGTGTGCTACACCGCGGGCGTGCCGTTCTATATCGCCAAAAACGTGCGCTATCTGCACAGCGTGTTTCACCTGTGGGTGCTCGCCGGCAGCATCTTCCAGTTCATGGCGGTGATCCTCTTCGTAATCTAGCGACCACGCCAGCGCCCGTGCCCCCGCTCGGTCGCCAGTGCAATTGCCGTATCCGCCACCAACGTTTTAATCCGACGTCCCGAATCTTGGAGGTTCGAGAAACTCCCGATGGACATAACCATCTCCCTTATCACCACCCTCGTTTTGACCCTCATCAACGGCTACTTCTCTATGTCCGAGATGGCGCTCACCACGGCCAAGCGCGCCGTGCTGGAGCACGAGGCCGAGGAAGGCGACAAGCGCGCCGAGCGTGCCATTAAGCTGGCTGCCGACTCCGACCAGCTGCTCGCCACCATCCAGGTCGCCATCACGCTCGTGGGCTTCGCCTCGTCCGCCGTCGCCTCGACGAGTCTGTCCGACCCGCTCGCCACGTGGCTCATGAGCTTTGGCATCGCGCCGCTCTCCGCCATCGCGCGCGGCCTGGCGCCGGTCATCATCACCGTCGCGGTCGCCTTCGTGTCCATTGTGATCGGCGAGCTTGTGCCCAAGCGCATCGGCCTGGCCAACGCCGAAGGCGTGTCCAAGCAGGTTGTGGGGCCGTTGTCGTTTTTCCAAAAGATCGCCCGTCCGCTCGTGTGGCTAACTGGTGCTTGCTCCGATGGCCTGGCTCGTATCCTGCGCATCAAGAGTGCCGACGACCGCCAGAACGTCTCGGAAGAAGAGATCAAGTACATGGTCTCGGAGCAGGACGACCTGCTCGACGAGGAAAAGCGCATGATCCACGAGATCTTCGACCTGGGCGACACCGTTGCCCGCGAGGTCATGGTGCCGCGCGTGGACACCACCATGTGCGAGGACGACGAGACGGTCGCCGACGTGCTGTCCACCATGCGCCAGACCGGCTTTAGCCGCATCCCCGTCTATCACGAGGATCCCGACAACGTCGCCGGCATCGCGCACATCAAGGACCTGATTCAGCCCGCGCTCGACGGCAAGGGCGACCAGCCCATCGCCGGCTTTTTGCGCGACGCCACCTTTGTGCCCGACACCAAGGACATCCTGCCGCTGCTGTCCGAGATGCAGACCTCGCACGACCAGATCGTGGTGGTCGTGGACGAGTACGGCGGCACGGCCGGCATCATCACCATCGAGGACATCGTCGAGGAGATCGTCGGCGAGATCGAGGACGAGTTCGACCCCGACAACAAGTATCTCACGCGCCTTTCGCGCCGCGAGTGGCTTGTCGATGGGCGTTTTTCGTGCGATGACGCGATTGAGCTTGGTTGGCCGCTTGAGGAAAGCGATGATTATGAGACCATCGCCGGCTGGATTTTGGAGCTTTGTGACTCGGTGCCCGACATCGGAGAGGTGTTTGAGGTCGCGGGGTACAAGTTCAAGGTGCAGTCGATGCGTGGCCAGCGCATCTCGCTCATTCGCGTGATTGCTCCGGCCGAAACCGATAAGAAGGATTCCGAGTCTTCGGTAGACGAGCCGACGACGTCGGGTGCGGGTTCTGCGAATCCGCACGACGGCGACGAGTAGGACAAGGAAGAGTAGGGGAGAGTTATGGCAGGCCTGTTCAACATCCTTAAGGTCACCGTCAGCGAGGACAAGATCTGCGCGCACGTGCTGGTGAACCCCGGCATGCCGCTCATGACCTCGGAGGATATCGAGGCCACGGCGCGCGTGTACTACCTGGTGCCGGCGATTGCCAAGCACCTGTGCCTGGGTGATTCCGGTCGCGAGTTCCAGGACTGCATGGGCCAGACCGAGCTTTGCCACCTGCTGGAGCACGTGACGGTCGAGCTCATGAACGAGACCGGTCTTGCCGGTAGCATCTCGTGCGGCCGCACGCGCGTAAGCGAGCACGATGAGCGCGTCTTTGAGGTTGAGCTTTCGTGCCCCGACGACGCGCTGGCCATCGGCGCGCTGTCTTCGGCCACCTTTATGATGGACTGGGCCTATCTGCACGCCGACCAGCCTGCCCCTGACGTGGAAGGCACGGTCGCGGGCCTGCGCAACCTGGTATTGGGCATGCGCGCCGAGGCCGAGGGCAAGGATCCTCACGAGGCCGTCGCCGCTGCGAACGGCGAAGATGCTGCCGAGGACGAGGGCGCTGACGAGGGCGCTGACGAGGGCGATGCGCCGGTCGACGCCGGGCCCGTTTCCGATGCGACCGCCGAGCCCGTTCCCACCGAGCCCCAGGGTGTCCCCAACTTTGACGACGAGCCCCAGGTGGCGATTGATACCGAGGGCGCGGTTGCCGAGAACCACGAGGCTTCCGCTGCCGTCTTTGGCGGTGCGGCGACGGTTCCGGCAGGACCTGCGCATGAGGGCAGCCTGCCGCTCGTGGACGGCGCCGGCGAGGACCCGGGTGCCACGGCGGCCATGCCGGCTATGCCCCAGGAGTAGGCCTACGCGTTTATCACCATCACGTACCTGCGCCTTTGCCGTACGCAGATGAGCGGAGCGGCAAGTGATGCGCTGCGGGTATAATGGACAGCATTCAAACGGTGGGCACCGACGTGCCCGCAGGAGAGGAATGATCATGGGTAAGACTTTCAGCTTTGTCTCCGGCGCACTTTTTGGTGCCGCTGCCGGCGCTATTGTCGGCGTTGCTCTGGCCCCGCGTTCGGGCGCCGAGACCCGCGCCATGGCTGCCGATATCGCCAACGACGCCTGGGACAATATGCGCGACACCTACGAGCACAGCGCCGAGGAGGCCCGTGCTGCGGTGAATGACTTTGGCCCGATGGTCGACGCCAAGACCGATGACCTGCGCGCCAAGGTCGACCTGGCCCGCGAGCGCATGGACCAGCTGCGCGAGCAGCTCAACGACGCCATTTCGGGCGGCAACGTGACGCCTGCCGCCGACGTCGTGGTCGAGAACGCCGTCGAGGCTGATACCGAGGCTGCGGAGCCCTCGACCGAGGCATAATGCGCGCCGGGGATTTTGTCGGCGCCAAGATCTATCGCAAGCCTACCGAGGACAAGCGCACCAAAAAGGACGGCACGCCGCGCAGCCCTAAAAAGCTCGGAAAGATTCACTTTCCGGTCTTTACCCCGGGCGGTACGCGCGTGGTCGGCTTTATGGTCCGCCAGTCCGATATCGCGGGCATGATCGAGCGTCCCGACCGATTCGTAGCGCTCGACGCCATTGGTGTCTACGAGGGCGCCATTGCGGTCAATGACGTCAAGGACACGTACGATGCCGCCGCCGCCAAGCGCCTCGACATCAACCTGGACGATTGCATCATCTGGGTCGGTATGGACGTGCGCACGGAATCGGGCGACGTCGTGGGCTATTGCTCGGATGTGGAGTTCAAGCCGCGTTCGGGCATCGTGCAGGCATTCTATGTGACCGCCGGTGCTGCTTCGAGTGTTTTGGTTGGTGACACGCAGGTGCCGCCGACGATGCTGCGCGGCTACGAGAACGGCGCGATGGTCGTCTCGGACGAGGTCAAGTCGCTCGGGTATTCGGGCGGTGCGGCTGCCAAGGCCGCCGAGGCCAGCGTCGTGGTGGGCGACAAGGTCAAAAAGGGCGCCAAGGTGCTCGACGACAAGGGATCGGTTGCCGTGGACAAGGGCAGTCGCGCACTGGGCAAGCAGCTCGGCAAGACGCGCGGCATGTTCAAGGCCTTTAAGGACGAATACCAAAAGGCGAGCGGAGGCTCGTCAAAAGCTACAAAATAGCGACGTACCAAATGATGGGAGGCAAGCCGGAGACCTGTTGCTCCGGCTTGCTGTGTTTATGGGGGAGGGCATATGCGCCAAAACGGATCCAACTTAAACGGGCGTTCGGGTGCGCGTCCGACGGCGCGCCGCGACCTGGGGCAGCTGCCCAGCGGTCAGCGCCGCCGTCACCGTAAGCCCGGCGCGATGTATCTCAACCATAGCCGCGGCTTTAGCGACCGCAGCGCTCGCATCGGCAACAGCCGCACACCCCGTCGTTCGTCTCGCCTGCCCTATGCGCTCATCGCCGTGGGTTGCGCACTCGTGCTGTTTATCGCTGCCGTCGTGGGCTACGTCAACCGCAGCGTGGACGTGGAGCTCAACGGCCAGAAGACCGCAGTGCGCGTCGGCTCTACGCTACAAAACCTCATCGACGACCAGGAGTTGACTGACACCTACGACGCAGGCGACCTGCTGGCCGTCGATGACAGCGTGCTCAAGCGCCATGGGGGCGAAAAGCTGTCGGTGAAGGTCGACGGCAAGCGCGTGAAGCAGGGCAAATGGGATAGCCGCGAACTTGAGGGCGGCGAGAAGGTGACGGTCAAGGATGGCCGTAACATCTACGAGAAGCACGAGGTTCAGGCTACGGTTATCGAGCCCAAGCTCAAGGTCGAGGGTACGGGCGCTATCGAGTATGTGCAGACGTGGGGTGTCCAGGGCCGCTCCGAGGTGTGGGTTGGTGAGCAGTCGGGCAAGACGCAGGACCGCGGCGAGGTTGTGCCCGCCACCGATTGCGTCGTTGCGTGCGCCAGCGTGGCGCCCAAGGGCAACAAAAAGTACGTGGCGCTGACGTTTGACGAGGGTCCGAGCGGCGCCACCAAGCAGATCCTGCAGGTGCTCAAGGAAAAGGGCGTCACCGCGACGTTCTTCCTTTCGGGCGATGCGGTCGAGGCCTCGCCTGCCACGGCCAAGGCGATTGTCGATGCCGGGTGCGAGATCGGATCCAACAGCTACAGCGACGATTCGCTCAAGGGTCGGGACCGTGAGGCGGTACGCGAACAGATCACGAAAGGCACCGATGCGATTAAGTCGGCGACCGGCGTGAAGACGATGCTGCTGCGTGCTCCCTACGCTGCCTTTGACGAGCAAAACTGGATTGATGCGAGGGACCTGGTCTCCGCCGTGGTCTCGTGGAATATTGACTCGGGCGACTGGCTGCTCAACGGTGCCGACGAGCAGGTCTCGACGGTGCTCGATTCGGTGACGCCGGGCAATATCGTGCTGCTTACCGATAGAGACGAATGCGCCGAGCAGACGCTCGAGGCGCTGCCGCAGATTATCGACGGCCTCATTGCCGACGGCTACAAGATCGTGACGCTCAGCGACCTGGTCAAGACGGACACGTCGCTGAGCAAAAAGCTCACCTCGCTGACGAAGGCCGCCATGCCCAAGGACGCCGTGTTCCCCCAACTTGCCGAGGACGACGACACCACAGAGTAGTTATTGGGTAGTCGTTTAAGAACGTCCCCAACAGCTATGTCACGGATGCGTCAGCGTTTGGTATGCCTGCAATGTGCAGCGCATAAATTCGATGCCGCAGGGCGATGCTGATGCTATAGTTACTGCGGTTAATGAGGGTCAAGAGAAAGGTTACAGGTGAAATCCAAACCTCGACCATACAGTCGATGACCCCATGCAGGTGCTATTTGCGCATGCACGGGGTGTAAGCGTCGAGCGGCGTGCCGCCCGCGCATGCGTATACATATCCAGAAGCCCCCGGACGCCGCACGCGCGGTCGCGTCCGGAGGAATAATGATGGGGAGCACCATTGAATTATCTGAGTGAGATGCTCAAATTGCCGGTCTTGGACGTCGACGGCGAAAAGCTCGGCGTTGTGAACGATTTTGGCATTGCTACCGGCGAAGTTTTTCCACACGTGACGTCGCTCGCGTTCCGCGGCCCCGGCAAGACGCCGTTTATGATCAGCTGGCGCAAATGGGTCGACCGTATCGACGAGACGGGCGTACACCTTAAGTCGCCGGCCACCGAAATCCGTTTTTCGTACCTGCAGCCGACCGAACTCTTGCTTGCCCGCGACGTGCTCAACAAGCAGATTGTCGACACGCAGGGCATGAAGGTCGTGCGCGTCAACGACATCAAGTTTTCCATGTCGGGCGAAAACCAGCTGCGCCTGCTGGGCGCCGAGGTCGGCGCCCGCGGTCTGCTGCGCGCCATCAGCCCCGCGCTCGAGCATATCGTCGAAGGCTTTATGAAGCACCTGGGCAAGCCGCTCAGTGAGGACATCATCGCTTGGTCCTACATGGACCTGCTCGACCGCTCGACCAAGAACATTCAACTCTCGGTGTCGCACAAGACGCTCGGCGAGCTGCACCCTGCCGATATCGCCGACATTATCGAGCAGCTCGACCCGCGCCTACGTGCGCAGGTGTTTGCGCAGCTCGATACTGCCCAGGCCGCCGAGGCCATCTCGGAGTTCGATGACGACGAGCTTATGACCGAGATGCTCGAGGGCCTGTCCGACACGGACGCATCGTCGATGCTGGCCATGATGGACCCGGACGATGCAGCCGACCTGATCGACGAGCTCGATTACGAGAAGGCCGAGAAGCTCCTGCGCCTGATGGGCGTCAAGGAGGAGAAGGCGATTCGTAACCTGCTGGGGTATGAGGACAACACCGCCGGCCGCATCATGACCTCGGAGTTTGTCTCCCTGCCCGCCACGGCAACGGTCGGTGACGCCATCGAGGCGATTCGCGAGCTCGACGAGGACTTCGAGAGCGTCTACTACGTCTATACCGAGGATCCGAGCGGCATGCTGACCGGCGTGCTTTCGCTGCGCACGCTGATCGTAGCCGACCGCGACGCCACGCTGGGTCAGCTGGCCTATCGCGACCTGGTCTACGTGTCGCCCGACGAGGACCAGGAAGACGTGACGGACGAGATGACCAAGTATGACCTGGTCGCCATCCCCGTCTGCGACGAGAACCGCCACATCCTGGGTATCGTAACCTTCGACGACGCCATGGACGTTATCGCCGAGGAGCATCAGGAGGACCTGCAGATCGCCGGTGTCGGCTCGGGCGACAGCGCGTCCGACGACTCGACGAACGTGCTCAGCTGGTTCGTGCATCGCCAGTACTGGGTTGTTGTATGGGGCATCGCGTCGTGCATCATGGCGACCGTGCTGGGAACGGCGCTCGGCTCCGCGCATCTGGTGGTGTTCCCCATGTGCGCCATGCCGCTCGTGCTGCTGGCGGCCTCGCGCATGGTGTCGTTCGTCAAGAACTACTTCCTGGAGTATGACGGTCACGACGACGAGCCCAAGCCGTATCTGGGATTCTTCTTCCAGAGCACGGGCATGGGCCTGATTCTGTCGCTCGTGATCTACCTGTGCGCCCAGCTGGTGCGCACCGCCGCGTTCCCCGATGCGCCCATGTTTGAGGAGCAACTCTTTACCGGGTGTTTTAATATCGCTGCAATCATTTGCCTGGTTGGCAACATGAGCGCCGTGATTTACCTGATGGTGCTGTTCTGGCGTGACGAGCATGACCTCAACACGTCGGGCACCGCCATGAACGTTATTGCCGTCATGATCTCGTGTGTGGCGTATTGCATCGCCGCGGTGCTGCTCGCCATGTCAGTCATGGGTTAGGTGGTCGCGTGCAAAATACCAAGCAAAAGTCGGGCACCAAGCAAAAGCTGACCATCGCGGCCATCTTTGGCGCTATGGGTCCCGGTCTGCTGGCGGCGCTTTCGGGCAATGACGCCGGCGGCATTGCAACGTATTCCAGTGCGGGCGCCAGCTATGGCTACAAGATGCTCTGGATGCTTCCCGTCATGACTGTGCTGCTCATCGTGACGCAGGAGACCGCGGCGCGCTGCGGCTGCGTCACGGGCAAGGGCCTGGCATCGCTCATCCGCGAGCGTTTTGGCGTGCGCAAGAGTGTACTTGCTATGGCGGCGCTGTTGATCGCCAACACGGCTGTGACCATTTCGGAGTTTGCGGGTATCGCCAGCGGCCTTGCTCTCTTTGGCGTGCCGGCGAGCATCTCGGTGCCGTTGGTGGCGCTGCTGGTGTGGATGCTTACCATGTCGGGTAGTTTCCAGCGCATCGAGAAGATTCTGCTGCTGGTAAGCTGCGTCTTCGTGACCTATATTGTCGCCGCGTTTATGGCTGGCCCCAACTGGGGTGAGGTCGCGGTCGACCTGGTCGTGCCTAACATTCAAAATGACCCCAGCTACGTGTCGCTCGTGGTCGCAACGATCGGTACCACCATCGCGCCGTGGATGATTTTCTTGGCGCAGAACAACGTGGTCGATAAGAACGCGGGCGAGGACGACATCGTGCTGCAGCGTATCGATACCGTGAGCGGCTCGATCGCTGCTGATATCATTGCGGGCTTCATTATCATCACGACCGGTACGGTGCTGTTCCCGGCGGGTATTCAGATTAGCGATGCCGCCGATGCCGCCCGCGCGCTGGAGCCTATTGCGGGTCAGTGGTCCACGGTACTGTTTGCCTCGGGCCTGGTCGCGGCGAGCTTCTTGGCCGCCTGCGTGCTGCCGGGCGTTACGTCGAGCGCTATCTGCGAGGCATTTGGCTGGGAGCGCGGTGCCGACCGCAGCTGGGACGAGGCCCCGGTTTACCGCGGCATCATTACGGCCATCATCGGTATCTCTGCCGTGCTGGTGCTTATGCCCGGCGTCGATCTGTTCCAGATTATGATGACCTCACAGGTCATCAATGGCGTGCTACTGCCCGTGGTTCTGGTGTTCCAGGTGGTTATCGCCGCCGACCGTCACATCATGGGTGCCAACCGCAATGGCCGCGTGTGGAACGTGCTCACTTGGGCGACTATCGCCGTGATTACGGTGCTCACGGTCGTCATGTTTGTGCTGCAAGCGATGGGCTACAGCGCTTAACGCCCACTTTTGCTTCCGAACAGGCCGCAGCGATGGGCTGCGGCCTGTTTTTTGTCTGCTATAGGGCGTTAGTTATATGGCGGTGGGCAAAAAATGCCAAATATGAGTACTGTTGCTAAGTGAATAGCATTTACATCCAAAAAGATAATGAACATAACCTATAGTATGTTCATTAAAATTGGCTTCAATACGCCTTAAACCAGTCAGGTTGGCTGCTTTAGGGGGCTGTAGGGGTCGCCCGAGCGTCATTTTGGGTGGTTTTTCCTGCTACTAAAATGGTAACAGTACTCATATTTGCCCTTTTTTGCCCACAGACCTTTGAGGGTGCGGCGAAAAGGGCTTGTTTTGTTTGTTTGGGGCAGGCACGAGGCGCGGAAACGATGTCTGGAGCGACGGAGCGGCCTGGAATTCATCCGTAGAGGTCTTCATTGGCTGCGCCAGGAGTGTCCCTAACTGCCGGAGGGGGTGTCTGCCGTGGCAGACACCCCCTCCGGATGTGGGAAGTTTGCGCTGCAGGTTACTTGTCGGTGCCCAACTTGTGCGGCTTGAGAGCGAGCGCATTGACGAGCGCGTCGGTGGCAGACTTGACGGCTGCCGGCTGCGGATCGTTGACGTGATCCTCGGGATGCACGGGCAGGTCCTTCTTGACTGCGTCGTGGATCAAGTTGAGGTACTCAGTCACGCCAGTGGTCGATAGGTGCGTGCCATCGCCATCGAACAGGTCGTTGCGGTTGGCGCTGTATCCGTACCAGTCGATAACGCGCACGTTCTTGTAGCGCGTAACGGCGTTAGCGATGGCCTGGTTGGTAGAGCCAACCCACGGCTGCGGACTGCGCGTGTTCACAAACACCACAATACGCTTATCTCCTGCATCGGCCATGATGGCGTCGATTTGGTCGTCGGTTACCAAGCCGTTGGTGCCCAGCGCAAAGACCACGATCTTGCCGGCAAGGTTCTGTTGAAGATAGCCCTCAAATGTCGCACGGCCCGCATCGAACTGGCGGCCCTTTTCGGCATCGATATGGCTGTGCGGGAACACGCCGTCAAAGGTGTCCACGGCACGCAGCGACACGGAGTCACCGATCATCAACAGGTCGTAGGAGCCGTCGGGGAAGCCGTCGTTGTCCTTGTCGGTGTCGTCGGCCGCCTGCTGGTCGGTGGGTGCGGCGTTCTTGGCTTCCTTGTTCAGAACTTCGGCGCCCTCGCCGCTCAGCGCAGACGTCTCGGGCACAAAGATCAGGCCGCCCAGTGCAACGACCAACACGACAGCGCAGGCTGCGCAGGCAGGGACGTGCGCGCGCACCCAGTTGGCGGGCGTGGCGGTGCCGTCGCGGAACTCGGATACGGTGCGCCCAAAGGCGCCCTTTCTAAACGGCGTCTCGATAAAGCGATATGAGCATTCGGCCACGGCGACCACCAACAGCACCTGCAAAATGTACTGCCACCACGGTGTATCGTTGATGTTGGCGACCGGGTTCATGAGCAACAGCAGGGGATAGTGCCACAGGTAGATGCTGTACGAGCGCTTGCCAACCCACACGAGCGGCTCGGCGGACAGCGCGCGGGCAACCATTCCCTGGGGCTGCACGCAGGCCGCGATGACCATGAGCGTGAGGATCGAGCACAGCAGCGTGCCTCCGCGATACTGGAAGGCGGTGTAGCCGTTGGTGAGCGCGACCATGGCGGCAAGGCCAACCAGACCCACGACGCCCAATACATCGATGGATGCGGGCGAGGACCAAAAACGCACGAGGGCGCTCGGCTGTGCCGGTGCGGTCTCGGCTGCTTCGTCGGCCTTCTCGCCAGGCTTGTCCTCGGCGTTCTTGCCGTGCTTGGCGGCGCCAGCCAGGCGATTGAGCCCCAGACGACGAGCGAGACGCACCGGAGCCAGGTCGCGGTCGGGGATAAAGGCCATCCAGGCACCCAGCAGCAGCGAGAAGACGCGGGTGTCGGTGCCGTAGTACACGCGGCTGGGGTCGGTGGCGGGATTGTAGAGCACCATCATGGCGATGGCGGAGACAGCAGCCAGGCCCAGAACCACGCGGCGCGTGTTGGGCTTGCTCACATGCATGGATACCATGGCAAACAGCAGTGGCGGCCAAATCAGGTAGAACTGTTCCTCGATGGCAAGCGACCAAAAGTGCGTGAGCGGCGAGGGGTCGCCCAGAGCATTGAAGTACGAGACGTTTTGGGCAATCTGCCACCAGTTGTTGAAGAACAACAGCGACGGCAGGATGTCGGGACGCATCTTGGTGAGCATCACGTGGTTGAAGACGGTGCACAGCGCACAGGTCACCACCACGACGGTCACCACGGCGGGGACCAGGCGACGGATGCGGCGGATCCAGAAGCTCTTGAGGTCGATGCGGCCGGTCTTAGCGACTTCGTTGAGCAGCAAGCGCGTGATCAGATAGCCCGAAAGCACAAAGAAGATCGTGACGCCGAGCAGGCCGCCCTGAGCCCACGTGAGGTTAAGGTGATAGAGCACCACCGCGACGACGGCGAGCGTACGCAGGCCGTCGAGTGCAGGGATGTAGCGGGACTTGGGGCGAGCAGGCGTCTGCTCCGCGGCGGGAGTGTTGGCGCGGCCCGCGTTGTTGGCAGAAGCGCGATGGGGGCTCGCGGTGCGTCGCGGTTCGTTAGCACGGCGTTCGCCCTTCACGCGTTCGTGCGGCGCTGGCTCGTTGCCCGTGCGGCGTCGACCGCGCGAGCCCGATTGCGAGAGTTGTTCCATAAAACATCATCCAATGACGAGAATAATCAGCACGCCTTCATTGTAGCTGCCTGCTCCTGTGAATGCTTGCTGCTGGCGCAAGCTCAAGCGCGCGTTCACATCAAAGTGAACTAAAGTTATAGAGGTGCGAGAGCACACGATTGACGGCCGACAGCGGGTGCAGAGCCCGCGGACGAGGAGGTTTCCATGGCAGATCGCGGCATCGTTGCGGTGTTCGGCAGCATGAACATGGACCTTTCGGTGGCGTGCGAGCGCATACCGCGTGCGGGCGAGACCGTCGGCGGCAGCGGGTTTATCACCAACGCCGGAGGCAAGGGCGCCAATCAGGCCGTAGCTGCCGCGCGTATGGGCGCGTGCACGCACATGATCGGCGCGGTCGGTCGCGATGCGTTCGGCGCGTCGCTCGTGGTGGGGCTCCAAGACGCCGGCGTGGACTGTGACTTTGTAGTGCATCGCGATGACGTGGAGACGGGAACGGCGACCATCATTCGCTGCGAGGGCGACAACCGCATCATACTGTCACCGGGCGCCAACCATGCGCTTGCGGGCGCGGACGTTGCCTGCGCGCTGAGGCGTCTGGTGGCCCATGAGCTCGACGGCGGCGCCAGCGAGATTGCCCCGGCTGCCGGAAGCGTCTTTATCGCCCAGGGCGAATGCGACCTTGCGGCGACGGCCGAGGCGCTTGTTTGCGCTCACGAGCTGGGGTTCTATACGGTCTTTAATCCAGCGCCCGCCTGCGAGCTGCCTGCGGAGGTCTGGCCTGCGGTCGACCTGGTCTGTCCCAACGAGACCGAGTGCCAGGTGCTGACGGGCATTCTGCCCACGGATGACGCGAGTTGCGTCACCGCGCTCAATGCGCTGCTCGACAAGGGCGCCGGCGCCGCGGTCATCACGCTGGGCGGTGCCGGCTCGGTTATGCTCGGCGATGGCGGTGAGCTGCTGCGCATGCCGGCACTTTCGAGTACGGTAGTCGATACCACGGCCGCCGGCGATACGTTTATCGGCGCGTTGGCGGCGGCTCGCCTAGAGGGCTTGCCGCTCTTTGAGTGCATGGCCGCGGGTGCTCGCGCCTCGGCAGTGACGGTGTCGCGCCTGGGCGCTCAGCAATCGATTCCCACGCGCGCCGAAGTTGAACATTGGTTTGGTTAAACGATAAAGACGGAGAAGCGGAGTAGAACAATGGCAATCAAGAAGCTGATCCTTGATCTGGATATGGGTGTGGACGATGCGATGGCGCTGGCCTATGCCATCGCGAGCCCCGAGGTGGAGCTCGTGGGCATCACCACGTGCTTTGGCAACGTGCGCGTCGAGCAATCGGCGCACAATTGCCTGGCGGTGCTCGATCTGCTGGGTCGTCCCGAGGTGCCGGTGTACCTGGGCGCCGACCGTCCTCTGCAGGCGACTGAGCCTTATACGCCGCCGGCGTCCACCGCGCTCATTCACGGCAAGAACGGCATCGGCGACGCGAGCGTGCCCGCGTCGCCCTACGAGCCGGTGGGGGCGACCTCGGCCGACGGCAACGCCGCGGTCGATTATCTGATCGATGCCGCGCGCACCTATGGTCCCGATCTGGTCTACGTGGCGACTGGCCCGCTCTCCAACCTGGCGCTCGCCCTGGAGCGCGATGCGGCAGCGATGATGTCCATCGGCCGCGTGGTCGTGATGGGCGGCGCCCTTACCGTGCCCGGCAACGTGAGCGCGGGTGCCGAGGCCAATATGGCGAGCGACCCCGAGGCAGCCGACGCGGTGCTGCGCTCGGGCCGTAAGCTCACCATGGTGGGTCTGGACGTGACGCATCGCGTGGTGCTTACACGCCGCGACATTGCCGGCTGGACGGGCTCGGGCACTATGGTGGGCTGCGCATTTGCGAGCATGGTCGAGCACTACATTGGCTCGTACGAGATGAACGCACCCTACCTGGGTGGTTGTGCGCTGCACGATCCGCTGGCCGTTGCCGTGGCGATCGACCCCACGCTCGTAGGTGCGCTCGGCTGCAACCTGCGTGTTGATCTGCTGGGCGAGTACCGCGGTCGCACCATCTGCGATGAGCGTCGCCTGTCCGATCCGGACAAGAGCGCGCTTGTGGCACTGACCGTGGATGCTCCGCGCTTCCTGTCCGAGTTCAAGACGCGTATGGCCCGCGTCCTGGGCTAAGTTGTCTTTTTGGGACGGGGCTTTTTTGACTGTTATGATTGGTGCGACCATTCGAACCAGCTAAAAGAGCCCGTCCCAAATTGACTACCGAGAGGATCTGCCATGGAGCGCATTGCGAGCTTTTCCGTTGACCATCTGTTGCTTGAGCCCGGCGTGTATGTGAGCCGCATCGACCGCGATCCGGCGACCGGGGCCGCCGTCACCACCTTTGACCTGCGCCTGACCACGCCCAACAAGGAGCCGGTCATGAACACGGCCGAGTGCCACACCATCGAGCACCTGGGCGCGACGTTCCTTCGCAATCATGCCGAGTGGTCGGGCCGCATTGTCTACTTTGGCCCCATGGGCTGCCGCACGGGCTTTTACCTCGTCGTATTTGGCGAGGTGACGAGCGAGGAGATCCTGCCGCTCGTGCGTGAGCTGTTCGAGTTTGTCGCCGACTTTGAGGGCGATGTCCCCGGTGCCGCTCCCGAGGAGTGCGGCAACTACCTGGACCAGAACCTTCCCATGGCTAACTGGCTCGCGCGCCGCTACCTCGACCGCGACCTGGCCGATATCGACGAGAAGCACCTGCACTATCAGCAGGCATAAGGGCTTTATCGTCCAAAACGCGCGCATTGGGCGCCTTCGCTTATGCGGGGGCGCCTTTTTGTTGATTGGTCGGGGCGAGCGTTCAAAATCGCTCATGTTTGTTCTAGAATGTTCGTATAGTCACATTTACGAACAGGAGTGAACATGCATATCTACTCTGTCAACGATCCCGAGTTCAAGTCCTATGGCAACGTTTGGGATAACGTTCCGTCCGAGCTTACGTCGCCCGTGCTCGAGGCGCTCTCTGCCACGCCCATTCCCGAGGGCAGCAAGTACGTTGCAAGTGCGCCGGAGCTCGAGGACGTCAAGGATGCCGATAAACTGGGCTTTCTCATGTTTGGCGGCCGTCCCTTCCAACTGGGCTGGTGCAACGGCCACAACACGCAGCTCAACTGCCTGGAGTATCACCGCGCCAGCGAGTTTAACCTGGGCGCCCGCGATTTTATTCTGCTCGTGGCGCATCGCTGGGAGATCGAGGATGGCAAGCTCGACACCGCATGCGTCAAGGCGTTCCGCGTGCCGGCGGGTACGGTCGTCGAAGTCTTCAACACCACGCTCCACTACACGCCGTGCATGGTCGACGACGGTGGCTTCCAGGTGATGGTGGCGCTGCCCGCCGGCACCAACGGCCCGCGCCCCGAGGTCGCGGCCGATATGCCTGCTGCCGGCGACAGCTACTGCTACTGGAAGGCCGACAAGTGGGTCCTCTGCCACGCCGACAGCCCCAAGGCAGCCGAAGGCGGCTACGTAGGCCTCATCGGCAAAAATCTCGACATCACCGTGGACTAGCGCATCGCCCCAAACCACCACAAAGGTGCCTGTCTCCTTTGCGGTGGTTTGGGGCGGGCAGATATCGGGAAGTGCCAGACGGGGGAGGCTGCCGGGCGCCTTGCCGTCTGCGGATTTTGGGACATGCGGCCCGCTTTTTCGACCCATCTGTCGGTACACTAAAAGCACTATGGGTACCCGCGAGCGACATATCGGCAACGCGGCCGCCCGATTCGCACCCGTGGCGGATCCCAGGGGCGGCAGGCTCTTCGCCATGCCGCGATTCCTTGTTGGCATAACCCATCAGGTGTACCGCCACCGCGTCTTTGCTATCGCCGGTGTCATCACCGCGATGTTCCTCATGCTTTTGGCAGTCTTGCCGGCGCTGTTCGCCTTCGACCCCAAACTTTCTAACGCCGTGCCCGCCTATAGCGAGGTGTCCGAAGAGGTCGTGGATGCGCTCGTCCATTCGAGCTCTCTGCCGTTGCTTGTTGCCGCAATTGCATTTTCGATCTGGGGCGTATCGGTCTATCTGCGCTGTTTGGACTATGTGTTGCGCCGCCGTCTTGTTGCCGTCGCCACCATCTGCGCCCTGTGGATGATCGAAGTCATTCTCAAGTACAAGTCGTTCACGCCGTTCTATGCCACCGTGCTGTGGTACCTGTACTACGTGCCCATGACGCTCATTCCGCTGCTCTACCAGTTGTGTGGTCTGCGCCTTGCGGGCCTGGAGCAACACCGCCTGGGTCGCCGCTACTGCGCTGCGCTGTGGATTATGGCTATCCTGCTTATCGGATTTGTGCTCACCAACGATTTTCACCAGCAGGTCTTTCGCTTTGACCGCACAAGCGACACCTGGAGCAACGATTACACGTACGGCTGGGGTTATTTCGCCGTGCTCGTGTGGACGGCTTTTGACTTCGTGGCCTTTTTTGTCCTGGTTGGTCGGTCCTCGTCCTTTCGCGTCCAGCGTTTCTCGGGCACGGCGGCGCTCGTACTGCTGGGTGGCGCATTCTTTGCCATCTCGTATGCTCTGCGCGTGCCTTGGGCATGGAGGCTCAACTTTTCGCTCGTCTATTGCGTCCTGTGCGTGGTGGCGATGGAAATCTGTCTCGATTGCGGTGTCATTCCGTCGTATCACGACATCGCCGGCATCTTCGACACCTTGCCGCTTGACCTCAAAGTTCTAACGCGCGACCTGCAGGAGGTCTATGCCACGCCGGTGTCGAAGCCAATGCCGGCGGACGTGTGCGAAGAGCTGCGAGCCCAGGAACACGGGCATGTCCATGCCTTTGCCGTGGAGTCCAATCCCGATGTAATGTACCGAGCCTTTCCACTGCTGGGCGGATCGGCCCTGCTTGCCCAAGACGTGTCGGATCTCAACGAGCTTAACCGTGAACTGGCACACCGTCGCATGGAGCTGCAGCGTCAAAACGAGCTGCTCGCTGCCGACTACGACCTTAAGACGCACCTGGCAGATCAAGAGGCCGAGACCTTGCTGGTCCAAGACGTGGACCAGGCGCTTGCCCGCGCGCTCGAAGGGATGTATGACCTGCTGAGCTCGCTGCCGCCGTTGACCGACGAGGCGTCTTCGCACGAGCGTTACCGCATGCTGCAGCGCGCCAAGATGCTCGTCGCCTATTGCAAGCGCAAAGGGTCGCTCACGTTGGCACAGCACGGGGAGAGCGGTTTTGATCGCGACCGCATTCAGCTCATTGCCAACGAGCTCGCAAGCGACCTGCGCACCATCGATATCGATTGCGCTTCGATTATCGCCATACGGCGCCCGATGCACGCCAGTACGGTAAGCGCCCTGTACGACTGCGTGTATGACTTTGCGTTTTTTGCCTACACCACCGACCATCCGGCGCTTATGTATCACTTGGGCGACCATGACCGATGCAGTGTCGAGCTGCGCGCCACGCTTTTTTCCAACGATGATGAAGATCTTTCGCAGACGCCCGCCGCGCAAGAGCTCGAAAGCGCTCTGCAAGGGCGCAACGTGGCATACCGCCTTGAGGGCGAGCCCGGCCAGCTGCGCATGATCGTCTTGATGCCGCGGGCGGGTGAATGACGATGCAGATTTCGCTCATCCTTCCCCAAATCGTTGCGCTCGATGTTGTCTTTGCCCTGGCTGCGTGTCTGCAGACGATCCACGTCCCGCTCATCGCATCGCGCCGCTCGTCCTATAACCGTAAGGTGGTTTGTGCCTACGAGGCGAGCCTTGTGCTTCACCTAGTTATTTCGGCGCTCATCTTGTTCGCGTCGTCTGGCTCATATCTGGTGGCGCCGCTTGACGTTTGCGCCAGGGCAATGGGCAGAGCGTTGTGGCTCAATGCCGTGATCTTTGCCTACGGCGTGGTGCTTATGGTGCGCTATCGTCGCCCCGTCATGCTGGTCGAGCTGCTGCTTGTTGTCACCGTTACGCCGCCGATGGTTTTTGCCATGGGCTCGGCGTGGACCGTTGTCCTTATCGCAGAGGGAGCGTTCTTCCTGTTCCGTTCCATCGCGGCGCTCTTGATGGATGTCCGTAACCGCCAAGAGGATATCACCATGTTCTCGACGATCGAGACCATCAACGTGATTCCCGTGGGCATCCTGTATCTGGACCCGAGGGGTCGTCCGCTGCTCATGAACCGCTGCATGCGCAAAAACCTGGTGGAGCTTCATATGCCCACCGACCTAGACGATATGAGCGGTACATGGAACGACCTGCGCAAACTCAGCATGCAAATGCCCGAAAGCAGCAGGAACCGTGTGCGGATTAATCTGGACCGCTTTGGTGAGGCGCGCGTTGTGGTCGAGGTTTCTCCCGCCGAGATTCGCTTGTTCGTGCACGATGACGTTATGGTTTCGGGCCGCCTCTTTGAGCGCATTATCGGTCTGGATGTAACAGAGTATGCGCATGCCCATGATCGCCTAGCGCAAGCCAACCACCTGCTTGAGCTTGCGGGCCAAGAGCTCCAAGCCCAGATCGAAGAAGTCAAAAAAGTTGCTGACAATGCGGCCTATCTGCGTATGCGCGCTCGCGTGCACGACGTGATCGGGCAGCGCCTATCCATTCTCCATCGTTATCTGGAGGAAGGGCGCCTGGATGACGAGTCACTCGAGCAGATCGACCCGCTGCTGCGCTCAATCGCTGCCGATCTGCGCAGTGGGGGCGACACCGAACCGACAGAGCAACTGGGCGATATCGTCCATGCCTTTGGCCTGGTGAGCGTGCAGATCGATGTGGAGGGCGAGCTGCCTGAGGACGCGCGTGTCGCCGCAGCCTTTCTGCAGATTATCCGCGAAGCCTCGACCAATGCCACCAAGCATGCACAGGCCCATCGGGTCCATGTGCGCCTGTGGCGGGAGACGTCGGAAGGCAGCGCTGTTGCGCGGATGACCGTTTCTAACGACGGCGCGCCTGCACCCGTATCGTATCGCGAGGGAACGGGTATTCCAGGTATGAGGCATGTCGCGCAAGATCTGGGCGGCTGCCTGGAAATCCATGCCGCCCCGCCCTTTACGCTTGCGGTGTCCATCCCGCTGAGCTCCAACGCCACGGTCCAAAGGAGAAGTTCATGATCCGCGTCCTTATAGTCGAAGACCAGGCCATTCTGCGCGAGAGCCTGGCACGCTCCGTTGGTGACCAGCCCGATATGACCGTCGCCGCCGCGATCGCCGATGCCTCCGAGGCCTTGGGTGTCGCGCTCAAGGAGCGCCCGGACATGATACTGATGGACGTGTGCACCGAACACGATTCAAACGGCATCGTGGCGGCGGCGCGCATCAAGGAGCAACTGCCCGAGTGTCGCATCATTATCATGACCGGCATGCCCGAGATCACCTTTGTCGATCAGGCCCGCGAGGCGGGCGTCGACAGCTTTGTGTACAAGAACGTCGGTATCGACGAGCTGTTCGCCGTGATGCGCTCCACGCTGGCGGGCTATTGCACGTTTCCCAAGCCGCCCGAGAGCATTTTTTCGGGCACGGCGACCCTCGACGATGTCGAGCTGTCGATTTTGCGCCTTGCCTGCGAGGGCAAGAGCCGCCGCGAGATCGCGGCCGAGCTGTTTATGAGCGAGGGCACCATCAAACGCCGCATCTCGGAGATTCTCAACAAGACCGGCTACGACAACATCATGCGCCTGGCCGTGCGCGCGGTAACGGAGGGCAGCATCGTTCCCAACATGGAGCGCTAGCGCTCGTTACGCATCGGCATAAAGCGACGGGGCCGCAGGATCAACTCCTGCGGCCCCGTCTGGTGTGCGCGGATGTGTCCGCCAATCCGCGGCTATCGGTGTCTGCCGTTACGCGATGGTTGCGCTGTAAGAGGCGACGTCCTCGTAGGAATCGGTCAGGTAGGCGTCGATGCCGATGGTCGTATTGACGAGGTCGTCAAGGCTGTCGAGCGTGCCGTTCGAGAACGTGAATTCCTCGGTGGCGTTGGTGCCGGGCATCAGGTGAGCCGAGAACCAGGCTTCCTTCATGGTGCCGTTGACGTTGGTCTTGCCGGTGGGGGCGTAGAAGGTCAGGTCCTTGTCGCTCTTGTTGGTGATGTTGACGACAAAGCCGATGTCGCCCCAGTCGTCCTTGAACTTCTCGGTGATGGTGATGGTGCACAGGTCGTCATCGGCGACGGTGACGGCGGGGGAGATTTCAATCTTCTGGACGTCGTCGTCTTCAACGGCCTCATCGATCTCCTCTTCCTTCTCGGCCGCCTCGCGATCCTTCTTTACCGTACCGGACAGGTCCTTGTCGGACTTGGTAAAGACAAGATTGCCGTCATCTTCTTCGAGGATGAGTTTGCCGTCCTTGAGCTTCATGTCGTGCGACTCATCTTCGGCGGTGATGGTTACGGTGGTGGCGTCCTTTGCCTCCCATTTAAGGTCGACGACTTCAAGGAACAGGTCGAGGGCGCCTGTACCGTCCTCATCGAGAATCAGGACGCAGTGGACACCCCAATCCTCGAGCATCTTCATGTACTCATCGGTCAGCTCTTCGCCATCCACGGTTCCACCCGAGAGTTCCCAGCTGCCGACGAAGTTGGCCTTGGGGTCCTTGCCGCCGCCGCTGCAGCCCGTCAGGGCAAAGGCGAGCGCCAGGACGCATGTCAGGAATGCGAGTACGGATTTTTTGAACGTTGTCTTCATGGTGTCCTCCTTTATCGAACGAAACCCATAGAAGCAAATGCGGGGGTGGCGGATCCCCCGCCAATTACCAGATAGAGGGGCTAGGGCCGGGGCGTTCCGCAGTTGCTGCAGAACTTGCCGCCGTTTTCGCTGCCGCAGTTGGGGCAGAACCACTTGGCCGGTGCCGAGGCGGGTGCGGGACTACCGCACTCGGAGCAGAACTTGCCGGTGTTGGTGGCGCCGCAGCTGCAGGTCCATGCGCCGGCCGCAGGTGCGGCGGTGGGAGCCGGTGCGGGGGCGTGAGCCGGAGCCGGCTGCGGAGCGGCCTGCTGCTGTGCCTGGCCGGCGGCGAACAGCTGGCTGGCGTTCATGCCGCCCATGCCACCTGCCATGCCCATGCCCATAAAGCCTGCCATCGCGCCGTTGGGGTTGGCGGCTGCCGCGCGCATTGCGTCGCTCTGGGCGCTGGCAATGTTGGCTGCCGCCATGGTGGGATCGCGCATGACCGCGGCTTTCTGCAGGTCCTTGATCATCTGCTCGTCTTCTTGCGAGGCGGCGATGGAGTTGACGCCAAAGCTCACGATCTCGACGCCGCGCAGGTCACGCCAGTCGGCAGAGAGGACCTCGTTGAGCGCGCGGGCGAGCTCGGTGGTGTGGCCGGGGATGGCGCTGTAGCGGATGCCCATCTCCGAGATCTTGGCAAAGGCGGGCTGCAGGGCGGTGAGCAGCTCGGACTTAAGTTGGCTGTCGATCTTGTCGCGCGTGTAGCTATCGGTCACGTTGCCGCACACGTTGGTGTAGAACAGCAGCGGGTTGGTGATACGGTACGAATACTCGCCGTTGCAGCGCACGGAGATGTCAACGTCGAGGCCAATGTTGTTGTCGACCACGCGGAAGGGCACGGGCGAGGCGGTGCCGTACTTGTTGCCGATAATCTCCTTGGTGTTGATGAAGTAGACGCGCTGGTCCTTGCCCGCATCGCCGCCAAAGGTAAAGCGGCTGCCGATATTGGCGAAGGTCTCCTTGATGGAGTCGCCCAGATTGCCGCTAAAGACGCTCGGCTCGCTGCCGGTGTCAAAGACAAACTCGCCGGGCTCCAGCGCGACCTCGATGATCTTGCCGTTTTGCACCACGAGCATGCCCTGGCCATCGTTGACGGCGATGACGGAGCCGTTTGAGATGACGTTGTCCTCGCCGCGCGTGTTGGAGCTGCGGCCACCGGTGCGCTTGACGCCCTTGCAGGCCAAGACGTCAGCGGGCATCGATTCGCAATAGATAAATTCCTTCCACTGGTCGGCCATGACGCCGCCGGCAGCTCCCAATCCAGCTTTCAAGAGTCCCATGGTGATTTTCCTTTCTCGTCAAAGGTCGGGTGGTATTGGTCAGAATGGCTAATCGTCCTTGTTGTCCTTCATGACGACCGAGGTCTCGGTATGGCTAAAGGTGTCGTGCTTCTCGGTCAGGTCGAGCTCGCCACAGTAGCAATCGGCGTGGGTGGCCTCGTTGGCCGTCTTGAGCTGGCCCACCAGCAGCACGTCTGCGATGACCACGATGATCAGCGGCGCGACGATGTTGATGAGGATGCCCTCGATATCAAAGGTGAGGTAATCCGGATCGAAGGCGTTCTCACCCATGAAGAGGATCTGGGAGAGGACAAATCCGATCACAAAGAACAGCACCGAGGCGATAGCGAGCTTGGGCTTGGAGCAAGGAAGCTCGCCGACCAAGCGGCCGGTCTGGCCGTTCATGGCAAACAGGTAGCTCTTGCCGTTCCACGAGGTGGAGAGCATCCACACGGGGAACAGGGCATAGTCGCTGTCTTCCCAGGTGTAGTCGAGCTGCTTGCTTTCGACCGTGGCATCGTCGTATTCGTCGACGACGGTCTCGCGCAGGGCCGAGATCGTGCTTTCTTCCATACGGCGCTCGGCGCGCGCCTTGCAGGTCTCGCAGTCCTCGTCGTAACGGTTGGCGATGTAGCCGGGCATATATGCGACCGAGAACGGACGCAGTGCGTCGTAGTCAAACGGCTCGATGGCGTCCATGTGGCCGTCGGGCATCTTGGACGATCCGTCGACGGGCACGCGCTTAAACGAGATATTGCCCTTGCGATAGGCATCGTAGTGGTCGGTGGTCGTGACGGTGCGGTCGGATTCCTCGGTCACGGTCTCGTTGGTCGCGTCAAAGTACACTTCGCCGTCAACGCGGGCACCGTAGAGCCAAAACGGCACGTAGACACCTTGGACCTCGTCGATGTGGCTGCCGGTGACAAAGCTCTTGGGCAGCAAGATCTTGCCCTTGTAGTGTTCCTTGAGTGCGGCCGTGACGTCATCGCGCCCGAGCTTAAATGGAATCACCAGGTCGGGCGAGAAGTCGCCCGAAAGCTGACCGGGCGCTACGGCGGAGTTGCCGCAGTACGGGCAGGTGGTGACAGCGACGGTGCCGTCGGACACGAGCTCGGCGCCGCACGACGAGCAGATGTAGCCGGCGTTTTGGGCGAGCTCCTGCACCGCGTCGTCGGCGACGGGCTTTGGCGTTGCGGCTGCGGCATCGGCTTTGGCGTCTGCCTTGTCCTGGCGCTCGCGATAGAGGGCCTCGACTTCTTCGACTTCAAAACGAGAATCGCAGTAGTCGCAGACGAGCTTTTGCTCGGCGCTTGCAAAATGCAAGGGGCCACCGCAGGCAGGGCACTGATAGTTAACGCTCTCGAAGGCCATGATCGGTCCTTTCGCTGCCGGAGGCTATGCGCCGATGGCGCCGCCGCAGTATTCGCAGCGCCCACTGGCATCGGGAATGGTGGTGGCTCCGCAGAAGGGGCAGGTGACCGCGGTCTTGGGAGCCTTGGCGGCCACGACACTGTCGCGCGTTTCCTGGCGCAGCTGCACCAGCGCATCGCGGACTTCGGTTGCCTGGCGCTTGGCCTCGCGGTATTCGATGGAGCCGCGCTGATCGATGGTGGAGTCGTTCACGCGCAGGTTGATCTCGGTAAAGTACGGCGTGTTGACGTGGATGGTCAGATTAAAGTCGTAATCCAGGTCGTAGCGCGGCGGGTTGTAGCTCTCGCGCTCGCCGTCCTTGGTCTCGCGATAGATCTCGGTGCGCTGCTCGTCGATATCCATATCGCAGCCGAGTACCTGCGAGAACTCGATGATGTCGGGATTGGCGTCGCGCCAGCGGCTCTGCGAAGTGATGATCAGCAGGCCCGCGTCCTCATCGAGCATAATATTGGTGCGCCCGGCAGAAAGCGTGCGCGTGGGGTTGAACGAAGACAGGCGCTCGGCGTTGGCCTCGCGGTAGGCGAGTTGCTCACGGATATCGTCCGCGGTGCTGGAGCGATAGCCGTGAAAGTAGGGGGAGAGCTTGCCGGCGCACTCTTTGCACAGGTAGCCTTCATTGATTTTTGTCTTACCTAGAAGTCCCAGCTCGGTACCGCAAATCGCGCACTCTTTCTTCTCGAACATCTTGTCAAAGAAGCCCATGGCTGCCTCCCATCAACTGGTAGCGTGTGTCACTTTTGATGATGGGGGAGTGCGCGATCCTTCGCGATACCCAGACGGCTCAAGGAGTCTCCACAACTGGGACACATGGCCCATTTTGACTAGTCGTTGGGGACGTTCTTCGGCCACTCATTGGGGACGTACTTAAATGAGTGGTAGTTGGAGACACTCCTGGCCGAGCTAGAGATCGCGCGCGTCCCTTCTGGTCCATGCGGCTCAAAATCGCGGCGTGATGTGGACGGCTGGGGTCGAATTGGCAGCATTTCGAGCCTGGCTTCGATATTGAGACTGGTTCTTTATTAAAATAGATTTCCAGACAATTGAGCGGCTGGGGGTTAACCATGAGGGGCATGGGAGATACAACCGTATATTTGCGTCGGGGCATTCGGGAGATTATATGCCTGGCGCTGTTCTTCTTCACGTTTTTGGCGTGCGAGTATCTTTTTGATGTGCGCATGGCCGAGTTCGTGTCTCCGAACGAGGTCGTTATTTATGAGAGCCTTGTCATCGGCGCGAGCGTGATTGGCTTTTTTTGTGCGTCCCATTCTGTACTATCGCCGTCCCCATGCTATCGACGCAACGAGTGACGTCACGGGCGTTTTGCTGGTGGCGGCATTGCTGCTGTTGATTATGGCGGTTCAGGTTGAGGTGGTAATTGCCGGCGGTTTGGTGGCGTGCTGCGCGCTGGGCTACTGCGGATCGACTGCTCATGCAAATTTTGCGAGGCGCTTTGCGCGAACGCCCTGCTTGGCGCGCGCCGCCGCACTTTCTTACGCCATGGGCGTTCTGGTGCAGGTGCTCAACCACATGGTGATGCCTGTCGGCATTCCTCAGCAGGCTGTTCTGGTCGTCTGTGCGATCGCGCAGGTGGCGTTGCTCCACGGTGCCCGACGCGCCAAGCTGCGCGACGAGTCCGATCCCAACTTTGAACCCAGTGCTGCCGGGCTTTCGGTAGATGCTCTGGAATATGGCGCCAAGTGGCATGACGATCCCGAGGCAAAGGCGGCATTCCGTCGCGCCGTAGTTCGCCTGACCGTGGCGACGGCGTATCTTTCCAGCGTATTCGCCGCTCTCAACGCGGGCTTCACGACCCTGCATGCTGTCGGAGCCGTCGATTTGGGCGATTGGCCGCGCCTGCTGCTTGTCGTGAGCTCGTTGGTCGCTGGCGCACTATTTGACCTGCACGGCCGCTCGTATATGAATATCGGCATGACATGTGCCGCCATACTGTCCACGCTTTCGTTCTTTGTGCTCATCGTCGATGGCAATGGCGGCAACGAGCTTGCTGCCACGACCATCTTTTATCTGGGCTCGGGCTTTTTCGTGGTGTTCTTTACCACATACTATGCCGCCGTCTCGCTCTATGCGCGCTGGTCATATTTTTGGCCGTGCATGGGTCGCGTCGTCAACAACGTGTGCTCGATGTTCGTGACGGCGCCGGCAGTGGCGATTATCTCGAGTCAAAATGTGCTGGCTGCGGTCGGTGCGGCGCTCGTGATGTTTGTGGGCATTGCGATTACGCTGCTGGGGCAGTTGGGGCAACGAGCCGATGATGCCGTGATGCAGGATGGCCTGCCGCTTGCCACCGACGATCTTGGTGGGGATCTTGCGCCCACATGCTCCGACCCCGAGCCCGTGGAGGCAGCGGAGCTCACGTCCGATGAACGCCTTGATGCCTTCGTCGCCACCTTTGGGCTTACAGAGCGCGAGCGCGATATTCTTGAGGTCTTGGTCGTTTCGGACCAGAGCGTTCAGGACATCGCCACAACGCTCTTTCTTTCGCGCTCCACGCTCTATCGCCACATTTCCTCGATCAACAAAAAGACCGGTACCGCCTCGCGCGTGGCCCTCATCAACTTCTTCTGGTCCTGGACACCCAAGGACTAGCTAATCTCCCAATAAGTTGCGGTGGAATAGTCCCTAAATTAAAGTCACGGGGCTTTAAACAGGAACTATTTCACCGCAACTGCTGGGGGGTGTTCCTATAGTTTTGTCAACTGGGAAATGCTCTCCGTGCGACCGAATCGCGGCATGCTGACGCCAAGCCAT
>NZ_CAXSKI010000002.1:0-181402 GCF_964237925.1 Collinsella aerofaciens ATCC 25986 | reverse complement strand
CCGGGCACAGTGGAGATCGAGGGCGGGGGCTCGGGCCTCACCTACGCCGCGTTCCCGCTCAAGGGCGGCGGGGCCTGCGCACTCGTCAGCGAGTACCTGCCGCAGTGGGTCTCGCGCGACCTCGCCGGCATGCTTCCCAACCCGCAGAGCCTCATGCTCGTCGGCGCCGTTGCGGGAAGCGCGCTCGCGCTCGCGCTCGTGGCGCGCCGCGCGAGCCGCGTGATCTCGCGCAAGATGGCGCCGCTCGCGGAGGCGGCGGGGCGCGTCGGCGCGGGGGAGCTCGACTTCGCGGTCGGCAGCACCAACGTGCGCGAGGTGAACGACGTCCTCGCAGCGATGGACGCCATGCGGGCCTCCCTCGCCGAGTCGCTCGAGGCCCGCTGGGCCGCGGAGCGGGGGCAGCGCGAGCAGGTGGCGTCGCTCGCCCACGACCTCAAGACGCCGCTCACCGTGCTGCGCGCCAACGCCGACTTCGTGGCGGAGGAGCTGGAAGACGAGAAAGACGCCGACCTCGCGGCCGCCGCGCGCGACATAGCCGGCGGTGTCGAAAGGCTCGACGGCTACGTGCGCCTGCTCATCGAGGCCTCGCGCGGGTCCGGCGGGGCGGAAAGGGCCCCCATGCGGCCGGCCGAGCTCTGCGAGCAGGTCCTCGCCGAGGCCGCCCAGATCGCCCGGGCGCGAGGCGTGACGCTCGACGCGGCCACGGGCCCTGCCGTCGCGGGCGCGCCCGAGGCCCCGCTCGACCGAACCGCCCTGGCGCGAGCCGCCGCGAACCTCGTGGCCAACGCCGCCGAGCACGCGCGCTCGCGCGTGGCGGTCTCCTGCGACGTCGAGGGCGGCCACCTCGTCATCGAGGTGGCCGACGACGGACCGGGCTTCTCTCCCGCCGCCCTCGAACGCGGCTGCGAGCGCCTCTTCACAGACGACTCCTCCCGCTCCTCGCGCGACGGAGGCCGCCACTACGGGCTCGGCCTCCATGCCGCCTCCGAGGCCGCGAGCGCCCACGGGGGCTCCGTCTCGCTCGCCAACAGTCCCTCGGGCGGCGCGGTGGCCACCATCGCGGTCCCCCTGTGAGGGCCTGACGACTCAGGCCCTCACACCGGCGTGCCTCGCAATCAAACGCTTCCCGGATAATAATGCCCGTTGCAGGGATCGCCCTGGCTAGTCGCCGCCCATGTGCATGAGCATGTCAGCGATGCGAGTCGCCATCTCGTCCGCCGCTGCACGGATGTTGACGACCCAGGATGCAAGGCCGGCCTGATCGGATGCCTCCGCTTCAAGCACGTCGCAGTTCGCGGTCACCGCCATGAGCGGGGTGACAAGGTCGTGCGAGGCGGTGCAAACGAACGCGCGCTCCCGCGCCTCGGCCTCCGCCACCGGTCGCAGGGCGCGTCCCGTTGCCGTCCACGCCACGTTGAGCCCCCCAAAAAGCCGAAGCGATCGGCGTCACTCGCTTCGCTAAATCAACTTTATGGGATGACGGATCACGGTCTTGAGCTTCTCCGGCGCGCACTTGCGCGGGTCGGAGAGGTAAATCTCGTGATGCAGACGGGCTTCGGAGAAGTCGGGGGCGTAGCCCCGTTCCGCCACGAATGCGCGCATGGCGTCTATGGTCGCCGGCTCGTCGTCGTAAGGCCCGGTATGCATGCACTGAACGCAAAGGCCCTCGTCGACCCTCAGCAGCTCGACCGCCGAGAAGTCCAGCTTCTTCTTGGCGGCAGCTTCCGAAACTGCCCAGTCGAAGTCCTCGCGAGTGACGAAATCGGGCAGACGGATGCACGAGATGAAGTTGAAGTCATCCTTCCGCGCATAATCAATCTCGCCATCGGTGCGGTCTTGCCACCAGAAGCCCTCGAGCGGAGGCACGACGAAGTCGAAATAGCCTTCGATCTCTCGCGGGCCCCTCTTCGACATCTTGATGGTATAAGCGACGCCGTAGAGCAGCGGCAACACGTTCTGGTACTCGCCGCCTTCGGCATTGGGATTGCCCTTGCCCCGCACGGCGACGTAGCTCATAGGCGGAACGGTTACGACGCTCGGCTTGCCGGACGGCCTGTAGAGCTCCCTGAACTCCTTCTTGAAATCGTATGCCATCGCAACAAACCTCCCTGAGCTTGGGCTTCCGTCGATATCCGACCAAATATAGCAATGGGCGCGGCTTCGGAAGAGGCCGCGCCCATTGCAGGATATTATAACACAGAATCGAACGTCTGTTCTATTCCCATTCGATGATCCCAGTTCCGCCGTCCCATCATTCCAGTTACGCCCAGTTTTCGGTGCCGTCTCGAGCCAAGTGCCGCCAGGTGACACCATGTCGTGCTTCGTCAACTTCGGGGACAAAAGCTGGAACAGCCTCAAATACTTTTTTCAAACTCAGGACTTTGATTTTTGTTTTGTCCCAAAGAGCGCAGCGGGGCGCCTTAGGAGGCTCGATAGCGCTGAAAACGTCCGTTTTGAAACTCAACCGACCTTTAGCGTGCAAGCCGCCAGCTACAATCGTAGGTGAATTAACGCAGGTGGCTTGCGCGACATTCGCAAAACCCCAGGTCGCAGGTCTTCGCCATCGGCGGGAAAGGTGAGTAGTCTCGGGTGGCTTGCTTATAAGTTAGTGAAATCCTGAAACGTGACAAGACTTATTACACGAATGATGTCGCCAGCTTCGGGATTGCCTCGTCGTCATAATATCCTTTGAGCTAACGAGGATGCCAGCCACGGGGTTGTCGATTTTCTGATGCATTAATAACCAGGCAAAGTCGGATAATCATATGAGCGGAGAGCACAAAAAGATAGCAGCTCATTAAGACAAATATCCTTGGCAGAATGCACTCCGGTGACTAGGATGACGACAGAGGAACGAGGAGGACAGAACGATGCCATCACTCAGCGAGCGGTCGCTCGAATCTATTGCAAAGATGTTCGTGGGCGACGAAGGAGAGCTGTTCCGCTACTTGTCGGGCCCTCAAATAGTGACATTCTTCAATGACCATTTTGACTTCCGGGACATCTACCAAGGTGGCAACGCTCCTACCAGATGGAGATACGCCGCCGGAAAGATAGCCAGTGTTGCATCGAGCGGCCGTCTCGATCGTTTTTTCTCAATCGTTCTTGGATTCAAGTATATGGTCAGTACTTTTGGCTGCGATGAAATCGAAGCCCGAGAAAGGGCGGACAAAGCGAAGAAACGGTTCAACCAAGTACTAATCTCCGACGAGCTTGAGATAGTCGGAACAGACGGCGAGATGAAGCTTGTGGTGATTGATTCGGATCTAATCCCGATCGGGAAAGGCGGCTTTGCCGAGGCGTTCAGGCAAAAGTCAACAGGCAGAGTCCTGAAAAAGCTCATGCCCGAAGTAGCCCTTGATGCAAGAAACCGCCATCGCTTCAAGCGCGAATACGAGATAATGAATGATCTTTCGGAGCTGCCAGGGGTTCTCCGTGTCTTTGATTTCGACGAGAGCAATTGCTCCTACACGATGGAGGCCGGCGAGACCACGCTACTAGAGTTCATGGACAATCCTCTATCCGAGCAAGTCAAGATGTCCATAATCGAACAGATAGTTGGCACCATGGCTGCCATTCACTCGCGCGGATACATTCACCGAGATCTAAGCCCCACGAATATTTTTCTACTGAGCGGCCAACTGAAGATTGCCGATTTCGGGCTTGGAAAGAACTTGAACACACTTTCATCCTACCAAACCACCAACACAAACAATTATGGACAGTGGTTCTACTGTTCACCTGAACAGCTTGTCTATCTAAAAGATGGAGACAAAAGGAGCGATGTCTTTTCCCTGGGCAGGATTATCAACTTCGTGCTCGCCGGACATCCGACAAAAACGAATCATCGTCTTCGACCGCTGGTAGAAAAAGCAACCGCAGACGATCCGTCGAAAAGATACCAGGATGCGGCAGAGTTTTTGAGCGCGATAAAGCGAAGGTTGTCTTCGATAGCAGATGCGGACCGGGAAACGAAACTTGCGGAAAAGGCAGCACGGGGAATCCTCGACGGAGAGGTTGCCGAATGGATTCTCGAAATGACCGATGAGCAGCTGTGCTCACGGGTAGCGTCAAACCCCGCGTTCGCTAAAACGGTTGTCAAATTTACGGAAATCGACAACGGCAATGCGGCCTTTGTCATGGATGCTATCGACCAGGGCATGACGCAAGTCTGCAAGACATGGGAAGACCACGATCCATTTGCCGACATCGCAAAGTCGATTGTTTTAAGCAAGGCGCCATACGACATCAAGGAGCGTGCCTGCCAAACGCTTTCATATGTAGCATGGCAAATCAACCGTTTCCATGCCCAGCATCTGATTGAGGATATTATCACCAGCGGAATAGACCCGATGCTGGAAGACCTTCTCAACGACTCCGTGTAGATTCATTAATGCAGCGCAGGCCTGCGTTCGTCTAGGGAAAACGATACGATAGACGGCATCTTGGTTGCACCCTAGGCCGTTCACCCTTCCGCTCGCTCCCATACAGTTCGATTTCGATAAGCTGAGTCCCAACCGATAGGTACCATTTATCCGGGTGCACCTGGGGGCAACGGGCCGGTAGGCCTGCGCAAGGTCGCTCGCAGAACGCGCAACATCAAACACGACAGAAGAGGCGAACGACAGATGCCGAACTCCGGACGACAGCACCGCGGAAGACGAGCATTCCGACCACAACCGAACGAATCTCAATCCTAGGCAGGCGCCCGCACGGGCGCCTTTTACTTTTCAGGGACTTAGCCGCGAGCTAATCGGAGACCATAGAGCACTTCAAAACGGTTCAGAACGATAATCAACAAAACCGCAGGTAGAATATGCTGTTTTGAAAATCGTCTCTTACACTCCGCAACGCTCGGAAGCGCTCCGTTCAGGATTGTTCGTAACCCCCCGACCGTCCAAACAAAGAGGCGCAGTCCAAACTTGACCTGCGCCTCTCATCAAAAAGTATTATTAGTTGTATATCAATCCAAGCATCCAAGCGATTGGCATGAGAACGGCCGCCGCCAGCAACACAGGGATACAAGCCACGATTGCCAGCCCTCCGCCAGCTCCTCGCGAAACCGCCTCACGAAAGCATCTGGCTCACACAGCGCTGCACGGCGGCGGAGTTGGAGCCCAACCGTCGCTTGCGCTCCTCGCCGTTGCCGTAGTCGCCGTTGATGACGGTGCGTGCCAGCGCGTCGATGTCGACCTCGCCACTGCCGGACGAAGAAGAACCGCCGGAACCACCGCCGGAGAGAATCCGGTTCACCTCGGCCTGCACCTCGAGGTAGCGCGAGCTCAGGGCCCGTTTACGCGCCTCGCCGTTGCCGAACTCCTCGTTGATGACGCGCCACGCCAGGCTCGCCACGTCACCCGAGGGCGCAGAGCCGCCACTGCCGGAAGACCCCGCAGCCACGGTGTCCGAAGACCCGGCGCCTCGGCAGATGCGCGGGCGCAGGGCGGCCCTGCGCCCGGCGGCGATGTAGGGCGCGGGACAGATCTTGCCGGTCACGTCGTAGCGGCGGATGACGCCGCCCTCGGAGATGCCGTAGCGCTTCATGAGGGTCTGCACGAGCCAGGCGAGCTTGCCCGCCTCGACCTCGCTGTAGTCCTCGCTAGCGCTCACGGCCTCGATGCCGACGCTGCGGCAGTTCATGAGCCAGTTGCCGGCGTGCCAGGCGGTGTCGCCCTCGGCCACGCTCTGGTAGATCTCGTCGGTGATGTCGCCCACGAAGTAGCGGGCGGACGACCCCTGCCGCTCGTTGTGCGAGAAGTAGATCGCGTTGTTGCGGGCCGACGCCAGAGTCGCCGTGTAGTGGATCACGATGCGGTCGATGGCGTGCGAGCGCCTGCGCGTCATGCGATCGCTGCCGCACTGCTTGAACAGGATGCTATGCCCCATTGGCGCTGACCTCCTTGAATCCCGCGTCCTCGCCCTCCTCGGGCTTGAAGTCGCTGGGCGTGGCGGGCTCGTAGCCGGGCTCGCGCAACTCCTCCCAGCGCTCCTCCTCGCTTGCGTACTCACTCATCGGAATCGCTCGCCTTTCCCAGCTCGGCAATAACGGGCGAGAGCACGGCCATCACCATGGCCACGCACAGCGCGCGCCGCGTGGGGTCGAGCACGACCACGCCCATGAGCAGGTCGACGTTGGCCACTACGACGCCCAGGACGCCCTGGACGACCGTGCGCATAAAGCGCCACTGCCGCTCGTTGCTCGTCAGAAAACGGTTCATCTGCCGCTCCTCTCCTCAAGCGCGTCAACGTCGCGCCTGACCACGGCCATGTCCTGCTCGAGCTTGTAGGTGCGCTCGATGAGGCAGTTGTGCTTCTCAACGCGCCGCGCGAGCTCGTCAATCTTGAGCTCCATCACCGCGCGGCTTCGCGAGTTCGACGCGATCACCCCGACCTGCGTCACGACGCCGATGAGCGCCACCGCAATAGACTCCACAAGGACCTCCCAGCAGAACATGGACCAACTTCAACGGCCCCATCATCCGCTGCGGTCACAAATCAGCTGGTAGCTGAATCGCTGCTATAAAAAGCGAGGTAAAATAAGAAAAAGCACAGTAACGAATGTTCGAAAGAGTCGCTAACGGGAGGTAGAAATGGAAAGCCGGCTTTACGAGGAGGGGTACAACGAAAGTCTCTTGAGAGCTGTAGCGGCTCTTAACGAAACTCCTGCATCCACGGAAGCAATCCTGGGCCTGTTGCAAAAACACTGGGATTTGCCTCGAGGAGAAGCGGAGCAGCTGTTGTCGCAGGAACGCTACGAAGGATTCTTCCAGCGTGATTTCGCAAGATACCTGACGATGTACGAAGGCTTTTCCGAAGAAAAGGCAAGGGCATATACGACTAGCCACATGAACCTTCTGGCTCTGCGAAAAATCGAAAGGCCGTGGGCTATCGAGTACAACAGGCTTTATCGCCAGATCGAAAAGCAGAAGTCTCAAATAAAGGGGAAGGTTCACCTATCTTCCGAAATCGAGGAGTAAAGCAGTTCTCGCTACACGCCGCCGCATCCCATCGCCTAACCCACACCACGGGGGCGGCGCGCTCACCCCTGGCAGCAGTGCAGGAAGGGCGCCTGCGCAGCCGCCAGGGGTGCCATTATGCTCAGTCCCAAGCCGCTACCCGGCAGTGAGGTAGCCCGTCTGCCCCTCGTGGTCGATGTGGCACATCGCGTACGTCGTCTGCTTAGAGTCGTAGGTCGTGCCGTTGCCACCCACGATGGCCTTGCAGTTGTAGAACGTGGAAGAGCCCGTGCACCCGCTCGGCAGCCCCCAGTCGGCATCGACCAGGATGCGCTCAAGGGCGGTGCAGGCACCGAACGTGTAGAGCATGCTAGAAAGCGACGCCGGACTCATGCCCCGCAGATCGAGCTCGGTGAGCGCGGAGCACGAGTTGAACGTACGGTTCATGTAGGCCACGCCGCACAGGTTCGCCATGCCAGAGACCGAGGTCAGGGCGTTGCAGCTGTAGAACCAGTAGTTCAGGTTCACGTTGGCGACCCTCGATGTGTCGGCGGCGATGGTCACGCGCTTCACGCTCTTGCCGAACGAAGCCCAGGGCGTCGCCTGGATCGCGGTGTACTTGGCGTTGGCGCAAAGCGTGTCGGAGGCCAGCACCTCGCGGCCTGTCGCATCGGCCTTGGCGAACCCGATCTTGAGCTCGCCGTCGGAGAACAGCGTGGCGTTGAGCCAGGTGCGGACTTCGTACTCGGGGTCGGTCAGAACGCCGCCCGCCCCCAGCTTGAGGACGGAGGCGCCGGAGGTCTGGAACGGCACGAAGCCGTCGGTGCCGCCCATTGAGTTCGATTTGAGTTTCACGGGCCCCGAAACGTCCCCGTTTCGGGGCCCGGAGACAAAAATCGCACGTCTACTCACTTGGGATAAATCCTTACTCCCATTCCTCCGAATACCGCCCAGTGCTTTGCCATCTTGAAACACTGGGAGTAAATAGCGAAATAGCAGGTGAAAGGGAGTAAAAGACCAAAGAAAAAGCCTCCGTCCCAACGCGGGAACGGAGGCTAGGAAATCGTTTTTACTCACCGCCGTCGCTGGTGGCTTTGCCATGACTGTCGTACGAAACGAAACTCAGCGGCACGGTGCGGCACTCAAAAATGCAGGTCAGAACCCTATCGGGCTACTCCCACTCGATGGTTTTGGTTCTGCCGTCCCGTCACACCAGTTGCACCCAGTTGTCGGTGCCGTCTCGAGCCGAGTGCCGCCGAATGACGCGACGTCGCGTTTCGTCGACTTCGGGGACAAAAGCTGGGACAACTCCAAAAACTTTTTTCAAACTCAGGACTTTGAGTTTTTGTTTTTGTCCCAAAGGGCACGGCGGGCCGCCTTTGGAGGCTCGATAGCACCCAAAAACGCCCTTTTTGAAACTCAACCGCGCTTTCGCGCGAAAGCCGCCAGCTGCAATCGTAAGTGAATTAACGCGGGTGGCTTACGCACTGTTTGCAAAACCCCAGGTCGCAGGTCTTTGCCATCGGTGGGCAAAGTGAGTAGTCTCGGGTGGCTTGCCCATGAGTCGACGAACGGGCTTTGAGATTCCGCCAACGTCCGGAAACGCTCCGAGTTTCCTTGAATTTTTAGACAGCCCATGGTATAAGGTAATTGGTTTTCCGTTAGGAAGGCTTCCAAGTGCCGGGGACGTTTTCCCCGGCTTTTTTCTTATCCAGGAGAACAATGCGAGAACTCAGCATCTTCGTCGACGAGTCGGGAAGCGACGGCCTCTCCGACCGCCACTACCTGCTCACCGTCGTCATGCACGACCAATCCGAAAACATCGCGGACTCGATCGCGGCATACGAGGGAGCCCTCCGCGCCAAGGGGCTCCCCGACATACCCTTCCATGCGTCGCCGCTCATGAACGGAAAGGACCAGTACTCGGGACTCGATCTGAGGGCGCGCAAGATGCTGCTCGGCTCGTTCCGCGTATTCTTCCGCCACATGCCCGTGAGATACCATACCTTCGCATACGCGACCAAGGAGTTCGCCTCGCTCGAGAAGCTCGCGGGGACGATGCGCAGGGACCTCGTGAACTTCCTGTTCGACAACCTCGCGGAACTTCAGTCCTACGACGCGGTCAAGGTCTACTACGACAACGGCCAGCACTCCATCGCCGAGTCACTCCACCGCGCAATCGAGTACGCGCTGTCGAAGGATGCGGTCGTCTACCGCTCGGCGCAGCCCTCCGAGTACCGCCTCTCGCAGGCGGCGGACTACATCTGCACCATGGAGCTCACCGCGATCAAGTACGCCGAGCATACCGTCACCGCGACGGACGAGAAGTTCTTCGGCAAGTGGTCCGACTTCAAGAAGGGCATTCTTAAGGAGACACGCAGGAAGCTCATCTGACAAGCGCCGTTCGGCTTGTCGCGTTCACAGACGGCGCCCATCAATGCTCATGCGCGGGGTTGTTAGAAGGCCATTTAGCTGCATAATATTGATCAGTTAGAAACCATCTGGTTTGCGGGGCGGGATCGTGAGAGCGATTCTGCCCTTTTTGCTCATACTTTCTTTCTCTCTTGGTCCAATGGATCGGGAACGGCCTGTGAGCACCTGGCTTCGCATCCCTGTCCATCGTTTGCCATCGGCCAAAGCGGGGCGAGTCAACCGCGCCCGTTGCCATTTGTCCCTTCCGAATAACCAATTCCGCTACCGCCCATCGCTATGCCGCTTCCTCCATCCCAAACGCGGACGTCTTCACGGTGAGCCGTCGGCGCGGCTGACGAACTCGATTGCGGACGAAAAGAGGGTTCAAATAAAGAAATCAAACGTTTGAAAATTGCGTATCTACATGCACAAACGCACAATATGGTACATCCCGTGAGCTGACGATACGAGAAAGGAACACCATGGCGAACAACAGCGACAAACAAGGGAGGGCGCTCTTAATTGGCTCATGTATGGAAATAAATGCTGGCAATCCGTTTTCCCAGTTAAGAGACTTGTTTCACCTCAAAACCTATTACGATTGTCATGGAATCAACTGTCATATTGTCGCTAGGAAAGGCGTAATACGCTTTGTTTGATCCGTGCTAAAGACATAAGAAAAGCCCCCTGAACTGGTGTTTTCAGGGGGCGTCGCTTTGTCACGAACTGATACGAATTTGTATCGGTTACTACTCCCACTCGACTGGAAATTCGAGGACTGCTGCAGCTTACTGTATCTCTACTTACTCTTTCATGTTCTGTTGCCTACGCAGTATCCAATTTGTTTGCACTCATTCCGTACTCACGAACAGGATTACTCCCAATGCACTTAAGAGGAAGCTTTCCCGGTGTTTGGGCCTAGGGTTTTAACCAGGTTGCCAGCCAAATCTTAGAGCGAATTCTTACCCTGATCGTTGCCAGCGAAATCTTCAATGATCTCGTCACTTTCCTGACGAACTCGTTGTCCAGTTTCTGCTCCTTGAAGTCGCGAATCGCATCAACGTCCTTCGCGCTCATTTCGCCCAGACACACCTTCTCGAAGGCAAACGCCGAGCCTTCGCCAATGGCTGCGACGATGGCTGCCGCGACGATGGCGTTTATAACTTCTCCTGCAAGGTTGACGCCGGGTATCGCTTTCAGTGCGCTGATCGCGGCCTTGGCCGCAATGCTTTTGTTTGGCTCCGATATAGACCGCGCTTGTCCCAGATGCTCAGCTCACGGCCGCTTATTTGGCAAGCAGACCTATAGCTGCGTTGAAATATTGGTCGAACCATGGTCACGACGATTCCGACATCGAGCCCGCAGTAGCCATAGTACGAAAAGGCGCCCGTGGGTTTTAAAAGGTTGCTATCTCATTTTTCGGGCAGCAAGTTACTGAAGTACTCGGTGCGGCCTGCCAGTACGTCGTCGTAGAAGCCCTGCTTCCAATCGATGTATTCCACGCTGGCCTCTAATTCGGCAATTTGCTCGACAAGCCTGCTGCGTTTTTCGGCCAGCATCGTTTTTCGTTGAGGAATCGATGTCTCACCTTGCAGGCATAGTGCTAGGTATTCCTTCATTTCTTCGATGCTCATGCCGCATCTCTTTAGGCAAATCAGGCTTTTCACCCATTCGACGTCGTGCTTGTCGAACACGCGACGATTGTTTTTATCGCGTTTCACGTTGGGCACGAGCCCCTGGTTACAGTAGAACTTCAGCGTTTGGTACGTCATGTCGGCTTCGCGACATACTTGCATCATCGTGAACAGGTCGCCTGTTGCTTTTGCTCGCTTGGGCGCGTGTTCGTTTTCGCTCGCGTTCGCCATCTTCACGATTCCTTCAAGTTCCAAATAACAATGCTTGACCGTTAGTAACTATCGGTTGTTATAACAGCGTCAGATCAATAAAGCAAGGGGGTTGTGGTAAGGAGTCGCCGCTCCCGATACGCGAGGAAGGAATCAATATGGCAAACGACATGATGTACGTGACGCTTTCGAACGGCGTGAAGATGCCCCAGCTGGGCTACGGCGTGTACCAGGTGACGCAAGACGAGTGCGAGCGCTGCGTGCGCGACGCGCTCGAGGTAGGGTATCGCCATATCGATACGGCGCAAAGCTATTTCAACGAAGAGCAGGTGGGCTCGGCCATCGCTGCCTCGGGCATCGACCGCGGCGATATCTTCCTTACCACCAAGGTGTGGATCGAGCATTTTGGCGAGGGCTCCACGCGCGCGTCGGTCGAGGATTCGCTGCGCAAGCTGAAGACCGACTACATCGACTTGCTGCTGCTCCACCAGCCGTTCGGCGATGTGTTCGGCGCGTGGCGCGATATGGTGAAGCTCTATCAGGAAGGCAAGGTGCGCGCAATCGGCATCTCGAACTTTTACGTTGACCGCATGGTGGAGTTCTGCGAGTTCAACGAAGCGAAGCCGATGGTGAACCAAATGGAGCGCCATCCGCTGAACCAGAATGTCGAGCTGCAGAAATGGGAGACCGAGTACGGCATCGTGCCGGAAGCCTGGGCTCCCTTCGGCGAGGGTCGCGGCGGGTTGTTCGAGAACCCCGTGCTGGTTGAAATCGGCCAGGCTCATGGCAAGACCGCGGCGCAGGTGATGCTTCGTTGGAACCTGCAACGCGGTGTGGTGGTCATTCCGAAGTCGGTTCATCGTGAGCGCATGGAGCAGAACCTCGACGTGTTCGACTTCGAGCTTTCCGCCGAGGAGATGGCGCGCATCGCCGCGCTCGACACTAAAACTTCCAGCTTCTTCAGCCATGCCGACCCCGCTATGGTGCAGTGGTTTGCAAAGATGGTCGAGGAGCGCAAGCATCAGCACGATAGCGCCAAGGAGAAGAAGAGTTGGTAGGAATTACGGGAGGTTTTATGATGAATCGGATTGTTGCACGGCGCGATTTCGTGAAGATGGGCCTGTTGGCGGGTGCGACTATGACGACGGGCGGTCTTCTTTCAGCATGCGCTTCGAATGGAGAGGGCGCAGCGTCGCAGTCGGCAGATGGGCTTGGCGTTGGGTCATCGAGCGGGGCAAACCAGGCGGTGCAGGCCGACCCCGCCACGCCACCGCAACCCGTCGGGGGCAAGGTTCTTGTGGCGTACTACTCGGCGCAGGGCCATACACGTGCTGCAGCTGAGCGCATCGCGGCGGCGACGGGCGGTGACATTTTCGAGATCACGCCCGAGAATCCCTATTCGGACGCCGATTTGGATTGGCGTGACGACAACAGCCGCGTGACGCGCGAACACGACGATCAAAGCCTGCGCGACATTGTGCTGTCTCAGGTCGCACCCGACGCGTTTGAGGAATACGAAACGGTGTTCGTTGGTTATCCCGCCTGGTGGCAGATGGCTGCATGGCCAGTTAACCGTTTCGTGCGCGACAACGACTTCGTGCGTAAGACGGTTATCCCGTTTTGCACCTCGACCTCGTCATCGATGGGCTCAACCCGTCAGACGCTCGAGCAGCTTGCCGGTTCGGGTGAGTGGCTTGATGGTCAGCGTTTTGGCGAAAACCCGCAAGATGGCATGGTTGAAGACTGGGTCGAATCGCTGAACATTTGATAGAGACGTTGCGTCGATTTATTATCGGATACGGAAAAGACGAAGGCAGGGCAGTTTTCTTTTGCCCAGTGATTCGCGATTGATTCGAATCACCTTCGAACAGCGCGACAATCGCCAAAACACTCGTCGCAGGTGGTTTGGCGATTGTCTCTTTTTCGCCATGCTGTCGCATGGTCGCCATAGGGTGTGATGAATGCCGAATCCGCAGAATGACGACGAATTAAAATACCTGTTCAAAGGCATAAAATACCCCGGAAGCATATGCTTCCGGGGTGGAATCATTCTCGTGTTTTGCAAGTGGCTTGATTGGCTATGACCTTCAATGGAACTTTATGAGCCATGGTGAATCATTGCAGGTGGCTTTGCAAAATTAGCCTAGGGTCACTCCCACTCGACTGAGAATTCGTGCGCTGTCGTGGGTTGTGATGCTAGCTGCGCTTTCGTAGCGCCTTATCTTAGCAATGCCCAAATTGCCTGTACCCATACGGTACTCATATGAGCGAAATTACTCGCATACCGCCTTACGGCCGAGGGGAGTGACGCTCTCGGTCTCATCCTTAAATCAAGCATGAGCACCTAATTCGACACAAGCTCCTTGGCTTTCTCCAAGCGAGTATTTAGGTCTTGCCAGTGCTTTTCATTTAGCTTCGGAACGTTCTTTACGCCCAGCTTTAAAATACGGATTTCCTCATCGTACATTTTGTACTTGTGAAACAGTATGGCTGCTTCTTTGTATAGAGCAGGAGCGTCAAAACCCCGTCCTGCAGCAATGCAAAACTGAACAAGCGCCTCATCGTCACGTCCAGCTTTCTTCAACGCAATGCCGTTGAGCTCGGCATCAAGTCCGTCGGCATCTGCTGAGATTTGCTGCTCGATGTAATCCTTGTGCTGGCGCAGAAATTGCACGATGTCTTCTTTGGTTAACGACTTCGGAGGCTCGGCGTCATGCTTAGCCATATTCATGTCAAAACGTTCAAGTTCCAGGTTGCCGACAACCTTCTTCCAATTTCGGGCGTTACCGTCTGGGAAGAGCCGATTCACCGACCAAACGTTAAACTCTCGATCGGACGTCGTGTGCTCGATGGTTTTCCTATCGTGCTTGTGCATGTAGGGTACGTAGCCGTTCGCTTCGAGTTCGTCTCTCCCCAACTCCGTGAGTTGGTATTTGGGGGTATAGGACGGTATGCAAATTTGATCTTCTGGAATATTAGATACGATTCGATCGACAAGATCTGCCTTTTTGCCAGTTGTGGGCAGGCCAGAGTTTTCGAGAATGCCTCTCAACTCTGCAACCTTCAAAGAGCTAAGCGAATGGGCTTTTGGCGCCCATTCCAAGAAGCCGTTGGCCGCGAGGTTTTCTAAAGCGTGCCCAACGTCGCGGATTCCGTACTCGAACCACCAAAAACCAGGGTAGCCACCATTTGGCTTGGGATAGCGGCCGGTCTCGCAATAGCTAAGCAGCATGATTTGAGCAGGGTAAAGCCCTCTTGCGGAGGGTATGGCCGTTCCTTTTCGCTCCTCGAAAGTGATTACTTTGGTTTGCATCATGGAATCGGGATAGGAGTAAAGGGTGCAATAACTATCTTCGCGATAATAAGGAACTTCATCGGAAGAGACAGTACTCGAATCCGCGTAAACCGTTTTTCCCCTAGAGTTACTAGCGCTTCTGTTTGTCGCCGTTGCAGTTTTCCCAAACTTGGATAGAACGTTTAACAATCCCATTATTACCTCAGTGACTGAATCTTTAGCCAACACTCTAATGGTTCAATTACAGCTCTCCGCGAGCCCTTAGATCCATTATGTTGATGCCATTGTCCCAAGTTATTTTCCACTCTTCGTATTCTTCCTGGGTGATTTCCTGGCTCTTGAGCTTGTCGCGCATTTCGCCCCAATCCCTAATGAACTCGGAAAGGTTCTCGCTGTTGGGTTCGCAGCTTATGAAGTATCTGCCATGCTCTTCGTCTTTATACGGCTTCAGCCGCATGCTCTCTTCATTTTGCAAGATGACGTAACAGAACTCGTACTCATTGAGCAGCTCCGGCGCGGTTAGGTACTCGCTGCGGACGCCGAACGCCTTGGCTATGCGGTCGACAATCTCGCGCTTGGGCACGCGGTCGCCCAGCTCGTAGCTGCGGAACGCGCTCTCGGTCACAAATGACTTCTCGGCAGCTTCGCGCTGCGTCCAGCACCGCTTCAATCGCAGGTCGCGGATTCGCCTGCCTAGCAAGGACGAAGGTTCTTTCTTCTTGAGCACGGTTGAGGCCCCTCTCGCGGACTCGTAGGCCAAACGTACGCTGCGGCACCCGGCAACAGCCCGAGGTGCGCAGCGGCAATGGCGCAATTCTAACACCTCACAAGAACGTGAGCAATTTTCTGAGAATCTGTTGACATCACATAAACGTGAGGTTATGTTGACAACATCAAAGCTCACAGATATGTGAGGTCAACTTAGAGATAGGAGCAGAGATGAACGCAAAGCTTATAGGCGTGGACGAGGTGTGCGAGCAGCTGAACGTTTCCCGGGCGTACGCCTACAAGGTGATCCGAAAGCTCAACGCCGAGATGCAGGGGAACGGTTGCCTGGTGGTGCCGGGAAAGGTCAGCCGGAGCTTCTTCGAGGAGCGCTTCTTCGGCGCGGAGGGCCGCGATGCCAGCAGCAAGGCCGAGCCCGAGGCAGGCAAGGGAGGTCGAAATGTCGGTTAGCAAGGACAAAGCCCGAGGCACCTATTACGTGCAGTGCCGGTACCGCGACTGGCAGGGCAAGCAGTGCAAGAAGACCAAACGCGGTTTCACCAGCGAGCGCGCCGCCCGAAAGTGGGAGCACGAGTTCCTGCTGCGTATCGAGGGGGCGCCGACCATGACCTTCGCGGACTTCTACCGAGTCTACCGGGAGGACGTCTCCCCGCGCCTGCGCCGAAGCACCTGGAACACCAAGGCCGCGATGATAGAGACGAAAATCCTGCCCTATTTCGAGGCCAAGCCCATCAACGAGATCGCCTCGACGGACGTCATCGCCTGGGAAAACGAGCTGATGGAGCTGCGGACCAGCAACGGCCTGCCGTTCAGCCCGACCTACCTGCACAGCATCTGCAACCAGTTCTCCGCCATCATGAACCACGCGGTGAAGCACTACGGCCTTGCCTCCAACCCCATGCACAAGGTCGGCAAGATCGGCGAGAAGAACGCCGAAGAGATGCACTTCTGGACCAAGGACGAGTACCTGCGCTTCAGCCGCGGGCTTCGAGACAAGCCCGCATCCCACATGGCGTTCGAGATCCTGTACTGGTGCGGCCTGCGCGTTGGCGAGCTACTGGCGCTCACGCCCCGGGACTTCGATTTCGCGCGCCGCACGGTGTCGGTAACGAAGTCGTACCAGCGCATCGGCCGCGAAGACGTGATTACCGCCCCGAAGACCAAGAAATCGGTGAGGACCATCGTGATGCCCGAGTTCCTGGCCGAGGAGACGCGCGACTACCTTGCCTGCCTTCGCGGCATCGCCGAGGACGAGCGGATATTCCGCCACACCAAGAGCTTCCTGCGCGAGGAGATGCGCCGCGGCTGCAAAGCGTGCGGCATGGAGCCCATCCGCATCCACGACCTGCGCCACAGCCACGTGAGCCTGCTCATCGAGCTCGGCTACTCGGCGCTGGCCATCGCCGACCGCATGGGGCACGAGAGCACCGAGGTGACCATGCGCTACGCGCACCTGTTCCCGAACAAGCAGCAGGAAATGGCTGCCGACCTTGATATACAGCGCGCGGCAAGCGCCGGATACAACCCGATGAGAGCCCTGAAGGAGGCGAAAGACGATGAGTAGGAAGAACCTGGACGAGCACGGGCGCCTGCGCAGCAAGACGGTGTCGTTTCGCGTGTCCCCCGAAGAAGGTCAGAGGCTGGACGCGATCGTGGCCATGAGCGGCCTGACGAAGCAGGACTACATCGTGGCGCGGCTTCTGTGCCAGGAGGTGACCGTGGTGCCCAGCAGCCGCGTGCAGAAGGGCATGGAAGAGGGCATGCAGATGGTCTACTGCGAGCTTTTGCGCTTGGGAGAAGGCTACGAAGTGCAGCCCGAGGTGCTTGACGTGATTCGAATGCTCGCGGCGCTTTTCGAGGGCTTCGGCGGCGAAGGCGCCCACATCGCGCAGTGCTCGCCGCGGAACGCGCTCATTCGCATGGAGCGGGGCGATTAGCGATGTCCTACTTTGAGCGGATGGAGGAGCGGAGGCGCAGGCTGCGCAACCACGGCTTCGAGGGAGAGCCGAGCGGCGAGCAGCTCGTCGACTACGCGCTCTCGCTGGAAGACCGCCTCAACGCCGTATGCGCTGCAACGGGCCTGCGGCTTCGCCAAGATGCCCGCGGCAGATGGTTCGCCGCGGCCGAGCAGGAGGGGTCGGGGCGATGGCCGCGCTAGAGGTGCGCCTTGCAAGCGAGCTCATCCAGGAGCCGCCCGTCGAGGCCGATTGGATAATCGAGGATCTTCTGCGCCTAGGCGGGCACGTCATCGCGGGCTCGCCGAAATGCGGGAAGAGCTGGCTGTGCCTGTCCATCGGCCTGGCTGTAAGCTCGGGAAGCCCGTTCTGGGGCTTCGCCACCAAGAAGTGCGGCGTGCTCTACTTGTGCCTGGAAGACACCTACGAGCGCGTGAAGAAGCGCCTTTGGGCGCTTTCCGACGTGGCGAGCGAGCGCTTCTTCCTAAGCAACGCAGCACCGTGCCTGGGCGAAGGCCTAGTGGAGCAGGTCGGCGGATTCCTGGACGAGAACCCCGACGTGCGCCTGGTGATAGTGGACACCTTCCAGAAGGTGCGCAGGCCGAGCAGCGACAGCCTGTATGCGGCGGACTACCGCGATTTCGGGGCGCTGAAGAAGCTGGCAGATGACCATGCCGCGTGCCTTATCGCCGTGCACCACACGCGCAAGCAGGCCGACAGCGACGTGATGAACACGGTTTCCGGCACCAACGGGATCACGGGGAGCGCCGACAGCACCTGGGTTCTGTCGAGGCCCAACAGGGGCGCCGCCGACGCAACGCTTTCCATTACGGGGCGCGACGTGCAGTTCCAAGAACTGAAGCTGCGGCTTAAGGACTGCATCTGGGAGATGGTGGGCAAAACCAGCGAGGAGGAGCTCGAGGAGCGCGATATCCCCGATTGCGTCATGCGCACGCTCGACTTCATGTCGCGCGGCGTGAGCATCTGGCAGGGAACCATGAGCAACCTCATGGATGCTGCGGGGGTCGAGGGCGTGACGGTCCCCGTGCTGGGCAAGCACCTCGCACAGAACAGCGGCTTCATGCTCTCAAGGGGCGTGCGCTACGCCAAGAAGCACACGAGCGCGGGCCAGCTGGTGACGCTTCAGCGCATAGAGGGTGAAGGCGGTGAAGGCAGTGAAGGGAAACCGGCTATATAGGAATCTGCCGTCATTGCCGTCATTGCCGTCACGGGGCCGTTCGCAAGAGCGGCCCCGTTTTGCATTGCGCGACGGCGGCGGAGCCGCGACTGGCGAGTGCATTGGTGCGACACTGGCAAGCGGTGATTTTTGAGCGGATATGAGCTGATCGATTAATTCAGCAAGTAGCCTATGCCGTCGGACAAATCCTCGGCATAGGAGGACGGCGGCGTCCATTGAGCACCCGTTTGCGGGGGTCCCGCGCCCCTAGGCTCGCTTCCCGTGCGTTTCGCACAAGCCGCAATAACCGGAGCGTCACCTGTATGGTTTAGATTTCTGAATTGGCGTTTGGCGGTTGCTATTTCCGTGAGTGCATTATGAGTGCACAATAAAGAGTGCCAGCAATCTAAGGTATCCTTGTGAGTACGGATTTTAGAGATAGTTGGTAAAAGCGCTGGTGAACCGCACGTTATCGTGCGCTTTGGCAACAAAGCTAATCGCTTGGCTATTATAATTTCGCTCAAACCGCAGTTCAGACAATAAGTCGAAAGGCCTTCGGAACTCTATCCGAAGGCCTTTCGCGTTACATGAGAATCATTGGCTTAGAGGTATTTCAGCGAATCCAGAAGCATCAAAATGCATCAAAACTCACGCCAAAACAACCTCACGATAATGTGCGTAACTATTCCCACTCGATGGCGTCGGTTCTGCCGTCCCGTCACTCCAGTTACACCCAGTTTTCGGCATCGACACGGAACGCGTGCCGCCGAATGACGCGATGTCGCGTTTCGTCGGCTTCGGGGACAAAAGCTGGGACAACCTCAAAAACTTTTTTCAAACTCAGGGCTTTGAGTTTTTGTTTTTGTCCCAAAGTGCGCGGCGGGTCGCCTTTGGAGGCTCGATGGCGCCGAAAACGCCCGTTTTGAAACTCAACCGCCCTTTTGCCCGCAAGCCGCCAGCTGCAATCGCAAGTGAATTAACGCGGGTGGCTTGCGCGCCATTTGCAAAACCCCAGGTCGCAGGTCTTCGCCATTCGTGAACAAAGTGAGTAGTCTCAGGTGGCTTGCTTATGAGTTGGCGAACGGGCCTTCAGGATTCAGGGCAAACATGCTGGTAGAATAGGATTCTCAAATCAATGACAGGAGACCGAGCATGGCCGAACCCCACGATAGGAAGCCGATCCTCACGATCGAGCAGCAGATAGAGCACCTCAAGCAGAAGGGCGTAGCCTTCGAACTGTGTTCCGAGGAAGAGGCCGCGGACTACCTGCGCGACAAGTGCAACTTCTTCAAGCTCGCATCCTACCGCAAACTCTTCTCGAAATACGAGGGAGGCCCGCGCGACGGCCGCTACGTAGACCTCGACTTCGGCCAGCTGCGCCTGCTCGCGGCGCTCGACCAGGAGCTGCGCCACGCCCTGCTCGGCATGACGCTCGACATCGAGCATTTCCAGAAGGTGACACTGCTTCGCGAGATGGAGGACCGTGGAGAGGACGGCTACGCCATCGTGGCCGACTACATGGCATCGCTTACCACTGCAAACAGGGAGTACCGCCTGCGCGAGCTCAAGATGAGCGGCCGCAGCCCCTACAGCTCGAGCCTCTACGCGAAGTACTCCGGCGACATGCCTGCCTGGGCCTTCCTTGAGCTCACCTCGTTCGGCACCCTCATCGACTTCGTGCGCTTCTGCGCCAGGCGATGGGGCGACAGGCGCCTCGAGGCCTCCCACTACGACCTCAAGCGCGTGAAGTCCGTCCGCAACTGCGCCGCGCACGGCTCGTGCCTGATCAACTGCTTCGCCGAGAGGGGCGCCGCCCGGGGCTCGGCGTCCAGCGGCGTCTCCCGAAGGGTCGCCGCCGTGGGGATTCCCAAGGCGACCAGGAGGAAGTGGATGGGGAATACGGCCATGCAGGAGGTCGCGACCGTGCTCGTGGCGCACTCCGGCTTGGTACCCGAGGGCTCCTCGCGCTCGCGCGCCGCATCCGAGCTCGCCGAGATGTTCGCCAGGGCCGACGGCGAAACCGAGGCGCTGCCCGACAAGAGGCCCGACGCCGCAGCTCGCTCCGCGCTCGAGTTCCTTCGCAGGTTGACAGAATCGCTCGGGTTGGTAGAATAGCCTGCAGATAGCAAAACCTTCACGGTTTTAGGGGCGGACTTGCGCAAGCGACTCTGCCCTATTTTTAATATGAGCAGGACAATGTCAAGAGGCAAAATCGGGCCTGCCCCAGCTTTTTGAACTGGAGTCAGGCCCTTTTCTCTATATCGACCCATGCTGCGGCGACTTCGGCGTGTCTTTCCGACGCTCGTCTTTGCAGTTTAATATCCGCCCGTGGCGACTACTCGCTGGGCAATCCGTTGCTACGGCTGAGGCTACCTCGTCGAAACGACAGTCTATGGACGCGGGTGGCGCCTGCGGCGCTCGCAAAAAAAGAGACTGGGGTTCGCCTCAACGGCCTCGGATCGAACCGCGGCATGGGAAGATGGCGCTATGTGTCTTCGTTGGGCTTTCTGCGTCCTATCGCGCCCCCTCGGCCATCGAGCCCACGGCCCAGCACCAGCACGCGAGCTCGCGCGCGGTGGCGACGTTCGCCTTGTTCTTGTGGACCCCGCGCTCCAGCAGGGCAGCGCGCCTCCCGACGAGCCGCCGCACCCCCTTCGACGCATGCCGCCTGGCAGCCGGTTCGGGAGCTTGGCCCGGGGCCGGGTCCTTCGAATGGGGCGAGGCGTTCAGGTAGTGCCACGCCGCCTCCACCATCACTCTCCTCAGATGCTTGTTGCCGGCCTTGGTGATGCCGCCCTGGGCGACCTTTTCCCCGCTGGAGTGCTCGGAGGGGGTGAGCCCGAGCCACGCGGCGAACGACCTCGCGTTCCGGAACCTCGCGAACTCGCCGGCCTCGAAGACGATGTCGGCCGCGGTCATGACGTCGATGCCCTTCAGGCACCGCAGGGAGTCGACCCTCTTCTTCCACCTGGGCCTGGACGCCTCGTCGGCCACCAGCTTCTCCAAGCGCCTCTTGTCTTCCTCGGCCTGCCTCACCGCGTCGACGTAGAAGGCAAGCGTGTCGTTGTCCGCCTTCTCCCTGAAGGATATCCCCTTGATCCAGATCCAGTAGGCCCCCGTCCAGTTGCTCTTGCGCTGGCCGGACGGTGTCTTCTCGTCGAAGACGAGCCCGTGCCGCAGCAGGAACTTGGAGAGCCTCTGCTTTTGGCGCCTCAGGTCCTCCCGGGCGTCGTCCAGGGCGCGCGCCAGGTCGCGGGCGGCCTCGCACTCGTCGTCTGGCACCCACACCTCGACGATGTTGCCCACCGAGAGCATCCTGGCCAGGAACTCCGCGTCGTTGCGGTCGTTCTTCCTGCGCCTGTCGGCGGCGGGCTTTATCATCTTTGACACCGCGCCGATGACGCAGTCGACGCCCAGGGAGGAGAGCTTCTTCTGCAGGTCGAACCCGGTCACGCCCGACTCGTATACGCATCTGGCCCCGGGGTCGATGGACCGGATCCACTCGGCCACGGCGCAGGCATCGTAGCCGAAGGTCGCGGATCTGACCTCTCCGGTCACGACGTCGAGCGCGACCGCCTTGATCGAGCGCGCATGCACGTCCAGGCCTGCAAAAGTGGTAACATTCATCATGAGAGCCCCTTCCATGAGTGTGGCGTGGCCGCCACGGTCGACTAGACACCTTCCATTGTCGGCCTAATCCACGAAAAGTCATGCAGCAGGGGCTCTCAATTTATTGTGTCCTGCTCATATCGTCTATATTCACTCGCTATAGGAGACGGATGATACCTGGGTCAATGACAGAACTGAGAAGCCCGGAATAATGGAGCCAGTTAGAAACCCTCGGGTTTGCGGGGCGGGATCATGAGAGCGATTCTGCCCTATTTTTTTCCTCCGTCTGCCCCAACCAAGTAGTTCGAAGATAGCCTGTAGGTGTCCTCGTGGGCGCCTTTTATAATATGAGCAGGACATTGTCAATAGGCAATGAAGGGCCAAGGGCGATTTCGTTCGCCCTTGGCCCAATCTATCTCCTCCGCAATCCCCGTTGACAGCGCGTGTCGGATCGACGCCCGTCTGGCAGTTTAATATTCGCCCATCGCGCAGAATGCGCCGGTGCATCTCGTTGCTACGGCCGGCCCCTCCGTCTCGTCTGTCTTTTGGCGTGCGTGGCGGCTTCGCCGCCGCACGAAAAAAATCCGAGGATGGAGGCCGACGCCCGTCGAGCCCGGGAATTCCGGGAAAGACCCGGATATGTGCGCGGCGCTCCCGCTAGGCGCCTTCCGCCATTCGGCCCACGGCCCAGCACCAGCAGGCCAGCTCGCGCGCCACCGCGACGTTGGCCACGCTGCTCTGCTTGCCCGCATCGTCCATGGAGCGGCGCCTGTCGACGAGCCGCCTCACGCCCGCGTTGGCGTGTCGCCTGGTCGCTGCGTCGACTACCTGCCCCTTGGCCAGGTCTTTCGGCGACCTCGACGCTCCCTTGTAGTGCCAGGCGGCCTCGACGAGCAGCTTTCTCAGGTGCTTGTTGCCGGCCTTGGTTATCCCGCCGCGGAATCGGGACTCGCCGCTGGAGTGCTCGGAGGGCACCAGGCCCACCCACGCCGCGAAGCCCGACGCCGTGGCGAACCTCGCGAAGCCGTCGGCCTCGCACGCGATCGAAGCCGCGGTGACCGCGTCTATACCCTTGAGGCATTTGAGCGCGTCGCAGGTCGGCTTCCATCTAGGCTGCTGGGCCAGCGACTTGACCTTCGCCTCGAGCGCGGCCTTGGCGGCGTCGGCCTCGCGCACGCGCTCGCAGTAGTGGTCCAGCGTCGCCATGGCGGCGGCGTCCCCGAGGTCGATGCGGCCCACCCACGCCCAGAAATCCCCGGTCCAGCGGTTGCGCCTCTGGCCGGCGGCGTTCCTCTCGTCGTAGACGAGCCCGTGCCTGAGCAGGAACTTCGAAAGCCTCTGCTTGGCGCGCACGGCGTCGTCGCGCGCGTCGGCCAGCGCCCGCGCCAAATCCCGCGCGCCCTCGCACTCGGCATCGGGCACGTGCACCTCGGTGACCACGCCCAGCGCCAGCTGCACCGCGAGGAACTGCGCGTCGCGCCTGTCGGTCTTGCGGCCGCGGTCCGCGGCGGGCTTGTGCATCTTGGAAACGGCTCCGATCACGCAGGCGGCGCCCATCGCGTTCAGCTCGCGGCAAAGGTGGAAGCCCGTCACTCCCGACTCGTAGACGCATCTGGCGGACTGGGGCAGCGAGGACACCCATGAGGCGATCTCGCCGGGCTCGTAGCCGAACGATTTCCTGATCGTCTCGCCCGTTTCCGGGACGAACGCGCAGGCCTTCACCGGCCTGGCATGCACGTCTAGCCCTACGAAAGTGGTAGCATTGCTCATCGGAAGCCCCTTCCATGAATGCGGCGTGGCCGCTGGCGGTTTGGACACCTCTATTGTCGGCCTAATCCGCGGATATGCATGCAGGAGGGGCTTCCAACTTTTTTATGTCCTGCTCATATCGTCTTGTATAGTATTATTAAAAGGGGGAAATGTTTATGTTACATAGCATGCGTATTCGATAAGCATTGAAATCAAAAAAGATTTTTCCCATTTTCAATATGGGCTTTTTTTTTGAAAAATTAGAAATCATAATCAAAAACTCTGAAAAACAAAAGGAAGGATATTAAATGAAACACTTACCTAAAAGTACACTTACGGAAATATTGAATGACCCATACGGATTTACTTACAAAGAAATGTCGGAAGTAATTGGAGAGGATAAAGCAAGAGCCTTATATGCGGAATTGTATAAACAGCCATTTCACAAAAAAAATCTATCAATATCAACAAAAAAAGTCTATAAAAGTAGCGATACTGAAAAGTATGTTTATGAATTGAAAGACAACAGGTATATCGAAACGGTTTTTATTAAACGGCGAGATGGTGGGACTGTTTGCGTAAGTACGCAAGTTGGTTGTTCTGTTGGCTGTATTTTTTGTGAGTCCGGACGCAATGGTTTCGTTCGTAATCTAACACCATCTGAAATTGTGCAGCAGGTCATATTGATACGTCAAAAAGTAAATCGTATCGTTTTTATGGGAATGGGAGAACCTTTATTCAATTACGACAACTTGATTGCAGCAATCCATATTCTTCGAGATAGAAATGGACTTAACTTTCCAACCGACGGCATTACCGTATCAACAGTTGGTCCAGTTAATCAATTAAAAAAATTGCGCGAAGAACATCTAAAAATTCAGTTGACAATATCTTTACATGCAGCAACACAGGCTGCGAGAAACTGCATCATTCCTCATATGCACATGTACGCTATTGAAGATGTTGTTAAGCAAGCATTGTCCTATTCACAAAGGCATAATCGAAAAGTGGTATTTGCGTATTTGCTTTTACCAGGTATAAATGACCGTTCCTCAGATATAAAGCAACTTGCAAAATGGTTTAAGGGCAAAAATGTTATGATTAACGTGCTGCAATACAACCCGACGAGTAATTCAAAAATTAGAGCACCACAAAAACAAGAAATGGTTGCGTTCAAACATCAATTAGAGCAAACAGGACTTGAAGTTACCATGAGAGTTTCTCATGGTAGAAAGATTAAAGCAGCTTGTGGACAGTTAGCTAATACATATAATAAAGCCAAAAAACAACAAAAATAATTTAATTAAAAGAGCCAGACGCACAGACGCAGAGCCGATAATATGCAGTTTGAAATACTGCTGTTATCGGCTCTTTTTTGATTTAATTTGTGCCCCCAATAACCATATTGGAGCAAAATCAGAACTGTTGCTTGTCGTTCTTTGATTTCCGCAGCAGCTTTGAAAAACCAAAGCCGCCGTTTCTTTTTATCTTCTAATGAAATGACGCGGTATCACTGTTAAAAGCGGCGGCTAAAAGGAGGTAGCCGCCATGAAGCACATACCCTATCGACAAAATCCGACGGTCATTGACATATCAAAAAAAGCCCGACCACCGCCGGGGAAATTTCTACCCATGAATATGAACTGTATAATCATATAAATACATTTTTTAATTCCTTTGCGTCCGTTTGCATTTTGCAGACGGGCGCATTTTGCTGTCCTCAAAAAAATTTGAAAAAAGTTTGCTGTTTGAGTTGGCAAAATTTCGGTGCTTCCGTGGAGGGCAGCCGAAAGGGGAACACCAACCCGCCCCCGGGAACGAAAGGGGGTGAGAAAATGAACCCTGCACAATTTGAATGGCAAACGAGATGTGAGTTTAATGCGTACTATAAGGAAGAAGGGCTGCCGTTCGTCCTCGACTACGACGTCTGGCACCGCAAAGACGCCGCTGCAAACGGGATGTTCGACGACGAGGCCTCACCGGAGAACCGCGACTGGCGAGACGAGCACGATGGTATCATCGCCGACACCATTGCCGGCATCCTCTTCAAGGCGCTGCCGGCACATACCATCCCGCCGAAGCTCAGGTTCAGCTATGAGAACGTACCCGCCCTCGACGCCGAGATTCTAAGCGTATACTGCGGGTTCGAAGCCGCGGGGCTCTCGTTCTCCCTGGATTTCGAGCTCAATACCGGCAGGGGCGGCAACCGAGTTCTCCTCGAGCTGGAGCCTGAACCCTCCGCAGGGAACGTAAGCCTCACCTGCGAGGGAATGGACGACGATTTCACAGCCGCTTGGAATCCCGATACCGCAAAGTGGGACAAGCCCCTCCCCGCCAAGCAACAGGGAAAATAGCCATGGGCGCGTATCTGGGCCTGCGCGACAGCTGGTTTTGGGAAGACGACGCAATCCTCGACGCAATCGAGACGCTTCAGGACCAGGCAGACGGCACGTTCTACCCGGCCGAATACGGGCCGGAGGGCCACACGGACATCGCCTGCCCCAACCTTTGGGGCTATCTGATCCCGCAGGAGGAGTCGGAACCGTTCGAGCGCCTTTTCGCGGCACGCGAAGACGAGCAGGTCGCAAAGCTCTACGGGACCCGCTTCGCCTACGCCCGATGGTACAACGGTGCCGACGGCGAACCCAAGGTGGGCTTTCTCCCCGCGCCCGTCTCCCGTGAGGAGCCCCTTGCGGGAGGCGTCGGCAAGAAGGCGACGTGGGCGCGGTTCTGGACGTGGGGACCTGCCCTCGAGGACAACATAGACATGAGCTGCGATCTGGTCACGGGTTGGTGCGAAATCGAGTACGTCTCCAGGAAACGCGACCTTCCCGCCGCCAGATTCAGGGTTGCCGCGGCCAAGCTCGCGCCCTATGCCACCATCGGCGAAGGCGTCCACTATGGCGAGCGCGGGGAAAGCCCGTGGATGATCTACGACGGTTTCTACTGGAGCTACATCCTCGGGACTGACGATGCCGTCCTGCTTAGGGGGACGAGAAGCGGCTCTTCCGAGAAGAGCTACGAGCCCATTCTTTCTCTGTTCCGCTCGATAAGAAGGTCCGCTCGCGGCGTGACGCGCCGGCTTTGGGGATTCGCCATCTAGCAATGGCGGAGAAGAACCCAGCCTAGCAAGGGAATTCTTGTATTGCAGATGGGTTCCAAAAAAGCAACGCAAAGGCCACCGAGCCTTACGGGGCGTCCTTGCGCATACCTTCGCCGTTCGTCTGCTCCCGCTCAGCCGAATCGCCAACCGCAACAGGCCATGTCCCAACGGATGGGTACCATTTATCCGGGTGCACCTGGGGCAACGGGCCGGCAGGCCCGCGCAAGGTCGCTCGCAGAACACGCAACATCAAACACGACAGAAGAGGCGAACGACAGATGCCGGACCCCGGACGACAGCACCGCGGAAGACGAGCATTCCGACCACAACCGAACAATCTTCGATCCTAGGCAGGCGCCCGCATGGGCGCCTTTTTCTTTTCAGGGACTTAGCTGAGAGCTAAGGCACGTGGCTCATGGCCGTTTCGTGGAGGCCCGACCAGCTCGACCCACCTCGACCCGTCTCCGTTCCCGTCGGGCGCGCAGATCGCCATCAGGCGGTTCAATCGTCGCGCAGACGAAGAGGCACACGGTGTCGCGCGGCGTGCCCGCGCGGTGCCGCACGGGAAGATTGGAGGAACCATGGCACGCGCAGCCGAATGCGCCGCGCCCGAGGGAAGCCAGGACCGCGACGAATGGATGACGGTGATCGAGATGCAGGAGTACATGAGGGCGAGCAGAAACAAGGCGTACGACCTCATCTGGTCGGGAGAGATCGACTCGTACAGGCTCGGAAGGAAGCTCCTGGTTTCGAGGGCGTCCGTGGACGCCTACATCGAATCGAGGAGCGGCAGGAAATGACGGCGGCGACCGCCCCGGGAGCCGCCCGCGGCCGGGCACGCGAGGGAGCCTCGAGACGAAAGGAGCTCGAGGACGACCATGACCAAGAGCACTAGCAGGAGCCAGGTGAGGCTCATCGCATCGACCAACGCGATATTCGGCGCCGACGAGGCGTGCGCGATGCTGCGCATCAGCCGCGACGCCATGTACCGGCTCGCAAAAGACCCCGACGACCCGTTCCCAATCCGCTACATCGGCGGCAAGACGCGCGACGGCATCGTGCTGCACGACGAGCTCGTCGCATGGGTCGAGCGCAACAGCGTCGTCGGCTCGCCCAGAAGGGGCTAGCGCCGATGGCGGCCGCAGGCCCGAGGGGGCGCGACGGCCCCTCCCCGCGCGAGTTCACGACGGTACGGCACTTCATGATGGCGGACCTGGGCCTCTCCGGCCTTCCCCTGCTCGTCTACGCGCGCATCTTCGGCTTCTGCGATGCCGGGTGCGGCTACTTCGAGAGCAAGGGCGGCCTGGCCCGGTTCCTCAACGTGCAGGAGCGCAGCGCATACCGCGCCATCCGCGACCTGCTCGAGCAGGGCCTCATCGAGGAATGCGGCGTGCACGCCCCGGCGCGCGGGCACGCAACCAAGCGGTACCGCATCGTGCGCGAGAGGCTGCCGCCCGGAGCGCTGGCAACCCCTGACGATTCGTCAGGGTTCCCGGCGCGAAAGGGTGACGAGATGACAGGGTTCACCGCGAACAAGGATGACGAACCGTCAGGGTTCGCAGCCCGAACCCCTGACGAGATGACAGGGAAACCCCTGACGATATGCCACCCAATAAGCAAAAGGGACAACAAGGACTTCAGAAGATAAGGAAGGGGCGCCCGATGGACCGAGCGGGACTCATCACCCTGGAGCAGGCCCGGGCCGCCGGGCTCTCCTTCGACGAGCCGGAGCCGAGGGCGTGCCCGCACTGCGGCGCCGCCCTCGAGCCGCTCGGCGCAGCGCTGGCGGGCAGGGTCGCCTGGGTCTCCAGCGCCCCCTGCCCGTGCGAGGGCGCAACCAGCGAGCGGGAGGCCGAGGCGCGAAGGCGCGCGGCCCTCGCCGCCAAGGAGGAGGCCGCCCGCCGGGAGAAGGCGCTCGCGCGCGCGGGCATCCCCAGGCGCTACTGGGCCGCCGAGGCCGACCGCCCCGAGTTCGCCGAGTACATCGCCTCGTTCGCCGGCAACGGAGGCGCCGGGCTCTACATACACGGGGGCGTCGGCGCCGGAAAGACGCACGCCGCCTCCGCCATGGCCAGGCTGTTCGCCGAGGCCGGCTACGACGTCGCCTTCACGACGGCCAAGGGCATGCTCGAGCGCGTGAAGGCCACGTTCGACGAGGGCGGCACCGAGGCGGCCGTCGCGCGGTACGCCAAGTGCGACGTCCTCGTGCTCGACGACCTCGGCAAGGAGGACGCGACGGAATGGTCCGTCGGCACCGTGTTCAGCGTGCTCGACGCGCGCTACGAGGACATGCGCCCGACCATCGTCACGTCGAACTATGCGCCGGGCGCGCTGGCGGACAGGCTCGCGAGGCGCGGCGAGCGCGTAACGGCAGAGGCGATCGCGAGCAGGATCTCCCAGACCTGCAGGCCCGTCTACCTGGGCGGAAGGGACAGGCGCCGGCTCGGCTAGCTTGTGCGCTTCCCGTGGAGGCGCGGACGGCTCGACCCAGCTCGACCCATCGCGGGCGGCCCCGCCCTCCGACGCAATTGAAATCGCTATACACGTCTTGGGCGGCGCCGACGCGCCGGCACGCACGCCTGCTCCGACTCGCACCGTGCCCCCATCGCGAGGACGCCGCCCGCCAAGCAACAAACGAAAGGCGGAGGGCCCATGGACGGCTTCGAGAGGATAACCGGCCGCGAGCACGACGGGCTCGTGGAGAAGTGCCAGGAGAACGGCTGGCTCAAGGTCGGCGGCTTCGACTGGCAGGACGACCCGTTCCTCGAGGAGTACCCCTACGAGTTCTCCCGCACGGACAGCGTCGACAGGCTCCGCGAGGCGCTGGGCTCGGGCAACTGGGCCATACGCCAGGGGTTCTGCTACCGCGACCTCGCGTTCATCCAGCAGGTGAACGGCGGCGACGAGTGGTGGGCGCTCAAGCGCGACGGCGACGCGTGGACCGGCTTCGAGAGCTGGAGCTTCGGCGCCATCGCCCAGGAGCCCGAGCGGTTCGAGCGCGCCATGCGCGACATGTGCGAGGCGACGCCGGAGCAGTGCCGCAGCGGCGAGTGGGCCCATCTGCACGAGAAGTCTCCCGAGCCGCTGGCGCAGCGCGCCGCGTCCGCCCGCGAGGCGAGCCGCGCGCACGCCGGGCAGGAAGCCCGCGCCCCAATGGCGCGCGAGAGGGCCGTCGGGGCCGAATAGGGACGACCGGGGCGCGAAGGCGCCCCTTTTTCATCTCGACTGGAAGGGAGGCGCGGGATGGCGAGCGACTACGGGGACGAGGCGGGCGGCAAGCTGCTCGACTGGATGCTGAGGATCGGCCAGGAGGCCGGCGCCGAGGCAATGGCGCGCAGCGCGAGGGAGCTCTCCGAGCGCCTCGCGGGAATCCGCGGGACCATCGCCGGCGGGCGCGCCGAGGCCATCGCGGCCGACGGCGTGCCGACCTACGCGAAGCTCAGCCTCGAGGAGCTCTCTGGGCTTCCCGAGTACGCGACGATCAAGGAGGTCGTCTCCGACAAGCTGCGCGCCGCGTCGGTCGAGCACCACATCATCCCCGGCGAGGGCCGCGACTGGCTGCTCTTCAAGGTGGAGGACGCCCCCGAGGTCGACGAGGCCTTCCGCCAGCTGGAGCAAGAGACGGGCAAGGCCGCTGACCGCGCGAGGGAGCGGCTAGCCGAGATCGCCGAGAGGCGCCAGGAGCCCGAGCGGCTGGCGGAGCGCGCGGAGCGTGCGCGCGAGGCGTCGAGGGCCCACAGCCAGGACATCGGCCGGGACCGCGGCCCGCGCCAGATCGAGGGGCCCGAGAGATGAGGTGGCAGGCGGCGGCCGCGCTGGCCGCGGCCGCGTTCGCCATGGGAGACGCAGCGGCCGCGGCAATAGCGGCGTCGGGCGCGAACCCGATCCTCGACCCGGAGGCCGCCATGGCGGCGATCCCGGCAGCGCTCCGCGCGGGACACGTCTTCTCCGCGGAGGCGCTTCCCCTGTGCGCCGGGACCGCCTGCGCGTGCGGCGCACTTTTCGCCTGGGCCCGCTCACTGGGGACCAAGGGGGCCCGGCGCGACGGCGAGGAGCACGGTAGCTCCAGGTGGGCCACGCGCAAGGACATCGCGCCCTTCGGCGACCCCAAGGACCCCGACAACAACATCATCCTCACCGACAGCGCGCGCATCCGCCTCGTGAGCCGCAGGTTCGACCTCTCCACCGACACCAACGACAACGTGCTCGTGGTTGGAGGACCCGGCACCGGCAAGACGCGCTACTACGTCAAGCCGAACCTCCTGCAGGCCAACGCCAGCTTCTTCGTGACCGACCCGAAGGGCACGCTCATCCGCGAGATGGGCGGCGCGCTGGCGGAGCTCGGCTACGAGATCCGCGCGTTCGACACCATCGACTTCACGCGCTCCATGCGCTTCAACCCCATAGCCTACATAAGCGACGAGGCGGGAGTCATCCGCTTCGCCCGCGGCATCGTCGCCAACACCGAGGGCGAGGCCGACCACAAGGGCGACCCCTACTGGGAGAAGGCCGAGCGCCTGGTCTACACCGCGCTCACGGCCTACCTCGTCATGCACTGCGAGCCCGCCGACCGGAACCTCGACGGGCTGCTCACGCTGCTCTCGCTCGCCGACGCCCGCGACGACCCGGGCTACATGAGCCCGCTCGACATGGTGTTCCGCGAGCTGGAGACCGGCGAGCGCTACGTCAGGCGCGGCGGCGCCTCGGCGGAGGGCGGTTCGCTGCGCGGCTTCGCCGAGGAGGACGGCGCGTGGGAGTGGGTCAAGGTCCGCGAGCCCGCGCCCCCCGACGACTTCGCGCTCGCGAGCTACCGCGAGTTCCGCGTGGCCGCCGGCGACACCATGAAGTCGATGCTCTCGAGCTGCAACGTCCGCCTGAAGCCGCTTTCCATCCGCGCCGTCCGCGACCTCACCTCCAAAGACGAGCTCGACCTCGCCCACATGGGCGACGAGGGCGCGAAGGTCGCGCTCTTCGCGTCTATGAGCGACACCGACTCGACCTTCGACTTCCTGTTCGCCCTGCTCATGGACACAGCCGTGAGCGCGCTTTGCGCCGAGGCGCTCGAGGCGCACGGCGGCTCGCTGCCCACGACGGTGCACTTCGTCTTCGACGAGTTCGCCAACATCGGGCGCATACCAGACTTCGAGCGGACCATCGCCGTCACCCGCAGCAGGAACATCGCCGTCTCGATGATCGTCCAGTCGCTCTCGCAGCTGAAGGAGACCTACGGCGACAACAACGCCGAGACCATCGTGAACGCCTGCGACACGCTGCTCTACCTGGGCGGCAAGGCGAACGAGACCAACGAGGAGATCAGCAAGATGGCCGGCAAGCAGACGGTGGCGAGCGAGACGCAGAGCGACTCGCGGGGCGCCGGCTGGACCCGGACCGTGAACCGCGGCATCTCCGAGCGCGACCTCATACAGCCCGCCGAGGTGGCGCGCATGCCGCGCGAGGACGCGCTCGTGCTCGTGAACGGGTGCATGCCGCTCATGGACCGGAAGTACCGGCTCGAGCGCCACCCGCGCTCGAGCCTGCTCGAGGAGGCCGCGCGCCGCGGCCCGTTTGACTTCGCGGAGTACCGCAGGCGGAAGGACGGCGCCTCGTGACGGGGCCGCGACGGCGCGGGCCTCCCCCGCCGCGGGGGAGGAACAGCAAGGAACATCGTCAACCGAAAGCAAAGGAGAGCAGCATGCTCGCAAACGTCATCAAGCTCGTGTCGGGCTGCGTGACCTTCCTCGGCGGCTTCCTGGTCGTGTGGGGAGCGGTCTCGCTCGGCCTGGCCATCAGGGAGCAGCAGGGCGGCCCGCAGATCGCGACCGCCATTTCCACCATCGCCGGCGGCGCGATCATCATCGCCGCGTCGGTCTACTTCGGGCAGCTGGACACGTCCTGGCTGCCGGCATAGGGGGCGTCGCGGATGGCGCTCCGGATACCGGTGCAGAAGGACATCGGCGAGTACGAGGAGAAGATCGTCGGGAAGATGAGCCTGCGCACGCTCGCATGCGTGTCGCTCGGCTTCGGCAGCGCGGTCGGGGCGGCGGCCTTCGTCCACCTGGGCCTGCACGCCGACGTCGCGGACGCGGCCTTCCCGATCATGCTCTGCAGCATGCCGTTCTGGCTCGCCGGGTTCTGGCGGCCCTTCGGCATGCGCGCCGAGGAGCTGCTGCCGCTTTTGGCGGCACACGAGCTCTCCCCGCAGCTGCTCGCGTACGAGCCCTGCCTCGCCGGGAGCCTCCCCGAGGGCTCGCCGCGCCCGGGCCGCCCGGGACGTCGCGCGAGGCGCAGGGCAAGGAAGAAAGGAGCCGAGCTCTATGAGCCGAGCAAGAAGCAACAAGGAGAATAGGCCGAAGCGCCCGAGCACCCTCGGGCTGCTCCTCGGCGGCACGGGCGGGCGCAAGGACGCCTCGAAGGGCGCGGAGGCCGAGCGGCAGAGGCGCCGCCGGGAGCGCGACCGCTCGCGCGAGATGGCCGCCTACGTCGGCTACGACGCCATGTACAGGGACGGCATCGCCCAGGTGATGCCCGGGGTGTTCAGCCAGACGGTCGAGTTCTCCGACATCAGCTACCAGTCCGCGCGCAAGGAGGCGCGCGAGACGGCCTTCACCGTGATGAGCTCGCTGTTCAACTACTTCCCGGCGGACTCCCACGTGCAGCTCCAGGTAGTGAACGCGCCCATCCCCGCCGACGAGGTCGGCCGCAAGGTCTTCTTCGAGCCCGGGGAGCGCGCCACCGCCGGGCTCGCCGAAGAGTACAACCGGATCCTCAACGACAAGATGCGCGAGGGCGTCTCGAACCTCGTGCGCCACCGCTACCTGACCTACGCCGTGGGCGCCGACGACGTCGACGCCGCGGTGCCCAAGCTCGCGCGCATCCGGGGCGACGTGGAGCAGACGCTCGCGCGCATACGCTGCTCGTCGCGCGCCCTCGACGGCGTCGAGAGGCTCGAGCTTTTGCAGGGGCAGCTGCGCCCGGGGTCGCGCTTCGAGTTCTCCTGGGACAAATTGTCCCCGACGTCGGGAGCGCGCACGAAGGACTTCGTCATGCCCTCCACGCTCGACTTCAAGCCCGAGGGCAGGTCCGACTGCTTCCGCAGCGACGGGCGCTACGGCGCGGTGCTCGCGGTGCGCAGCTTCGGGTCGGTCATCGAGGAGACCTACCTCGCCTCCATCATCGACCTGCCGCTGCCGCTCAACGTGACGCTGCACGTGCAGCCCATCGCGCAGAGCGAGGCGCTCGCGCTCGTGAAGCGCCAGATCGACTGGATGGACAAGGAGATCATCGACGAGCAGATGAGCGCCGTGAAGAAGGGCTACGACTACCAGATCCTGCCGCCCGAGCTGCGCTTCTCGAAGGAGGAGGCCGAGGAGCTGCTCGACTTCCTGCGCAACAAGTCCGAGCGCCTGTTCGTCTACACGGGCCTCGTCTACACCTGGGCCGACAGCCTCGAGGAGCTCGACCGCCGCGTCCAGCAGGTGACGAGCGTCGCGCAGGGCTGCACGATCGGCCTCGAGCCGCTCCACTTCCGGCAGCGCCAGGCTCTCAACTCGGTGCTCCCGCTCGGGGACAACCACGTCACCGTGAGCCGCTACCTCACCACGGGGCAGGTGGCCATGCAGATGCCCTTCGCCAGCCAGAGCCTCGACGAGGCGGGCGGAGGCTACTACGGGCAGTCCAAGGAGAGCGGGAACCTGGTGCTGTGCGACCGCAAGCGCCTGGCGAGCCCCATGGGCTTCGTGTGCGGCAAGCCCGGCTCGGGCAAGAGCTTCTCGGTGAAGCGCGAGATAACCAACACCGTTCTCGCGCACCCCGAGGACGAGGTCGTGATCTTCGACCCGGCCGGCGAGTACGGCAACCTCGTCGGCGCGCTCGGCGGCGCGAACGTCGAGCTCGCCCCGGGATGCTCGGCGGTCCTCAACCCCCTCGACACCGCCGACGTCGCGGACCGCGCCGACGCCGCCAAGCTCGCGTACAAGACCGACGCGGTGCTCGCGCTCTCGAGCGCGCTCATGGCCGAGGGCCGCGAGGGCCTGCCTGAGCGCGACCGCTCGATCATCGCCCGCTGCGTCGGCGAGGCGTACAGGGAGTGCGCGAGGGACGGCCGCCTGCCCACGCTCGGCGACTTCCACGCGGCGCTGCTCGCTCAGCCCGAGCCCGAGGCCGCCGACATCGCGCTGCGCTACGAGCGCTACGTGAAGGGCGCGTTCTCCTTCTTCAACGGCCAGAGCAACGTGGCGCTCGACAACCGCATCACCAACATCGACATGCACGGCCTCGGCCAGAACATGCGCGTGTTCGGCATGATCACGGCGCTCGAGATGGTGCGCAACCGCGTGATGGTAACGCCGCCGCGCCCCAACTACACCTGGCTCTACATCGACGAGGTGCAGAGCCTCTTCGCGCACCCGACGGTGGTCGAGTACTTCGCCCGCCTGTGGCGCGAGGGGCGCAAGTTCGGCCTCATCTGCACCGGCATCAGCCAGAACACGAGCCACATGCTGGCCAACGCCGAGGCCCGCGACATGGTGCTCAACTCCGAGTTCTTCCTGCTGCACAAGCAGTCCACCGCCGACCTCGACGCATGGGCGGAGATGCTCCAGCTCTCCGCCACGGAGCGCGGCTACATCGGCGACGCCGTCAAGCCCGGCGAGGGCCTGCTCATCAGCGCCGGGATCCGCGTGCCCATCACCGACGACTTCCCGAAAGGCCCGCTCTACGACCTGTGGAACACCAAGCCCGCAGAGGTCGCCGAGCGCGAGATGCGCCGGGCGGCGCGAGAGGCGGAGGAATAGGAATGGCCGGCCCGAGCGAGGGCGGCGGGATGCTCGAGGTGGTCGGGGCGCGGCGCCGCGACGTGCTCACCGCGGGCGACGTCGCGGAGACCGAGCGCGACGCCCTGGGAAACGTCTCGGAGGGCGCCGGCCCGCTCGACGAGGCGGGAGGCCCCGCCGCAACGGCGAAGGGGCGCCCTTCCAGGCCCGACGCGCCGGAAGGCGGGCTCGGGGACAAATTGTCCCAACCAGCCGGCGACCGGCGCGCGGCGGCCGCGATGCGCTCGCGCGTCGATGCGGCGAAGCTGGCGATCGCCCGGGAGGCCGTCTCCCAGCTCGACGACTCGGAGGAGCTCGAGGGCGCCTCGGGCATGTACGACGCGGGGCGTGCGGCCAAGAAGGCCGCGGGAGGGCTGCGGCGGAGGAAGGCGAAGAAAGCAGCCCAAGGCAGCCGCAAGGCGGCGACCGCGCTCGGCGCCCCAAAGGGAGGCGCGCGCGGCCCCGAGGCAGCCGGCGCGACCGCCCCGGCCAAGCACCAGGCGGCCCAGGCGGCCGCGCAGGCGTCGGGCGAGGCGGCCCGAGCCGCGGGGTCGAAGGGCGCCGCCTCCGCGATCGCGGGCGCGGTCTCGGGCGCGGCGCCCGCCCTGCTCGGGGCGGTGGCCGGCATCGTGGCCTTCGTCGCCTGCGCGCTCGCCGTCGCGCAGCTGCTGAGCGCGCTGTTCGGCTTCTGGGACGACGCGGCCTCCAAGCGGGGCCTCGAGGGGCTGCCGCCCTACATCACCTACGAGATGGTCGAGGCGGCGCTCGAGTGCCAGGAGGAGTACGGGCACCCGGCGGGCTGCACCATCGCGCAGATCATCCAGGAGTCCGGCCAGGGCGACCGCATGAGCCAGCTCGCAGAGCGCGACCACAACCTCTTCGGCATGAAGTGGTGGTCGGGCTACGCGGGCTGCCCCGAGGTGGCCGGCAAGGCGAACTGGGCCACCAGCGAGGAGTACGTGCCCGGCGAGCACACCCAGATCACGGCGAGCTTCATCCGCTTCACCGGCGACGCCGAGTGCATCCACTTCCGCAGCAGGGTCTTCCTGCAGGCGGAGCGCTACTCGGGCAACGCCCTCATCCGGGAGGCGATCGAGGGGCGCGACTCGGACAGGATGGCCGAGGGGCTCAAGGACGCCGGCTGGGCGACCGACTCGTCCTACGTCGAGTCCCTGAAGTCGATCATGGCGCAATGGGGCCTCTACCGGCTCGACTCCATGACGGTCGAGGACCTGAAGTACCCGGCCGCGAACGGGAACGCGATCGTCGAGGCGGCGTACAGCCAGCTCGGCGTGCCCTACGTGTGGGGAGGCTCGACCCCCGGCAAGGCGCTCGACTGCAGCGGGCTCACGCAGTACTGCTACGCGCAGGCGGGCATCCGCATAAGCCACTACACGGGTTCCCAGTACGAGGAGCTCAGGCGCATACCGCTCTCGGAGGCGAAGCCCGGCGACATCCTCTACCGCTCGGGCCACGTGGCCATCTACATCGGCGACGACAGGTACATACACGAGCCGCGAACGGGCGACGTGTGCCGCATAGCGAGCGGCATCGGCAGCTTCAGCTGCGCGCTCACCGCGAGATAGGAGAAACCAATGCAGGGAAAGTCAAGGGTCATGGCCGCCGTCGCGGCAGGCGCGCTCACCGTGGCGCTCGGCGCGGGCGCGGCGCGCTGCGCCATCGCCCCGCAGGAAGGCGCGCAGGATAGTCCCCAGGAGCAAGAGCAGCCCGCGGCTGCAGGCGCCGACGCGGCAACCGGGAAGGCCGCCTCGGGCGCCGGGGCGCTCTGGAACACCGCATGGACGGGCGCCGACGACCCGACAGCCACGCTGCGGATCGTCGAGGGCGCCATGGTGGAGAGCGCGGGCGGCACCGAGCGCGCCTGGTTCTTCTCGGCCGAGGAGCCCTCCGAGGCCGGCGGCGTGCTCAGCGTGCCCATCGAGGTCAAGGGGACCGGCGACAAGGCGGGAGGGCTCTCGCTCATCCAGGTCTCGGGCGACGGGGACGCCCGCACCCTGGCATGCGACCTCCTGACGCAGGCCTACGCGCTCCAGAAGGCGCAAGACGGAGCGTTCTCCGTGACCGGCACCGACGGCCGCCTCTCCGAGGCGCTGGGCGCGGATGCCGCCGCCATCGAGGAGGCCGTCGCCGGGAAGGCGGCGGAGGTGTCCCCGCAGGCGGCGGGAGCCACCTGGGACAAGGAGGTGTGGCTCGACTACGCCGGGAACGTCGCGTCGACGACCTTCACGCTCGACGACCCCGCCTCGACGGTGGTCACCGTGGTCTCGCGCGGCGGCTCGCTGGAGGCGATGTAGCCGTGCGGGCGCTCGAGGCGCAGCGCCGCAGGGCGTTCGCCGTCTCCGCCGCGGCGGCGTTCGCCCTCTGCGCGCTCCTGCTCGTCCCCGCGCAGCCGGCATACGCCGACATAGCCGGGGACGTCAACGATTGGCTGTGCGGCCTCCTGCGAGACTGCTGCAACTGGATGTTCAAGGCTCAGACGGGCGTGCTCGGGTCGATCGGCGCGAACGGGATCCTCTCGGCCGACTTCGCGCACATGCTCACGAGCTCGAGCGACCTGACCATGCACGACGTCGCCCGGGGCGTATGGCAGGTTGCCATCCTGCCGATCGGGTGCGGGGTGCTCGGCCTGGTCTTCACCCTGAAGCTCATCGAGATCTCCCAGCGCATGGACGGCAGCCAGAGCCTTCCCGGCGTCAAGGAGGTCGTTTTCCTCCTCGTGTTCTTCGCCGTGTTCCTGTTCCTCATGCAGAACAGCTTCGACCTGATGGCGTCGATCTACGAGGTCTGCGGGCTCGCCATCGACCGAGTCGAGGCGCTCTTCGGCGCCGGAGGCGCGCTCGACCTGCCCGAGGCGTCCGTCGTCACCACCGACGACGACATCCCGTCGCTCATCGCCATGCTCGTCGTGAGCCTCATCAGCTGGGTCGTGGTGCTGGCGGCCTACGTCGTCGCCCTCGTGGTCTGCTGGGCCCGCGCGCTCCAGCTCTACATCATGGCCGCGTTCGCCCCGATCCCGCTGGCGTTCCTCGGCATGGACGCCACGCGCCAGATAGGCCTTGGCTACCTGAAGAGCTTCGGGGCGGTCTGCATCGCCGGCGTCATCATCCTCGTGCTGCTCATATCGTTCCCGCTCGTGCTCGGCGGGCTCACCGGGGCGAACCCCGGGACGGGCACCCCGGCCGACGCGGTCGCGAACGGGCTCACCTACGCGCTGCAGTACCTGGCCATGTGCGTGCTGCTCATCCTGGCCCTCGTGAAGAGCGGCTCCTGGGCGCGCGACATCGTGAGCGGCTTCTAGCGGAAAAGCGAGGAAGGGGGCGGTCGCCATGAGATAGGGGCACCGCGCCGGGGCACGCGTCCCGGCGGATGAAGACAAGGACCGATTGAAAACGAAAAGGAGGAAAGACATGGAAGAGAGGAAGAACGTGTACCTCTCGCTGCACAAGAGCTTCGTGCGCGAGGGCATCGAGTACACCGACCGCGCGACCGGCGAGGCCAGGACCTTCAACTCGGCGACCCTTCCCAAGGGCACCGTCGTCGACGGCGTGGACGTGGGAGGCTACGAGTTCAGCCCCATGTTCGTGAACGAGAGCCGCTTCAAGGGGGCCGACTTCCGGGACATACCGCTGCTCGCGAACCGCGAGGTGTGGCTGAGGAAGACGGTGATGGGCCCGGACGGCCGGCCCGAGCTCGACGAGGACGGCCGCGCGGTCAAGGACACCGTGAAGGTCATGCCCGCGCAGCTCAAGGAGGCCGTTGACGCAGGGCGCTCGCGCTACCTCGCGGAGCGCGCCGAGCACGCCCGCCAGGCGAGCCGCGCCGCCGAGCACGAGGCGCCCCGCGCACAGCGAAGCGTCGAGAGATAGGGAGGCGGAAAGATGAACGCAGCGAAAGACTGCACCCTGCAGGAAAAGCTCCTCCGATGCGCCATGGCGCTCATCCTGGCGGCGGGGGCGCTGCTCGCCTCCGTGGCGGCCTCGCCCGCCTACGCCGCGCCGAGCACGGTAGACGTGTCCGTCGGCGGCAAGATCCCCTACGGCGGCTTCGCCACCACGTGGATGAGCGCCGACGGGAACATCGCCTACTGCGCCGAGCCCTCGTCCCCGACGCCCGCGCCGGGCTCCTACTCGACGAGCCCCGTGCCGAGCGGCGACGTGACAGCGGCGATCTGGTACTCGTTCGGCTCTCCCGGCTTCGACGCGTCGATGTTCCCGGGCAGCTGGTACGACGGCGGCGGCTGGGACGACGCGAAGTACGCCGCGGCGAGCCACGTGCTCATCGCCTACGCCTACTCTGGGTCCGAGTCGGCTGCCACGCACGGCACGAGCGCCGAGTTCGCCTCCTGGGCGAAATCCGAGCTGATCGGCGGGACCTTCGCCAAGATGAAGGCGGGCGCCGGCAAGGTATCCGCCGGGTTCGAGGCGTTCTGCGTCAGGACCGGCGGCGGCTCCCAGACGCTCGTGAGCTTCAGCTGGTCCACGGGCGGAGTCAAGGTCGCCAAAACGGACTCCGAGGCGGGCGCGGAGCCCCAGGGCGACGCCTCGCTCGACGGCGCGAGCTTCTCCGTCGTTAACGAGACCGGCCGCTACGTGCTGGTCGGCGGCAAGTACTACGCCGACGGCGAGGTATGCGCCACGATAAAGACCGCGCCCGAGGACGGGTCGCACGTCGCCGCGACCGGCGCCGACGCGCTTCCCGCGGGCAATTACCGCATCGTCGAGTCCGGCGCGCCCGAGGGCTACGACGCCAGCGACGCCTCCGTCGCGTTCGCCGTGAAGGCCGGCGAGATGCGCGACCTCACGGGCGACCCCGTGACCGACGAGGTCTTCCGCGGCGGCGTGCAGGTGACCAAGTCCGACAAGGAGCTGCAGGCGTCCGAGGCGCTCGCGGGCAGCGGCCACAAGGAGGCGCCTGGCGAGCACCCCGGCCTCGACGGGATCGAGTTCACCGTCACGAACCGCTCGGCGCACAAGGTCCTCGTTGACGGCGAGTGGCGCGAGCCGGGCGAGGCCGTGGCCACGCTGACCACCGCATGGAACGACGAGGCCGGCGCCTACACCGCGCAGACCGCGGCCGACGCACTGCCGTACGGGACCTACGACGTGCGGGAGACGGCGACGAACGGGAGCTACCTGCTGACCGACGGCGAGCCCCGCACCTTCGAGGTCCGCACCGGCGGCGAGATCGTGAGCGCCTCCGCGGACGGCGCCGCGCTCGGGTTCCGCGACCAGGTGGTGCGCAACGACCTCGAGCTCTCCAAGAAGAGCGAGTCCGACAACGCCGGCCTCATGGTTCCGTTCGCCATCGAGAACGCGGCCACCGGCGAGACTCACGTGCTGGTCACGGACCGCAACGGCGACGCGTCGACCGCGAGCAGCTGGAACAGGCACTCGAGGGACACCAACGCCAACGACGCCCTGCTCGGCCATGAGGGTCCGATCGAGCCCGCCGAAATGGACCCGAAGGCCGGCATCTGGTTCTCGCTCGGCGAGGACGGCTCCTCGGCGCCGGTCGACGACTCGCTGGCGGCCCTGCCGTACGGCGCCTACACCATGACCGAGCTGCGCTGCGATGCCAACGAGGGCCTCGAGCTCATCACGAGGAGCTTCTGGGTCGATCGCGACTCGACGGTCGCGAAGGCCGTGTGGATGGGCCTCGACGACCAGGAGGGCCCGCGCATCTCCACCACGGCAAAGGACGGGGCGGACGGCGACAAGGACGTCTCGGCCGACGCCGAGGCCAAGGTCGTCGACACCGTCGCCTACGAGGGCCTGAAGGCCGGCGAGGAGTACGAGCTCTCGGCCACCCTCGTCGACAAGGCGACCGGCGAGCCCGTGGCCGACGCCTCGGGCGTGCCCGTGGAGGCCAAGGCCGAGTTCGCCCCCGCGCTCTCGACCGGCAGCCAGGACGTCGAGATCGCCTTCGACGCGAGCCTGCTCGGCGGCCGCGACCTGGTCGCGTTCGAGAGCCTACGCAAGGACGAGGCCGAGGTGGCGTCGCACGCGGACCTCTCCGACGAGGGCCAGACAGTCCACGTCGCCGTCGAGGTGGGCACGCAGGCGGCCGACGCCGCCGACGGCGACCAGGTCATCGAGGCCGGCAAGGCCAAGGTCATCGACACGGTGGCCTACAAGGGCCTCGTCCCCGGCGAGACCTACATCGCCGTGGGCACGCTCATGGACAAGGGCACCGGAGAGCCGTTCCTCGACAAGGACGGCAACGAGGTGACCGCGCGCACGCCCTTCGAGCCCGAGGCACCCTCCGGCACCGTCGAGGTGACCTTCGAGTTCGACACCGAGGGCCTGGCCGAGGGAGACGAGCTCGTCGTCTTCGAGAAGGTCCTGGACTCCGCCGGCAACGTCGTGGCGGCCCACGAGGACATCGACTCCGCCGAGCAGAGCGTCGTCGTGGACAACCCCGGCACGCCCGAGGTCCCCGAGGAGCCCTACGCCAAGACCGGGGCCGACGCCCCCGACGGCACCGGCTACGCCGTGGCCGCGGGCATCGCTCTGGCAGCTGCGGCGGGTGCGGGCGGGGCGCTCGCGTACCGCAAGCGCAAGACGGCCGGCGCAAGCAAGGACGCGGCAGACGAAGAGCCGGAAGAGTAGCGGCGCCGCATCGATACCGAACCGGAGGCCCTGGGCGCTCGCCCGGGGCCTCCCCTGCGAACGGGGGAGGACATGAACAAAGGGAAAGCCGCCACGGCGCTCGCCATTGCCGTGGCGTTGCTGGCGATGGGGGCGCTCGCCGTCCTGCCGCTGTCCGAGAGGAACCCTTACGAGGTGCACGAGGTGCCTACTGCGGAAGAGGACGCGACAATGGAGGCTCAAGAGACGGGAGGCGGCATCGACTGGGACGCCCTTCCCGCCTCCGTCGTCGCTTGGGTGCGCGTGCCGGGCACGACCGTCGACTACCCGATCGTCCAGGGCCGGCCCGAATCGCCCGACTTCTACCTCACGCACGACGCCGGCGGCGAAAGATCCGCGTGGGGCGCTCCCTACATCGACGCCGGGTGCGCGCAGGGTGCCGAGAGCCCGCTCGTCATCGTCTACGGGCACCACATGTCCGACGGCACCATGTTCGCGCCGCTCGCGCAGTACTCGTCGCGCGACTTCGCCGAGGGGCACCGCACCATCCGGGTCTACACCCGCGAGAAGGCGATCGAGCTCGAGGTCTTCGCGGCCGACGTGGTCGACGCGAGCTCGGAGGGCAAGCGGACCGACTTCGCCGACGCGGCGGAGCTCGCCGCCTACCTCGGGGACAAATTGTCCCGGTGCGAGGTCGTCCTGGAAGATTCGGCGGACATCGCGCATGCCTGGGCCTTCGTGACGTGCAGCTACCAGACGAGCAACTCCCGCACCGTGGTCTACGCGAAGGAGGTGGAAACATGGGATTCGCGCCCTTCGGAATAGGGCTCCTCATGGGGCTCCTCACGCTCACGGCCTACGCCTGCTGCGCAGCCGGCGACGACGACCGAGACTAGGACTTGCAGATCGAAACTACAACCGAATATGGCCCTTCGACCCCTTGCCGCTATATCTCGGCAAGGGGTCTTGCATGTGGTGAGATAATTTACGCACTTGATAGAAACAAGACGCTGCCGGCTGCTTCTCGATAAGCTTCCGGTTGTCCATGAATAGAGGTACGCAATTGGGAAAGATTAAGCTGCAAGACGTCAAAAGGGCCATCGACATCGGAAAAGACGTTCTGCCCTTCGTTGAGCCCGCTGTGAACAAATACGGGCCCGCTCTGATCGACTGGGGGCAGCAAAGGGGGAAGCAGGCGGCAGATAGCCTGGGAGAAGCCAGGGACTCATTCCTTTCAAAGGGTCGGGCAATCAAAGACAAGAAGGAGCAGCAAAAGTCACTCGAGGCATCCCGCAAGAAGGCCGTGGCAAGCTCGCTTCCGCCGATCTCCGCAAAAGATTTCTTCGAGAACTTCGAGAACAACGTCTCCAGCGAAGCCGACCTCAGCGATGGGTACATGGCGATCGCCGGCTGCTACGCCGTCGTCACGATGAAATCGGCACGAGAGAAAGACCCTTCCGCCTACGAGGACGTCTATGTCGGTTGCGGCAAATCCATGGGCTTCAGCATATACACACAGCTTTGCGGTTTCGGCAACATCGACGTCTACGCTGACTTCAAGTTCAAAAGACCAATGATGATTCTGCTCTTCCCGTGTGAGGAGAAAGACCTCGAGACCCGCTATGAGGCCCTCGTCAGGGATCTTCAGGCCGAGGGCTCGTACAACAAATGGGACGTCCTGGCGCGTTCCGATGAGGCGAGATAGGCGCTAAGAGCATGAGCGACAAAGAACTTGCGCCAATCAGCGTCGAGGTCGTTCCCGTCGAGGACTTGGAGAACATCAGGCTCGTCGCGAACGCCGATGCGGGCAAAGAGAACAACGTCGGCATCGGAGAGCGGGCGGACGCCATTCTCGGCCTCGCCTCGGACGTCATAGACCTCGTCGAGGAAAACAGCTCTACAAAGTCGAGGTTCCCGAAGGCTACAGCTTTAAGGACCTCGTCGCCTCGAAGAAGGATCCGGAAGCGGTAAGGGCCCTCGTCCGAGACCCGAAAGGTCGCCTGAGCGGCGACGTCTCCCTCAAAGCCGCTGGGGTCAGCCCCGCACAGATCGCCAGCGTCGGCCTTGCCGCAGCGGCGATGGTTGTCGGTCAGGCGTACATGACCGAAATCAGCGACAGCCTCCAGTGCATCGACGCCAAGCTGGAATCGATCGCCTCCATGATCGCCGGCGACCAGAGGGCGAAGGTCAAAAACGCCCTGGACATCGCTAGGACCTACGCAGCCCTTCATGACGATTACCTCCAAAAGCCCGCCGAGGCACGACAGGCGGCAAGAAACGAGATCGAGGGCAGGTACAACGACGTCGGTCAGGTAATCGATTGGATTACCGAGCAACTCGCCGGCATCGAAGACAAGGCCAGGGACGCCGCTGAGCGCGAAAAAGACCTCGAACCGTTGCTTAAAGAGGTCCAATCCTACGAGGCTCAGTTGGGGGTGCGGCGTGGAGTATGGACCACCGGTTTCTCGGCGCGCGCCTCATTTCTCGACAGCGTACACACATTGTTCGCGTTCGGCGCCGCATCCCCTTTTTCCCAGGATCTTTGTTCCGAATTGAGATACAGACGATCAGAGGCTATCCTGCTCATCAGGATGCTTGCATACTTTGATGGTGCGAGTTGCGGACACGCAAGAGCTACGCGTTTGGTTCGTTTTCAGCGGTGTTGGAAGTATCGGCTCAATGAAAAGCCAAGTTGACATTTTCGTGGACCGAGGCTTAGAAATGGCTTTTCTCGCTTGCGCAGACATGGTGCATAAAAGCGTTTTGCTTGGGAATTCTAACGAAATAAATAACCACATAACGTAAATGCAGCCATAGATACAAAAGGAATCGAATGGCCAGAGAGGATTGCCCTTTCCGATGGTCGATTCTTGACAGGCAAACTCAAGCCTCGTTAATATTACATGGTTTGCCAGACCGAATTAACAAAGGAGGGGTGTCGTGGTTGGTCTTTTCCGCACGTGGATGAGCGCCTAGAAAGCGGCGCTGTTGTGGCGTCGCGCTGTTTTTCTGCACGCCATTTCACGATTGGACATAACCATGATATTTGAAACCTCTCGAGGCAGGTCTGCTCTGCTGTGCCATTCATGGCAATTCAAGCTTTGTTTCGTATGGGGCGGGGAGCTCGTTTCGACATTGACGAGTTCGATTCTCCAAATGGGTCTTATTTGGCATCTCGCCCTCACGACAGGGTCGTCTTCTCTCCTCTCCTTAGCATCGTTGGCAGGCTTTCTGCCGATTGCTTTGTTCGGAATCCTTGCGGGCGCCGTTGTCGACAGACTGCCTTTGAAACGTGTCCTCATCGGCGCCGACCTCTTCATTGCCGCGGTGGGTGCCGCCTTGGCGATTGCCTCGTTGGCCGGCAGCTTACCTGCATGGCTAATTCTCATCGCCCTGTTTCTCCGCGCAGTTGGTACTTCGTTCTACACGCCGGCCTCCCAATCTCTCACGCCCCATCTCGCCCCGCCAGAGCATCTCGTTCGCCTATCGGGGGTGACTCAGGCGATTCAGTCCGGCGGATACATTCTTGGCGCCGCGCTTGCAGCAGTGATTTATCCCGTGGCGGGCATTACCGCCATGATTGCCCTCGACGTGCTGGGAGCGCTTTTCGCTTCTCTAGCTGTCCTCGCCGCGCGGATAGACGCAGGAGGACTCGACGAAGCCGACCACAGTTCGTCCTTTTCCAATAAAGTTCGAGAGCTTTTCTCTGAGATTTCGGACGGCTACAAGCTGATTAGAGGGCACAGGGGGTTGTTCGCCCTTCTTTGGTGCGGGTTCGTCTTCGCTTTCGCGTTCTCTCCGCTCGCGGCATTGTTCCCAATAATGACCTTGGGACATTTTGGCGGTAGCACGGGGGATGCTGCTTTGGTGGAAATCCTTTTTTCTGCAGGCATGCTGGCTGGGTCCGGCATCTTGGCGGTTACGGGAGGGTTCCGCAATAGGTCGTTCACCATGGTCGCCGCGATTGCCGGCTTCGGCATTGCCGCAATCGTATCCGGATCGCTCGGCTCGTCGTTGTTCGCTGCTTTCCTGCCGGTGAGCTTTCTTATGGGCGCATGCTCCCCGTTGTACGCGGGAACCCAGACTGCCCTTATGCAGGAGCAGATACCTCCTGAGTACCTAGGCCGCGTTTTCGGCCTCTACGGAACCATCATGGCGTGGGCCATGCCCATGGGCCTCGCGGCCCCCTCCGTTTTTGCGGATCTGCTTGGAGCTCCGTTATGGTTTGTCGGCTCTGGAGCGACCATGGTACTGCTTGCGATGGCTATGCTGCTTGCTCCGAGCGTCCGAAACGTGGGGAAAAGAGATACCGGGCGGATTCAATAGCCCAAGTATTCGAAAAAAAGAGGCAGCAGCCATCGGTTCACGCGTCAGCCTTCAAGCCCTTGCGACGACGAGGTATTGCGCCGGCATCCCACATCGCGCTCCTTATTCGTCGCCAACTATCATTTTCGGATTTGCCGGCTTGCGCAAGGTCAAAACGCTCGCGCCGGCAATTGGGCAAAGGCGAAAAATCGACGTGAGCAATCTTTTTTGGCATGGCTGCGCTTCCAGTAAAAGGCTAATACACAAAAGGCGGTTCAACCTATGGAACTCATAGTCAAAGCTAAAGACATCTTTTTGGAATATGCCGGCCGCGATATCCTGGATATCGAAGAGTTGGAAATCTACTCCTACGATCGCATCGGCTTGGTGGGAGACAATGGCGCAGGCAAAACCAGCCTGCTAAAAATCCTGAGCGGTGATCTTACCATTGCGGACGCCGACGTCAGGCGCTTCGGCAGCATTGCCCTCATCGGCCAACTCGATGAACTCGACCTTGATGCGGCTCAGGACAGTGGTGAGATGCTCTCCCGTCTCAACGTCGCCGGAGTGGCGCAAGAGACGATGAGCGGCGGAGAGGAAACACGCGCCAAGATTGCCTCTGCGCTCTCCCGGCATGCAAGCGCGATCTTTGCTGATGAGCCTACGAGCCACCTCGACCAAGACGGCATCAGCCTTCTCGTCGGGCAGCTCAAGGCATTTGATGGAGCCCTTCTCATTGTGAGCCATGACCGTTATTTTCTCGACCAGGTGGTGGACAAGATCTGGGAGCTCAAAGACGGCGGTATTTCCGAATTCTGGGGTGACTACACCGACTATCTGCGACAGAAAGAAGAAGAGCGCAAAGTTCAGGCGGCTCGATACGAAGAGGCGATGCGCGAGCGCGAGCGCCTTGAAGCCGCCATCGAAAAACAGCGGAAAAAAGCACGGCAGGTCGACGCCAAGCGGAAGGGTGCGAAAAAAAGCAACGAGTATGCAGGTCGATTGGGGCATCAGAAAGCAACCGGCACCAAACAGAAGAGGATGTACCAGGCGGCTAAGGACATGGAGAAGCGCCTCGAAGCGCTCGAAGGGATTGAGGCCCCCGACAGCATTCGCACCGTGCGGTTCCGCCAGAGCAAGGCCCTGGAACTGCATAGTAAATTTCCCATCTCGGCAGACGATTTCAGCTTGAGCTTCGACGGCTGCGTGCTCTATGATCGCGCGAAATTCGAGATACCGCTCGGTGCCAAAGTGGCCATCACCGGTGGCAACGGTACGGGAAAGACCAGCTTGCTGAAGGCAATCGCTCGACGCGCCGACGGTATCAACATCTCTCCCAAGGCAGAGATCGGTTACTTCGAGCAAACAGGCTACAAGTTCGACGCCCGTCAGTCTGCGATCTCGTTCATGCAGGATGGTTGCGAGTACAGCATGACCGAAATCCGAAGCGTCCTCGCCTCTATGGGAATCGGACCGCGTGACCTGGCAAAGGACGTTGGCGTTCTCTCGGGAGGCGAAGTCATCAAGCTGCTGCTCGCGAAGATGCTGCTGGGCAGATACAACATCTTGCTCATGGACGAGCCTGGAAATTACCTGGACATCAAGAGCGCCGAAGCCCTCGAGCAGATGATGAGCGCCTATGCCGGAACGATAGTGTTCGTCTCCCACGATAAGAGGCTGGTCGAGAACGTCGCAGACATTATTTACGAAATAAAGGACACCAAGCTAGTCAAAATCTTTCAGCGCGAATAACCCTAAATGAGCAGGATATATTCCCAGAATGGAGACAAAGGGCCTCGAAGGGGGGGGGTGCCTCCAGGCCCTGTCGGCGCTCGCCATGACGCGCATGTACTACGACGGCAGCATGGACGACCGCAGCGCCCTCATCGAAGAACAGCGGATCCTGGACAAATCTCAGGGCTTTCTGAAAAAGAGGCAGGTCCTCGCAGCGCTCATGGAGATGAAGATCGGGGGCATGAAGGGGGCGCCCATCGCGCTTCCTCGCGGCACCCAGGGGAACGCCCTCAAGAGGCTGGTCTCCCAGACGCCCAGAGCCGCCGCAAAGGAGCAGCTCCTCGAGGCTAAGGTCGAGATGCGCACGAGCCTACGCTCGGGAGAGTCGAAGCTGAGGTCCGAAGCCGAAGATCGAAAAGGCGAGATCGAACGCATCGCAGCGGCATCCCGGACAGCCAGGACGCTGCTCACGGACGGAACCGACTGCTGGCTCATCGACGATAAGAAAGATTAGAAGCCAAGAAGAAGAGGCGGGCAATTGCCCGCCTCTTCTCACATCACCCACTTGAACACGGCGCGGAACAGCCAGACGAAAAAGCCCAGCGTGACCTTAAGCGCCGCCATGAGGAACCTACCAAGCCTCTTCATCGACGTCACCCCAATCTTCCTTGACCTTACGCACGCCCTCCTCGGCGCCCTCTTCCTTCTCTTCCGCGAGCAGCCTCGCCAGCTCGTCGGGCACGCCCGGGACCTCCGCCCTCCCCAGCGCGCGCTGCAGCTCCCTTATCTGCGACTTCAGCGGTTTTGAGGGAGGGCCCACGTGCTCGCGGTAGCAGGCACCGATCGCTGCCGCGTCGCACAGGTACCCCTGCACCCGGGCGAACGCCTCGTCCCCGTCGAGCAGGACGCGGCGGGCGCGCCCCAGCTCGGCCTCCGAGGCCAGCATGAAGCGCCAGCCGCGGGACCTGCGCGCCGCCGGGATGCCGTCCGCGGGCGCGTCGGCGCGCCAGTCGTCGCGCACCTGGTGCCAGTTCGCCGTGAGCCAGAGCCCCTTCTCGGGCTCCTCCCGCATCTCGAGCTCGAACTCCGTGAGCATGTTCGCGCCGGAGAACGGCGACCCCTCCGTGAACGAGAGCGTGTCGAACAGCGTCGTCCTGCCGCCCTCGTACTCTATCCTCACCATCATCTCCGGCCCCTCTCCCTGCGCTGGTCCTGCTGGGCCCGCTGCCGCTCGGCGGCGAGGATGCGCTGTTGCTCGTCCGCTCGGTGGCACTGGCGCGAATTGCCGCTGGCATCGTCGCGCCCTTCACCGTCCCCGTAGCGGGTCTTGAGCGGCATGAGCCCGTTCTCGGCCATGTAGGCGCGGGCGGCCTCGAGGCGACGGTATCCCTCGCCGCCCGCCTGGCCGCGCCGCTCGAGCGTCGCCATCCTGAGCCCGAACTCCTCGATGGACTCGACGTCGAACTTCGCGCACGTCTCGAGCGCCGAGGAGAGCCTGCTCAGCTCCGAGAGGTCGTTGAGCTCGAGGGCTCGCTCGGCGGCCTCGCGGATCCGCGCGGCGCTCGCGTCCGTGGGGCGGTAGGCGCCTTCGCGCTCGAAGCGCCGGCGCAGCATCTCCTTGCCGTAGACGAACCCCAGGCGCTCGCCGGTTACCTTCTTGGACGGTTCCTCCGCCAGGCTGAACACCCAGTCGTCCCGCCGCGCCTTGGCCGAGTTGTCGGCGACGTGCACGCCCAGGGCGTCGAGGATGCCGAAGAACTCCGCCTCGTCGCGCGCCGTGGTCTTGGCGAGCGCGACGCGGGCGCGGATGTCGCCGACCCACGAGTAGCCGCCCGAGCGCATGATCTCCTTCTCGGCCCGGCCCAGGTAGACGCTCCTGCGGCTCCTGGGCCCGCCCGCACCTGCCCGCCCGCGCGCCTTCGACGGAGATTCGGGCGCCCGGTCGTTGGAGAGCCCCGACAGCCCGCGCTCGCGCGCCATGTCCTGCAGGTCTCGGTTGAGGTCCTCGGGGTGCTGGGTCTGCATGCGGTAGCCGGTGCGGAGGTTGGCGTTGTTCACGACGATGTGCGCGTGCGGTATGCCGCGGGCGTTGTCGTCGTGGTAGACGATGGCGATCTCGTGGTCGCCGAAGTGCCTGAGCGCCCACGAGCACGCGAGCTCGCGCAGCGTCGCCAGGTCGATGTCGTCGCCGGGGTCCGGCGAGAGCACGAAGTGCTTGAACGTGCGCGCGGGCTTGCCCCTCCAGGGTGCGTCCGTGCCGAACGCGGCGCGCGTGGCGTCCATCTCGGCGTCCCAGGCGCAGGCCTCCTTGGCGTCTTCCCCCAGCGCGCCGGCGTCGCGCTCGTCGTAGCTCAGGTTGAACAGGTCGCGCGCCAGGGCGCGGCCTCCCTTCTCGAGGTAGCGGCGGATGCCGCCCGTCGAGCCGTGGCCGCTTATCGGCTTCAGGATCGGCATGGCGAGCCCTCCACGAGCGAGTCGGCGCCGATGCGACCGAGCTCCGCCGCCATCTCTCGGGCCGCGGCGTTCACGTCGGCGAGCTCGCGCTCGATCGTCGGGATGCTATCCGCGACGAGGTCGCGGTCGACGTGCCCGTGGCGGGCGTGGAAGTTGATGAGGTTCATCGCGTGCACTGCCTGGTTGTAGTGGTAGCCCCACTTCGTGAGCTCCCGAGACATCGACCAAAGGGCCCTGCGGTCCACGAGTATGCGGTGCTCGTCTCCCGCGTTGGCATCCGTCGACAGCGGTATGCGAACGAGGTAGCGCAGGTACTCCGACTTGCTGAGGCCGGCGCGCTCGCACCGCTCGCAGAGCGCGCCGTAGTCGCCTCCCTCCATGCGGAACGTGACGCGGCGCTCCTTGCCCTTGGCGGCGCCGGCTTCCTCTTCCATGGCGGATTCCTTTCCTCGGGCCCGCCGTGCGGCGGGCGCGTCTCTCTAGGGGCGCGGGGGATCCCCCGCAGGCGGCGGCCGAGCCCGGGCGCCGCCTCTGGGACCGGGCCTCGCGAAAGCGGGCTCTTAAACGGCCCGCGGCATGACGGGTCCGAGGCCGCCCGGTCCCCAAGTGCTATGGACGCCCGACCGAAGTGTCGGACGCCATAGGCTACTTGCTGGATTTCGAATGCGAGGCCCTTCTTCGAACCTTCCGGGCTCCTGCGCCCGACTCCGCGTAGGGCGCGGTCATGAGCGCCATCTCCCGCAGCAGCGAGAGGTCGGCCGCGCTCGGGCTCTCGGGCGGGCTCTCAAGGAAGTCGGCCACGAGCCTCGCTGCCTTGGAGATGCGCCCGTCGGGGCCGGCCTTCGTTTTACTCTCGCTCCTCACGTAGTCGGAGAGCTCCCGCTTGGTGCGCCGCCAGGGCTCCATTGCGGCGTGCATCTCCGCCTGGCGCTCCTTCGGCATGCCCGCGAGCGAGCGCACCGCCTCGGCGCTGAGGTTGCCTCGGTCGGCCTCGGCGGCCCACTCGGGCGAGAGATCCTCGGCGATACGGCGGGCCAGCCTCTCCTCGCGCGCGATGGTCTTGCCGGAGACCTTGCGGCCCGTCTGCCGCTCGATGATGGCGGCCTTCACGTCGTCGACGCGCATGCCGGAAAGCAACGGGTCCTCGGAGCGCAGGCGCACGGCGTCGCCCCTGAGCGCCTCCGTCGCGGCTGCGCGCTCGGTCACGGTGAGCGCGCGGGTGAAGTAGTTCGCGGCGTGGAGCAGCGTCACCGCCCGCTCGTCGTCGATGCCCTCGATCACGCGGCAGGGCATCCTCTCGTAGGCGGGGTCGTCCTTCGCGAGGAGCGCATAGGCGGCCTTGCGCCGGTGCCCGGAGACCATCTGCCACGAGCCGTCGCCGACCTTTCGCACGAGCGGCAGGTCGGTGAGGCCGTCCTTGCGTATGGACTCGGCGAGCTCGGCTATGCCGGCCGGGTCCATGGAGTACGCGGCGTTCGCCGGGTGGTCGGCGATATCGGCCACCGCGATCTCGGACACCGGGTAGCGCCCGCGGGTGCGCGACGCGCCGTCGAGAAGCCCCGTGATGGTGAAGCCCGCGGCCACCTGCCTAGGCGAGCTCACGGCACACCTCATCTGCGAGCGCCTCGTAGTCGCGCGCGGGGCGGCTCCCCGGCTCGAAGGCCGCCACCGGCTTCCATTGCCAGCTGCCCTCGCAGACCTTGCTGCTTGCGTGGATGACCGTCTCGAACTGCTCGCCCGGGAAGAACCCGTCGAGCACGGCCGCACCCGTTGCCTCGGCGTTGGTCATGCGGCCGGGCACGCAGGTGCGGAGAATCTTCCAGCGGGGCGTCGGCATGCGGAGCGCGTCGGCGATGGAGCGCGTCGCCTCCACGGTGAGCGCCGTGCCGCGCATCACGGTGGAGTCGAGCTTCACGGGGATGATGACCATGCCGCTCTCCGCTGCGGCGAGGTAGGCGTTGAAGGCGAGCCTGCGCATCACGGGGCTGCAGTCGATGAGGCAGATCTCGTAGGAGTCCGAGGCGTCGTCGAGGGCGAACTTGAGTCGCTGCTCGCGCAGGAGCATCTCGTTCTGGTCGACGAGGTCGATGGTCGAGGCCACCACGTCGAGGTTCTCCCCGGCGGCGTAGGCGACCTCCTCCACAGGCGCACCGTCGTAGAGCAGCTCGACCGATGTGCGCCGCTCGGATGCGGCCCGGTCGTAGAGGCCGAAGAAGTCGGTTGCCGACGCCTGCGGGTCGAGGTCGACGAGCAGGGTCCGAAGGCCCCGGGCGGCGAAGATCGCCGCCAGGTTCACGGCGGTAGTCGTCTTGCCGACGCCGCCCTTGTAGTTGGATATGGCTATCGTGCGCATGGGTCGCGTCCTCTCTAGCGTGGGGCGCGCCTCGCCGCATCCGGTCCGGCGCGCCCCGAGTCTCGGAGCGTCGGGACAAAACCGTACGGATTTGTCCGACAATCGGAGTGTACCACGAAAACGTACGAATATGTACGCTTTCGTGGTACAAGGGGCGGATTCGGGGAAACCCGGCCCCGGGAGCCCGGGGCCGGGCGCGCCGCCTAGGAGAGCGGCTCCATCTCGCCGAAGCAGTTGACGTGGTGGCGCAGGAGCGCTCGGTTCTCCTTGACGACCATCATCGCCACCTCGTCGAAGCGGACCGGGGTGTCGGCGTAGTCGTCGCCGTTGCCGGCGAGCCACGTTGCCGCCAGCGCCTCGCGCAGCCCGCGCGCCCTGTGGGCCTCGGGGAAGCCGTCCGTCCCGATCCGGACCGTGGCGTCGACGAACACCAGGGTCCCGTCCTCGTCCACCGCCACGAGGTCGATCCCGCCGATGCCCTCGGGCCCCTGCCAGGCCTCGTCGACGATCTCGTAGCCCTTGCGCTCGAGGAAGGCCTTGACCGCGCCCATCGCCTTTTCCTTCATGTCGTTCATGTCTTGCTCCTTAGACTCTGAGGCCCGCCCCTGTGGCGTGCCTTGCGCCGCGTGAGTCGCATGCAGCGCGGGCGCGCCGGCAAGGGAGGAAGCGAAGTCGGGCGTGGTTGTAGAAGTCTCCCGACGGCAGTTTTTCGCGTTGTTCGCGCGCGGAGCGCATGGGGCGAAGAACTCGAAAAAGTGTCGCGGCCCTTGCTGGCCGCCCGCCGGCGTGCGACCCTGCGCGTCCAAGGAGCGCCGGGGCGGGTTTCGGGTCGGAGGGGCGGAGGCGTGCGGTATGGAATCGGGCATGGGCGCCGGGGCTTCCGGACATGGGATGCGATCTGTCGGCGATTGCTGGGGCGCTCGCGAGGGTTACGTCGGGACGTCGCGTGGAGGACGGAGGCGCGTTTCCGAGTCGCGGCGCCGCTACTCTAATCGGGACGGCCTCTCCCGTGCCGCTCACGGTCGATATGCTCACGGGGCCGCTGGCGGCGAGGCAGCTCTCCATGCGGAACGGCTACGGTGCTGCGCAGCACGTCCGTCGGAAGAAGGAGGACGGCTGATGATGGGCATCAACGAGAAGGACGAGCGTCGCGAGCTGCTCGACGCGGTGGCAGATGCGGGAAGGCTGGCGAGGGGGCTGGACCAGCTGCTCGAGTCCATGGCGCGCGGCGACCAGCTGGACCCTCTCGACGTCGAGGGCATACTGGTCCTGAGGTCGATAAGCGAGAGATGCGCCGAGCGCATCGAGGACGCCGCGCGCATCCTGGAGGCTGCAGAACGAGGTCTTTTATGCCGAACTCTCAACGCCGCCCGTCGAAAAGGAACGCTCCGCTCTCGGCGGGGAAGCCGTCGCGTTGCCCGCCCCGCCTCTTCGATTCTGGCAGGCGCCCGGAATTGGGGCGCCCTTGGTCAGCTTAGCCCGTTGATGGTCTCCTCGAGCTCCACCATGTAGGCGACTATCTCATCGATGCTCGGGTAGCTGCCGAACAGCATCGGCCTCATCGAGGCGTAATCGGCTGCCAGCTCGTCGAGCCTGCCCTTTGGAGGGGCGAGCCTGAGCGTGCCGGGCCTCGCATCGGCCAGCTTGGCCCACGGCGTGCGGTAGAACTTCTCTTTGAACCTGACGACCTGTTCGAGGAGGCCAGGCTGCGCTACGGCGCGGCCGAGCACGAACGAGTGGCCGAGGCGGTACATGTCGTAGTAATGGCGGGAGTAGCGCCTGGGCATAGCCTTGCCCTCGGGCCTGTTGGCCTCCTGGTGCAGGATGGTGGCCTTCTCCCAAAACGTGCGCTCGGGACTCGCGGTGCGCACCGTGGTCGACAGCTCGGGCCCGAACGGAACCACGTCCGCCGCGTACGGGGTTATCGCCGCCTCCTCGGAGGGCGACCATGCCGCCATGGGTCCTATCTCCAGCTTGATGGTGTCGAGCGTGCCCGCCGACTCGTAGGAGCGCGGGTAGTCGAAGTACACGTTCTCCTCCTCGGCCCCGCACCTGACGGACGCTTCGGTGCCGAGGGACTCGGAGAGCGTGGCCCTGAGCTTCGGGACGAAGGCGTCGGCCAGGAAGGCGTTCGTGCGCTCGATGCTGTCGGCCTTGAACCGCTCCTGCGCCGAGTTGCTGCGCGGCTCCCACGGTTCGTCCTCGCCGTAGCCCAGGAGTCGCCAATCGAGTATGAGGTCGATGTCCTCCGAGAAGCGCTCGATGAGCCCGAAAGCCTTCGACAGGCTCGTGCCGCCCTTGAACACCATGGACTCGGCGAAGCCGCTTCTGTGGAAAAGGTGGTCCAAGGTGTAGCACACCCAGAAGTCCTTCTCGACGACGGCCGGCGCAAGCGCCATCCTCTGCGCGGCGGCCTCGAAGACCAGCCTGCGCTCGCCGGTCGAGGCCCTAGCGATCCTGTCCATGCTTCGCCTCCCATATCTTCTTCGCGGCGTCGGCGACCCAGGAGGTGAGCCCCGCCGACTCTTCCAGGAACGCGCCGGCCTGCTCTTCCGTGAGGTTGCGCGCGAGCGTTCCGATTTCCTCGTCGCCCACGTTCTCGCGTCCGAGCGCCTTGAGGGCCTGCACGATGGTGCAGGTGATCTGCGAGCAGTCGAGCAGGTCGCGGTTGGCGCGGTGCCGGAGCTCGATATCGTACGGCCCGTACTCGTAGCGCTTGTACGGGCCGCTGCTGACGTAGACGAGCTTTGCGGGCACCTGCGTGTCGAGGCCCAGCGCATTGAGCGCCGCGTCGCCGGACGGTGCGACGATCCACTTGTTGGCACGGGCGACGGCGCGCACGACCTCGTCGGCGCTGGCCGGCACCTCGGTGCCCATGAGCGCGCTGCGCTCCGGCGCGTAGTAGACGCCGCGGATGGCGCGGGCGATCCCTCCCTTTGCATGCAAGCGCCCGAGCGCGTTGGCGGCATTGCGCCGGCCTGCGACGTCGGAGAAGTCGGCGGCTGTGAAGGCCCTGCCGGCGCCGAAGCTCTCTATGCGCTCAGCGATGGCCTCTGCTTCTGTCATAGCGTTCCTCCTTTTTGATGAAAATAGTATATACCTTTTTCATCAAATTGCCTCTGATTGCCTTGGTCGCCCACGCATTGCGCCTGCGGCCCCTCGCCGCGCCGGCACGCGCGCGTGCGCCCGGAAGCGGTTGCGCCTCCCAATCGCGGCCCGGGATTAGCACCGAGACATCCCGAAGAGATCGTCGCTGGGCCCCTTCTCGCGCTTTGCGCGCCTTCCGGGCGGCTGGGCCTCGCCGAGCCCGTTGAAGATCTCCATGACCAGGGCGAGCTGCCTTTGGAGGTCTGCATCGAGCTCGTCGGCGTCGCACACGGCGAGGAGCTGCTCCGCCAGGCTCTTCATGGAGTCGCGCAGCGCCCGTTGCGTCCGCGACGACGGCCTCACGGTTACCTCGGTCCCGGTCAGCCTCGCCATGATGTAGTCCTGCCTGCTCATGCCGCTCCAGGCTGCCATCTCGCATATGAGCTTGTGCTCCTCGGGCGTGCAGCGAAACGCCATCGTCTTGCTGCGCTTGCGGGCGCTGTTCTCGCACGGCATCTTGCTTACCCCCTCGCTCCATCGAGCGCGGCGGCCATCTCGTCCTGCTTCGTGGGGAACAGGTGCGCGTAGCGGTAGGTGATGTCCACCGCCTCGTGGCCCATGCGCTCGGCGATGGCCAGCGCGGAGAAGCCCATCTCGATCAGCAGGCTCACGTGGCTGTGGCGTATGTCGTGTATGCGGATGCGCTTCACGCCCGACGCTTTGCACCCGCGCTCCATCTCGTGGGCCAGGAAGTGCTTGGTCACGGCGAACAGGCGCTCGTCGGGGGCGACATCGTCGCGCATCTCGATGAAGTCCGCCATCTCGTCGCGAAGGAAGGCGGGCATGACGATCGTGCGCACGGACTTGGGCGTCTTGGGGTCGGTCACGGTGTCCACGCCGTGGAGGCTCTGGTACGACTTGTTGATGCGCAGCCGCGAGCTATCCAGCATGAAGTCGGACGGCGTGAGCGCCAGGAGCTCGCCGCAGCGTATGCCCGTCCAGTACAGCAGCTCGAAGGCGTGGAACGACAGCGGCTTGTCCATGACCGCCTCGCTGAACCTCAGGTACTCGTCCTTGGTCCAGAACTGCATCTCGCCGCCCTTCTTCGAGCCTATCTTGTCGACCCTGCGCACCGGGTTGTCGGCAAGGCCGTAGTAGCGCTCAGCGTGGTTGAAGATGGCGTTGAGCTGGTTGTTCACCGTGCGCAGGTACGTCGGCGCCCAGGGCTTCCCGTCGGCGTCCCGGTGCTCGGTGAGCTCGTTCTGCCACCTGATGACGTCGATCGGTCTCACGTCGCACATGCGCATGTCCCCGAAGAACGGCACGAGCTTGTCGTTGATGATGTACTCCTTGGTGATCCACGTGTGCTCGCGTATGCGCGGCTTCACCTCGGAGGCGTACACCTCGACGAACTCGGAGAACGTCATGTCCATGGCCCCGCCGTTAAGGCTCTTGAACTGGCCCTCCCACACTGCGGCCTCCACCTCGGAGGAGAAGCCGCGCTTCGTCTTGTGGCGCTTCGAGCCGCGGGCGTCGCGGTAGTAGCACTGCACGTAGAACGTGCCGTTGTTGTCGTCCTTGTACACGGGCATGTCAGTCCACCTCCGGGAAGTACAGGGCGTCGAAGACGTCGCTTCGAACGCGTCCGCGGATAACCACGCGCCCGCGCGCCTCCTGCTCGGCGTTTATCTTCCTGATCACCTCGTAGGCGCTGCCTTTCTTGATCCTCAGCAGCTCCGCGACCTCGTCGGCGTCCAGCATGTGCGGCCTCGGCGTCTTTGCCACCTTCTCGTCCATGGCTCCTCCTATCAATAGCGTACATATACGTACGGTTTACAGATTCAGAGTAAACGTACGTATCTGTACTGTCAATAGAATTGCGTACATTTGCGTACGCTGGTAAGATGTGCTGGTACGTGATTCCAGGAGGAGGACGCATGTCCGTAGGCGAGAACATAAGGCGGTACCGCAAGTTGCGCGGCATGACGCAGGCGCAGCTCGCCGAGTCCGTCGGGCTGACCGAGGGGGCCGTGCGCCACTACGAGAGCGGCATCCGCGCCGTGAGGCCCGAGCTGCTCGAGTCCATCGCCGCAACGCTCGGCGTGTCCGTCAGCGCCCTCAAGGATTACGGCGTCGAGACCGCGGGCGACCTCATGTCACTGCTCGTTCGGCTCGAGGACTCCTTCGGCATCGTGCCCGCAGGCGACGGGCTGGGCCTCTCCCTGAACGCCAAGGCTCCGCACGCGGCCAAAGCGGCGACGGCGATCAAGCTATGGGCCGAGAAGCGCGCGCAGCTCGAGAACGGCGAGATCGACGCCGACGAGTACGAGGACTGGAAAGCCTCGCTGTAGCGGCTCTCCGCATTTCTCAATCAACGCAACCGAATCAGGACGCCAAGCTAGGCGGTGAGCGCCGCTCGCACCTGCGTATGCTGAGTTTTTACTCCCCATTGCATGCAAAGGCATTCTCGGCGCACCTGGGGAGTAAATGATGCGGTGGCTTACATGGCGGCACACGGCGGTACCCCGTGGCATTTCCCCTGATTACTCCCGCTTTCCTTGACGCGGTGAGATTCTTTACTCCCCATTAACCACCTGGGGAAACGCCGTGCGGAGACTGCCGAAAGGCCGATTGAGTTCGATTTGAGTTTCACGGAGCCCGAAACAGCCCCGTTTGGCCCTCGGGGACAAAAATCGAGCGCCTACTCACTTGGGATAAATCCTTACTCCCATTCCTCCGAATGCCGCACCGTACCTTGCTGTCTTGAAACACGGGGAGTAAATGGCGAAATCGCAGGTGAAAGGGAGTAAAACGGCAAAGAAAAAGCCTCCGTCCCAGCACGGGAACGGAGGCCAGATTATCGTATTTACTCACCAATGTCGCTGGTGGCTTTGCCGTGACTATCGTACGAAACGAAACTCAGCAGCACAGTGCGGCACTCAAAAGTGCAGGTCAGAACCCTGTCAACCTACTCCCACTCGATCGTCGCGGGCGGCTTGGACGTGATGTCGTAGCACACGCGGTTGGCGCCGGGAACCTCGGCCACGATGCGGCCGGAGATGCGGGCCAGCACGTCGTAGGGCAGCTTGGCCCAGTCGGCGGTCATGGCATCGCTGGACTCGACGGCGCGCAGGATGATCGGGCGCTGATAAGTGCGCTCGTCGCCCATAACGCCAACGGACTTGATGTCGGGCAGGACCGCGAAATACTGCCAGCAGCTGTGCTCGGAGTTGCGCTCGCCGGTCTGCTCAAACAGACGCTGGTTGTAGGCGTCGAGCTCCTCGCGCACGATAGCGTCGGCGTTCTTGAGAATCTCGAGCTTCTCCTTGTCGACCGCACCGATGATGCGGATGGCCAGACCCGGGCCCGGGAAAGGCTGGCGGAACACGATGTGACCCGGCAGGCCCAGTGCCAGACCAAGCGCGCGGACCTCGTCCTTAAAGAAGTGGTCGAGCGGCTCAATGAGGTCGAAGTGTACGCCCTCGGGGAACGGGATCAGGTTGTGATGGCTCTTGATGGTGGCCGTCTTGCCGCCCGTCTTGCGAGCGCCGGACTCGATGATGTCGGGGTAGATGGTGCCCTGAGCCAGGTACTTGACCGGCTTGCCATCGGTCTCGAGCCGCTGCGCCACGGCGAAGAACTCTTTCCAGAACTGCGTGCCGATGATGCGGCGCTTCTCCTCGGGCTCGGTCACACCGGCCAGAAGCTCGGCATAACGGTCCTCGGCGTGGACGTGGATAAAGTCGACGTCAAACTGCTTGGTGAAGACCTCCTCAACCTGCTCGGGCTCGCCCTTGCGCAGCAGACCGTGGTTGATGAACACGCAGGTCATCTGCTTGCCCACGGCGCGAGCGCCCAACGCAGCCACGACGGAGGAGTCGACGCCACCGGACAGGGCCAGAATCACGCGGTCGTCGCCGACCTTCTCGCGGAACTCGGCCGTCATGGTCTCGACCAGGTTGTCCATGCTCCAGTTGGGCTCCAGGCCACAGATCTCAAACAGGAAGTTGCTCAGCAGCTGCTGACCGTACTCGGAATGCTTGACCTCGGGGTGGAACTGCGTGGTGAAGATCTTGCGCTCGACGCACTCCATGGCGGCAACCGGGCACACGTCGGTGCTGGCGGTAACGGTAAAGCCCTCGGGCACCTCGGAGACGGCATCGCGGTGGCTCATCCACACGGTCTGCTCCATGGGCGTGGAGTTAAAGAGCTTGGCGCCTGCCGTGCGCGTGATGGTGGCGCGGCCATACTCGCCCACCTCGGAGTGGCCGACCTTGCCACCGAGCGTCACGGCCGTGATCTGATGACCGTAGCAGAAGCCCAGGACGGGAAGGCCCAGGTCAAAGATGGCGGGGTCGATGGACGGAGCGTCCTCGGCATACACAGAAGCCGGGCCGCCGGAAAGGATGAGCGCAGAGACGTTCATCTCGCGAATCTCGTCGGCCGAGATGTCGCAGGGAACGATCTCGGAATACACGTTGAGGTCGCGGACGCGACGGGCAATGAGCTGACCGTACTGCGCACCAAAGTCGAGTACGAGGACCTTTGCGGAAGCCTTTTGATCCATGGTTTCCCCCTCTTGTTGGCGGGGAGCCGGTGCCCACCCGCGCGAATAAACGAAAATTGCTTTCATAGTGTACACGTTATATGGGGTTTCTCGTCCCTCGCAGCCATCAGTGCACGGCAAACGCACGACCAGGGCCCCTATTTGACGGCAATTGAAGTGTTACCAAACGTTACAGATGATGTAATACGTTTGAACATTGGACGCCCTGTGCCACAATACTGCCGAACGACTCCGCCTCTGTGGCGGCAAATACGATAGGAATACTAGCATGAAGCGCATCCTTCTCATCGCCACGGGCGGCACCATCGCATCGACCGAGGACGGTAACGGCCTCTCCCCCGCCCTGACCGGTGAGGAACTCGCCCAGAGCGTCCCCGAGATCTCGGGCCTCTGCGAGCTCGACGTCGTGCAGCCCATGAACATCGACAGCACCAATATGCGCCCGAGCGACTGGATGCGCATCCGCGATGTCATCGTCGAAGGCTATGCCGATCACGACGGCTTTGTGGTCCTGCACGGCACCGACACCATGAGCTACACCGCGGCAGCGCTTTCCTATCTGATTCAGGACAGTCCCAAGCCCATCGTACTCACCGGCTCGCAAAAGCCCATGGGTAACCCCTTTACCGATGCCAAGCTCAACCTGTACCAGAGCCTGCTCTATGCGCTCGACGAGCATTCACACGACGTCTCGATCGTGTTTGGCGGCGTCGCCATTGCCGGCACGCGCGCCCGCAAGCAGCGCACCATGAGCTTTAACGCGTTCATTAGTGTCAACTATCCGCCCATTGCCTACATCCGCAACGACCGCATTGTGCGCAACGGGCTTCACGGCACGCATCAGGGCGAAAACCCGGTGCGTTTCTACGACAGCATCGACCCGCGCGTGTTTGTCCTTAAGCTCACGCCCGGCGTGAACCCGGGTATCCTGGACGCCCTGGCCGATAGTTACGACGCCGTAATCCTTGAGACCTTTGGCATTGGCGGTATTCCCGAGTTCGGCGAGTCCGGCGAATCATTCCAGGAGGCGATTTTCCGCTGGGTCGATTCGGGCCGCACCGTCGTTATGACCACGCAGGTCCCCGAAGAGGGCCTCGATCTGGGCGTTTATGAGGTCGGCCGTGCTTACGCCGATCATCCGGGCATTCTGCGCGGCGACGACATGACCACCGAGACGCTCGTGGCCAAGACCATGTGGGCACTCGGCCAGTCACGCGATGCGGCCGAGATCCAGCGCCTGTTCTACAGCCAAGTCAACCACGACCGCATCCCGATGGCGTAATTCAGTTGTCGACGGGTATCCCCTATTCGATACCCTCGAGAAGCTCTGACACCGTCATGCCGAGTGCGGGTGCGATCTTAAATAGAACCTTGAGCGTGAAATTTGCCGTCCCATCTTCGATTCGGTCGAGGTAGGGTCGGCTGATTCCTGTCGCCACACAAAAATCAACCTTGGAGATACCAAGGTCCCTGCGTGTCTCTTCGACCCGCCTGCCAAGAATCTGTTTCGCACGTTCGTCCATGCAGCCGAGTTTGAAATGGAGCCGAACATAAACGTAAACTATAGTTTACGTTTTGCCGAATACACAGGAGTTTTCTATGTCGGGTTCTTCGGTCCGCATGTACCGAGCCACGCTTCGCACAAACAGCGCGCCGCCCAAGCTCGTCGTCGTTGAAGCTGAATGCCTTTCGCCCGATGAGTGCACAGCATTTGCATTGCTATCAAGTCGCGTCGCCACCGTTCTGGCCCCTTGCCCGGCGCAAGGTGAACTTGCCATTCAATGCCAAACGCACAGCTGCTTGCTCAATCAGGCTGCCGTAATCGCAACCAGCCAACGCGGCCTGCCGCTCCTTCTAGAAGCCGGCATCGCACTCGCCCTTCGTGGCGCCGGATACGAAAACGAGGCCGCCGCCGACGTGGTCTTTCAACCACGATCGAGCGGCGGCCTCGCAGCAGCCATCGAATATGCTTGCAGGCTCGTTGCCTAAAGGCGCATGCTAAAAGCCCAGGCCAAAGCCCGTTCCGGTAATCGCCGAGTACATAAAGTAAACGTTGATCACGTTGAGGAACACACCCGTGATGCAACCGTTACGCAGGTAACGCTCGCACACGATGCGCGCCATGGCGGCGGAGTCATCATTGTTCTTTGCCTGGCGTCCTGCCGTAAAGTACGTCGCCACGCTCAGCAGCAGGTTGAGCACCGGCAGTGCCAGCAACTCATAGCTCTTGCCCCAGCGCGTCGCCTCGCCGGCGGCATTAAACTTCGTTGCCACCTCGGGGCCAATGTTGGGGATAACACACGCCGCTACCACCAGCGGAAGCACTGCAAGCACCAGCAGCGCGATGCCCATGTAGCCGGCTTTTTTGCCATATTTAAACATGCGCGTCGTCCTTACACGTTAAAGCGGAAGTGCACGACGTCGCCATCGGCCATGACATAGTCCTTGCCCTCAATACGCAGCTTGCCGGCGGCCTTGGCGCCCTGCTCGCCGCCGAGCTCGATGTAGTCGTCATAGCCAATGACCTCGGCCTTAATAAAGCCGCGCTCAAAGTCGGTGTGGATGACACCGGCGGCCTGCGGGGCGGTCGCGCCCTGACGAACCGTCCAGGCCTTGACCTCCATCTCGCCGGCCGTAAAGAACGACTGCAGGCCGAGCAGCTTGTAGGCAGCCTGAGCGAGCACGTCCAGGCCGGGCTGCTCCAAGCCCAGGCTCTCCAGGTAGTCGGCGGCGTCCTCGGGATCGAGCTCGGAAAGCTCGGCCTCGATCTTGGCGCAGATAGGCAGCGGCTTGACGCCGTCGATGGGGGCCAGATCGTCGTTGAGCATATCCTCGTCCACGTTGGCCACATACAGGATGGGCTTCATGGTGAGCAGGAACAGGCCCTTGGCGGCGGCACGCTCCTCATCGGTCATCTCCATGGACGCGGCGCGCTTGCCTTCGTTGAGCCAGGCAAGCAGGCGCTTGGCCACCTCGAACTTGGGCATGAGCTCCTTGTCGCGCTTGGCCTCCTTCTCGAGCTTGGGCAGCTGCTTCTCGAGCGTGCCCATGTCGGCCAGGATAAGCTCGGTCATGATGGTATCGGCGTCACCGGCGGGGTCGACGAACTCGCCCGTGCGGCCCACCTCACGCATGACGTTGGGGTCCTTAAAGTAGCGCACGACCTCGCAGATAGCGTCGGTCTCTCGAATGTTGGCCAAGAACTGGTTGCCCAGGCCCTCGCCCTCGTTGGCACCCTTCACCAGGCCAGCGATATCGACGAACTCGACCGTAGCCGGCACAATGCGGCCGGGGTTGACGATGTCGGCGAGCTTTTGCAGGCGGCTATCGGGCACATCGACGATGCCCACATTGGGGTCGATCGTGGCAAACGGGTAGTTGGCGGCAAGGCCGGTCTTTTTGGTAAGCGCGGTGAACAGCGTCGACTTGCCCACGTTGGGCAGGCCCACGATACCGATGGAAAGGGACACGACAGCTCCTTTTGGTACAGGTACTTCAAACCGTATAAGTATAGCGCCGCCGCAGCATCCGGGCGAATCCGGACACCGCGGCGGCGCAAATGAAGCAGAGATGCGTGAGGGTTCGAGACAGTAGTCCTTACTTAAGCTCAGGCCAGAAATCCTTGTTGGCCTCGATGAGCTCGTCCAGGATCTGCTTAGCAACGCTCGCCGAAGGAATGGTCTTGGAGAGCGTGAGTGCCTGCCAGAGCTTCTGGTAGCTGCCCTCGACCCAAGCCTGGACAACGAGCTTCTCAACGGAAACCTGCTGCTCCATCAGGCCCTTCTGGAACTGCGGAATCGGGCCCTGGCAGATCTTCTCAAAGCCGTTGGAACCGACGATGCAAGGCACCTCGACCATGGCCGTCGGGTCGAAGTTGGGCACAGCGCCATCGTTGGGGACGATCAGCAGGAAGCGCTCGAGCGTGTTCTCGGCCAGTGCGCAGGCAAGGTCGACGATGTAGTTGGCATGTACATCCGGCTCAAAGCCGCCGTCCTTGGCAGTACCCTTGGCGATGATGTCGCGGCAAGCGCCAAAGACCTTCTTCTCGCGGCCGTCCATAACCTCATTGGCGCGAGTGTAGTTGGGGTCAGACGTCTCGACGACATAGTCCGGGTACAGGTAGTACTTGAGGTAGGTGTTGGGAATCGTCTCGGGATCGACAGCATAGACATCCTTGGCCTTGCCGAAGGTGTGAATCCAGCTCTCCTCGACATGCTGCTCCTTACCGGCCTCGTGCTCGATGCCGTCCAGGTAGCCGTTCTTAGCCATGTGCTCCTTAATCTGCGGCATGAGGTCGTTGCCATCCTTGTCGTAGATTTTGCTCCACCAACCAAAGTGGTTGAGGCCGTAGTAGCTATACTGCAGCTCGCGACGATCCTTGATGCCGCACATACGGCTCATCTTATCCATGAGGTCGATCGGCATGTCGCAGATGTTGATGATGCGGCTGTTGGGGCGCAGCACGCGGCAGGCCTCGGCGACGATGGCCGCGGGGTTGGAGTAGTTGAGCATCCAGGCGTTGGGGCTGTACTTCTCCATGTAGTCGAGGATCTCGATGACGCCACCGATGGAGCGCATGCCGTAGGCGATACCGCCGGCACCGCAGGTCTCTTGGCCAACGCAGCCGTACTTGAGAGGAATCTTCTCGTCGAGCTCACGCATGGCGTACAGGCCGACGCGGATGTGAGCAAGGACGAAATCGGTCCCGGTGAATGCGGTCTCGGGGTCGGTGGTGTAGCTAAACTCAACCTCGGGGGCGTTCTCGTGGAAGTAGATCTCGCAGGCCTTGGCCACGGTCTCCTGGCGCTCGGCGTTGTTATCGTAGAAGGTCACCTTGTTGACCGGAAAGCGGTCGCGCTCCTCAAGCAGCATCAGAGCGATGCCCGGGGTGAAGGTAGAGCCACCGCCGGCAATGGTCACGGCATAGTTTTTCTTGGACATGATGTCCTCCTCATTCTGGCCGCTTGCTCAATCCATCCCCGTACGCGGCCTGCACGGTTTGGAATTGTTACCTAGAAGTGGAGTTTTTTATCTCTAGAATCGGCCTTGCGGTGCATACCGGCTCTGCAAGGCCGATTGTTTCGATGGACGATGGTTTACAGAAGAGTCTCGAACTTCAGAAGACTCTCGAACTTCTCGCGAACCTGCGGGACGCTAAGGCCGACGATGACCTGGATTGACTGACCTTGGACCACCAAGCCATGCGTACCGATCGCCTTGAAGGAAGCCTCGGGTGCAACGACGCTCTTGTCCTTGACGTTAACGCGCAGACGGGTAGCGCAGTTCGTTACATCGATGATGTTATCCGTGCCACCGAGCAGATCGAGGATGTTCTCGGCAAGCACCAAGCGCTCATCATCTTTACTCTGGGCGGCCGATTTGCCAGCAGCACCGCCCTGCTTTTGCTTGTAGTCGGCCTTGGACTTGAGCTCGACCTCAACATCGTCATCCTCGCGACCGGGGGTCTTAAAGTCGAACTTGACGATCAGGAAACGGAAGACCACAACCCAAAGAGCGGTAAAGCACAGACCGACAAGGATGGAGATGGCGTACTGCAGACCGTGTGCGGCCCAAAGGGGCAGCCAGTCCCACGAGAGCATCGAGATGATGCCGCCGTCGAAGATACCCACGACGCCAAGGAGGTTTTGAGCCATGCAGCCAAGCGCTCCGAGCACGCAGTGGACGACGAACAGGCCGGGCGCGATGAACAGGAAGGTGAAGTCAAGCGGCTCGGTAATACCGCAAAGCATAGCGGTAAGGGTGACGGGAATGAGCAGAGCCTTGACGCGCTGCTTGCGCTCGGGTTTGGCGGTCATATAAAACGCAATGGCGACGCCAAGCGAGCCGAAGACCTTAGTCCAACCAGGGCAGGTATAGGCAGCCCAGGGTGCGGCATCCTTAAGAGCAATGCTCGGATCGGCAGCCAGTTGGGGAAGGATGTTGGCCCAAGCAGCAAAGATGCCGCCGTTGACCGCCGCGTTGTCGTAATAGAACGGCGTATAGATAAAGTGGTGCAGGCCTGTAGGGATCAGCACGCGCTCGAAGAAAGCAAAGACACCCACGCCAAACGTACCGGCGGAAAGGATGAATCCCTGGAAGGCAGAGATAGCAGCCTGAACATGCGGCCACACCAGGCAGGCGATAAGAGCGACCGGAACCATAACGAAGAAACCGATCATATAGATGAACACGGAACCCGAGAACACGCCCAGCCACTCAGGAAGTTCGGTGTCGAAGAACTTGTTATGCAGCATCGTGGCGATACCAGAGATAATGAGCGCGCCCATGATGCCCATGTCAAGCGTTTTGATGCTTGCGATAGTGGCAAGACCAGTACCGCTGCCCGCCTCGACAGAATAGTCGACACCAAAGACAGGGCCCCACTGCCCCAAGATTGTGCTTACAAAGTAGTTGAAGGTAAGGTAGATGGCCAAAGCCTCCATGCAGCAGCGAGCGTTCTGCTTGTTCGCGAGCGAGATTGGCAACGCTACGCAAAACAGCAACGGCATCTGGTTAAAGAGCGTCCAACCACCCTGGAGCAGCACATTCCAGCAATCAAACCAAAGATGGCCCGCAGTGGCCATCTCGCCAAAGATCGCCTCGGTGGTAAACAACGTACCCAGGCCGACGACGATTCCGGAAAATGCGAAAAGAATTGCAGGCGTGTACATTGCACCGCCGAAACGTTGTATCTTTTGCATCATGACGGGGAATCCCCCTCTCTTCATTCGGAGCGCTGCGGTTTTGGCTTCACTCGAGACCGCAGACGCGCCGTTTGCGTGTACCTCGTGCAATAGGACGGGTGGGCCCGCTTCCCTGACTTCTTGCACTTACGTTTTATCACATCACTTATCTATACAAGTTAGCATTAATACTACGGTCGGTAAACGGTTGATTATTGGCCGTAAACGGTATATGTCCAGTATTTCGCCTGCTAAATCTGGCATAGCTGATGGCTGCATTTTAAATTTCTTTTCTACTTGTCTAGATGTGCTTGTCTATATCTATAGACATGCCTATACTTCATTACAACATCCACCGCCACGTTAAGGAGTCACCATGAAAAGCGCGGTCTTCTATGGAAAGCACGACCTCAGAGTCGAGGAATCGGCAAAGCCGGCCGTGGGCAGGCGCGACGTTCTGATCAACGTCAAAGCTTGCGGCGTCTGCGGTACCGACGTTCATATCTATGAAGGCGACAAGGGTGCAGCCGACGTTACCCCGCCCACGATCCTTGGTCATGAGTTTGCGGGCGTTGTCGAGGCCGTGGGCAGCGACGTCGCTGGCTTTAAACCGGGCGATCGCGTGTGCATCGACCCAAACCATCCCTGCGGCTGCTGCGAACCCTGCCGCGACGGAATCAACCACTACTGCGAGCATATGACCGGTTACGGCACCACTGTTAACGGCGGCTTTGCCGAGTACTGCTCCGTCGATATGCAGCAAGTCTACAAGTTGGGCGATCACACCAACTTTGAGCAGGGTGCTATGACCGAGCCCGTCGCCTGCTGCCTGCACGGCATCGATATGTGCAACATCAAGCCCGGCAGCACAGTTGTCGTTATCGGCGGTGGCATGATCGGTCTGCTCATGATGCAGCTTGCTAAAAACGCCGGCGCCACCAAGGTTGTCTTGCTCGAGCCCGTCGAAGGCAAGCGCGAGGTTGCGCTCAAACTCGGCGCCGACCTGGCAATTGATTCCATCCACGAGGACGTCCCGGCCCGCCTGAAGCAGGAGGGCGTCGGCAACGTCGATGTCGTTATCGAGTGTGTTGGCAAGCCCGTCACCATCGAGCAGGCCATCCAGATCGCCGGCCACAAGGCTACGGTCATGATGTTCGGCCTCACCAAGCCCGATGAGACAATCACCGTCAAGCCCTTCGAGGTCTTCCAGAAGGAGCTTGTGCTTACCTCGTCCTACATCAACCCTTATACGCAGCGTCGCGCGCTCGAGCTCATCGACTCTGGCAGGCTCGACGTATCCTCGATGGTCGCCAAGGTGGCTTCCCTCGACGAACTCGGCGCCATCCTGTCAGACCCAGCTCTGCGTGCCATGGGTAAATATATAATCGACCCCAGCAAGTAAATCGATCGGCACCTGCGCGAGCGGTCCTCATCCACCGCTCGCGCACTCAGCTCTAGGAGACCGTCATGGCGCGAGCCATCTTCCAAACTATTTACGACAACGTGAAGCAGTCGATTGACGACGGCACATACGCCTATCAGAGTTATCTGCCTTCGGAGACTGAGCTCACGCAGCTGTTTGACTGTTCGCGCATGACGGTCCGTCGCGCCATCTCGATGCTTGCGGCAGATGGTTACGTGCTCCCCCAGCAAGGCAAAGGCATGCGCGTCATTCGCAACATCAGTGACGAGAAGAGTCGTGGTGGCGGCGGACTCGAGACCTTTAAGGAAATCGCGGTCAACCGAGGCTTTGAGCTCAAGACTGTCACCACCGTCTTTGAGCTCCTCATCTGCAGCAAGGCGCTCTCCAAGATTACTGGGTTTCCCGAAGGCTGTGAGCTCACACGCGCCAAACGCATCCGTTATGCAGACGGACAAGCCGTGTGCTCCGACGACTCCTATTACCTAAGCTCACAGGTACCGGGGCTGACACCCGAGATTGTCAACGACTCGATCTATCGTTACCTCGAAGAAGATCTTGGCATTAAGATTGCCACGGGCAAACGCGATGTAACGATTGAGCATCCCACGCCCGAGGATGCACGCGTGCTCGATCTCGACGACTTTAACGCACTCGCCGTTGTACGCGGGCAGACCTACAACGCCGACGGTATCCTTATGGAATACACCGAGACAAAGCAGGTTCCCAGCTTCTTTTTACTCCACGAAACGGTCACCCGCCGCAATAACGGCAGCGAGACCCATCAGAGCAGTATGAGCTAACCATCTATTAGTTGCGGTGGAATAGTTCCTAGAATGGCCAGCTTAAGGGCAAAACAGGAACTATTCCACCGCAACTTTTTTGGCCGGCGGGGCAGTACCTGTCCCACCGGCCATCATTTACGCTCTTTTAACTAGTCCGCGAGCTTTTCCACCTGGTCGAGCATCTTGTCCAGCTTGGCCTTTGCCTCGGCCTTGACCTTCTCAGCTTCTTCGTGAGCCTTCGCCTTCTGGGCGGCCTTTTCCTCGGCTTCGGGATCGACGACGACCAGATTGGACGCGTCGTGTTCAACAAGCTTGAGCGCATGCTCGGGACAAACCTTGACACAGGCGCCGCAGCCTAAACAATACGTAGACTCCAACGCAAAGCGGCCGCTTCCCACCAAATCGCAGGCGAACGTGGGGCACACGTTGACGCACTCGCCGCACGACGTGCACTTGTCAAAATCGCACTCCGGCGTGCTCACCTGTATGTTCTGGGCAAGCTCGGGATGGTTTTGCAGCGTCGAGAGTACCAGTTGGCGCCCGTGCGTGAGCGAACGGCGACGCTTGGTCGTCGTAGTGCCGCACATGGTGTTGAGCGTGCGCTCCAGCTGGGTAATCTGATGGCGATGGGCCTTGAGCTTTTGCGTCACCGAGGCCAGCGCCGCCGTCGCCGGGTTGAGCTTGGTCACCGTCAGGCCCGTGGTGCGGGCAATCTTTTCCATGTACTCCTTGCGCTCGTACTCGCGGCGCTTATGGCACTTGAGGCTCTTGGGGTCGACCTCCAGGCCCATGCCCGTGCCAGTCCACTCTTCGGCCTTCGCAATCGCCTCGCCCAGAATGTCCTCACCGCCGGTGTTGCGGCATTTATCGCACACACCCAACGGCAGGTACACACTCACGTTGGGATAGTCGGCCAGTACCGAGAACCAGGTCTCGGCAGTAATATCGCCCACGCAGGCAACGACGACCTCGTTCTCACGCGGCATGCGCTTGAGGGCGCGCGTGCAGGTGACGTAGGCGGTCTCGTGGCTCGTAGCAGCAGAGACGATATCGTCATACAGGTTTTTGGGCGCCAGGCGCGGCGAGATGATCGCCTCGGTCGGACAGGCAGCGGCGCACAGGCCGCACTTGCGACAGGAGTCGAGGATCTCGATGGAGTCTTCCTCGACCTCGATAGCGTTGACCGGGCACACGTCCATGCACGCGGTGCAGCCGCTCTTTTCGTTTTTGCAGGTCAGGCATGGAATGGTGTTGCCGCGCGGACGCTCCTTGTAGTCGGCAGGATTCCACTGCGGCGCCGACGGATCGAGTGCATTGGTCACGCCGCCAAGCGGATTTTTAAGAAAGTCGAAACCCTTGCTGATCTCGATAATGTCATCAAACAGATCGTGTTCCTGCGCCATGCGCGGCCCCTCCCTGAGCAGTGCAAACAAGCAAGAGATAATGATACGCCATCGGTCCACGCCTCGGGCAAATTACACGCGGCGCATCTTTGCGGCAAATAGCCCATGGCCTATCGCCGCCCCGATTGCACAAGGTCAATCAAGTGCCAAGCTATGCCTCGCACATGAACTGCACGAGCTTTAGTTTGGTCACCTTGGCCTGTTCGTTAGCCATATTGCGCTCGTTTCTAAAGACCGCATCTGCAACACCCTGCAAATCGGCATCGGAAATCTCGCTGCACGGACCGTCCATCGATGCCGCCGTGGGGCATACGCACAACGGCAACTCGGCATAAAACGCAACGGCCTTGGCGATATCGAGCATTTTGCCGCCGCCAATACCCACTACCATGTCGCAATACTCGGCCTGGGCTTCCTTAGCCATTTCGACAACGGCGTCTTCCGTACACGGACCGTCATAAATCTTAAAGAACGGCTCACTTAGGTCTTCGTCCAGAAATCCATCGACGATCTGCTTGCACAGCCGATCCTCGGTGCCCTGGTCAAACAAGACATAGGCAGCGCAGCCCAACCATGACAAATACCTGCCCTGGCGCGAAAGCTCCCCCGGCCCCTGAACATACCGGCCGGGACCGCCGTAAACCATAGGAAGCGCCATACGAGAATCCACCCTTCATCAAACAACGATTGGTGCAAAGTAACCTGGCCCCTTTGCACCAACTTGGTGCGAAGGGGCCAGGTTAGTTTGCACCATAGCAAAAAGGGGCAAAGCCATCTGTTGGCTTTGCCCCTTCCTTAGCTTGATTTACTCATCCATGAGATAGTAGTGGCCCAGCGCGTCGGCACCCAGGATGGCGTTTGCGACCATCTCGGGCGTCACCTCAAAGGGCATGTTGCACATGGTGTCATCGGGTGCGCAGGCGGCCTCGGCAACAATCATGGCCTGCTCGCGCGTAAGCTCGGCAACGCCAAGTTCCTTCATCGTGACCGGCAGGCCAAGCTCAATGCAGAAGCCCAAGACTTCCTCGAGCTTCTCGGTCGGGGCATCCTCGAGTACCAGCTGGACGATAGTGCCAAAGGCGACCTTCTCGCCGTGATACATGCCGTGGCACTCGGGCAGCATCGTCAGGCCATTGTGGATGGCATGAGCAGCGGCAAGGCCCGAGCTCTCAAAGCCAATGCCCGAAAGCAGCGTATTGGCCTCGATGATGTGCTCGACGGCAGGCGTGAGCGCACCCTTCTCCAGCGCAACCTTGGCCTTGACGCCATCGGCCATGAGCGTCTCATAGCAGAGCTTGGCGAGCGCCAGGCCGGCCATTCCGCCCTTGCCGCCGGCGCAGGTGCCGCCGTCGGCATCGTGCGTCGCCTGAGCCTCGAAATAGGTTGCGAGCGCATCGCCCATACCGGAAACCGTCAGGCGCACCGGGCTCGCCGCGATAACCGTCGTATCCATCAGGACAATGTTGGGGTTTGCCTTAAGGAAGAGGTACTTGTCGAACTGGCCGTCATCGGTGTAAAGCACCGAAAGTGCCGAGCACGGTGCATCGGTCGAGGCAATGGTGGGGCAAATGATAACCGGGGACTCCAGGTAATAGGCGACGGCCTTCGCGGTGTCGAGGATCTTGCCGCCACCGACGCCGACGATGATGTCGCAACCGTTGTCGCGAGCGAGCGCAACCAGGCGATCGACCTCGCCCTTGGAGCACTCGCCGTTAAAGTCCTCAAACAGCAGCTCGGCCTTGGTCTCGGCAAAGCCGCCCTCGATCTTGGCACCGACGCGCTTCTTGCCCGAAGGCGTCACGATGACGAGGGCCTTAGCGCCGAGCGGCTCGACATAGGAGCCGAGCTTGGCGAGCTCGTCCGGACCCTGGATGTACTTGCTGGGGCTATTGAAAATTGCAGCCATAACTATCCCATTCTCTAAAAAAGAAAGGGGCTCCGTACGGATACGTGCGGAGCCCCTCGTTACGATAACAAGAGTCGATTAGAAATCGATGTCGGTGTCGTAGTAGCAGGCCTTGAGGATCTTCTCGAAGTCGGCAGCCTTGGTCTCACGCGGGTTCTCGGGCGTGCAGGCGTCCTGCTCGGCGTTCGCGGCGATCTCGGGCAGCTTGGCGAGGAACTCCTCCTCGGAAACCATCTGCGGGTTCTCGGCGTCGACCTTCACGCCACCATTCGCGTAATCCTTGATGGACTGCGGAATGTTGAGCTGGTCGTTGAGGTCGCGGATCTTCTGGACGAGCGCAGCGATGAGCTCCTCGTTGGTCTCGCCGGGAAGGTGCAGGATCTCCTTGGCCACGTAAGCGTAACGCTCGGCAGCACGGGGATCCTTGGAGTTCCACTGGATGACCTTGCCCAGGTACATGGCGTTAGCGGCACCGTGGATGATGTGGCCGTTCTCGAAGGCAGCACCGGTCTTGTGAGCCATGGAGTGAACGATGCCGAGCAGGCCCGAGGAGAAGGCGATACCGGCGATGCACTGAGCCTCGTGCATGTGCTGACGGGCCTCATGGTCGCCAGCATAGGACTTGGGCAGCCACTCGACGATCTCGCGGATGCCGTGCAGAGCGTTGGCGTCGGTGAACATAGAGGCGCAGGTGGAAACGTAGGCCTCCATGCAGTGGGTCAGAGCATCCATGCCGGTGTGAGCGCACAGCTTGGCGGGCATGGTGTAGGTGAGCTCGGGGTCGACGATGGCGACATCAGGGGTGATGTTGAAGTCGGCCAGCGGGTACTTGATGCCCTTGGCGTAGTCGGTAATGACGGAGAACGCGGTGACCTCGGTAGCGGTGCCGGAGGTAGAGGAGATGGCGCAGAAATGAGCCTTCTGACGCAGCTCAGGGAAGCTGAACGGCTGGATGATGTTGTCGAAGGACTCCTCGGGATACTCGTAGAAGACCCACATGGCCTTAGCGGCATCGATGGGCGAGCCGCCACCGATGGCGATAATCCAGTCGGGCTCGAACTCGCGCATGGCCTCGGCGCCCTTCATGACCGTCTCGATGGACGGGTCGGACTCGACGCCCTCGAACAGCTTGACCTCGAAGCCGCCTTCCTTAAGGTCGTTCTCGACGTCCTGCAGGAACCCGCCGCGGCGCATAGAGCTGCCGCCAGAAACGATGATGGCCTTCTTGCCCTTGAGGTTCTTCACCTCATGGCGAGCGCCCTCACCAAAGTACAGATCGCGAGGATTGGTAAAACGTCCCATACTGTGCCTCCTAAACAAGCCCCTCTTAGACTTGCGTATATAACGGAGCACCCAATTGGCTCCGTTAGGACCGGTTTGCGCGTTGCCGGCGATGACAATGCGCGATGTCTAAACGTCTCAACGCTCAGACAAACACTATTTTACCGTTCTGGTTGGTCAGTTATTCACCTAAAGCCGCCAATGATGAAACGTTTTTTCTATCCCTGAAGACCCTTGTGCGGCATTCATACTCCCAAGCTGGGCAAACGTTTTATCAAGGTTGACTACATATCCCGGGCAGGACTGTGCCCCTCCAAAATATGCACCGTTCGCCGCCAAAAATCGACCGTTTGCGGCACCGTGATACCACTCGGCCGTCCATGGTGCCGACATTTGTGCGACATCCGACTTCGTGGTGCAAAGGTGCAAGTCCAAGTGCGGCACCCCCGGTGTGCCACATGCGGGTAAACTAGAACTTTATATAGAAACATCTGAACCCTAACCGCAGCAAAGGAGGCCCCATGGCATTCGATCCCATTCAAGAGGATTGCCATCGCCTCGTTCTTGAGGCCTTGCGCCGCGACAATATCCCGCTCACCGACGGTGCCGCCGTAGAGCGTCTGATGGAGCAATTCACCCGCAACCCCGCACCGCTCATCGTGCACGACCGCGACCGCGCCGGGCATCTGATTGCCAAGGTAGTCGAGGCCGTCGACTACCGCATTCCCTTTATCCCTGACGATGCCCAGGCAGAGCAGGAAGAGGCAGCTGCCGAGAACATGCTCCGCGAGGCGGCCGCACTCGATCCGGCCAACTGGGATGCCCAGCGCATGCTGACGGCACTCACCGCCGAATCCAACGAGGAATACGTGCAGTATCTGGTGTCCAAGTGCGACGAGGTCGAGCACGACCTAGCGCTCAAAATCGCCTCGGCCCAGGACCCCTACGAGCGCGAGGCCGCAGGCGACCTTACGCGCCGTCCCTATCTGCGCTGGCTTGCCGCCTTGGCATCGCGCGCGCTCATTAGCGGACGCTACCGCATGTCGCTCGAAGCCGCGAATCGCAGCTTGGACTTTGCCCCCAACGATCCCGCCGGCGTCCGCCACACCGCGATGCTCGCCATGGCAAAGCTCGAATACCCCGCCGAGGAGCTCAAGCGCTTTCGCTCCGCTCACTCCGTGCCGTACCTCGCGAATACCCCGCTGCGCCGCCGCCCCAAAGATGCGGAGCGTGACTTGGACCCGTGGACGCTCATCGCGCTGATGAGCGCTGCCTGGCGCGAGCTGGACTACGAGGGTGCCGAACACTACCTGCGTATCCTTGTGCGTTCGTGCCCGCACGCAGCCGAGGCGCTCTACTTCCAAACCGAGTTTCCCGATGGCGTCTATGCCCGCGTCAACGTGGGTGCGGGCTCCACCGACGAGCTTGTCCTTGCGCTGTCCGAGGCGACGCCGGTACTGCAGGAGGGCCTGGGCGCCCCCGACAACGCCAGTTTTGCCGCCTGGGTCGCCACCAACGATATCGTGCGTTCCCAAATCGATGAGCGCATACTGCGGGCGGCCGAGCAGGGTTTGCCGTTTAAGGGAGGAGACCTCTAATGGATCCGAGCGTCTACATCCCCGCCTACCTGGAGCGCACCTATCTGGCGTCGCACCCCGAGCTCACCGATGCAGCACGCGAGCTTGTCCATAACGACATTAGCGCGAATCCCCAAAAGTATGCGCAGTCCGAGCATGCCCAGGCGCTGCTGTCCTATGCCGGCGTTCATCGTCACCTGCTCGACGAGCTCCATCGCATCGAGGACATGGGCAGCGATGAGGAGTTTGAGCAGACGCGCAACCGCCTGTTCGACGATATGCGCGATGAGCTGCTCAAGATTGTCCGCGTCGATGCACTGGCCGTCGACGCGCAGCTGCTCGCCATCATCCTGGCCGACACGCCCGTTGACGCCTGCCTGGGCGACCTAATGAAGCTCGAGGCGACCACGGCCGATTACCTGCAGCAAAGCGTGCCCGGGTTCGACATGGAAGCCCCGCACTACTGGGCCAACAAAGTTTTGACGGACGGCGTGACGGCGGCAGAGCTCACCGTGAGCGAGCCGGCTCTTATCGGGTGGCTCCACACGCTCGAGGCCATCTCGCAGCTGTGCATGGCGAGCGCCCGCTACCGTGCTGCCGCCAACTACGCCCGCCGCGTCCTTAAGGCGGAAGGCTACCCCACCCGAGCCGCAGGCACCGTGTTGCTCGCCCTCGCTCGTCTGGAAGACCAGGACGGCTTTTTTGCCCTGGCCCACCAGCTCGAGGAAGAGATCGGGGCTGACGCGCTCGAGAACTCTCCTTGGTATCTGCTCGCCCGCACCATCCTCTTGTTCAAAACGAACAAGATGCGTCCGGCGGTGCGTGCGCTGCGTGAGTTCGCTAACCGCTGCGAGGGCGGCGCGTTCTTCTTGCTGAATCCCATGTACCAGACACCGTACCTTCCCTGCCGGCCCGAGCCACGTGATCCCTGGGATCTTTCGCACCAGGCCGTTTGGGAAGCGGACGGCATTATCTCGGACACTCCAGACTTTGCCCCCTGGGCCAATGCCTGCGAAGACGCGTCGCAGCTTGCCCAGGAATTTGCGCGCCGCTACGGTTTTTAGTGACGCACTCGACCCGACCATGTCGTTTACGTTAGGAACGGTTTCATGAACCTCCGCTCATCTCTTGCCTGCACCTCGAGCGATATCGCTCGCTGGGGACTGCGCTCTGTCCTTAAGCGCCAGGGCGGCGTACTCCCCGGCCGCATCGCCATGAAGATCGACCCCGAGTTGCTGAACGACCTCGCGGGCCTTGTCGACCGCAGCGTGGTGATCACCGGCACCAACGGCAAGACCACCACCTCCAACCTCATCGCCGACGCCGTTGCCGCCAGCGGCGCCACCGTGGTATGCAACCGCGCCGGCAACAACATGGAGCCGGGCGTGGTGGGCGCACTGCTCGAAGCGCGCAGCGGCCTCAAGCGAGCCGGTGGCGGCAAGCGCGTGGGCGTTTTTGAGTGCGATGAGCTTTACACCGTACGCGTCCTGCCCAAGCTCAAGCCGACGTACTTCGTGCTGCTCAACCTGTTCCGCGACCAGCTGGATCGCTATGGCGAGATCGATCACACCCAGGAGGTCATCGCCCATGCGTTGGAGCTCTCTCCAACGACAACGCTCATCTACAACGCCGACGACCCGCTGTGTGCCGCGATCGCCGCACGCGTTCCCAATGCAAGCATCGCCTTTGGCATCGACGGCGCCACCAACACCGAGTCCGACCGTATTAGCGACTCGCGCTTTTGCTCGCAGTGCAACGCCCCGTTGGAGTACGACTATGTGCAGTATGGTCAACTCGGCGCCTACCATTGCCCCTCGTGCGGTTGGGCACGCCCCGCACTGGTCCGCCGTGTGACGGGCGTGGAGCTCGGCTGCGACGGCTACGGCTTTGACCTGGTCTTTGGATCTGCGTCCGACGCGGCTGCCGTACACATCGCCACGCGCTACAACGGCCTGTACATGGTCTACAACGTTGCCGCTGCATTCTTTGCCGCACATGAGTTAGGCGTGGATACGGCGCACCTGCAGCCCACGCTCGATGCCTACGTCCCCGCCGGCGGACGCATGGGCCGCTGGGATATCGCCGGCCGCACCGTCGAGGCCAACCTGGCCAAGAATCCCGTAGGCTTCGATCGACAGATCCAGTCCATTAAGACGGCGGGCGGCAGACTCTGCGCCTTCTTCCTGAACGACAACGACGCCGACGGCCACGATGTATCGTGGATCTACGACGTCGACTTCGAGCGCATCGCCGACACACCGGGTCTTGTCGCCTTTGCCGGAGGCACGCGTGCGCACGACATGCAGGTACGCCTCAAGTACGCCGGCATCGATGCCGCGATTATCTCGGACGTCGCGCAGGCAATTGGCGCCGTGGCAGACGAGGCCGCCGATGACACCTTCTACGCCGTCGCCAACTACACGGCCTTCCCGCCGCTGGTCAAGGAGCTCGACGGGCTGAAAGGCGCCACCGCCGACGCTGTTGCCGGGCGCGCCGTAGCCCGTGCCGACGGCAGCGCTCTTCCTGTCGGCATCGCGCCAGTCGAGCTTTCGCGCCCGCTGCGCATCGTCTACCTGTATCCCGATGCCCTCAACCTCTACGGCGACGGCGGCAACGTTATCGCCCTCGAGCGTCGCTGCGCCTGGCGCGGCATCCCCGTTCGCGTGGACGAGGTCCGCATGGGCGAGTCGCTCGATCTCACCGACACCGACATCGTCATGATGGGTGGTGGCTCCGACCGCGACCAGCTAGCCGTGGCACACGAGCTGCTCGCCCAAAAAGACAAGGTCGCATCCTATGTTGAGGATGGCGGCTCGCTGCTCGCCATCTGTGGCAGCTATCAGCTGCTCGGCCGTTCGTACTATATGGGCGAGGATCGCATTGAGGGTCTGGGGGTCATTGCCGCCGAAACCGTACGCGGCTCCGACCGCCTGATCGGCAACGTAGCCGTCAAAACCGACCTGGCACCTGAGCCCTTTGTGGGATTCGAGAACCATGGCGGCCGCACGCTTTTGGACGCCGATGCCACGCCGCTCGGAACGTCCGTCGTCACGGGCACCGGCAACAACGGCGACGATGGCTTTGAGGGCCTGATCTACAAGGGCGTCATCGGCACGTACCTGCATGGCCCGGCGCTACCCAAGAACCCCGAGCTCGCCGACTGGTTGATCGCCCATGCCCTCGAGCGCCGTGGCGATGCACAGGCCGCCGCCCTGCTGCCGCTCAAGCCCCTCGACGACACCTACGAGCACGCCGCCCACGACGCCGCCATGAAGCTCCTCCCCTAGCACCTCACCACCACAAAGGGGACAGGCACCTTTGTGGTGGTTTTTCAGTTTGCCAACGATATGTGAACGGCTAAAAAAGTCTGCTATACTCTTTCCCGCTGTCCCCATCGTCTAGCGGCCAAGGACGCCACCCTTTCAAGGTGGATATCGCGGGTTCGAATCCCGCTGGGGGCACCATTTGAATTGAAGAGCCCGTTACCCTCGCGGTAGCGGGCTTTTTGCTACCGATATGCCGGGATTCGAACCCGACAGGGTGCGAAGCTGAGGAAACGCGCAAGCGTTTTCCAGCGCAGCACGCAAGGAGCGGAGCGACGCAGCGGAAGCGGGCGGCGCCAGCCGCACGCGGACATCCCGCTGGGGGCACCATTTGAAACTAGAAGCCCGTTACCCCCGCGGTGGGGCTTTTTGCTACCGATATGCCGGGATTCGAACCCGACAGGGTGCGAATCCCGGCATCATCGCAAGGCCTGTGGTCAAAAAATGGCAAATATGAGTACTGTTACCATTTTAGTTACAGCGATTTCATGCCTTCAGAAGGCGATTTAGCCGTCGGGCGTCCTACGGCGGAATAATTGCAGACGTTTATCGGCTAAGTACTTGGACATATGTTGCGTAACACTACATATTTTGCAAATAAATAATGTTACAGGACTTGTGACAGTACTCATATTTGACGTTTTTTGCCCATAGCCCTTTATACCTAGGCACATCGGCGGCAAAACGGGCTTCAAAGCGTCCTTCGCAAACAAAAAGCCGGGGCCCGCATGATGCGGACCCCGGCTCAATACCGTGACGATATGTCAGTTACGCTCTACACGTAGAACAGGATGTCGTCGTAAGTCGGGACCGGCCAGTAGTCGGCAGCCACGATCTCCTCCATGGCATCCACGGCGGCGCGCAGCGTATCCATAGCGGGAACGACCTCGTGCGCGTACACGTTGGCCTGCTCCTGGCCATCGAGGCCCTCGGCCTTCTGATGCACGGCGTCGAGCGCCTTGATGGAGTCGTTGATGGTGGTGATGCCGTTGCAGAGCTTGTTGAGCGTGTTCTGCTCACACTGCATGGCGGCCTCGGCGCCGGCGGCACGAATAGTCTCAAGGCCCTTAGCGACCTTGGTGGCATAGGCAGTAATGACCGGGCGATAGGTACGACGCGCCTCGCGAACCATCGTGGTAGCCTCGATGTTCATGAGCTTGTTGTACTTCTCGAGCTTGCAGTCGTAGCGGCACTGAGCCTCGGCCTTGGTCAGGACACCCGTCTCCTCGAAGAGCGCGATAGCCTTATCGGAAACAAAGGCGGGCAGGGCATCGGCCGTGGTCTTGTTGTTGGCAAGGCCGCGCTTCTCGGCCTCAATGGGCCACTCGTCGGAGTAACCGTCGCCGGAGAACAGGATGCGCTGGTGATCGGTCAACACCTTCTTGCAGTACTCGAGCGCGGCATCCTGGAACTCATCCTCGGGCGTACCCTCAAGCGCGTCGGCGAAGGACTTGAGCGACTTGGCCACGGCGGCATCGAGCACCAGGTTGGAGTCGGAGACGTTCTGCTCGGAGCCGCAGGCACGGAACTCGAACTTGTTGCCGGTGAAGGCGAACGGGGAGGTGCGGTTGCGGTCGGTGTTGTCCTGCATCAGCTTGGGCAGGGTATCGGCGCCCAGGTCGAGCACGCCGCGCGTGGCATGGACGGAAGCCTTGCCATCGATGATCTTCTCGACGACCTCGGTAAGCTGGTCGCCCAGGAAGATGGACATAATCGCCGGAGGAGCCTCGTTGGCGCCCAGACGATGGTCGTTGCCGGCCGAGGCAACAGAGGCACGCAGGAGCTCCTGATAGTTATCGACGGCCTCGATCACCGCGGTGAGGAAGACGATGAACTGCAGGTTGTCGAGCGGGGTGTCGCCCGGATCGAGCAGGTTCTCGGACTCGGTGCCAAGCGACCAGTTGTTGTGCTTGCCCGAACCATTGATGCCCTCAAAGGGCTTCTCGTGCAGCAGGCAGACCAAGTCGTGGCGGGAGGCGATGAGCTTCATCTTCTCCATCATGACCAGGTTCTGGTCGATGGCCTCGTTGACCTCGCCGTAGACGGGGGCGAGCTCATGCTGGCAGGGTGCGACCTCGTTGTGCTTGGTCTTGGCGGGAATGCCAAGCGCCCACAGTTCATCGTCCAGGTCCTTCATATAGGCCGAGACGGTGGGGCGGATAGCGCCAAAGTAGTGCTCCTCGAGCTCCTGGCCCTTGCATGGAGCAGCACCAAAGAGGGTGCGGCCGGTGATGACCAGGTCCTTGCGCTTGCGGTAAGCGTCCTTCTTGATCAGGAAGTACTCCTGCTCGTCGCCCACGGAAGGAACGACCTTCTTGGGGGTCTTGCCAAACAGCGCCAAAACGCGCTTAGACTCACGCGAGAGCGCGGTCATGGAACGCAGCAGCGGGGTCTTCTTGTCCAGGGCCTCGCCCGTGTAGGAGCAGAAAGCCGTGGGGATGCACAGGACATCGTCCTTGATAAAGGCGGGGCTAGTGGGGTCCCAAGCGGTGTAGCCACGGGCCTCGAAGGTAGCACGCAGGCCGCCGTTGGGGAAGCTCGAGGCATCGGGCTCGCCCTGGATGAGGTTCTTGCCCGTAAACTTGGTAATGGCGGTGCCGTCGTGGTTGGGCTCCAGGAAGCTGTCGTGCTTCTCGGAAGTAATGCCCGAAAGCGGCTGGAACCAGTGCGCGTAGTGCGTCGCGCCCTTGGAGATGGCCCAGACCTTCATGGCATGGGCAACGGCGTTGGCCACATCCAGGTCGAGCGGCTCACCGCCCTCGAGGGTTGCAGCAAGACGCTTCCAAATGTCCTTGGGGAGGTAGTCCTTCATGACTTCCTCAGAGAACACCATGGTCCCGAAGCGGTCAGTAAGATCGGCCATACGGAACTCCCTTCGTATCGGCACCGCGTGAGAAGCGGTGTTGATTACTAACGAACGAGTCATAGCTTAGACTCGCCGTGTTTCCGCGACATTACCGTTATGTTGCTGTCGCGAAACCAATCAATGAGGTTACCCTATCGAGGCGGCGTTGCCACCCTCAACAGCCAATCAACTGTATAAATTGCAGACCTCCCCGCACAGTTTACGGGTAGCTCATTTGCCACGGGCTATAAAGACTGGTACTTGATGCGAAATACCAGTCTTTATAGCCCGTGGCAAAATTAGCCGCTCTGCTATAGGGAAAGCCGATAGCAAGGCATCTTTGATTGGTATCCCCGAATAACGAGTGAAACTCCACCGTGACACAGTGGTGCTGTAGAATCCTTACAACACATCACACTATTACGTATCTAGAGGAGCACGATATGCGCGTCGACGAGGTTTTTAAGCAGGCAGCATCCCAGGGCACCGCGCCCGTTTCGTTTGAGATGTTCCCGCCCAAGGGCGAGCTGACCCTCGACACGGCTCGCGAAGTGGCAGGCAATCTGTGCAAGCTTTCGCCGAGCTTTGTCTCGGTCACCTGCTCGGCCGGCGGCTCGGGCAACGGTGCCACCACCGCCCCCATCGCGCATATGATTTCGAGCGAATTCGACACGCCCTCGGTGGCACACCTTACCTGCGTGGGCCGCTCGCATGCCGATATCGCCGCCAAGATCGACGAGTATCGCGCCGCCGGGGTTGAAAACATCCTGGCCCTGCGTGGTGATCTTCCCGCTGGCGCGACCGAGGACGACAAGCCTGCCTCCGACTACGCCTACGCCCGTGACCTCATCCCCGAGCTCGTCGACGCCGGCTTTTGCGTGGGCGCCGCAGCCTACCCCGAGGGCCACATTGCCTGTGAGGATCTCAACCTCTCGGTCGAACACCTCAAGCAAAAACAGGACGCCGGCGCGAGCTTCTTTGTAACGCAGCTCTTCTTTGATAACGAGTGCTTCTACCGTTTTCGCGAGCTTGCCGACAAGGCCGGCATCACCGTGCCCATTACCGCGGGCATCATGCCGTTTATGGGCAAGTCGCAGATCAGCCGCATGGTCTTTATGTGCGGCGCGTCGCTGCCCTCCCCCGTCATCAAGATTCTCGCCAAGTACGAGAACGACCCCGAGAGCCTGCAGGCAGCCGGTGTAGATTATGCCGCCCGTCAGCTTTGCGACCTCAAGGAGCACGGCGCCGACGGCCTGCACCTGTACACTATGAACCGTCCTGTGATCGCCGCGACCATTATGGAGCGCCTGGGGTAATGGAAAAACCGCACATCGATACAACCGCTGTCGAAGTGCCGGCCGACCTTGCGTCGCCGGCGCTTTACCGTGTCGATGCTGCGCACCATCCCCGTGTCGACCGTGCCGAGATGCTGCGGTATCTGGGTTACGGCGGCCAGCAGATCGAGCCCGAGCTGTCACGACGTATTGAGCTTGTCGTTGAACGTCTGGAACTGGACATTGAGCCCCGTGGCGTGCGCCGCGTGTTTGCCGTCGATGCCACGGGCGTGGACGAACAAAGTGAGCCTTGCATTCGCTTGGTCGGCACCAACGTTGAGCTGCGAGGTCGCGATATCTATCGACATCTCAAAGATGCCCGCTTTGCCGCGCTCATGGCATGTACCCTCGGCATGGACGCCGAGCGTCGCCTGCGCACCACGGGAGCCCAACATCCCCTGGAGGGCGCCGTGCTCGACGCCGCGTGCTCCGCTTACGTAGAAGCCGCCGTCGAGCAGATGGACCAGCAGGTCAAGGCTGCGGCCGCCGCACACGGACTCGTCGGCAACTGGCGCTTTAGTCCCGGCTACGGCGACTGCCCGCTCTCGGCCCAGCGCCCGATCGTCAATGCGCTCAACGCCACGCGGCTCATCGGGCTTACCGTCACCCCCACCAGCCTGCTCATGCCCACCAAGAGCGTGACCGCGGTGATCGGCCTGTTTGATGGCGAGGTCCACGACGCCCAGAGCCGCCCTACCTGCAATATCTGCCGCATGCGCGAGCACTGCCGCTTCCGCGCCGCCCACACCACCTGCTATTCCAGCCATTAGGAGCCATCGATGTTTACCCCGCTTATCACTCATGATCTGGACGGTGCCGCGCTGGCGGCGCCTGTTGATGCCGCACGCCGTAATGGCGCTGCATACAAGACGCGCACGTTTGAAGACCTTCGCATTAAGGACGATCGTCTGCGCGCCGCCATCGAGGGCACGGGGCACCTGCTGTTCGACGGCGGCATGGGCACCATGCTGCAGGCTGCCGGCATGAAGGCCGGCGCCCTGCCCGAGTTGCTCAACTTTGAGGAGCCCCAGGTCATTACCGATATTCAGCGTCAGTACGTCGAGGCCGGCTGTGACGTGATCACCGCCAACACCTTTGGCGCCAACGCGCACAAGCTCGATGGCGCCGCCACCGTGGCAGATGTCTTTGCCGCGGCCGTCACCTGCGCCCGCGCGGCCGGTGCCCACTATGTCGCCGGCGACATCGGCCCCATCGGCGCGCTGCTTCGCCCCTTGGGTACCCTCAGCTTCGACGAGGCCTATGACCTCTTTGCCGAGGAGGTGCGCGCTGGCGTCGCCGCGGGCGTGGACCTCTTTATTATCGAGACTATGACCGACCTGGCAGAGATCAAGGCTGCCGTCCTCGCCTGCCGCGAAAACTCCGACCTGCCCGTCTTTGCCACCATGACCTTTGAGGAAGACGGTCGCACGTTCCTGGGCACAAGCCCCGAGGTGGCCGCCATCACGCTCGATGCCATCGGCGCCGACGTCCTGGGCATTAACTGCAGCCAGGGACCGGCCGAGCTCCGAGGGCTTGCCGCACGTATGCTCACCGTTACCGACAAGCCCGTTATGGTGCAGGCTAATGCGGGACTCCCCCACGTGGACGACGACGGTAACACCGTCTTTGATATCCAGGCCCCCGAGTACGCCGAGGCTGTCGCCGGCATGATCGAGGACGGCGTGAGCGTTGTGGGCGGCTGCTGTGGAACCACGCCGGCGCACATGGCCGCCCTGCGCACGCTTATCGACAATCACACGCCCTGCCCGCGCCACCGCAAGCCCAGCATGTCGGTCACGAGCGCCCAGACGGTCGTGGACCTTCCCTGCGACGGCCACAAGATCGCCGTCATCGGCGAGCGCATCAATCCCACCGGCAAAAAGCGCCTGCAGCAGGCCCTGCGCGACGGCGACCTGGACTACGTTGTGAGCCAGGGCATCAGCCAGCAGGAACAGGGCGCCGACATCCTGGACGTCAACGTGGGCCTGCCCGAGATTGACGAGGTCAAGATCATCCAACAGGCGACTGAACAGCTCCAGGGCTCCACGCTGTTGCCGCTGCAGATCGACTCCACCGATCCCGCAGCCGTCGAGGCCGCTGTGCGCCGCTACGCAGGCAAGCCCATCATCAACTCGGTCAATGGCAAACAGCAGATCATGGATGAGATCTTTCCGCTGGTCGCCCACTACGGCACCAACGTCGTCGGCCTCACGCTCGACGAAGGCGGCATCCCCGATACCGCCGAGGCTCGCTTCGCCATCGCCGAGCGCATCGTGGCCGAGGCTGCCCGCTACGGCATCGGCCCGGACCGCATCCTCATCGACTGCCTGGTCATGACCGCCTCGACCAATCAACGCCAGGCCGAGCAGATCCTGCGCGCCATGTCCCTGTGCAAGGAGCGCCTGGGCGTCAAATGCGCACTCGGCGTGTCGAACATCAGCTTTGGCCTGCCCGCCCGCCCGCTGCTGGGCTCGGTCTTTTTGGCCGCCGCCTTTGGTGCAGGTCTGGACGCCCCCATCATGAACCCGGGTTCCAAGCGCTTTATGGATACCGTCTACAGCTATCGCGTGCTGAGCGTTGAGGATGAGGGCTCGACCGGATACATCGAGCGCTACGCCGGCTGGACCGATCCGTATAAGATTGCCGCAAACCCGGCGGCGGCCCAGGCGGTATCGACCGACGCCGCGCCCGCTGCTGGCACCGCCAGCAGCGACGGCAACGACGACCCGATTCGTCGCATGGTCGTCTCGGGCCGCAAAGGCGAGATCGCGGCCGAGACCGAGCGTCTGCTGGCAGACCACGACGCCATGGACCTCATCAACAATCACTTTATCCCCGCCCTCGACGAGGTTGGCGTCCTCTTTGACCAGGGCAAGTTCTTCTTGCCGCAGCTTATGGCCTCGGCCGAGGCCGCGCGCGTGGGCTTCGACACCATCAAGCGCCTGATGCCCGCCGGCGAGATCGCCGACAAGGGCAAGATCTGCGTGGCCACCGTTAAAGGCGACATCCACGACATCGGTAAGAACATCGTCAAAATGCTGCTCGACAACTACGGCTACACCGTCTTTGACCTAGGCCGCGACGTCGACCCGCAAGAGGTGCTCAAGACCGTACAGGAGCGCGACATCAAGCTCGTCGGCCTTTCGGCGCTTATGACCACCACCGTCGTGGCCATGGAAGAGACCATCAAGCTGCTTCATGCCGAGGTGCCGGGCGTCAAGATCATCGTAGGCGGTGCCGTGCTCACCCCCGAATATGCTAAGCAGATCGGCGCGGACTACTACGCCAAGGACGCCGCCGAAAGCGCTCGTATCGCCGAAGAGGTCTTTGGGCAGTAACACAACGGAAACAACCGAGCACCAAAACGTGCCGCACGCGCCACTTGGCACGTGCGGCACGTTAGAATAGATAAGACTATGCTCGTTTTGGCAGATAGGAGCGCAAGGATGGCGATCACGCCCGCAGAAATCGCGGAAACCCGCGGCATGGTTGAGGAGCAGAACCTCGACATCAGGACCATCACCATGGGTGTTTCGCTCATGGGTTGCGGCGACGAGAACCTCGACCGCATGTGCACGAAGATCTACGACCACGTGACGCACACGGCTGAGCACCTGGTCGAGACCGCCGAGAACCTCGAGCGCGAGTACGGTATCCCCATCGTCAACAAGCGCGTTTCCGTCACCCCGGTGGCGCAAATCGCCGCATGCTGCAAGGATGAGGACCTCACCCCCATCGCGCACGCCCTCGACCGCGCGGCCGAGACACTCGGCATCGATTACCTGGGCGGCTTCTCCGCACTCGTCCAGAAGGGCATCGGCGACGCCGACCGCCGCGTTATCCAGTCCATCCCCCAGGCGCTCGCTACCACCAGCCGCGTCTGCTCCAGTGTCAACGTCGCCAGCCTGCGTGCCGGCATCAACATGGACGCCGTGCTCATGGCGGCTCAGACCATCATCGATGCCGCCAAGCTTACGGCAGATGAGGATTCCGTTGGCGCCTCCAAGTTTGTCTGCTTTGCCAACATGGTCGAGGACTCCCCGTTTATGGCGGGCGCCGTCCACGGCGGTGGCGAGGCCGACGCCGTCATCAACGTAGGCGTCTCGGGCCCCGGCGTTATGGCCGCAGCCCTGGAGACGCTGCCCGATTCCGCATCGATGATGGAAGTCGCCGAGAAGATCAAGCAGACCGCCTTTAAGATCACCCGTGCCGGCGAGCTCATGAGCCGCGAGGCCGCCCATCGCCTGGGTGTCGAGAAGGGCATTGTCGACCTGTCGCTGGCTCCCACGCCCGCCATCGGCGACTCCGTCGCACGCATCCTCGAGATCATCGGTGTTGGCACCTGCGGTGGCCCGGGCACGACCTGCGCGCTCGCCATGCTCAACGACGCCGTCAAGAAGGGCGGCGTCATGGCCAGTTCCAGCGTCGGTGGCCTCTCGGGCGCCTTTATCCCCGTGTCCGAAGACGCCGGCATGATCGCCGCCGTCGAGGCCGGCGCGCTTTCGCTCGAGAAGCTCGAGGCCATGACCTGCGTGTGCTCCGTCGGCCTGGACATGATCGCCATCCCCGGCGACACCCCGGTCGAGACCATCGCCGGCATCATCGCCGACGAGATGGCCATCGGCGTCATCAACAATAAGACCACGGCCGTGCGCGTGATTCCCGCCATCGGCAAGGGCGTGGGCGACTGCGTCGAGTACGGCGGCCTGTTTGGCCGTGCGCCCATCATGCCGGTGAACCCCAACGCCGGCACCGTGCTTGCCCACCGTGGTGGACGCTTCCCGGCACCGCTGAACTCGCTGAAGAACTAGCTGAGGGGGACTGGCGAGGAGCCCCGGGGAGGGCAAATATATAAGGTCGCCTGCTCGGACAGTCCTGACTCGCACGGAGAGCACATTAAGTGCTCTCCGGCTCGTGCGGAACTCGCGATCGACCTTATATATTTGCCCTCCCCGGGGCTCCCGCACAACGGGACCTCGGTTGGGCTCTATCCCGGTTGCAGTTGCTTCGCTCCTGCACCACTAGGCTGGTGCGACGGTTTGGCGTTGGATCGGTTCTTTCTGATATATGCTGGTTGCGGCTCTTCTTTTGGGGGGGAGTCGCTTTTTTGTTGCTAGGAGGTTAGCCCGTGGTTGATGGGGATGCTCGCTCTGAGCTTCTTTCTGCTGATTGGAATCAGGAGTGGATGCGTCTGCAGGCCGCTCGGCATCGGGCTGATGATTCTTTTGAATGGGATAAGCGGGCTCGACATTTTCGACCTCTTGAGACTGCTCCGTATGCCCGGGATTTTATGAAATTGCTGGCTCTTGAGCCTGGTGAATCGGTGCTTGATATGGGGTGTGGGGCTGGGTCGATTGCTATTCCGCTTGCGCAAGACGGGCATCCTGTGATTGCGGCTGATTTCTCCCCCGCCATGCTGGGCACGCTTGATGCCGGCATTGAGTATTACGGGCTCGAGGATCTTATTACGCCGCTTGAGCTTGCTTGGGATGATGACTGGAATTTGGTTGGACCGGTCGCGAAAGCGGTAGATGTTGCCTTTGCCAGTCGCTCTGTCACCACGACCAACCTAAAAGGCGCGCTTGCCAAGCTTGATCGTACGGCTCGTCGGCGTTGTGCTGTCACGATGGTCGCCAACTCCAGCCCGCGCTATGACCTGCACCTGATGAACGCTATCGGTGCCTCGGTTACCCGCAGTAATGGCTTTGTGTATGCCTTCAATATCCTCATTCAGATGGGCGCCCTGCCGCAGGTTACGTACTTTGAATCGCCTCGTCGCGATACCTTCGATAGCCTTGAGGCGGGAGTGGCGGACTTCTCCCGCATGCTCGAGCACGGTAACGAGGATAAGATTGACCGTCTACGCGACTACGTCGCTCAGCATATGATTGAGAATCCCCATGCCGGCGAGCCAGGGTCCAAGGGCGTACCGCAGGGGCGTTACATGCTCGACCACGTCCGCAAGGTCCGTTGGGCGTTTATTGCATGGGAGCCGGTCTCCATACCCCGCCCGTAGCCCATCTAAAGCTTGCATCGTCTTCCCGCCCGGCATCCGCATTCTTTGCGAACTGGGCAAACGCGCTCCACACCGCGCCGTTCCTGCGCTATCGTGGGACAGCTCACGTAGATTAAGGCCCCATTGCGGGGCGCCCCATACATAGAAAGCGAGAACCCATGGCACTGACAGGAGCCCAGGTCAAGCAGCTTCGCAGCATGGCCCATCACCTCAACCCCGCCATCATCATCGGTAAGTCCGATGTCAACGAGGGCACCGTCGAGCAGACGGTTGCCTACCTGGAGAAGCACGAGCTCGTTAAGTGCTCCGTGCTGGACGGCTCCAGCCTTTCTGCCCGCGAGGCCGCCGAAGAGCTCGCTGAGCGCTGCCACGCCGAGGTCGTCCAGGTCATCGGCCGCAAGTTCTCGCTGTATCGCGAGTCCTCACGCAAGGACATCGAGAAGATCAAGCTCGTCTAAGAGCCAATGATCCGGCGAGCCAACACATAGCAAGCTTACGGGTGCCCAAGTACTTTGGGCGCCCGTTTTTTATCGCTCGACCAGCACGCGATTGAGCCGCCCCTCCACCAAGCGCTCGTATAGACGCCGCGTCTCGGGCTCGGGCACGCCATTGACCTGCTCCCTCAGATGGTGCATATGCCCGCTGTATAGCTCGACGATATCGCGCCGCCGCCCCGCCGCACTGTAGACGCGCATGGCGCAGCGCACCATATCCTCGCGCGCCGTTTCCTGCCGAAGCCCCGACTCCGCCAGCCAAATCGCCGACTGCAGATCGTTTTCTTCTAGAGCGGCATTGGCCCCCTTAATCATGCAATCGATGTACTTTGACTGCATAATGCGTCGCATACGCAAAAAGTAGGTGGGATTACAGCCATTGGGAACATACAGCGGTCCGGCATAAAGCTGCTCAATCTTAAGGCACAGTTCAACTAAATGGGGCCCGCGCGCACCCGTGCGATTTCCCAAAACCTCGCGGCTTATCTGGTCAAACAGCCGTACATCGGTCTTGACGTAGTCGCCGTTGAGTCCGATGCATTCATTTTGGATGAGCACGCACGACTTGCCGTCTGGCGTCGGCCCCAAGGCCGACCGCAAGCGCGATATCGTCGAGTACAGGTTGTTGCGGGCGCTATTGAACTCGGCATGGGGCCACAGCTCCATGGCCAGCGTCTCACGATCGACGAGCGCATCCATGCCCAGCGCAAGCCGCTCGGCAAGTGTCGCCGCCTTCTTGCGGCGCCACATTTTGTCCGTGATGGGAAACCCGTCGCGCTCGGCGCGAAACGCACCAAACATGCGAATCTCGATATGGTCGATGGTATCAACGGCTTCAACCTCGCCAGCCTGGAACAGACGCTCGCCCTCCCCTTCCAAATCGTCGCGCAGCGAGTACCGCGACAGCTCGCGCACGGGAAGCTTCTTGCGTATCCTGCCCGCCGGCTCGCCCAGACAATGCATGGCAAGGCGCGCAAAGAGCCGATACGATGGCTCTAGAATCCCCGCACGATTCATGGACATCCAGGCCGCAAGGTCGCTGTCTCGGCCCGCACAGGCCAAATGCAGCGCCACGACCCAGGCTTCTGAGCCACCGACCTGCGTCTTGCTAATATCGAGCAGCTCCGCCTCTTCGCGAACCGATACCAGCGACGTATTGCGCAGATACGCCACGCGCTCCAGCAGCAAAGCGTTTTCGCGCATGTACGTAATCGATTCGTCGGCGAGCTTGAGCACCTGGACCGCACGGAACTTTGCGTTGACTGGCCGCCCCTCCGCCAGCGATTGCCAGCCCTCCAGCAATAGCCCAAACAGCTGAATTTGATTGTCGCGAACACGCACCGCAAAGCGGTCGAGCTCGCCAAACGCCACATCGTCGGTCACGGGCAAGCCCGCGAGCAGGCGCCGCGCCGCCAGCACCATACGCAGCCAAATGGATGGCGCCTTAAGCCCGCGGATATCGAGCGCCTCGAGTATCTGCGCCATCTTGTCATCGCGCTCGTCGGGTTTAGCAAACGAGCCGTCGAACAGCTCCACCAGCATATGGTCGGCCTGTATGAGAATCCCCGCGATGTCGAGCTCGCAATCATAGGCTTTGCGCGCCTTGAGCTTCGCGAGAACATTGCCGTCTTTCGCTCGCTCGGTTAGGTGGCGCTTGACCTCGATATGCGCGGACAGCATGTCGAGCACCTCGCAGGATGTCTGTTCTTGCACAACAGGGTTGGCGGGAAGCCCCAGGTCATTGTCGCCGTAAAAGGCGATAGTGAGCGCCTGTGCTATTTTCCAGGTAGCGGGGTCGAGCTCGCGCGCCGCCTGATCGCCCGCACGTTCGATAACGGACGCCATATACCTTGCGAGCTTTGTATTGCACACGCTGACAGCCGCCAGATACACGCCGAGCGCCTCGGCGGGTGCCGGCTCTTTCTCCTGCTTTTCCGCATTGACCATCGCCGTCGCCGCGCGGCAAATGTCCCCTCCGTGCCCGGTCAGGGCAAGATCGGCCCCATACTGCCCGGCAAGTTCCAACACCACATGGCGGTCCAAGAACGCATCGGCCAGGTCCATAGCCAAATCGCATCGGCCCGCCTTAATCAAAATGCGAGCAGCCCGCGATACAAGTTCGGGACGGATCTCGGCAACGAGCTTTCGCAGCCTCAGGCGCGCGTTGTCCTTAGCGCCCAAACACCTAAAGGTGCGATCAGACGGATCCACGCCAAAAAACGGATAATCGCGCACAAAGATGGACTGGTCGATCATCGAAAGCCTTACACCGCACGCCTCTAGCTCCGCAATGCGACCCTCGCCCATCAGCACCATCAAGCAGGCAACGGTAAACAACAGGTTGTTCTCGAGCGATGCGAGATCTGCCAGCGCCGCACCGTACACGTTGACGATTTCGTTCTCGAGCAACCCGGCAACATCGCCCTGTCCATACATTCCCGTCTGCAGGGCAGATACCAGCTCTGGCACACCCTGCGTGAGCCGATAAAAATCGAGCGATGTACTGATCGAAAACGCCGTAGCCCATGACGAATACTCATAGGCGTGCACCTTGAGCATCTGCGCATTGACTTTTACAGAATCGCCCAACCCGTGGATAAGCAATCGGTTGGAGGGGCGGCAAGTAATAAAGACCCCCGTCCCCGTAGCACGTAAGCTGCGGATTCGATCGATGAGGTCCTCTGTTTCGCGCTGCTCGAGATTGGGCACGTTGTCGATCGCAACGAGCGAATGCGGTTTGTCCTTAAGCTCATCGGCGACAACCTCGAGCTGCATAAAGAGCTCGCGTCCAATCGCGCGGTCGGCCTCGATTATCCGAACCGGCCCTCGCGTGGGATCCGATTTAACTTCCTGCACGTATTGCAGCAATACCGACGTCTTACCAAACCCGTCGGGCGCGTAAAGCAGAACGATTCCTGCCTTGCGCCCTTTAACGATGAGCTCGTTCATCAAGCGATCGCGCCGCACCATATAGCCGCCGCCCGTCGGCATCAACTCGAGGTCGTCCGTATTGCCCAGATCGTTTACCATGCCTGCTCCTCAACTCGACCATATGGACACCGTAGCTGCAGGACCATATGAGCCACCCCGTGAATAGCGCGACTTAGAGTTTTTGGTTGTCTGCCGGTACGTGTTTGGCAAGTTTTTGTACAGCGAGGCCCGATGGTAATTTATCCCCCGACCAATAGGTCTTTGCGCAGGTCAATGCGCTTGCCAGCATGTCCCATCCAATTTGCAGTGTAGCGCAGTCGTCTGTTTTTATTTGAGTTGCGCAACTCGCCTATTCCTCGCTACCGCTTGCGACTCTATAGTGGCAAATGTGCATAGAATCTGGTACGGAATGAATCTCATGATTTAGAGCCCACTCGCCAAGCATGTGGCAAGGTTTCCGTCATGCACACATTACGGCCCGCATCCACTAAAAAGGCCCCCGCAAAGCGAGGGCCTTTTGGAAAGCTATGTAAGATCGCTTGGTCGCGTTACTCGCAGAGCGAAAGAGCGGCCTCGTCAGCAACGACGACGCAATTGGTGTGGAGCTGCAGGATCGAAGCGGGGCACTCGGGCGTAACCGGGCCATAGCACATATCGTGCACAGCCTGAGCCTTGGCCTCACCGTTGGCGACAACCAGGATCATGCGGGCATACATGATGGTCTGGGTGCCCATGGTGTAAGCCTGACGGGGCACATCATCGATGCTGTCGAACAGGCGGCTGTTGGCCTGAATGGTGCTCTCGGTCAGATCGACGCAGTGCGTACCCTTGGAGAAGTGGTCATCGGGCTCGTTGAAGCCAATATGACCGTTATTACCAATGCCGAGCAGCTGCAGATCCGGGTAACCGGCGGCAGCGACGATCTTGTCGTACTCGGAGCAGGCAGCAGCGGCATCGGGGTTGGAGCCATCGGGCACGTGCGTGTTGTTCAGATCAATATTGATGTGATCGAAGAAGTTCTTGCGCATAAAGTAGTGATAGCTCTGGGGATCGTCGTGCGAAAGACCGCGATACTCGTCCAGGTTGTAGGTGCTGACCTCGGCAAAGTCGACGTCGCCCTTCTCGTACCAAGCGGCGAGCTGCTTGTAGGCGCCAATCGGGGTGGAGCCGGTGGCAAGACCCAGTACGCAATCGGGCTTGAGGATAACCTGGGCCGAGATGATATTGGCGGCCTTACGGCTCATATCCTCGTAGTCTTTAGCTTTAATGATCTTCATTACGCGTCCTTTCTCGTACAAAAGAGGCAAGGCTCCCCTTACAAGCACTTGCCCGCGGCCCGCGTCGGCCGCAACCAACGTGTGCGGCCACCAGGGCGAGGTCGCGTAATGTATGTGTCTCGTGTCTAGCCGCGTCGAGGCCCCTGCCCGTCCACGGTGACCCAAAGCTGTTTAGCCTCGGACGTTTCCCATCTTGCCACGGAGGGCGCCCTCTTTCAAGGGCGCCCTCCGTAAACGTGTTTGAATTGTAGGCTAAAGGCCGAGCGCGCTCACTAGCGCTCGCGAGCGACGATGAGTTGGTCCATCTCCTCGACGTGCTCTCCAACGGAGCCCTTAATGCTCGAGAACTCAACGGAGTTGCACACCAAGATGGGAACCGTCACATCGTAGCCCTCGGCAGCAATTGCCTCGCGATCGAACTCGATGAGTACATCGCCCTTATGGACGATGTCACCCACTTGCGCATGTACGGTAAAGTGCTTGCCCTCGAGCTGAACAGTGTCCAAACCAACGTGAATAAGCACGTCCAAGCCATCGACCGTGTTAAGCGCAACGGCGTGTCCCGTGGGAAAAATGGCCTCGACCTTGGCGTCTGCCGGCGCAATCACGCGCGTACCCGTAGGCTGAATCGCCACGCCCTGGCCCAAAAGGCCGGTGGCAAATGTCTGGTCATTGACCTCGGACAACGGAATGACGTCGCCCGAGATGGGAGCATCCAGCGTAAGGACTCGACCACGCATACCAAAAGACCTTAGGACTTTAGTGAACATGATCCCCCTCGGACATACCAATCAACCAAAATAGCTTTAACAGTTTACCACTTGGCACCCGTTTTTGACCATTAGGGAAGTTCGCGCTTGACAACCTCGACGATGTCGTCGACAACACGCTGGGTCAGCTCGTGCGTCTCGGCCTCGGCCATCACGCGGACCAGCGGCTCGGTACCGCTCGGGCGCACCAGAATGCGGCCGCGGCCGTCAAGCTCCTTCTCGGCAGCAGCGACGGCATCCCAGATGGGCTGGCAATCGTCCAGACCAGCCTTGTTGTCGGAATGCACGTTGACGAGCACCTGCGGGTACTTCTTCATGATGCCGGCAAGGTCGGTGAGGGTACGACCGGTGCGCTTGAGCACGGCCAGCAGCTGCAGAGCCGTCACCAGGCCGTCACCGGTGGTGTTATGCTCCAGGAAGATGATGTGGCCGGACTGTTCACCGCCGATGACGGCGCCATCCGCGAGCATGCGCTCCAGAACGTAGCGGTCGCCCACGGCGGTCTGAACCATCTCGAAGCCCTGCTCCTTCATAGCGATGGAGAAGCCCAGGTTGCACATGACGGTCGAAACGATCTCGGAGTTGGCGAGCTTGCCACGAGCGGCGAGGTCGGAACCGCAGATAGCCAGGATGTAGTCACCGTCGATCTCGTTGCCCTCGCTGTCCACGAACAGCACGCGGTCGGCGTCGCCGTCGTGGGCCAGACCAATGTCAGCATGGGTGCGCAGCACGAGCTCGCGCAGGGGCTCGAGGTGCGTAGAGCCACACTCGACATTGATGTCGGTGCCGCAATAATCGGTGTTGATGGCATGGACCGTGGCGCCCAGGCGCTGCAGCGCGGCGGGCGTGGTCTGGCAAGAAGCGCCATGGCCGCAGTCGACGGCAACGACCAGGCCGTCGAGTCTCAGGCCATCAAGCGTATCGATGGCGTGGTCGACATATGCCTTGCGAGCATCCTTCATCTTGATAATGTGGCCCACGCCGGCGCCGGTCGGCAGCGTGTCGGCAGCCATGGCTTCCTCGGACATGACCCAGGCGCTGATCTCTTCCTCGACAGCATCAGGAAGCTTCATGCCCTTGCGGCTAAAGAACTTGATGCCGTTGAACTCCGGCGGATTATGCGAAGCAGAGATGACGATGCCGCCGTCGAGCTCGTTCTGAACGGTGAGCAGCGCCACGGCAGGCGTGGGGATGACGCCGCAGCAATGCGGACGGCCGCCCTCGGCCATAATGCCGGCAGTCAGAGCGCTCTCGAGCATGGTGCCCGAAAGGCGCGTGTCACGGCCGATGCAGATGTCCGGACCAAGGAACTTGGTCGCCGCGCGGCCCAGGCGAAACGCGAGGTCGCAAGAAAGATCGGCGTTGGCGACGCCACGGACGCCGTCGGTACCGAAGATGTTCTGGGGCATAGGATCGCTCCTTCCCTAGCAGGCGATATGCAACCGCCCACCCTAGTCGAAAAAGAAAAGCGGGACCCGCCGAGGAATCGGCAGGCCCCGCTTGTACATTGTATCTCGAAAGGAGATAAAACCTTAGCGCTTGGAGAACTGGGGAGCGCGGCGGGCCTTCTTGAGGCCGTACTTCTTGCGCTCGACCACGCGAGCATCGCGCGTAAGGAAACCGGCCTTCTTGAGGTCAGCACGGTAGTCGCCAGCGTTCAGAAGAGCGCGAGCGATGCCCAGGCGCAGAGCGCCGGACTGACCGGAGATGCCGCCGCCATCGCACAGAGCGATAACGTCGAACTGACCGGCGGTGTCGGTCACCTTGAAGGGAGCAAGGGCGTTCTCAACGAGCTGATGACGGCCGAAATACTGCTCGGCGTCACGCTTGTTGATGGTCACCTTGCCGGTGCCGGGGACGAGACGGACGCGGGCGACGGCGTTCTTACGACGGCCGGTACCCTGGTAGACAACGGTGTTCTCAGCCATCTTTAAGCCTCCAGCTCAATCTTCGTGGGGTTCTGGGCAGCATGCGGATGCTCGGCACCAGCGTAGACCTTAAGCTTGGTCATCTGGGCACGGCCGAGGGTGGTCTTGGGCAGCATACCGCGAACGGCGCGCTCGATGACCTTCTCCGGGTGCTTCTCCATAGCCTGGCGGAAGCTCTCAGCCTTGAGGCCGCCGTTGTAGCCGCTGTGGCGATAATAGGTCTTCGTGTCGGCCTTGTTACCGGTAAGCTGGACCTTATCGGCGTTGATGACGACAACGAAGTCGCCGCAGTCGCTGTTGGGCGTGAACTGGGGCTTGTTCTTACCGCGCAGGATCATTGCGATCTGGGTGGCAAGACGGCCCAGGACAGCACCATCGGCGTCGACGAGAACCCAGTTGCGCTGGACCTCGCCCTGCTTGGCGTAGTGAGTCGATTTCGAAATCACTTAGACTCCTCCATGTACAGTACGTGTTGTTACAGAGATTCACGGGGCTCTGCAAGTAACCCGTCCATATTACCCCGCTCGCCGTACGAGTCAACAGGTATTTTGGCTCCGACCAGAGTTTCTGCACATGTCATCCACGAGCCGTGATTTTCCAGCTCTTTAGCTGTTGTCATTTTTTGAAGGTTCGCCGTCGCTAGCGCTCAACGAACTCTTGGATTTCCGCGAGCAGGCGCCTTGCCTCCTGACGGCCCTGGATATACAGGTCCAAAAGCTTTGCCGAATCGTGCTCGACATGGCCGACCTCGACCAGCTTTTGCGGAGCAACGACCAGCGCACGGCCCTCGCGCTCATACTTCCACAGATGCATGCGCTGGATGTTATAGCGGTCGTGGCGCGTCTCGATAGCCTCGAGCAGATAGGGGTAGTCGGCATAACGCGCACGCGCGGCCGGCAAAAACTCGTAGGGCTTTTTCTCGTACGAACGGTCCTGCGTGACGATGACGACCGCGCGATCGAAGCCCGCCTCCTCCAGCACGTGCTCGATGGGGACCGAATCGGCCACGCCGCCGTCGACGTATTTGTGCCCGTCAATCTCGACCGGCGGCGTCACCAGCGGCAACGAGGTCGATGCGCGCACGGCATCGAGATCAAGTACGGCGCTTTTGACCGGGAGGTACGCGGCGGTTCCGAACAGCATGTCCGTCGCAACGGCGTACATCTCGATGGGACTCGCGTCGAACGTCTCGTTGTCAAAGGGATCCAGGCGGTCCTGGACATCGTTGAAAATAAAGTCGTAACCCACAATAGAGCCCGTGGACGCAAACGACGCGGCGCCCATGAAGCGGTTGTCGTTGCAGAAAGCCAGGTTGATGCGGTTGGCACGGCCGATCTGGTGCGACTTGTAGTTCACGCCGTTGAGGGCGCCGGCCGATACACCGTAGACAGCCGGAATCTCGACGCCAGCCTCCATGAGAACGTCGAGCACGCCCGCGGTAAACTGCCCGCGAAAACTACCGCCCTCCAGGACGAGCGCGACCTTTCCGGCGTTCTTTGCCTTATCTTCTGCAGTCATATCGACCTCCTGCGATTGCGTTTTGGCTTTCTTCTACCCAGTTTTGGGATGGCGAGAGCGCAGGTTTTTTGAGGCGGCAAGTGAAGCGGAAAGTGTGTCCCGTTCTCAGAGCAAATTCCGGGTCTCATTTTCCGCTGAGCCCACCATCAGGAAAATGAATCCCATTCCGAGCTTAGATTCCGGGATGCGCTTTCCGCTTGAGCTGCCATTGGGAAAGCATGTCCCACTCTACGGCGGGATTCCGGGTCGCAGTTTCCGCTTGAGGCGCCATCCGGAAACTACGTCCCAGTCTGAGCGCGGATTCCGGGACACGCTTTCCGCCTGGGCCGCCATTGGGAAAGCGCGTCCCGGTCTGCGTTGCCAAGGCGTTTTCTTTACGCTCGCGCCCTGCATAGAGTTCGATTCTCCGCGGGTAGAGATGACGTTGGCGCGGGGGCATTGTCGGCTGTCATCCGATCGACATCGCATCTGTTTTGGGCTGAGGCATTGCGCGGAGAATCCGCGTATTTACTTCGCAAATACGCACCGGCTTCGGCCGCCTACCGGCGTCCTCGCCCGCGGGCTAAAAACGCTTACGCGTTTTCTTTACGCTCGCGCCCTGCACAGAGTTCGATTCTCCGCGGTACGGACTAGAAATAAAAAGACAGGTAGATATGAATATCTACCTGTCTGTTGCTTATGGTGGAGCTGGCGTTCATTCGGTCGAACACCTCGCCACCTGGACCTATAGCGCCAGGCAGCGACGGATTATCGCCCAAGCCGGCAGAATCGTCAAACGTGAACGCCACACGTAGGCCGTCGTCATCGTCGGGGCCGCCCAGCACCACGCGCGCCACGAACGTGCGCAGGAGCTGCGCGTCGTCCACCTCGGCGGCGGCCATGCCCTCAAGCCAGAACAGCGCGCGGTCGTAGTCAAGGCGGGCGGCCTCAAGGGCCTCGGCCGTGCGCAGCTCGTCCTTGAGGAGCGCCTGCCGCTGCTTCAGCGCGTCTATGCGCTCCTTGCCGCCCGGCGGCGCGATGCCCGACTCGATGGCCGCCCATATGTTGGAGAACGTCGTCTCGATCTTGGCCAGCTCGCCCTTTATGGTCTCGCTCAAGGGCTTCTCGTCGGCGCGCTCCTCCTCGGCGTCGGCCAGCATGCGAGCGATGCGCTCGCGGCTGTCGGCGCTGCCCAGGGCCTCGCGCACGGCGTCGGCCACGCGCTTCTCCACGGCATCGCGGCGCACGGTGCGCCCGCAGCTGCGGCAGCGGTAGTAGTGATAGGGCCTGCCCGACTTGCCCGTGCCGCTGGTGCCGGTCATCAGCCCGCCGTCGCGCCCGTCGTAGAGCTTGCCCGTGAGCGGGAAGTCCCACGCCTCGGTCTTGGCGCGGGGCCTGTGCGAGTCCTCAAGCATCCGTATCACCCTCTCCTCGTCATCCATGGGAACGATGGCGGGCATGCCGCCGGGCACGACCACGCCCGCGTAGCGGTACTCCCCGCCGTTCTCCCGCCGCATCAGTATGCGGCGCACCGTCTGGAAGCGCCACTTGCCGCCGCGCTTGGTGCGGTACGGCTCCCAGGCGCGCACCACGTCGGCCACCGACTTGCCCGACAAGACCATGCGCACGCCCAGGCGGATGGCGGCGGCCTCCTCCTCGTTGACCACGTAGCGCCCGTCCACTATGTCCCAGCCGTAGCGCACGCAGCCGTTGGCCATGCACCGCTCGGCGTTCTTCTGTATGCCGTCGCGTATGCGCTCGCCGTCGAGCGCGCTCTCGTACTCCGCCAGCACCTCCAGCATGCCCAGCTGCAGCACGCCCGCCGAGCCGTCCGAAATGTCCTCGCCCGCGTACAGTATCTCGACGCGGCAGCGGCGCAGCATGATGCGCGCCATGGCCATCTCGTCGCGGTTGCGCATGATTCGAGTGACTTTATATATGACCACGAAATCGAACAGCCCTCGCTTGGCGTCGGCCATCATGCGCTGGAACTCGGCGCGGTCGGTGTTGGTGCCCGTCTGCGCGAAGTCGCAGTACGTGGCCACCACGCGCAGGTCGTTCTCCGCGCAGTAGGCGCGGGACTTCTCCACCTGTATCTCTATGGACTCGCCGCGCTGGTTGTGGCTGGAGAAGCGGGCGTATATCGCCGCACGTCCGCCCATGGCTACCTGCCTAATGTGTAAAGAGTTGGCGGAGTATCGCCTGTCGGACTCGTTTCGCTGATTCGGGAGACGACAAGTTCTCCGTTAACGATTCTGGAGGTCACTATCCAATAGTGGCCGAACGCGGCACCACTCTCGAAGAGAGCGTACTCGCTTTCAATCCTTCCCGGATTCCCGTTCGGCATCAAGCTAGCGGTCATCCTGATATGAGCTCTCGGCGCCCTGGGTTTGCGCATCATCCCGGAATCGTATTCAAACCGGAACGGAAACTTCGACACCCGACCGGTTTTTTCCGTAAACGGGATGCACCGAATAGCGCAAAGCGGAAAACGCAACAAGCATTTATAGGAATCCGATAAATCAGGCATAGGAACGGAAAACTCTGGAAAAGTAGCAAGGGAGTGAGCATCAGCAAGCAAGCTGTTGGCCTGACGAACAAGAGCCTCAACTCTCGGAACGTCTTGCGGAGCAATGCTGAACATATCGCGCATACGCTCGGTTAAAGTCGTCCTGATCGCTGGTCTTCCTTTGAACTCATAGGGGAAGTCGGGAAACTGGTCAGCCCATTCCGGCTGAAACTCGTCAAATAGTTCGTCGTAGTTCGACTTCGGGAGTTCCAGACATTCGGGAACATAGGAAACCGGCTCGGCCGTCCTCCTCCCCTTTTGCTTCATAAAACCAAACAGGCCCATGGCTACTCCATCTCGTTGGAGGCTTGGAACCACACCACCGTGCCGATCACGCGCACGGGGCCGTCGTCCATGCCGAAAATCATGTCCTCGTAGTCCTCGAAACTATCGGCCGACAGCATCAGCTTGGTGCTGCCCTTGTACCAGCGGCGCATGACCGCGCGGTAGTCCTCCGTCTCCACCACGGCTATGGAGCCGTTGGAGGGCTGGCGGTCGGGGTCGACCAGCACGTGGCTGCCCTCGGGTATGACTCGGTTCATGCAGTCGCCCTCGACCTCAAGGGCGAACGCGCGCGGGTGCCCAGCACACACCGAAGCGGGCACCTCCACGCGGTGGGCAACCTCCTCCTCGTCGGCGAGCAATCCGGCATGCACGCGCCCGAGCGTGAGCAGGGGCACGGTCGCGCTGCTGGCCACTACGGGGATGGCGCCGGAGGGCAAAACTGCGCCACCGGCTTCCTCGTCAATAACCTCGCCTTTACTGATATTGAAATAATCAGCAATACGCTGAACAGCTCCCATACGAGGCACTGCTCGCCCGTTTTCCCACTGAGATACAGCCATAGCGGAGACGGCAGCAACCTTGCCGAACTCCTCCTGCGTCATGTCGTGCTGCGTTCTAATCCTTCGGATGTTCTCGGCTATGCTCACGTGTCCTCCTCCCGCTGCACCGTTAAAATCTTTTTACAGAATATGACAAATCTTCTTTACAGTCACTATATGTTTGGCTATAGTCTTAGGCATACCAAACGAGGAGGTGATTCGATGGAATTGGTTGATGCGCGCAAGAAGGCACGGTACTCACAGGAAGCCGTTGCTGGCCTTCTCGGCATCTCACGGCCCACGTACGCAAAGATGGAGAGCAATCCCGATAGCGTGACTATCGAGGACGCCAAAAGATTGGCGAAGCTTTTCGGCGTACGTGTAGCCGATATTTTTTTCGGCAGCAACGATAGTTAAACCTATAGCGTAAGGAGAAGCATCATGACCAACGCAAGCCACCAGCCCGAGTTCGTAGCCGGTATCGTCGGCAAAACGCTCGACTGCATCATCGACAACCGCAAGCGCGTGGCCGTCGACTTCGAGCTGGCCGAGAACGGCTGCATGGAGGAGACGCACTGCAGCCTCAAGCGCCGCATCACGGCCATGTGGGGCTTCCAGACGAGCGGCATCGAGCTTCTGGAGGCGAGCACGACCTGGTTCGAGCTCGGCGGCATGCAGTTCAACGTCTACAGCTCCGTGCAGTTCAGCGTGAACGGCAAGGGCTGGAGCACCGACTTCAAGACCATCGTGCGCGACACCGCGTACGACGAGAAGGAGTAGGCCATGCTGAACGAGGTGACCGTACGGGGGGGGGTTCACCGCCCTCAACGTGAAGAGCGGCAAGTGCGTGCTGCAGTTTGAGCTGGACCCGAAGTTCCGTGACTTCATCCCCAAGCTGGTGGAGTTCACGGGGCAGATGCTCAACATCCACGTGTACGACGACCAGGAGGTGATGTTCGTGGATAGGGACACCGGTGAGGTCGCCTACGAGGACGCCCCGCTGCTTCTGCCGGGCGTCGCGGGCGAATGACCCCGATACAGCGCGCCATGTGCGACGAGTGCGCCGCCATGATGCGCGAGTTCTACAAGGACCCAGAGAACGAGAGGAAGTTCCAGGAATGGAAAAGATCAAGGGAAAGAGGGTGCGCGTCGCAGCCGGCAAGCGAAAGACGCGCACCGCAACGGTTCACTTCCGAACCGAGACCAGTGTAACACCCGAGCAGCGCCGCGAGAGGCTGCAGGCCGTTTTCGCCGCCCTGTTCGTCTGCGCGTGCATCGCCGCCACATGGGCGCTGGAGGCAACAGTATGGCCGAGGTAGACGCCAAGGCCCAGGCCCTCGTGGCCAAGGCGTGCGGCTGGGTTGCCTCGAACCCCGATACATGGGCGAAGCTGCGCCGCATCTGCTACCGCCTGATGCTGGAGGGCCACGTCATCCAGCGCGACAACGTGTACACCCTGGCGTGCCAGAACGGCATGACCGTGAGCGAGGCCAGCGAGTTCAAGCGCGACCACAACCTGTGGAGCGTGCTGTCCCGCTACATGGTGCTGCAGCGCCCCTCCATGCTGGCCGCCGTGAGCTTCCGCCGCACGCCGGTGGACTCCGTGGACCTGGTGGGCACGTGGGAGGCCATCGTGGGCCCAGCCGTTTTCGCCGCCTCAACGCTAACCGAGGCGCAGGGCATCTACGACAGGGGCGCTCAATGAGGTGCACCGTCACGGTCGAGGGCCGAATGCCGAGCCTGAACGACTACATCAGCGCCGAGCGCGCCAACCGCTACAAGGCGGCGGCCATGAAGAAGCGCGAGACGGCGCGCGTGAGGGCGGCGGCCATGCAGCAGCGCGCGCCGCGCTTCGAGCGCCGGGTGACCGTGCGCACCACGTTCTACGAGCCCGACATGCGCCGCGACGCCGACAACGTGGGCTTCGCGCGCAAGTTCGTGCTCGACGGCCTGGTGGCGGCGGGCGTAATCAAGGACGACTCCCGCAAGTACGTGGAGCAGTGCCCCGACAGGGTGCTCACCGACAGGGCGCGCCCCCGCGTGGTCGTGGAGGTGAGCGACGAGTGACCCGCCGCGACAAGGGCAAGGCCCACAGGGCGTGGCGCAAGGCCGACCTCGACCGCATAGCCGAGCTGGCGGGCAAGGTTCCCGCCCGCGAGATACGCCGCGAGCTGCGGCTGTCCAAGAACCAGCTGGACAACGCGCGGCGCGTGATCAACGCGAGCGGCGGCCACGTGTCCCTGCGCTGCTACCGCCACCGCCTAGAGCTGTGTCCGTCGTGCGGGTGCCGCAGGGCCACCCTGGGCAAGGACGGCATCTGCGAGCCGTGCCGCCGCCAGCAGCAGCTTGAGGCCATAGAGGCCCGCATAGCCGAGCTGCTGCCCCAGCTGACCCTTGAGGAGCGCCGCATCTACGAGCGCACCGAGTGCGGCCGCGAGAGCCGCGCCGACCCCATGCCGCAGGCCCCGGACACCTCGGGCATGAGCCGCTACGCCGCCGACAAGGCGGCCGAGGGGCACGACGAGGCCATGGAGCGGTGGCTGTGCCGCTACCTGTACCGCAGGGTCAAGGCGGCGCAGAAGCGCAAGGAGCGCATAGAGAAAAAAGTTCCGAAATCTTGAAAAGTTTTTATCACTTTTAGTTTTCCCAGTTAGGAGACGCAAATGCTCACAGAAATCATCGGCAAGGCCGTGGCGGGAAAGACCGTGGACGGCATCATGAGGCGCATCGGGCGCGCCGTCCCCATGCCCGAGCCGGGCGACGGCGGCTTCGACGCCGCCATGCGCCAGGCGTTCAACATGGGGGCCGCCTGCATGGCCGCGCAAATCAAGAACGGCCCCGTGCCCACCAAGCGCATCGCGCTCATGGGCGAGGTCGCCCGCGTGGCGTGCCGCGCCCGCCTGGTCGGCATGGAGTGCCGCGTGGTCGTTGACGAGGAGGGGCGCGCATGCAATCGCTAGAGGAGGTCGCCATCTGCGACGTGTACCCCTACGAGCGCGCCGACGGCGAGCCGATGAACCCGCGCGACTTCACCACCAAGGAGAGCGCCGAGCACATCGCGGGCCTGGCCGCGCAGTTCAAGGCCAACCGCCTCAACCCCGGCCAGCCCGTCATGAAGCCCATCCTGTACAAAGAGGGCGGCATCTACTGGATCATCGACGGCGAATGCCGCGTGCGCGCCATGATGGCCATCGGCACCGAGCGTTTCCTCGCCGAGGTCTACGATGACCTGGACGACGCCGAGCTGGCGCGCGTGGAGGCCGCCAAGGCCATGGTGGAGACCGACGCCAAGCTGGGGCTGACCGCCGAGGAGAAGTCGCGCGGCGTGCAGACCATGCTGGCGCTCGACATTCCCGACGAGGAGGTGGCCGTGGCCGCCCGCACCGACGCGGGCACCGTGGCCAAGGCGCGCCGCGCCGCCCGCAGGGTGCAGGACGCCGCCTACGACATGACGCTCGACCGCCTGGCCGCCATAGCCGAGTTCGAGGGCGATGACGAGGCTGTGGCCGAGCTGCGCGACTGCAAGCAGTCCGAATGGCAGCGCGTGTACGCGAGCCTGAAGTCCAGGGCCGAGCAGAGGCGCAACCGCGCCGAGGTGGTGGCGGTGCTTGCCGACGCGGGCGTCGAGTTCGTCGACGAATGCCCCGAGGGCTTCGCCGCGTGCCGCACGTTTTCCGACTACCGCCCCGACCTGGCGGCGCTGGACGCCTACGTGGCCGACAACGCGGGCGCGGGGCTTCTGGCCGAGGAGACGTCGTTCGGCGTGACCCTGCTGGCGCCGGTGGCCGAGGGGGCCGACGAGGCCGCACAGGCCGCAGCCCAGCGCAAGGCCGACTTCCAGGCCGCCTACGAGGACGGCGCGAAGGCCCGCCGCGAGTGGCTTGCCGCCCACGCGGGCGACCTCAAGTCGATGCGCCGCACGGCTCTGGCGCTGACCGCGTTCGCCATGGAGGCCGAGGCCGTGGAATCGTTCGAGGAGCTGCTGGGCCGACCCATCGACCGCACGCCCACCGAGCTGGCCGCGGCCATGGGCTGGCGGGCAGCGTGGAACATGAGCGGCTGGACGGCCTGGAGCCTCATGGAAGGCGGCAGCTCCGTGTACCTCAACCGAGCGACGGTCGAGAACGTGACCATCATCTACGAGGCCATGAAGGCCGACGGCTACGAGCCGAACGCGGCCGAGACGGAAACCTACGAGGCGTGCATGGCGCGCCTGGGAAGCGAGGAGTAAATGAGCGAAGCAGTTGAGGCCGAGATCATCGAGCCCGAGGAGGCGTCAGAGCTGACCGTGGCGTACTCCCCCGCCGTGATCGAGGCCAACTTCGACGCCCTGGAGGCGCACGTGCGCAGGCTGGTGGCCGACTACGAGGGCGCGACCTACGACATGGGCAAGGACGAGAACGTGAAGGCCGCCAAGCGCGACCGCGCCTACCTCAACGGCATCGCCAAGGAGATAGACGAGCGCCGCAAGGCCGTGAGCCGCGAGTACACGAAGCCCCTGGCCGCATTCGAGGACAGGTGCAAGGCCGTGGCGGGCATCGCGAAGCAGGCAGCCGGCGGCATCAAGGCGCAGCTGGACGAGGCCGAGGAGGAGCGCCAGCTGCGCGCGTACGCCAAGCTGCGGGAGCACTACGAGGAGTTCGCCGGGCTGCTGGCCCCCGTCGTGCCCTATGAGCGTTTCCACGAGAAGCAGTGGACCAACAAGACCTTCGGCGAGGTGAAGGCATTCAAGGCCCTGGAGGCCAAGGTAGAGCGCCTGGCCCAGGACTGGGAAACCCTCAAGGCGCAGTTCCAGGGCGAGCCGTTCTACGACGAGGCCGAGCGCGAGCTGTTCGCCACCCTGGACCTGGGCGCGGCCATAACGGCGGCGCACAAGGCCGAGGAGGAGCGCCGGCGCATCGCCGAGCTGAAGGCGGCCATGGAGCCGGAACCCGTGGAAGAGCCCGAACCCGAACCCGAAGCGGTGCCCGAGCCCGCGGAATGCCAGCCCGCAGAGTTCCCGCAGCCGCTTGAGCAGATGCCCGAGCCGCAGCCCGCGCCCATGCCCGCCCCGGTGCCGCCAGCGCCGCCCGCACCGGCACCCGTGGCCATGGCGGGCGACCCGTGGACGGTCGTGGTGCCGTGCGCCACGCGCGAGCAGATGCAGGGCGTCGCGGCGGCCCTCAAGGCGCAGGGCGTCGTGGGCACCATCATGCACGGCACGGTGGGCCAGGTTTACGAGCGAATGAACGGAGGCTACTAGCATGACCCAGGAACAGCAGTCCATCGACCTCATGGCGGCCGTTGCCCGCGTGCAGCGCGCCGTGGTGGTGCCCAAGGCCAAGTACAACGCTTTCGGCAAGTTCAGCTACCGCAGCTACGAGGACATAGTGGCCGCGCTGAAGGAGCCGTGCGCCAAGGAGGGCCTGGCGTTCTTCATGACCGACGAGCTGGTGCAGATAGGCGACCGCTACTACGTGAAGTCCACGGCGTGCGTGTTCCCCGCCGAGGGCGGCGATGGCCTGCTGCAGGTGAGCGCCTACGCCCGCGAGGACGAGCACAAGAAGGGCTCGGACGACGCCCAGGTGACCGGCATGGCGTCGAGCTACGCCCGCAAGTACGCGCTGTGCGGCGCGTTCGCCATCGACGGGCAGAGCGATCCCGACGCCATGGAGGAGCAGCCCGCGCCCGAGGAGAAGCAGCCGCCCGCAGACGGCCCCTTCACGGCCCACTGCCGCAGCTGCGGGGCGCGCTACCAGTTCGCCAGCATGCCGCAGTACATGGAGTTCGTGGCCAACAGCCCGTGCTGCCCGCGCCCCGATTGGCAGGTGGAGTAGATGCAGGCGCTCACCGAGGAGCTGGACGAGCTGACCGACAGGCTGGAGGCCGAGCTGAAGACCTGCAAGGAGTCGGGCTGCCAGTACGCCGAGAACGAGGCCGAGTACCGCAAGGCCCTGCGCATCGCCATCCTGAACGAGCGCCAGAAGGGCACGCCCGTCACCATCATCGGCGACGTGTGCCGGGGCCAGGAGCAGATAGCGGAGGCCAAGCGCCGCCGCGACTGCTCCGAGGCCATCTACAAGGCCTCGCAGGAGGCCATCAACGTAATCAAGCTGCGTATCCGCATGGTAGACGCGCAGATCACCCGCATCTGGAACAGCGGGGACGTAACCCAAGGAGGGTATCTATGAGCATCAACCGCGTGTGCATATCCGGCAACCTGACCCGCGACCCCGTGCTGCGCTCCACGTCTGGCGGCATGTCCGTGCTGTCCATGGGCGTGGCCGTCAACGACCGCCGCAAGAACCAGCAGACCGGGCAGTGGGAGGACTACCCGAACTTCGTGGACTGCACGCTGTTCGGCACCCGCGGCGAGAAGCTGGCGCAGTACCTCGCCAAAGGCAGCAAGGTGGCCATCGAGGGCAAGCTGCGCTACCGCAGCTGGAACGACCAGCAGACCGGCCAGAAGCGCAGCGCGCTGGAGGTCGTGGTGGACGAGCTGGAGTTCATGAGCGGCCAGCAACATCAGCAGGGCTACGCGCCGCAGCAGTACGCGCCCCAGGCGGCCCCGCAAGCGCCGCAGGCCCGCACGTACGGCCAGGGACGCCCCGCCCCGGCACCTGCGCCGCAGCAGCCCGCCTACGCGCCGCAGCCGGCCACTCAGCAGGCGTACGCGCCGCAGCAGCCCGCGCCGCAGCAGCAGGCCATGCCCGATCTGTACGACGAGGATATCCCGTTTTAGGGAAGGCGACGGCGACACTATGGGCATGGTTATACACGACGACTTCTGGGCGGCCGCGCAGGCCATGCCCGAGAAGCAGCGCGCGCCATTCATCTACGCCATCGTCGAGTACCGGTTCACGGGCAAGGAGCCGCAGGGCAGCCCCGCGTGGCTGCCTACCTTCCTGGTGCTCAAGGGCAGGCTCGACATGGGCGACGAGAAGAGCGAGCGCGCAAGGAAGGCGGCCAACGCCCGCTGGGGCAACAGGCCGGGGAAGGAAGACGCGGTGGACGATGCGGCGGCACGGGCGCAAGCCGATGCGCAAGCACATGCGGGAGCATATGCGGATACAGATGCAGTAGCACATGCGCAAGCAGATGCGGATGCACATGCAGGCGCATCGAGTTGCGGCAATGCAGAGGTTGAGGTTGAGGTTGAGTATATAGATAACCCCTTAATCCCCTTTGACGAAATCGTGCATGCGCTCAACGAGGCAGCCGGCACCCGCTACCGCTCAAGCAGCGCCAAGACCCGCAGGCTGATACACGCCCGCTGGGCCGAGGGCTACCGCCTCCCCGACTTCCTGGCCGTCATCGACACGATGGCAGCCGAGTGGGCGGGCGACCCGAAGATGGCCAAGTACCTGCGGCCCTCCACGCTGTTCTCGCCGAAGTTCGAGGACTACGTGAACCGCGGCCCGAGGACCCGGAAGGAGGCCGACGGCTATGCCGAGTACGACTGAGTGCCCCCACTGCGGGGCGCAGCTGGAGGTCCGCTACGTGGTGCTGGCTGGCCGCCGCACCTTCTGCGGCTGGAAGCCGTGCGGCTGCCCGGGTGCCGTGGCGGAGCGCGACGAGCGTTCGCGCCTTGAGGCCAGGGCCAAGGCCGAGGAGGCCGCAGCCAAACGCCGCCGGGCCTACGAGCGGGCCGGAATCAAGCCCCGCTTCATGACAGCCGCCTCCCCCATGGCCGAGGGCATTGCCGCGAAGGTTGAGCAAGGGCGCGGGGCGTACATCTGCGGCCCCGTGGGAACCGGCAAGACCCACCTGGCGAGCGCCGTGGCGCGGCTCCTGGTGGACGGCGGCACCAGCGTGAGGGTGACCGACATGTTGGGCGTGCTGGCCGCCATCAAGGGCACCTACGGCGGCGACGGCACCGAGGACGGCGTGCTGTCCAAGCTCTCCCGCGTGGGGTGCCTGGTGCTGGACGACCTGGGCAAGGAGTCCCCCACCGACTGGACGCTGGGGCAGGTGTTCCGCGTCGTGAACGACAGGTACGAGAACATGAGGCCGGTCATCGTGACCACGCAGTACGGCAAGGGCGACCTCATACGCCGCCTGGCCAAGAACGGCGACGAGGAGACGGCGGTGGCCATCGTGAGCCGCCTGTCGGAGATGTGCGACAAGTACGAGCTGCAAGGCAAGGACAGGAGGCTATCGAATGGCAAACGTTGACACGCTGCCCGAGATCCTGCGCCCCCTCATGGAGGGGCCGAGCATCGAGACGCCCAGGTGCGCCGTGTGCGGCGCGCCGTGGCCGCTCAACCGCCACCACATCGTGAGGCGCGGGGCGGGCAAGCTGTTCCGCGACGGGCGCGAGGTTCCCAAGCCCACGGTGATGCTGTGCGGCAGCGGCAACGGCAGCGGCTGCCACGGGCTGGCGCACGCCAACCGGCTGCACTTCCGCTGGGTCAGGGCCGAGCAGAGGTTCAACCGCCCCGCCCCGCCGGGCTCGGGGCACTGGGAGTACCTGCTGCTGCCGGAACCGACCAAGTACGCGGACGCCCTGGCCATGGACGGCTGGGGGCGGCTGCCGAGGGGCAGGCGGTGCATGTGAGCGGGTACGAGCCTTCAAGTGGGTGGAACCTCCCGCCCGGGTGCTTCGAGTCCGACCCCAGGGCACCGTGGAACCGGCCCGACCCGTGGGAGGGCCGCACGTGCCGCGAGTGCCGATTCTGCGGGCACGTGCAGGGCGCTGGCGGCGAGGCAGTGTGCACCTGCGACGCCATGACCGGCGGCGGCCCCGACGTGGAGGCGGTAGACGAGACAAGCGAGGCATGCGAGTGCTTCGAGTTCGAATAGGAGACGAAACGATGAAGAAGATCTACGCGGTGGCCACGGAGAGCGACGTGGTGCTGGCGTTCGAGAGCAGATCGGACGCAGACGAGTACGCAGGCGAGCACGACGGCATTGCGGTGCTGCCGGTGCCGTGCGTGGGGGCCTACGAGTACCCCAGCGAGAAGTCGGCCACCGACTGGGACCGAATCGCCGACGCTCTGCCGAAGGGAGGCGAGTAGCCATGAAGGTGTACATGTGCGCATGCGAACGCTGCGGCAAGGAGGTGCCGGTGACCCTGAAGGGTTGCGCCAGGATGGTGCTGAGGAACAGCGCGCGAATCGACGGCAAGGCAAGGGCCCTGTGCCCGGAGTGCGCCGAGAGCCTGCGGGCGTGGTTCCTCGCAGGCGCGGCGAAGCCGGAAGGAAGGGAGTAGCCATGGGCATCATCTGCGAGGCCTGCGGGCGCGATATCGACGCCCTGGGGCAGGACAACATGGGCGTAGACGCGCCGCTGTGCGAGGACTGCTGGGGCGAGCAGCAGAGCTACGCGAACGACATTCGCCGTGAGGTTCGCAACCTGAGGTTCGAGAACGCCCGGTTGCGCGAGAAGCTGGACGCCGCGATGACCGAAGAGACGGCCGTGCAGAACCTGCGCAAGGGCATCGAGACGGCCTACGAGGTGAGCCGCGAGCGCGCCCTGGCGCTCACGAAGCTGGACGAGTGCGAGCTGTGGCTGGGGCGCTGCGTGCCGAAGGAGACGGCGGCGCCGACGCTCAAGGGCGCGGCCCAGGAGGCCGCCATGCCGTGCCTGAAGGACGACGAGGTGCGCGGCTTCGCGATGCCCGGCGTGAACGTGGAGGTGAAGGCCGAGGTAACGGCCGAGGAGCTGGCCAAGAGCCTGCGCGAGGCCATGAAGCCGGCCATGCGGATGGCGGTGGAGTAGCCATGGAACAGCAGACCGAGAAGCCGAAGCGCCGACCCAGTATCGAGGTACGCTGCCCGAAGTGCGGCATGCGCGAGATCTGGCACCACCTGCCCAAGGGCGGCGACCGCTGCCGCTGGTGCGGCCACCTGTTCGAGGACTTCACCTACCGCAAGGTCGGGCAGAGCGCGAAGGAGGGGGCGCGATGACGAACTGGGAGCACCTTTTCGGCACGCCCGAGCGGGCCATCCACACGGAGACGGAGTTCCACTCGTGGCCCTTCTTCATCGCCGTGTATAAGACGAGCCGCATGAGCAGCTGCACTACCAGCAAGCGGCTGCTGGCCAGCTTCTGCGAGGAGGCCGACTACCTGGAATGGCTCAAGGCCGAGTACGACGACGGCACCGTCGAGTGGGAGGAGCGATGAACCGCCCGGGATGCAACTGGGGGTGCCTGCTGTTCATAGCGGCGGCAATCGCCATAGACGCGGCGGCCATCTACGCCATAAGGGCGCTGGCGCTCGGGCTCATGGCCATGGCCGTGGCGGCGTGCGGATAGGGGCAACCGAATACGGAAACAGGCAGAGGGCCGTCCTTCGGGGCGGCCTTTTCCGTGCCCGGCGACACGCTTGCGACCATATAGGCCGAGAGATAAGGGAAGGAGGCCGCAGGTGCCAAAGAAGGACAAGCCGCTCACGGCGAAGCAGGAGGCATTCGCCCGCGAGATGGCCAAGCCCCGCGCCAAGCAGCAGGACGCGTACCGCGCGGCCTACGACTGCAAGCGCATGAACTACAACTCGATAAGCTGCGCCGCCTCCAAGCTGATGCGAGACCCACGAATCGCGCACAGAATCCAGGAAATCCGAGACGCGGCCGCCAAGGACTGCCGCTGGGAGCTGCAGGACGCCGCCGCGCCGCTGTTCGAGGTGCTGGACGGCGCGCTGCCCATCTTCCGCCGCCAGGCGGCCGAGGGCAGCATCAACGGCGACGCGCGCCTGGCCATAACCGAGAGCGTGAAGCTGCTCAACGACATGTTCGGCGTGGACGGCGCGAAGGCCGCCATGGCGGAGGCGGGGGTGACCATCGTTGACGACCTCGGTTAGGCTCTCGGACGTCGTGGCCTCCGTGTTCGCTGCCGTGTGGCGCTCCATCAAGGCGCACGAGTTCACGCACTACTGGTTCAAGGGCGGGCGCAACTCCACCAAGTCGTCGTTCATATCCATCGCCATCGTGCTGCTGATCATGCTCAACCCGGAGGCCAACGCCGTCGTGCTGCGCAAGGTCGGCAACACGCTGCGCACGTCCGTGTACGAGCAGATAGGCTGGGCGTGCGACGTGCTGGGCGTGGCGCACCTGTTCGACTTCGGCCTGTCCCCCATGGAAGTGACGTACCGCCCCACCGGGCAGGTCATACGCTTTGTGGGATGCGACAAGCCGAAGAAGCTGAAGTCCGCGAAGTTCCGCACCGGCTACTGCGCCGTGGTGTGGTTCGAGGAGGTAGACGAGTTCGACGGCATGGACGAGGTGCGCAGCGTGCTGGCCACGTTCCTGCGCGGCGGCGACATGTTCTGGGTGTTCTACAGCTACAACCCTCCCCGCTCGGCTCGCAACTGGGTGAACAAGGAGGCGCGCGACCTGGAGGCCCACCCGGGCGAGGACGGGCGCTTCATATGCCACACCACGTACCTGGACGTCATAGACGAGCACCCCGAGTGGATAAGCGCCGCCGCGCTGGCGGAGGCCGAGCGCAGCCGCCGCAAGACGCCCGAGTCCTACCGCTGGCAATGGCTCGGCGAGGTCATCGGCACGGGCTCCGAGGTGTTCCCCGACAAGCTGCTGGACATACGCCCCATAACGGACGAGGAGCGCGCGTCCATCTCGCTGCGCTCGTTCGGCGTGGACGCGGGCAGCGTCCACCCGTGGGTGTTCATAGAGGCGGGTTACGACGAGAACGAGCGCGTGCTGTACCTGCTGGACGAGGAGAGCCGCCAGGGCACCGAGGCAATCGACGTCAAGACCGCCGAGGTGGTGGCGGCCAAGCTGCAGGCGGCCGAGGACCCCGCCGCCGACGTGTGGTGCGACAGCGCGGCGCGCGGCATGATCCTCTACTACCAGGAGCAGGGCATCGGCGCGCAGAAATCGCTCAAGCAGGGCCTGAACGCGCCCAAGAACCGCATCAGGTGGATGCAGAACCTTACGCGCATAGTCATCGACCCCGACCGCTGTCCGCTCGCCGCCAAGGAGTTCCCCGAGTTCGAGTACGTGTCGAACGGGCAGGGCGACATAACCGAGACACTGCCGAAGGTGAACGACGACGCGATAGACGCGGCGGGCTACGCCGCAGGACTGTGGATAAGGAGCAACCTCTGATGGAGAAGCGAGGCAACACGGGCTACGCCGAGGCGTGGCTGCGCCGCATGGGATACCAGCCGGACACCCGCATGCAGGGCATGGTGGGCGTCTGGTTCGGCTGGTTCGCGGCGAACAACGGCTGGTACCACTACAGCGAGCGGCGCGGCTTCCGCGTGTACAAGCGCGAGCGCGCCAGCCTGCACCCGGCGGCGCTCGTGGCCGACGAGTGGGCCAGTCTGCTCATGAACGAGAGCACGATCATCTCCAGCACGAGCGACGAGCGCCGCGCGTGGATGGCGCGATACTTCGCCAACCCCACGACAACGGGCGGGGACGGCCAGGAGGCGACGGAGGGCAACGCGCCGGCGCAGCAGCCCACGGAGGACAGCGGCGCGCCCTCCTCGTTCGCCATGGACAACGCCGACTTCATAGCACGTGCGTTCGCCATGGGGACCGGCGCGTGGGTCATCGAGCCGCGAGGGGTGACCGACAGCGCCTACACGCCCGACGCCGAGCTGCGCATCGTGCGCTACGACGCCACGCAGATAGTCCCGCTCACGTGGAGCGCCGACGACTGCACGCAGTGCGCGTTCGTGGGCCGCGTGGAGGTCGCCGGGCGCGACTACGACCAGTGCCAGGCCCACGTGCTCAAGGGCGGCACCTATCACATCCTCACGCAGCTGTTCGACACCCGCACGCACAAGCAGGTGACGGTCGAGGGCATCAGCGCCGACATGGACACGCGCTGCACCCGCCCACTTTTCGCGCTGGTGCGCCCCGCCGTGTCGAACCGCTTCTACGACTACTGCGCGATGGGCGCGAGCGTGTACTGCAACGCCGTGGGGGCCATGAAGGTGGTCGACGAGGCCGCCACCTCCCTGCTCGACCACATTCGCGTAGGCCGCCCGCGCACGTTCGTGGACAAGACCCTCATAGAGTCCAAGACCGACAAGGGGCCGGACGGCAGCCTCACGAAGACCTACTACGCCTTCGGCGAGGCCGACGACACCATCTTCAGCATGAACCCCGGCGACGAGGGGTCGGCCAAGATTCAGACCGTTCAGAGCGACCTCAAGGCCGACGAGAACGCCAGCGCCATCAACACGGGCCTGCGCCTGCTGTCGGTGGCGTGCGGCTTCGGCAACGGCTACTTCTCCTGGGAGTCGCACACGGGCCTGAAGACCGCCAAGGAGGTGGCGGCCGACAACTCGCAGCTGATGCGATCCATCCACCGGCACGAGAACGCCCTGCGCAAGTCCATCGTGCGCCTCGTGAACGGCATGGCCGACGCGTGCCGCAGCATCAAGGGCGAGGCCGTGCCCTACGGCGACGTCACCGTGGACTTCGACGACTCCATCATCAGCGACACGCAGAGCGCGCGCGAGATGGCCATGAGCGAGGTCGGCGCGGGCATCATGGCCCCGTGGGAGTACCGCCGCCGCTTCTACGGCGAGACCAGCAACGAGGCCAAGGCCAACGTGCCCGAGCAGCAGGGCGGCGCGTTCGATATGCTGGGCGACGGGCTCGCCTGATGCTGGGGCCGGACTACATAGAGCACTTCACCGACGCAGCGCAGGGGGCCATGGACGAATACGCCCTGCGCCTGGTGTGCATCTACGCCGCGCTCATAGGCTCCATCGACTTCGAGGGCGACAGCGCCTACTCGCAGGCCGCCCGCAAGGCGGCGCTTGCCGCCAAGGACGTGCAGAAGGCCATGAACGAGGAGGGCCGCAGAGCCGCGCGCGAGGCTGCCAAGGCTGCGGCCGAGGCCGTGGCCAAGAGCGCCGAGGCCGACCTGGCCACGCTGGGCACGGCCATGGGCGCGCTGTCCAAGACGATGCAGTGGAGGCTGCACAACTCCGCGCGGGCCACGGCGGCGGGAGTGCAGGACGTCGTGAGCCGCGACAACCTGAAGATGCCCGCCAACGTGCAGCGCGCCTACCTCGAAGTCGTGGCGCAGGCCGTGGCTCGGGTGAACTCGGGCATGGCGGGCTACGAGCAGGCCACCCGCGAGGCCGTGCTGAAGCTGGCGCGGCGCGGCGTGTCCGTCGTGGACTACAAGAGCGGGGCGTGGGCGCAGGCCGACGTGGCCATGCGCCGCCACATCCGCACCCAAGCGGTGCAGGCGGGCAGCCGCAACACGCTGGAGCTGCTTGAGGAGACCGGGCACGACCTCGTGCAGACCTCCTCGCACGGCGGGGCGCGCGAGAGCCACGCCAAGTGGCAGGGCCGCGTGTTCAGCCTGTCGGGCAAGTCCAAGAAGTACCCGCCGTTCTACCGCGAGACGGGCTACGGCTCTGTCGATGGCCTGTGCGGCGCGAACTGCAAGCATGACTTCGGCATCTACGTGGAGGGCCAGCCGCTGCGCTACGAGCGCGACCCCGACGGAGGCGACGAGAAGCGCGAGAAGCGATACCAGGCCAGCCAACAGCAGCGCGCCATCGAGCGCGAGGTGCGCACCACGAGGCGCGAGGCCGCCGCGCTCGAAGCGGCTGGCATCGACAACACCAAGGAGCGCATGAAGCTGAGCAGACTCCAGCAGAAGCGCCGCGACCTCGTGACGAAGTACCCGCACCTGAACGCAGAGCACGGGCGCGAGAACCCCTACGAGACGGGCAGCAAGGTGTACGCCCTCACCCGCCAGAAGGTGAGCCGCACGGCCTACATGGCGCACCCGAACACCAAGGCGCTCATAGCCGAGGCAGGCGTGAGCCAGAAGCGCGTGGGCGAACTGGTCAAGGCCAGCGGCGATGGCTTCGAGCTGAAAACCGCAGCAGAGCGCCGCGCGGCGCTGGACAATGCCATCAAGCGCGCCAAGGCCGAGAAGGAACGCGACCGGCGCGTGGCGAACGCCGCAGCCATGGAGGTGCACGCAGACAAGCAGGCCAAGCACATCGCGGGCAGCCGCCAGCACGAGCAGTACGTTGCGAACCTGAAGCGCAAGGGCGGCGCGTACAAGGAGCCGAGCGGCATCACGGTGACGCTTGAGGAGGTGCGCGACCTCATAGCGAAGCATGCGGGCACGGGCACGGCGCAGACCACCAGAAGCGGCAAATGGAGCGGGCGCGAAACATGCGACGCCGGGCGTGTGATCGGCTACGTGATAGGCGATAATGGGGAGCACATACCGACGACGCGCTTCACCATCCACTACGCCGACGGCGACGTGCACATAGTCCCGACCAAACCAGAGGAGGCACAGCAATGAACCTGAGCGAAACGCTGAAATACTACGGCAAGCAGGTGCGGGTGACGTGCACCGACGGCGAGGAGTACCGGGGCAGGTACGACTGGTACCAAAGCGACGCCGAATCGCTAGACGAGCCCAATGCCATCGGCATAGAGGGCGCGGGCATCATCACCGAGATACCCATCGACGAGGTGGCGAGCATCGCCGCCCTGTAGCGAAGCAACGGCAACCGAACAGCGACACGGCATCAAGGCCGCCCACCACGGGCGGCCTTTTCTTTTGCCTGGCGACACCTCGGGGAAGATGCAGGCACGCGATGGGGCGGCGACAACATGCCCCGCACGCGACCACGGCGACAACGGTGGGCCATCCAAGCGCGCAGGGAAGCGCGACAACCAAACACGGAAGGAGCAAGCGATGGCTGAAGACAACAAGCCCCAGGGAAACGAGGGCGGCGAAGGCCAGCAGGCCGAGCCCCAGAAGGAGGTCGTGTCCTACGCGAAGTACAAGCGCGAGACCGACGAGTACCAGGAGCAGGTGAAGGCCCTCAAGGCCGAGCTGGAGCAGCGCGACAAGCAGATCGAGGAGTTCACCTCCAAGGCGGGCAACGCCGAGGAGCTGCAGGCCGCGCTCGACAAGGCCAAGGCCGACAACGAGGCGTACAAGGCCGACGCCGAGAAGCGCGAGGCCGACATGCGCCGCGACTTCGCCATCGACACCAAGCTGGCGCAGATGGGGGTGCGCAACGCCAAGGCGGCGCGCGCGATCATCCCGAACATCGCTGACGCGAAGCTGGACGAGCAGGGCAACCTCACGGGCATCGACTTCGAGGCCCTGAAGAAGGATAACGCCTACATGTTCACCGACCAGCCCCGCGAGAGCGCGGGCGGCGACCCCAAGGGCGGCGCAGGCTCCGACGGCCTGGCCGACTTCCGCGCAGCTTTCGGACTCACCGACGAATCTTCAAAGGAGTAAATCATGCCAAACAGCATCGAGCTGCCCAAGGGCTACGAGAACGTGCTCATGGAGGCGTACCGCAAGGAATCCCTGACCGCAGTGCTTGAGAGCGCCGCGCCGCAGGGCAATATCGCGCAGATGGAGCAGCTGGGCGAGTTCTACTACCCCGTCTACTCCATGGGCGGCCTGGGCGACGTGCAGGCCAACGGGCGACTGCCGCAGAACAGCGGCGCGTCCCTGACTTGGAAGCCAATCAGCGCCAACTACGACCGCGGCACCATCCTGGAAATCGACCAGAAAGTGGACGCCCAGTCCTTCAACCTGGCGTTCGGCAACGCCGCCGCGCACTTCAACCGCACCAAGGTGGTGCCCGAGGGAGACGCGTTCGTGTTCTCCACGCTGTGCGCAGGCACCGGCATCACCAAGGAGCAGAAGACCTACGCCGACGGCGCGGACATGCTCAAGGGCCTGAACGCCGCCATGTGCGACATGGACGAGAAGGAGGTGCCGGAAGAGGGCCGCGTGCTGTTCATCACCCCAACCCTGCTGGGTATGGTGAAGGACCTGGACACCACCAAGTCCCGAGAGGCGCTGGACGGCTTCTCCTCCATCGTGAAGGTGCCGCAGTCCCGCTTCTACAGCGCCATCGACCTTTTGGACGGCGCCACCAAGGACGAGGAGATCGGCCACTACAAGAAGGGCACCGGCGCGGTGGACATGAACTTCCTCATCGTCCACAAGGACGCCGTGGTGCTGCGCTGGAACTTCGCGCGCGGCAAGGTCATCGACGCCGAAGACAACCAGCAGGGCTTCGGCCACCTGTTCAAGTACCGCAAGTACGGCGTGTGCGGCGTCCGCGAGAACCTGGCGCACTACATCACCGCAGGCATGAAGGCCGCGTAGGAAGGAGGCGCGACATGCGCACAGTTGGACTGGCCTTCGAGAAGGAGGCCCCGAAGAAGGCCAAGCCCGCCAAGGGCAAGGCAGAAAAGCCCGAGGCGAAGGCCGCAGACGAGCAGCCCGCCAAGGGCAAGGCGGAAAAGCCCGAGGCGGCCGAGGACGATGGAAACTAGAGCCCCGACCCACGAGGACTACCTGGCAGCCGGGCGCGGGGAGCTGTCCGCCGAGGAGTTCAAGGCGGCGCTCCCCCACGCCACGGCAGCCGTGCGCGACCTGATCTTCCCCAACGAGCCGGATGGCTCCGAGGAGTGGGCGCGCGCGGTCATGGCGGCCTGCGAGGTCGACGCCGCGTACGGATGCTCGGGCGGCATCATGGAGGGCGGCGGCTTTACCGTCGGCTCGTTCTCGTGGAACCCCGGTACCGAAGGGGCCAGCACCTACCGCAGCGACATGGAGGCCGCCGTCCGCCGCGAGCTGCTTGGAACGCCGCTGCTCTACGCGGGCATCGGGGGTACCAGATGATGCGGGTGCCGCGCTCGGCGCGGCCCTCCACCATGTCCGTCAAGGTGCCCAGGGAGGGCGGCTACGGCGGCGAGTTCGAGCAGCCCGTCGAGGTGCGCCGCGTGCGCTTCGAGCCCGTCTCGGCGTGGCTCGTGCGCGAGTACGCCCTGGGCGACGGCGCGCAGGGCCTCGTGATAGCAGACGGCGCGGACAGCCCCGGCATGTTCGACGTGCCCGTGGGCAGCCGCGTGAGCATCGACGGGGGCGAGTGGATGAACGTGGCGAGGTGCACGCCCCGCCGCGCGTTCGGCACCCGTCCCCACCACTGGGAACTGGAGGTGAGGTAGCCATGCCCGCAGCAGTTACGGTCGACCTGACCAAGCTCATGAAGCGTTTCAGCGCGAAGGAGCTGGAGGCCAAGCAGGTGAAGTTCGCCATGAGCGTGGCCGAGGACATGAACGCGTTCACGCCAGAGGACACCAAGCGCATGCACAACTCCATGCAGGCCGCCTCCGACTTCAGGCAGGGGCTCGTCATATGGGACGCCGACTACGCCGCCTACGTGCGCGACCTGCCCGACAGCTCCATCAAGCACGGCAAGAACCCGAGGGCCAAGGCCGACTGGCCGAAGGCCGCGAAGGAAGCGCACGGCGAGGACTGGGAGCGTCTGGCCGTCGACCTCCTGACCGAGGGGGCGTGACATGGCCCCGGACGTGATGGAGGCGGCGAAGGCCGCCATAGAGGCCCTGGGCTACGGCCCGGTGCTCCTCACCCGCCTGGCAGCATCGCGCGGCCACGACGACGCGGTGGTGCTGAGGCCCATGCCCACGGCCGACGCGGTGCGCCACATGGACGGCACCCGCCGTGTCGGATACGTGCTGCAGGTCATCGTGAAGGACACCTCCGAGGCCAAGGCCATGGGCGACGCCTACGACCTGGCCGACGCGTTGGACGGGGCCGACCTGTCGTCGCCCACCGGCTCCTACGGCTTCACCAGCGCGGCGCTGTACACAGAGCCGCAGGAGATAACGCCGCCGGAGGGCGGGCCGTACCTGTGGGAGTTCCGAATCAAAGCGACCATAACCATAGAGAAGGGATAACGATGGCAAAGAACCAAGACCTGGGCTTCGCGCCCAACTACATGAGCGCGCTGGAGATCGACACTACGCCAGACGCGGCCAGCCCCACGTGGGCCATCTTCTCGCGCGGCATCACCGAGGTGAAGCCGACCACCAACGAGACCACCGAGACCAAGGACTACTACGACGGCTACGGCACTCCCACCGACAAGGTGAAGAGCGTGCAGCCGCAGTACGAGGTCACAGGCGACCGCTGCTACGGCGACCCCGCGCAGGACTTCGTTGCCAGCCTGGCGCTTGAGACCGGCGAGGGCCGCACGGGCCACTTCCGCCACACCGACCCCAACGGCGACGTGGTGGAGGGCGACTGCACCTACCTGGGCCTGACCGTCGGCTCGCAGCAGGGCGCGGCGTCCGACCCCGGCGCGTTCTCCTGCACAATCTCGGGCGCTGGCGCTATGCGCTACATCCCCGCCAACAAGCTCAAGCAGCCCACGGGCGTCACCTGCACCGCGCCGACCGGCCCGGCCGTGGGCAAGTCCATGAAGCTCGCGCCGACCGTCACGCCCGCCGAGGCGAACGCCAAGTGCTTCTTCGCATCGGGCAACACCGACGTGGCCACCGTCGACAGCGACGGCAACGTGACGGGCGTGGCCGCAGGCGAGGCGGTCATCACCGTGCGCTGTGCGTCCAAGCCGAGCATCTGCACGCAGGTGAAGGTCACCGTGGCGGCGAAGTAGCCGCAGGCGACACCAGACATAACCTCCTGGACATGGGGGCGCGGGCTAGTGAGCGGCCCGCGCCCCTTTTCTATGCCCGACGCTCACCGCTCACGAAAGGGGCAACAAATGGAACTTCTGAAAAACATCCGCGCGTACGAGGACGTGTTCTTCGAGGACCCCGAGGAGAACCCCGACACGCCGCGCTTCCGCGTGTGGTTCGACGACAAGCACATCGAGGAGTACCTGGCCAAGGTCGGCAACGCCATCGACCGCGCGCAGGCCAACGAGCAGATGGCCCGCGAGGCCGACACCCCCGAGAAGGCGGCCGAGGCCAACGCCGCGCAGGCCCGCCTCATGAAGCGCACCATCTCGGCGTTCATCGGCACCGAGGGCTGGGAGCAGCTGCTCGCGTGGATGGGCGGCGACGAGGGCCCCATCGCGCCCGAGGAGAACATCCGCATCCTGGGCGAGGTCTTCGCCACGTTCCTCAACATGTTGGCGCGCCACGCGACCAGCGAGCAGCTGATGGCGTGCGGCCTTGCATACAGCGAGCGCGCCGATCAGGTCCAGGCGCTCAACCGCGCCCAGCGCCGCGCCAAGGCCAAGCGCAAGAAGAAGGGCGGCAAGTAATGCTGCCAGCCGCGCTCACGGCCGAGCGGGTGCGGCTGCCCGACGGCACGAGCGCCACGCGCTACCCGTGGAACGGCGAGGAGGTGCTGGTGCGCGACGACGCGCTCACGATCATCCGCGTCATCGAGGTGCTGACCGACGAGGGCAAGTCCGACGACCAGCGCCGGGACGAGTTCCTGGCGCTGTTCTTCGTGGACTGGGCGGACGCGTGGTGCGCATGCGACTACGACGCCGCCGAGTTCGTGCGGATGCGCGACGCGGCGGTATGGGACATGTGCGGGCTCGACCTGACCGGCGACCGCCCGCACGAGACCCCGCTGTGGGACTTGGAGGAGGACGCGGCGCGCATACGCACCAGCTTCCGCCAGGCCTACGGCATCGAGTGGGACGAGGTGCGCGGTCGCATCAGCTTTGCCGAGTTCGTGGCACTCGTGGGCGGCTGCCCGCAGGACACGCCGCTCGGCGCGGCCATCCACTACCGCAACCCGGCGACCAAGCCGAAGCCAACCAAATACAACAGGCAGGAGGTCGAGGCCTGGAACGCCGCCCACAAGGCGTTCGAACTCGGCAAAGGCCGCAGCTCACACGGCTCTGAGGAAGGAAGCGACGCGGCGATGCGCGATGTGTTCGCCGCGCTCAAGAGAGCGACGAGGTGAGCATGGACGGCAACGTCATCATCAAAGCGGTGCTCGACACCGTTGACGTATCCAAGAACATCAAGGCCCTGGAGCGCGACCTCCAGGGCATCTCCTGGAAGAACATAACCGAGGGCGACGAGAAGGCCGCGAAGCTGTCGTCCTCGTTCAAGAAGGCCGGCACGGCCGCCACGGTGACGCTGACCGCGCCCGTGGTGGCCGCCGGCAAGGCCGTATTCGGCGTGGCCAGCGACTACGAGCAGGCCAACGCCCGCATAGCCGCCGCGTTCGGCGTGTCCGGCGAGGAGGCCGAGCGTTTCAGCAGCATAGGCAAGCGCATATACGAGGGTGGCTGGGGCCAGTCCCTGGACGAGGTCAACGATGCGCTGATCCAGTGCAAGTCCACCCTTCGCGACGTGTCCGACGAGGACCTGCAGACCGTCACCACCAACGCACTCATGCTGTCGGACACCTTCGGCGCAGACGTGAACGAGTCCATACGCGGCACCAACGCCCTCATGGAGGGCTTCGGGCTGTCCGCCACCGAGGCCAGCGACCTGCTGACGGCGGGCATGCAGCGCGGCCTGAACTACACCGACGAGCTGGGCGACAACCTGAGCGAATACTCCGTGCGATGGGGCGAGGCGGGAATGAGCGCCAGCGAGTACTTCTCGCTGCTCGAAGCGGGCACGTCCAACGGCGCGTACAACCTGGACAAGGTGGGCGACTACCTCAACGAGTTCCTGACGGCGCTGTCCGACGGCCGCATGGAGGAATCCATCGGCTCGTTCAGCGAGGGCACGCAGGAGGTCTTCGAGAACTTCAAGAACGGCAGCGCCACCGCCGAGGACATGCTGCAGGCGGTGCTGGGCGACCTGACGCAGATGCCCAACGAGTACGACAAGGCCGCGTTGGCCTCCACCCTGTGGTCCTCGCTCGGCGAGGACAACGCCATGGGCATGATCGAGTCCCTGGCGGGCGTGCAGGACAGCTTCGGCGACGTGGCGGGCGCTGCGCAGCAGGCCCAGGAGGCCGCCTCCGACAGCTTCGCCGTGAAATCGCAGGAGGCCATGCGCGAGCTGCAGGGCTCCATCGAGCCGCTTGGCGAGCCACTGCTCAACATCGCCACCAACGTGGCGGGTGTCGTCAAGTCGTTCTCCGAGTGGTTCGCCGGCATCGGCGAGGGCGGCCAGACCGCCGTGCTGGCGATCGCCACGATAGCGGCCGCCATAGGCCCCGTGCTGTCGACGGTCGGCACCGTCGTGGACACCGTGCCGAAAATCGGAGCGGCCTTCCAGGTGGTCGGCAAGCTGGGCACCGGCGCGCTAGGGCTCATAGCCGCGCACCCCGTGGTAGCGGCCATAGCGGCCATCATCGCCGCCGTGGTGCTGCTGTGGAACAACTGCGAGGAGTTCCGCGACGCGGTGACCGCCGTGTGGGATGCCGTGTGCGCCGCGTTCGAGGTGGCCACCCAGGTGGCGGGCGACGTGGCCCAAAGCGTCGGCGAGTTCTTCTCGCAGCTCGGCGAGACGCTGGGCGGCGTGTGGGACGGCATCTGCTCCACGGTGCAGGGGGCCATCGACGCCATAGCCGGGTTCTTCCAAGGCCTGGCCGGCACCGCCTCGTCCATCTGGGACGGCATCTGCAACGTGGTGCAGGTCGCCGTGATGCTGCTGGGCGAGATTCTGAACCTGGCCATCGAGACGCTGCTCATACCCTGGAACTTCATCTGGGAGAACTTCGGCGGGCAGCTGACGGCGGCATGGAACGCAATCTGCAGCGCGGTGGGAAGCTACATCGACGCGGTGAGCCAGGTCATCACCGACGTAGTGACGGCGCTCTCCGAATGGTGGGGCGCGACGTGGGAAGGCATCAGCGGCACCGCCAGCGCCATATGGGAGGCCATCTACGGCGCGGTGAGCGCATACATCCAGTACGTTAGCGACGTGATAGGCGCAGCCCTTTTGGTCATCCAGGGCGTGTGGGACACGGTGTGGGGCGCGGTGAGCTCCACCGCCTCCAGCATATGGGATGCCATCAGCTCGGCGATAGGCGCGGCCATCAATGCCATCAGCTCCACCATATCGGCGGTGCTGTCGGCAATTCAGGCGGTGTGGGACTCCATATGGGGGGCCGTGAGCAGCACGGCGTCGAGCGTGTGGGGCGGCATCAGCTCCACCATATCCAGCATCGTGAACGGCATCCGCGACACGATCTCCAGTGTGTTTAACGCCGCCAAGGACACCGCGAGCAGCGTGTGGAACTCCATCAAGAGCGCCATCGAGACGCCGATACAGAACGCCCGCGACACCGTGCGCAACGTCATCGACTCCATCAAGGGGTTCTTCAACTTCTCGTGGTCGCTGCCCCACCTGAAGCTGCCGCACCTGTCCATCTCCGGCAGCTTCAGCATCGTCCCGCCGAGCGTGCCGCATTTCGGCATCGACTGGTACGCCAAGGGCGGCGTGTTCAACGGCCCCAGCGTCATCGGCGTCGGCGAGGCGGGCCCCGAGGGCGTGGTGCCGTTCAACGAGCGCGGCGCGCGCCCGCTGGCCGAGGGCATCGCCAAGCTGCTCGACGGCAAGGGCGGCGCGGCCCATGGCGACACGAACGTAACAATCAACCTGTACGCGACCGTGCGGGAGGAGGCCGACATCGAGAAAATCTCCCGCCAGATAGCCAAGGAAATCAAACGGCAGGAGTGCTTCGCATGATATACAACGGCTTCGACTTCGCGCCGTGGTTCGACACCCGGCTCGTGACCCGCTCGCTGCTGCCCGAGTACGAAATCGCCACGCGCGACGTGCCCGGGCAGCCCGGCTCGCGCTTCATGCGCGCAGAGCTGAAACCCCTGACGATAGACGTGGCGGCGGCCTGGAGGGCACGCCCCGCCGACGACATGGCGGCCCTTCGCCGCCTCATGGCCTCGCGCCTGCTGTGCCTCAAGGAGGCCGAGCTGTGGCTGGACGACGAGAGGCACCTGGGCCTGCGCTACATGGCCGTGCTGACCTCGCCGGGCGCGCTCGACACGTTGTGGCACACCGGCGAGGCCACGCTGACGTTCACGGCATACGACCCCGTGGCCTACGGGGCCGAGGGGCGCGCAACCGTGTCGGGCACCTCGGGCGTGCAGGTGGGCGGGACGTTCCGCACCTACCCCACCGTGACCGTCAGGCCCGGCGGCAGCACGTCGGCGCTGCGGCTGACGAACATGGGCACGGGCGAGTTCGTGCAGATCGACAAGGCGGTGACGGCATCGAGCGCGGTGGTCATCGACATGGCCGCCCCGCAGGCCACGGTGGACGGCAGCCCCGCGCCCGTGACCTTCGAGAGTGACTTCTTCCCGCTGGAGCCGGGGGCCAACAGCCTCAAGCTGTCCAGCGGCACCGCGACGGTACAGTGGACGGAAAGGTACGTGGGCTGATGATTCTGTGGGCATGCGACCGCTGGGAGGCGTACAAGGGACCCATCAAGACGCTGTTCGAGTGCGAGGACACGCGCGAGGTCAACGGCGAGAACGCCCTGAGCATCACAACGCTGGCGCGCCTGGACAAGGGCGACCGCCTGGTGTGGCGCGACCTCAAGGGCCGCTGGCACGAGAACATCGTGGACGGCGTGGAAGAGGAGCGCGCAAGCGCGGGCATCCTCTACACGTACTACTGCCCGACCTCGGCGCAAATCGAGCTCCTGGGCGACTACCTGGAGGACAAGCGCCCCTACGACGTGAGCGCCTACGCCGCGCTGGCCTCGGCGCTGTCCTCCTCGCGCTGGCAGGTCGGAACCGTGGCCGACCTCGGGCAGGCCGGCACGAACTTCTACCACACCAACGCATGGGCGGCCATCCACGACGTGGCAGACACTTGGGGCGGCGAGCTGTCGTTCGAAATCCAGGTGAGCGGCACCAAGGTGACCGCACGCCGCGTGTGCATGGCCAAGCAGGTCGGCGAGGACAACGGCAAGCGGTTCACCTACGCCAAGGACCTCGTGAGCGTCAAGCGCAGCGTGGACGAGGGCAACGTGTGTACCGCCCTGTACGGCTACGGCAAGTCCCTGCAGGCCGCCGACGAGGACGGCAACCTGACGGGCGGCTACGATCGCAAGCTGACCTTCGGCGACGTGAACGGCGGGCAGAACTGGGTGGGGTCGGCCGACGCGCTGGCGCGCTGGGGACGGCCCGACGGCAAGGGCGGCAAGGCGCACGTGTTCGGCGACGTGGAGTTCTCCGACTGCGAGGACGCCGACGAGCTGAAGAAGCTCACCGAGGCGCAGCTGGCGAAGTCGTGCGTGCCCACCGTGTCCTACACCGTGGACGCCACGGCGCTTGCGCGCGCCGGCGAGGGCTTCGAGGGCGCGGACGAGGGCGACCTGGTGACCGTGGTGGACAAGGTGTACGACCCGCCGCTGCGCGTGCGCACACGCATCACCAAGGTGGTGGAGGACCAGCTGCGCCCCGGCGAGGTCACCTACACGTTCGGCAACTACCAGACCGTGGCCGAGCTGATGGCCGCCCAGAAGTCCAGCGCAAAGAGCACGGCTTCGAGCATCCGCGCCACCGTGGCCGACGCCGTGAACGCGTCGAACAAGGCATCGACCGGCAAATGGGGCGAGAGCCTGGCGGCCTCCGAGGAGCGCCAGAAGGCGTACACCAAGGAGGTAGGCGGCGCGGCCAAGGACTACACCGACGAGGTGAAGGATGCACTAGACAAGGCGCTCAAGGAGTACGCCGACAACGGGGACACCACCCTAGAGGAAGCCCTCAAGAAGTATTCCGACGACGGCAACCTGTCCCTTGAGGAGGTGCTCAAGCTCTACACTGACACCACGGTGGAGCAGAGCGAGAGCGTGCTCAAGAAGATAGACGAGGCCAACAAGGAGTACCTGGAAGGCGTCACCAACTCGCTGGACGAACGCCTGACGAGCGCCGAGGGCGAGGTTGAGGGCCTGCAGAACCAGCTCGACCAGCTGCCGACGGATATCCGCAAGAAGATCGTGGAAATGCTCAACAGCGAGATAAACACCACGGGCGGCTGGGTGTACGAGGAGCCCGGCCAGGGCATCCTGGTGTACGACAAGAAGCCCGAGAGCGCCACCAAGTGCGTCAAGATAGGCGGCGGAATCATCGGCGTGGCCAACTCCAAGTACTCCAGCGGCGCGTGGAAGTGGCGCACGGCCATAACCGGCGACGGCGTGACCGCCGACGAGCTGACCACTGGCCGCATCAAGGGCGGGAACTCCTACTGGGACCTCGACAGCGGGGCCTTCTACCTGCGCGACGGCTCCATCTTCATGACCGACAGCAACGGCAACAAGGTCTACATCAACGCCACCAACGGCTTCCAGATATACGACAAGAACGGTTCCATCATCGCGGGCACCGTGCTGGTGGGCAGCACCTCCATGTTCCGCTGCAACATGGTCGGCACGTCGTCCACCAACTACATCACCACCGGCACGACGACGAACAACCACCCGGGAGCGTCGTTCGTGAACGGCTCGACCGAGTACTGCACCGTCGAGGCCGTCCACGCGAAGGACAGCCACACGGCGAGCTCGACCGATGGCGTGGGCATATCCACCTGCGGCTACGGCTTCCTGGCAGTCAACCGCTACTACCGCCAGACGTGGCTGACGACACCATACTACGCAGGCTATATGAGCCATCCCGACGAGCAGCTGTACATGAGGAGCGGCAACAGCAGCGCGGGCGGCTCGGCGTACGTGAGGCTGCAGGAGAACTCCAGCAACTACGTGTACCTGGATAGCAGCCGCGCAGACATTGGGTCGTCGGGCACCGCCAGGATACTCGCCCCGAAGTTCGCCATAGGAACCAGTCCGAGCAGCGGCGGCACCTACGGGTACACGGGCTCCACGCAGTTCATCGGGTGCATCACCAACAACGGCAACAAATGGACGTGGGGCACCATCAACGTGGTGAACGGAATCATCACCGGCATGAGCAGCATCACGGGAAACTAGACCAGCGAGAGAGGAAACGGAATGTTCTACCACCTTGTGCAGCAGCCCGAAGCGCCGCAGGCGCTCGACGGCGCGCCGAAGCCGCCCGAGGCGCTTCCGGTGTTCGAGTGCATCAGCGACCCGGCCACGGCGCGGGCCATCGTGGAATCGGAAGACGTGTTCGAGTTCGACGGCAAGGGCGGCTTCACGCTCGTGTCCAGCCCAGTGGCCGTCATGGACGCGGAAGGCGGCGAGGCCAACGCCGTGGACTTCTCGGCGCTCACCGACGAGGAGATATGCGGGGTCCACAGAGCGCAGCCCGGCGACATATCGCGGACACTTGCGGCCGAAGGAAAGGAATGAGGCATGGCAACGCACGAGCTTACGCTCAACCTCAAGAAGACCAACATAGCGCCGCCCGTCATCACCGTGCACCAGGGCGACAGCGCCGAGGTCCTGAAGGCCGCCATCTACGACGGCGACAAGAAGGCGGCCCTGACGGGCTGCAAGGTGCACCTCATGGCTGCGAAGCCCGACCACACCTACGTGGAGCAGCAGTTCACTGGCATCAGCGACAACGTGGCCACCGTAACGGTCGACCCCGCCGTCTTCGGCGTGGCCGGGCTGCTCAAGGTGTGCTACGTGCGCGTGCGGAACGCGGCAGGGCTGGACGCCACCACCGAGAACGTCCTGGTGAACGTGCTGCCCTCGGCGAGCGCGTCGGGCGAGATATCCGGCCCGTACGTCGATGCGGTGGAGGCGATCATCGCGAACCTCGAAGGGCAGCTAGCCGACGTGAGCGCGCTGAACGCGCAGATGCAGAAGGCCGAGGCCTCCCGCGCGAGCGCGGAAAACCAGCGCGCCACGAACGAGAAGGCACGCCAGACCGCCGAAACCAAGCGCGCAGAGGCCGAGAAGAAGCGAGCCACGGCGGAAAGCGACCGCGTGACCGAGGCGTCGCAGCTGAAGACGGCCTCGCAAACCGCCACGGCTGCGGCAAACGGCGCGGCCTCGAACGCCGACGCGGCGGCAAACATCGCCCTGCAGATAGCCAACAGCGTGGCGCAGGGCAGCGCGGGCAGCTCGGACATGGCCAAGCAGAAGCAGCAGATAGCCGACCTGTACGGCAAGCTGGCCGACGCCACGGACGCGTTCATCTACGACGACGGCACCGTGTACTGCCCCGCCTCCAAGGCCAGTGCATCTGGCAGCACCATCACGTTCGGGAGCACCTGCACGGCGTCCGGCACAACCCTCAACCTCAAGTAGAAAGGCAACGAAATGGCACAAGCGAAAACCCTGTCGGTGGGCGGCATCGGCTACGAGGTCATCGACGATACCGCGCGCAGCAACGCGCAGACGGCGCTCAACAACGCCGAGTACAACCGCCAGGGCCAAATCGGCAAGTACGGCGGGCAGAACATCGCCACCATCCTGGCGGGAGAGATCGGCAGCGGCAGCGTGTACGACGCGCTGCACAAGCGAGCCGCCAACGGCAACTTCGCGGGCCTGCGCGTGGGCGACTACCTGGACGTGCCGCTTGTGAGCGCATCCGCCGTCACCACACAGCAATCTGTGCGGTTCCTGCTTGCCCACATCGACCCGTACCTTTACTGCGGCGACAACAGCAAGGGGCACCATATCGCGTTCGTGGCGTCCGCTCCCGTGCCCGTAGCCAAGACCGTGACCGGCGCGGCAAACGACAGCTTCCTGATGTGGAACACCACCAACACGAACCAGGGCACCGCCGACCAGAAATGCCCCTACCTCAACAGCAACCTCAAGGCGTGGGAGACGGCCTTCGAGGCGTGCCTGCCCGAGGGACTGACCAAGTACCTGCTTACCCAGCGCGTGCTGCTTGAGGAGCGGTACAGCGCCAGCGGCGCGCTCAACGACTCCAACTCGTGGAGCTGGCAGGACATCGGCAAGGTGTGGTCGCCCTCCGAGATGGAGGTGTACGGCTGCCCGGTGTGGGGCACCAAGGGCTACAGCGTGGGCTTCGACTGCCAGTTCGACCTGTTCCGCGATACCGCGCACCGCTTGAACGGAATTCGGTACGCGTGGTGGCTGCGTTCCGTTGCGTCGGGCTCCGCGTCCTGCGTGTGCTATGTCGGCTACAGCGGCTATGCCAACTACGCCTCGGCGGCGCTCGTCTGGGTTCGCCCCCGCCCCGGCTTCCTCGTCGGCTAGCCAGCCGAGTGCTCTATACTTCTCTTTCGATGCGACCGCCTTGCGCGGTCGCATCCCTGCCCGCGCAGCGGGCCGTTTTTTTCGCCACTATTTCCGGGAGGTGCCATGAGCGGCGTCTACCAGCGCAACCGCGAGGTGTCCGAGTACAAGTTCTTCACGCAGGCCATCGCCATCCGCGTGGAGGTCAACAAGCTGATGGCGTCCTCCTCCGTGGTTCCGAAGGCCTACCGTCTGCTGAACGCGGTGCCGACCGTGGAGACGGCGCGCAGCATCGTGTACAACGTCAACCGCGCCGACTGCTTCTACCCCAACACCTCGTTCAACGCGCTGGAGAGGAAACGCTACCTGACGCTGGCCATAGCTGACTGCGAGCAGCTGATGCTGGACATGCAGTGCCTCATGGATATCGGCCTGCCCGTGAACGCCAACCGCTTCGAAGAGCTGGCGGCCATGGTCGAGGAGGAGATCAAGCTGCTGAAGGGCGCGCGCAAGAACGTGCGCGTGACGGGCAAGAAGTCCACCGAGGAGCGCATAGCCGAGGCCGAGGCCGAGCTAGAGCGCCTGCGTTCGCTATAATGGGCGGCGGTCGCGCCTTGTTTATCGGTACAATTGGTGGCTGCGTTCCGTTGCGTCGGGCTCCGCGTCCTACGTGTGCTATGTCAACAACAACGGCAATGCCAACTACAACTCGGCGACGAACGTCTGGGTTCGCCCCCGCCCCGGATTCCCTTATTGCCAGACCGAGTAGGCCCCAGGGCCGAAAGCAGAGCGCGAAGAGGAAGGAAGGCGCGACCGTCGGGCATGCGCCCGTAAATGCGCACCCCGCGAGGGTGGCCGGACGCTGCTTGCATGGCGCGGCGCTCCGTGGCTTCGCCGCGTTTCATGGCCATACCTCAAGCGGCTTCCAGAGCCACATTGCAAGCCGCGCGGGGTGCCTCCTGTGAACTCCGAGCAAAGGCGGGCGGCGCGCCGCAAGCGCCGCGAGGAGAAGCGCGCGCAGGCCAAGGCCGAGCGCGTCAAGGCGTGCACGCTTGATACCGTGGCCGACCTCAACAGCCTGTGCAAGGCATCGAAGCAGGCCGCGCGGGGCGTCATGTGGAAGTCGTCCACGCAGAGGTACATGAGAAGCTACCTGCGCAACGCCGTCCTGTCCCGCCGCGACCTTTTGGAGGGGCGCGACATATGCCGGGGCTTCATACGGTTCGACCTGTGGGAGCGAGGAAAGCTGCGCCATATCAGCGCCGTACACTTCCCCGAGCGCGTGGTACAGAAGTCCCTGGCACAAAACGCGCTCGTGCCCGCGATCGTGCCCACCCTCATAGCCGCCAACTCCGCGAACATAAAGGGGCGCGGCACCGACTACGCCCTGAAGCTGCTCAAGCGCCACCTGGCCGACCACTGGAGGCGGCACGGCCGCGAGGGCTACATCCTCCTGGGCGACTTCTCCGACTACTTCGCGCGCATAGCGCACCAACCCGTCAAAGACCAGGTGGCCTCCGCGCTGCTAGATCCGCGCGTGGTCGCCTTGGAGCACCGCCTGATAGACGCGCAGGGCGATGTGGGCCTGGGGCTGGGCAGCGAGCCGAACCAGATATGCGCCGTGGCCCACCCCAACCGCATCGACCACTATGTGACCGAGATGCTGCGCCCCGAGTCTTACGGGCGCTACATGGATGACTTCTACCTGATACACGAGTCCAAGGACTACTTGCAGGTGTGCCTGCTGCTGATAGAGGGCAAATGCGCCGAGCTGGGCATCGAGCTGAACCCGCGCAAGACGCGCGTTGTGAAGCTCACGCGCGGGTTCACGTGGCTGAAGAAGCGCATCTTCTACACGGAGACGGGCCGCATAGTCGTGAAGCCGTGCCGAGACTCCATAACGCGGGAGCGCCGCAAGCTCAAGAAGATGGCCCGCATGGTCGCCGATGGCATCATGACCCCCGAGCAGGTGGAGCAGAGCTACCAGAGCTGGCGCGGAGGCATGAAGCGGCTGGACGCGCACCGCAGCGTGCGGGCCATGGACGCGCTGTACCGCAGCCTGTTCGGAAATCCCGCGGGGGGGGGTTGCTCAATGCAATCCAAACCTGGAGGCGACACGGATGGGAACATGCCCCTACCCTAGCAACGGAAGGAGCGACCCATGACGGAACAGGAAATCGCCGGGGAGATCAACGGCTACAAACAGCAGCTTGAGCAGAGCGACTACAAGGTCATGAAGGCGGTGGAGCGCATCTTCTCCGCATCGTCCATCACCGACCTGCTCTCGGCCATCGCCGCAGCTGCCAAGGAGGTGGCCGAGATCATCTCGCAGCGCCAGACGTGGCGCGACCGCATCAACGAGCTGGAAGCCATGGAGCCCGACCAGCCGGAAGCGCCGCAGGAGTAGCGAGCGCCCCTTCGGGGGCGCTTTTCTTTTGCCCGGCGACACCTCGCGGACAATCGCGGCAGCGATTCGAGGAGGTGAGAAAACGAATGACCGACGTGCTGGAAATCTTCGCGCCGTACGGCCCCGGGTCGCTTTTCGGCGCGCTGCTCGTCCTAGTGGTCCTGTACTTCGGCAAGCAGTTCCTTGAAGAGTTCAAGGCCCAGAACGAGCGCAAGGCGAACATCGACCTCAAGCGCGAAGAGCGAAAGCAGGACGAGGTGAACGAGCGGGCGCAGCGCGACCGCGAGCGCAGCCAGATGGAGGGCCGCATCGCCGCGCAGATGGAGCGCAGCAACGCGCTGATGGAGGCTATGAAGGCGCTCATGGAGTCCGTCGTGACCTCCAACGAGGTGCTGCACGCCGACCTGGCGAACAGCCAGGCGCGCAGCCAGGGTATGGCGGCGAAGGTCGACCACATCGCCGACCGCGTTGACCTGCTCTACAAGGAATCGGCTCGATAGAAAGGAATCCGAAATGACAGAAATGCAAGCAATCGCAGCCATCGTGCTGTCTTTCGCCGTGCCGTTCGCGGTGCAGTTGATCAAGACCGAGGCCATGACCGGCAAGGCCGCGCGCATCCTGGCGCTGGGCTGCTCGCTCCTGGCGGGCGTCGTGACCGGCTTCGTGGGCGGCGTGCCCGCAGACCCGGGCGCATGGGTCACGTGCGCCTTCGCCGTGGTAGGCGGCGTGCAGGCGGCCTACACGCTGTTCAAGTCGGTGGGCATCACATCCAAGTGGCTCGACGCCCTGTTGGGCGTGACCGTAGGCGGGAAGGAGTAGGCAATGGCTAAACTGTTCATCATCTGCGGCCACGGCGCTGGCGACCCCGGCTGCTGCGCAGGCGGCTATACCGAGGCCGAGCGCGTTCGCGCCCTGGGCCAGCGAATCAAGGAACTGGGCGGTTCCGAGGTCGAGCTGGGCGATACGTCCCGCAACTGGTACGCCGACGGCGGGCTTAACCGCCTGAGCACCGACGCGCCAGTGGTGGAGCTGCACATGGACGCCAGCGGCATCGCCACGGCCCACGGCGCGCACGTCATCATCAAGGAGGGCTTTGAGCCTGACGAGTACGACAATGCGCTGGCCGACAAGCTGGCGGCGTTCATGCCCGGGCGCTCCGAGAAGCTGGTGCGCCGTTCCGACCTCGCGAACCCGAACCGAGCCGCCGCGCGCGGCATCAACTACCGCCTGTGCGAGAACGGCTTCATCGACAACGACGGCGACCGCGAGAAGTTCAACGGCAACCTGGACGAGCTGGCGCGCATCTACCTGGAATGCTTCGGCATCACTGCTGGAAGCGCCCCCGCAGCCGTCCCGCAGCCGCAGCCTGCGCAGCAGGAAACGACCGAGAACTTCGGCGGCACCTACCGCTGCACTGTGGACTACCTGCGCGTGCGCGACGCCCCCGGCCTGGGCGGCACCGAGGTGGCGCACTATTCCAGCGGCGAGACCGTGACGCTGGATAACTGGTACAAGATCGCCGACGGCTACGTGTGGGGCCGATACACGGGCTACAGCGGCGCAACGCGCTACATCGCCGTGGGCAAGGCCACGGGCAAGCCAGAGGCCGATGACTATCTGGTGAAGGTGGGATAGGCCATGCCGTACCCGAGCCCCGCAGACGAGGAGCGCAACGGCGGGTGCGGCCCCATCCTCGCGGCGGTCGTCCTGCTGTTCATCGTCCTGGCCGCCGCCAGCTGCGCGTCGCAGGCCATGGGAGCGCAAGACGTGACCGTGAGGCAAGCCCGCACGGACGGCCCCATATACGACCTGCCCGAGGGCATCGGCCAGGAAATCGTGTGCGACGAGCACAACCGCGAGTACCTGCTGCTTACCACCGAGCAGGGCGGCGTGTTCCTCATGCCGTACATGGACGAGGACGGCGAGCAGGAGATCATGCCGCAGGCCTAGAACGCAAAGAAGCCGCCCCGTATGGAGCGGCTTCTTTCTATCTGACGAGCAATACGAACGCCCGCCTAACGACGAACACGCGTATGTGTTCGCCTACTGAACAGTTGGTGGAGGCGCGGAGAATCGAACTCCGGTCCACGAAAGCCCCCTGATTGGCATCTCCAAGCTCAGTCGCTGGTTTAGTCTCGGACGCTTTGCGCGCAGCGACACGCTCGCGGCGTCCTAACCGGTTCGGTCTTAGCCTGCGCCATACCGATTACGTGCGCAGGAGCATTCCCCTAAAATGACGTCGCGCCGGTGTCGGGGAAATCACCGGGTTGACGCGCCGCTATAAACTAAGCAGCGAGAGCCATAGGCTCAAAAGAAGAGTTGTTGTCAATTCAATTTGACGGTACCCCTGTTTAACGAGGCGAGGAGACCTCGGCTTGCTTCCTCTCTCAGAGCTATCGTGTCGAAACCAGTCGCCCCCGAATGTCGGGAAAGTCTGGATGGCATTGGGCACGAGCGCCCAACACCCGTCGACTTTTCAAGGAACATGCGGGGCGAGCCCCGCTTGTGGAGTGTTATCTTACCACGTTCTGAAAGCGGACAGCTGTTCTATGCACGAGCTGTGAAGACCCCAATGTGCGCCGCACTTCGCACTTTTGCTACCGATCGCGTCACGTATATTTTCGCCAAGCGAAATTGACCCGTCGAAAGGACCGTTATGGATACCAAGCAGCAACTCGTCAATGCCCTCGCAGGCCTGGGCTCAACCATTACCGAAGCTATGGATGTCATCGAAGGCTTTGTCCCCTGCGGACATCCCGCCCTCACGGTATCGAACGCACTCGTTGCGCTGGACGCCGACGATAATGCAGCTCTCGCCCAGCAGCTTGAGACCGTCGAGAGCTTTATCGACCACGTGAGCGAGAACCGCGGCGTGGCCGCCCACCACGGCATCGAGGTCGAGCTCGCAGGTCCCAAAGCCGATCTGTTCGCAGCAATCCGCGAGGCAGGCACCCTTATGCAGACCGCAGGCGTCAAGAACACCCAGGTCAACGAGTGGGTCTACCGCAGCCTGGCAGCGCTAAACGATTCCGACGAAAAGGCAGCCGAGCAGCTCGCAGAAAGTCCCACCATTAAGGCCGAGCTTTTGTAAATAGCAGACGCGGGCCCCTTGGCGCATCGTCGTCCAAGAGACCCGCAAACAGTTCGCGTCAACCGATAGCCGCGCCGCTGCGTTCGGCCAAAGCAAGAATCGGCATCATTTGACGAGGTGTCTTTGCTGCAAGATCGGCATGTTCGAGCAGTTTGCGATCGTTGGTCACCAAGTAATCAACCTGGGCGCGTTTGCATGCGGCGAGCACCAAGTTGTCCTCGTAATCGCGATGGAGCGTCAGATATTTGTCGGCCAGCCAAAGGTCCGATGCATCAGCGCCCACGGCCGTAGCGTTTTCGGTCATATTCCGAACAAACGCCAACGCCGCATCGCCAATTGCACGGGCAGACGCCTCGTCGAGTGCTCCCCCGCTGGCAAGAACGCTACGCTTCAGCTCGTGTTGGACAACGTACAGTACGTCCTTGGCGATATGGACCGGAAAGAACAGCAACGCCCCCGTCTCCGTCGCCTGCCCAATAAACGCACGCGCGGCAAACGACTCGGCATGGTCGACGCAAAACGAATCAACCCATACGTTGGCGTCCACCATTATTTTGAGGGGAGCCCCGCTCACAGGATCATCCCCTTTTGGCGATAGCGCTCGTCCATGGCTTCGGAATAGATTGTGTCCCAACCGCGATCGTCGGATACGGGCGACGTAGCGATGCCCAAATCTGCATAAAGCCGGTCTGCCGCTGCCCACGACGCGGCGAACGGAGTATCGGGCGCGACGGTCTGCTGCCGGTCGTCGACGGCCGCAAGCACTTCCTCGCACTGCCCGCCACCCTGCGCGACCTTGGCCACGACCTTTTTGATGAGCTCGGGCAGCGAGACGCCCGAAAGCCGCAGCGCTTCCTCGGCGCGCTCTTTAACCGAGCGATCTACGCGAACATTCACCTGTGCCATGCTGCCAACGGTAGCCATCTCAACCTCACCTTCAGCATTTACTAGCATTGCTAGCACGAGCATATATCCGAGCTAACATATCGTCAAACAAAAGAAGGCCTGCACCCTGACGGCTGCGGTGCCGCCCGAATGCAGGCCATATACTCAATCGAAAACGCTAACGCAGGTACGCCTTTGCGTTGCCCAGGCTGTAGGCGATCGTTGAGCCGTTGTGCAGCAGTGACGACGTCTGCGGAGTGATCATGCCGGTAATACCCAATGCCAACAGCGCCGAGTTGGTGAGCATCACCTTGGAATACGAACTCGACAGACGGTCGATAAGCCCCTGACTCATGCGGCGCAGGCGCACGATTGCGGCCAGATCTGTATCGGTCAGGATGATATCGGCGACCTCCTTGGCGATGTCGCTTCCACCGCCCATGGCCAGACCCACATCGGCCAGACCCAGCGCCGGTGAGTCGTTGACGCCGTCGCCCACCATGGCAACGTGGCGCCCCTCGCCCTTAATGCGCTCCACATACGCGTACTTGTCCTCGGGCAGCAGCTCGGCCTTAAACTCGTCGACACCTGCCTCGCGAGCAATGCGCTCGGCCGTGCGCTCCGAGTCGCCCGTGAGCATGACCACGTGCTTAACGCCCAACGCGTGCAAGTCGGCGATGGCCTCGCGGACCCCGGGCTTAAGCGGGTCCTCGATACCGAGCACGCCCACAACGGTGCCGTCGACCGCCAGATACAGCGGCGACAGGCCCTGCATCTGGGACTCGATGCGCTCCTTTATGTCGGACTCGAGCTGCGCGCCCTCATCCTCAAACACAAAGTGTGCCGAGCCGATAATCGCGCGACGTCCTTCGATGGACGAAGCGATGCCGTGTGCCACGATGTACTCGACGGCAGCATGGCGCTCGCGGTGCTCGAGCCCGCGCTCGCGGGCGGCGTTGACCACGGCACGCGCCACCGGATGCGGGAAATGCTCCTCCAAGCAAGCGGAAAGGCGCAGGACCTCATCCTCGCTCCAGCCATCGGTGGTGAGCACGCAGGCAAGACGCGGCTGTGCCTCGGTGAGCGTGCCGGTCTTATCAAACACAATGGTGTCGGCCTTGGCAAACGACTCAAAGTACTTCGCACCCTTGACCATGACGCCCATCTTGGCAGCATCGCTCATGGCAGTCATGACGGCGACGGAACCCGTGAGTTTGAGTGCGCACGAGTAGTCGACCATCAGCGCCGCTGAGGTCTTGATGAGGCTGCGCGTGGTGAGCGCAACCAGGCCCGCGAGCAGGAAGTTCCATGGGACGATCTTGTTGGCGAGGTCCTCCATGTGCGACTGACCCTCGGACTTGAGCGAGTCGGCCGTCTGCACGAGCGAGACGATCGAGCGGAGCTTGGTCTGAGCCGTGTTGGCGCGCACACGCACCAAGATGCTGCCATCTTCCACAACGGTGCCGGCGAACACGTCGTCGCCCACGCTGCGCTCGACGGCCAGCGGTTCGCCGGTCAGGGTCGCCTGGTTGACCATAGCGCTCCCCTGCTCGACCACGCCGTCGATACAGATAGACATGCCGGTGCGCACGGCGACCAAATCGCCGGGTTCAAGCTCGGTGGCGGCAACGCTTACCTCGGTGTCGCCGACGACCTTTTGCGCCTTGTCGGGCACATCGAGCAGCGAGTTGATGAGTTCGTTTTCGCTCATGGCGCGGGTGTAGTCCTCGAGCAGCTCACCCACGTTGAGCAGGAACATCGTCTGGCCCGCGGTGTCGACATCACGTTTGACGAACGAAATGCCGATGGCCGAAGCGTCAAGCACAGGAACGGTTAGGCGCGGCTGCGCCAGCTCATGAAGGGCAGCGCGCAAAAATGCCATGTAACCGGCCACGACAAACACCGCACGCAGAGGCGTCGGCAAGAACCAGCGGCGCGCGTAGTGGGCGCCGATAAGTGTGGCAAGATCCATGACGAGCTTGTGCTTGCGTGGCTCAAGCTGCATCACATAACCCGTCTTTGCGTCGGCAATGGCCTGGGCATCGAGCGCACACAAAGCGTCGAGCACGCCCGCACGACACTGCTCATCATATTCGAGCGCCATCTGGCCAATACGGCCGTAAACGCGCACCTTGTGCACGCCGTCGATGTCGCCGCTGAGCTTAAGAAGCGCATCGAGATCACTCTCTGGCACAGGACCCGCCAACTGAAGGCGGGTCCTGCCGGGGATCTCGCTAATAATCGAGAATCTCATAGCTTGTGCCTGGGAGCGTTACTCGGCTGCCTCGTCAGCAGCGGCCTCGCTCTGGGTGATGTAGGCAGCCTCGGCAACCATGTCATCGACATTGGCCTTGGCCTGCTCGACCATGTCCTGGTAGCAGTTCTTGACGCGCATACCGCACGCGATGCCCTGCACGCAGGCATTCTTGACCGGAGCGCTGGTAAGCAGCTTGATGCCGGCCGTGCCAAGCAGAAAACCGCCACCGACAAGCAGGGTATTGAACGTCGACTTCTTCATGTTGTTTCTCCCTTTTGCCGCATTGGACGCGGCACGGTGCCTCAGCACCCGAGTAAACAAGTTTGCTCGAGCACACTTTTGGAAAATAGTTTAGTTTATCTAACTATTAAGTTCAACAATGGTTAACTTTTTGGAAACTATGGGGGTGAACTCAATATGACAAAGGGACTGCCCCTTTGTCATATTCCTACAGCTGCCAGTCCGCCGCCTCCTTTTGCAGCGCAACCATGCGGGCGAATTCTCCACCTGCCGCCTTGAGCTGCGCCGGGGTGCCCTGTTCGGCAACCACTCCATTCTTGAGCACAACGATTTTGTCGGCATTTTCCACCGTACGCATACGGTGGGCAATAACGATAACCGTCTTACCTGCAAGCAGACGGGAGAGTGCCTGCTGTACCACGGTCTCGTTCTCCACATCCAAGCTTGCCGTCGCCTCGTCCAACAGCACGATGGGTGCGTCTTTGAGCAGCGCGCGGGCGATGGAGATGCGCTGGCGCTCGCCACCGGACAGCTTGGAGCCGTTCTCGCCGATCATGGTGTCGTAGCCCTGCGGCATGCGGCACACAAACTCGTCGCAGTTGGCGGCACGCGCGGCCGCAAGCACTTCCTCATCGGTGGCATCACGACGCCCGAGGCGGATGTTTCCCATCACCGTGTCGTCAAAGAGCAGCACGTCTTGGAACACGATAGCGTAGTCGCGCAGGAGTACCTCGGGATCGACGCCCGCAACATCCACACCGCCCACGGTAACCTTGCCCGCAGTGGCATCCCAAAAGCGCGCGGCCAGGCGGCTCACCGTAGACTTACCGGAACCCGAAGGACCGACCAGCGCCGTAACTTCGCCTTCCTTGGCGGTAAAGCTCACATCGGTAAGAACTTTCTCGCCGGCGCGGCCGTCCTCGCCCGCACCATAGCCAAATGCCACGTGATCGAACACCACATCGTGACCCGCGGGCTCAAATTTCTCGCTGCCCCGCGCCACAGGCTCTTCCATGATGGAACGCATGCGCTTGGCAGACGACTCGGCGGCAAACAGCTCGGACATTAACATTAACGCCTGGTCAAAGGGCGCATAGATACGGCTCACCATAAGCAAGAAGGCAAACATCACCAAATAGTCGACCCGCCCCGAGGCAACCATCGCGGCACCCGTTACCAGCGTGGAAGCGACCCCCAGACGCAAAATGACAAAGGCAGAGTTGACCAAAAGCCCGTTAACGAGTTCTCCCTAAGTGGTCTCGCGCTCCTCGTCATCGATCACGGCACCGAGTCCCTCAAGATAATAGGCCTCCTGGTTGGTAGCGCGGATCTCGCGCACACAATCGAGCGTCTCCTGGATCGCCTCGGTGACTTTGACCTTCTCGGCGCGAACACGGTCGAACACCGGGACCATGGGGCCGCGCGTCAAATACAGCACGGCAAAGGCCACGGGAACGCTCCAGAACGCCGTGATCGCCAACTGCCAGCAAAAGAACAGCGATGCTGCGAACACAATAGCGCTTGCGATAATGGCGCCCCAAAGCTCTCCCAACACGTGGCTGTAGGCATGTTCCATGGTCTGGACATCGCCCATGATGGTCTCGGTTAAATCGGCCAGATCACGACGACCGAAAAACGACAGCGGCAGTTTGCGCAAGCGTTCGGCGATCTCCATACGCTGCTTGCCGCACTCCTCGTAAAAGATGCAGTAGGTGTAGTAATACTGTTGCCAGTTAGCGGCAAAGAGCAACACGAAAAAGACCAGGAGGCCGCCCACGATCGGCAGGGCATCCGGCAGGTCAGCGCCAGTGGCGAGATGTTCGACAAAACCGGCCATGACCAGGAATAAAAAGCCCATGCCGGCCATGGTAATAAGATTGGTGAGCGTGGTCCAGAAAATGCCGCGCTTTACGCCGGCGACGCCTTTATCGGATAGGAAATACTTCTTTTGGAATGAGGCGAACATTTAGGCCTCGCCTCCCTTCGTGACGGCGGCATCCGCGGTCGCTGCAGTGATTTTCCAGCTCGCGGCCTGTTCGTATTCGGCCCACATCTTGGCATACAAACCCTCTTGGGACAGCAACTCGGCATGAGTACCCGACTCCTGCACCCTGCCCTGGTTGAGCACCACGATTTGATCTGCGCCCACTACAGTCGAGAGTCGATGAGCAATCATAATGACCGTGCGACCCGCCGCCAGCTTGCTAAAGGCGCGCTGGATGAGCGCCTCGTTCTCGGGGTCGGCAAACGCCGTGGCCTCATCGAGCATCACGATAGGCGCGTCTTTAAGGATCGCGCGGGCGAGGGCCACGCGCTGGACCTCGCCGCCCGAAAGATATGCTCCGCCGGCACCGAGCATGGTATTGATGCCCTGTGGGAGCTTGGCCACAATGTCGTCGCACTGAGCTGAGGAGAGGGCCGCACGCACTTCGTCGTCAGTGGCCGTAGGCTTGGAGGCGCGTACGTTGTCGGCAAGTGTTTGCCGGAACAGCTGGTTGGTCTGGAACACGAAGGCGACCTGGTCCATAAGCTCGTGCGGATCCATATCGCGAACGTCCACACCACCTACGAGCACTCGACCCGAGGAAACATCCCAAAAACGCGGAATCAGGCTTGCGCAGGTTGACTTACCGCCACCCGAGGGACCCACCAGGGCGAGGGTGCCACCAGCGGGAACGCTGAAACTTACATGGCTAACGGCGGGTGCTTCGGCACCCTCGTACGTAAAGCTCACGTCCTCAAATCGCACGTCGCCGCCGGCAGGGTGCTTGGGTTGGGCGGGCACGGAGAGCTGCTTGGAATCCATGACGCTTCGAATACGAGCCAGCGAATCGGCACTCATCTGAGAGGCCTCGCCCACAAACATGAGCTTGGTCATAGCCGTCGGTACCACGGCCGAAAATATCGCGTAAAACGTGAAGTTGGTCATAAAATGCGCGAAGTCCGTCTCGCCTGGCGCCAACAGCAACGCCATGGGCAATAGGAATGCCACAAGACCATTGAGCGCGGTAAGGTTGAGTACCTGCGGACCTCGGCAGAACGTGCCCGCATAGTTTTGTGCCATGTCGGCGTATTCGGCGATCGCATCGTGGAAGGCCTTAAAGGAGTAGACCGTCTGCTGAAACACCTTGACCACGGGGATGCCACGTACGTATTCGGTTCCGGTCTTGTTCATCTTGACCAGCGCTCCCATGTAGGCCTTCATGAACTCGGCGCCTTTGCCGCTCATCATGGTGGCCATGGCGCCAAACGAAACGACGACCGAGATAAGGCATGCCGCCCCCAAACGCCAATCGAGCGCGAAAAGCAGCACGAGCAGGCCTGCGACCATGGCGGTGGCGCCTGCGATATCGGGCAGCATGTGTGCGAGCAAAGTCTCGGTGGAGGCGGCGCATCCGTCTACAATACGGCGCAGCTCACCGGTGGCGTGCGTGTCAAAGTAGCCAAGCGGCAGCTTAAGCAGGTGCTCGCTCGTAGTCTTGCGGATATTGGACGCGCAGCGAAACGCGGACAGATGCGTGCACATGAGCCCCACGAAATAAGCTACGATGCTTGCCAGCGCAAACCCCACGGCCCACCAGCCATACGTCGCGATGTCGCAGGCTTCGCTCCAGTTAGGTGCCACGGCGATCAGATCGCGCGCGACAAGCCAAATGCACACGTACGGGCCAAAGCTCAGCAGCTGCGAGAGCGCCGAGAGCGCCATGCCCAAATACGTTAGGAATTTACGGTCGCCGGCATATGCAAGCAGCTCGCCGATACCGCCGCCTTCCCTTTTTGATCCCTTTGCCATGAGATTCCTTTCTAACGGCTTGAGAGTTAACCGTAATGAACTTATCATTGATGTGTTAGCCATGGCTCACAATTAAGCCAGGCATGGACGTTTCTGCAAAGGAAAGGGACGCTTTTGCAAATACGGCGGGCAGCGACCGACATAACCGAGCTCTACGCACCGCAATTTGAGCAGTTTGGCCTGGAGCTTACCGGCAAGGGCGCCGTCTTTACCGGCGAGGTGGCAAACGACCGGGCGCACGGCCGCGCATGGATCATGCCTCTCTCCCCCACCTGCATCGTCATGGAGCATTTCATAACCCCGACGCACGATATGTACCTGGCCGAATACACACCCGAGCCATACGCCTGTGTGAGCGAGGTCAGCGCGCCCACACTTACATGCATGCCCGAGGCTGGCATAACGCCCGCGAACCTTAAACCATTGCATGGACCGTGGCCAAACAATGCCGTTTGCAGCTTTATCCAAAACAACTGTGGCGAGGAGTTAAGCCCGCTGTTTGCGGGGCAGCTCTATCACTCGCGCTCGGTGCTCTTTTTGCCTGGATATTTTGACGAACTGGAACACCGCTATCCCACCGAGTTCGTGGGAATCTTTGAGGCGTTTGCCGAGCCATGGCACGAGGAAGCGACGTCTGCCATCTGCCACACGCTGCGCCGGATTAACGAGGACCGCGCCCGCACCGTAGGCGGACACGTCTATATGCAGGGCATCGTGGAGACCATGGTCGCGGAGCTCGCCTGTTCGTGCGCGGCCCACAAGCAGGCGCGGCAGGCGGCAGGCACACGCGTCAGCATAACCATTGCCGAAGAAGCAACGGCAATGATTGAGCGCGCGCTCGACAAAGGCAGACATGTGGGTATCAACGAGGTGGCCGAGAGGCTCTACACAAGCCGCTCCAAACTATGCGCCACCTTTAAGGCCCAAACTGGCGAGTCCCTGGGCGCCTACATTCGCAGACGCCGTATGGAGCGAGCACAGGACCTTTTGGCCGATAGCGCGCTCACAATAGCGCAGGTGGCAGAGCGTCTAGGCTACCCTCAACAGGCCGCCTTCGCCCAAGCCTTCAAGCAACACACCGGCACCACCCCCACCACCTGGCGCTCCCAACATATATAAAGAATGAGGGCGCCAACGGCGACCTCATTCACTCTATTCCATTCAGCCCCACCTGACCCGAACGGCCGAGTCGTCTGGCCGGGGAAGTCCCGAGTCGCCGGGGTGTTTGCTCCAAATGAGTTCCGCATGCAAAGAAGGCCACTTAATGTGGCCTTCGTCTTGCGCAGGACTGTTCGAAATTTTGAGGAAGCACCCGCCCTGCCGGGGCTCCCGGGTTCCCGTTTACGAGAGCGACGTTCTCAGCAACTCGTTGAAGAGCTTCGGGTTGCCCTTGCCGCGGCTCGCCTTCATGCACTGGCCCACCAAAAAGCCGATGACCTTCTGGTTGCCGTCACGATACTGCTGCGCCTGGTCGGCACAGTTTGCCAACACCTCGTCCACAATCGGCTGCAGCGCGCCGGCATCGCTCACCTGACGCATACCGCGCTCGTCGACGATCTTGTTGGGGTCGTCGCCGGTCTGGGCCATAACCTCAAAGACCTCGTGCGCCTGGTTGGAGCTGATGGCATCGGTCGCCAGCAGCTTGGCAAGGGCTGCCACCTGAGCCGGCGCGATGCCGGACTCGGCCAGCGAGACACCCGCACCCTTAAGGTAGGCGATCATCTCGTTCACCAGCAGGTTTGCGACCGTCTGTGCCTCCTTGCCAGCCATACCGGCAGCGGCCGCCTCAAAGAACTCGGCAAACTCGGGGTCGCCGGCGATCTGCTCGGCATCGGCCGCCTTAATGCCAAAGTCGGCCTCAAAACGGGCGCGCTTGGCATCGGGCAGCTCGGGGATCTCGTCACGGCAGCGGTCGATGAACTCTTCGTCCAGATCGAACGGCGCCAGGTCGGGATCGGGGAACAGGCGATAGTCGTCGGCCGTCTCCTTCACACGCATGACCACGGTGCGCTTGCGGCTGGGCTCCCAGTGGCGGGTCTCCTGATAGATGATGCCGCCCTCCTCGAGCACCTCTGCCTGACGGCAGATCTCATAAGCAAGGCCATCGTGCAGGCTCTTAAACGAGTTGAGGTTCTTGAGCTCGGTCTTGGTGCCCAGCTTGGTCTCGCCGCGGCGGCGCAGCGACACGTTGCCGTCGCAGCGCATGGAGCCCTTCTCCATGGAGCAGTCCGAAATGCCCAGCGTCACAAAGATGCGACGGAGCTTTTCCATAAACAGGCGAGCCTCCTCGGGCGTGCGCAAGTCGGGCTCAGTCACGAGCTCAATCAAAGGCGTGCCGCAGCGGTTGTAGTCGACGAGCGACTCAGCCGCGGCGGTAATGCGGCCCTCGGCGCCGCCCACATGGACCATCTTGGCGGCGTCCTCCTCCATGTGAATGCGCAGGATGCGGATGGGCACCGTGTAGGAACCGTCCTCGCGACGCTCAGGCATCTGCAAGTTGGACGCATCGTAGCTGGCCAGGTGGCCGGCGCGCTGGTTGCCCTCGCGCATGGTCGACGTCATGGACGTGGACAGGCCCTCGGCGTTGGCCGAGGCGCTCGCCAGACTCTGCGCCTCGGCCTCACCAAACGCGCAGTCGGGGCGCTCGGCGGCACCGCGACCTGTCACGTCAAGATCCAGGTGACCGTACATGGCAAAGGCGACCGGACCCTGCGTGGTCTGGAAGTTCTTGGCCATGTCGGGATAAAAGTAGTGCTTGCGGTAGAACATCGAGTGGCGCTGGATCTCGCAGCTGGTGGCGAGACCGGCCTTGACGATGCTCTCGATGGCGCGCTTGTTGGGCACCGGCAGGGCACCGGGCAGGCCCAGGCACACCGGGCACACGTTGGCGTTGGGCTCGTCATCGTGGCTGAGCTTGCAGTTGCAGAACATCTTGGTATCGAGTGCGGTGAGCTCGGTATGGATCTCCAGGCCGATCACGGCCTCCCAATCCTGCAGAACCTCGGAAAGCTCCTTCATCACAGCTCGCCTCCCTTCCCGGCAAAATCGGGCGCGACGGAAAGCGCGGGCGCACCCGTGGCGGCATCGGCAAAGCCGCGCTCCAGGGCGCGGGCAAACGTGAGCAGCTGACGGTCCTTAAACGCCGGACCCACCAGCTGGGCAGAAACGGGCAGCTGAGTATCCTCGCCCAGGCCCAGCGGCACCGAGATACCACCGTTGCCGCAGATGTTGAGCGAGATGGTGTACAGGTCGGAGAGGTACATCTGCGTGGGGTCGCTGATCTCGCCAAACTTAAAGGCCGTGCGCGGCGAGGCGGGCATGAGGATGGTGTCCACCTTGGCATACGCGGCGTCGTAGTCCTGCGTGATGAGCGTGCGGGCCTTCTGCGCAGCGTAGTAGTACTTGTCGTACACGCCCGAGCTCAGCAGGTAGGCGCCGAGCATCTGACGGCGCTTGGCCTCAGCGCCAAAGCCGTGAGCGCGCGACAGCGAGCTCTGGTCGGACAGGTTGGCGCAGCCCTCCTCCTGATAGCCGTAGCGAATGCCGTCGAAGCGGGCCAGGTTGGAGAACGCCTCGGCCGGGCCGATGACGTAGTAGGCGGCGATGGCGGCGTCCAGGTGCGGAAGGTCGACCTCGACCAGCTCGGCGCCTTGGTTCTGCAGCTCCTGCGCGGCGCGCTGAACAGCGGCCTTGACCTCGGGCGTTAGGCCCTCGGCCTCCATAAACGCAGGGATGATGCCCACGCGCTTGCCCTCGATGCTGTCGTTGAGGTGCTCGGTAAAGTCGACGGCGCAATCCTGGCTGGTGCAGTCGTACGGATCGTGGCCCGCGCCGGTAAGCGCGTTCATGGCCAGCGCGACATCCTCGACCGTGCGGCCAAAGGGGCCCACTTGGTCGAGCGACGAGCCAAAGGCAACCACGCCGTAACGGCTCACAGCGCCATACGTGGGCTTAAAGCCCACCACGCCGCACAGCGACGCCGGCTGGCGGATGGAGCCGCCGGTATCCGAGCCCAGCGAGAGCGCGACCTCGCCCGCGGCGACGGCGGCAGCGGAGCCACCCGAAGAGCCGCCGGGCACGCGCTCGGTATCCCAGGGGTTGTTGGTGCGGTGGAACGCCGAGCTCTCGGTGGAGCTGCCAAAGGCAAACTCGTCCATGTTGGCCTTGCCCATGGGCAGGCAGCCGGCATCGAGCATGCGCTGGACACAGGTGGCGGTGTAGACGCTCTGGTAGTCCTCGAGCATGCGCGAAGCGCAGGTGGTGCGCGTGCCCACGAGGTTCATGTTGTCCTTAATGGCCAGCGGCACGCCCGCAAGCGGGGGCAGCGGCTTGCCTGCGGCACGGTCGGCATCCACGCGCGCGGCGGCCTCGAGTGCAAGCTCGGGCGCCACCTGCAGGAATGCCTGGACCCCGCCCTCGCGCGCCTCGATGGCGGCAAGGGATGCCTGGGCCACCTCGGTAGCGGTAAAGTCGCCGGCGGCAACGCCCGCGGCGATCTGGGCGGCGGTAAGGGAATCGAAGCTCTGCGCCATTACTCGCTCTCCCCCTCTCCCAAAATGGACGGCACGCGGAAGTAGCGGTCGCGCGCGCTGCCGGCGTTTTCGAGCGCGACGTCGAGCGGCAGGTCGCGCTCGGGCTCGCGCAGGTCATCGCCCATCACGTTGGACAGGCTTCCGATAGGATGGAACGTGGGCTCCACGTCGGGCAAGTCATATTGCAAGACGGGCTCGAGCATCTGGACGGCGTCGTTCAGGTAGGACGTCATCTGGGTGAGCTCGTCGTCGGTCAGTGCGATCTTTGCGTACTCGGCGATGCCGCGCACGTCTTTCTCGCTGAGTGCCATAGGCGCTCCCTTCCGCATAACAGATAAACCGCTCTAGTATACAAGGCAACGCCGCTTGGAGCAGGTGCTTTACCTAAATGCAGCGAAAACGTAACGAGGGCGGCGGTTGACAGGCGGCGGGCCGACGGTTCTGCAGCGAAACCGCACCGTCCATAGCGAAAACCGTCTCGCCCACAACGAAGACCGTCCCGCCCACAGCGAAAACCATCACAACATTCGACGCTTTTCGTCAAAATCGCGATTTTCGTCGAATGTTGTGATGGTTTGGAAGTCCCGACCACCACAAAGGTGCCTGTCCCCTTTGTGGTGGTTCTGAAGAATGTCTTATGCCGAGGCCTTGGCCTTGCGGCGCTTGCGGACCGCGTGGATCACGATGTCCAGCAGCAACAGCACAATGGCAACGACCACGATAAGCACGGCAAACTCGCGCTTGCCCCAGTGGCGACCAGCCAGCGACTTTTGCTTGTCGACGTCCTTCTTGCTGTACTTGGTGCGCACGCAGTGCACCAGCAGGCGATGGTCGTTCACGCCGTAGGGCGTGCAGGTGACGAGCGTCACCTTGTCCGCTCCGGGCTCGATGGTCAGCGACTCCATCTCCTCGGGCAGCACCACCTCGGAGTCCACCATCTTGTAGGCGAGCGTCTTGTTCATGGTGTGCAGCAGCACCAGGTCGCCGGGCTCCAGCGAATGGATGTCGTCGAACATGCTCAAGTTGCGCATGCCCGAGTGCGCGGTGAGCACGCAATGCGTCGAGGTGCCGCCCACTGGCAGGCTCGTGCCCTCCAGGTGGCCGACGCCCGCCATAAGGACTTCCTCACTCGTGCCGTGGTAGATGGGCATGCTCACGTCGATGGAGGGGATTTCGACCCAGCTCATCATGGGGTCGCGGTCAAAGATAAGTTGCTGAGCGTAGGGCTCGATCTGGTCGGCGGGGAGCTCGGTGGCCTCGCCCGCCAGCTGCTCGTTAAAGGAGCGCGCCTGAAGCAGAATGCGCTCGCGCTCTTCGGCAGACAGCGCGTCCACGGTGCTGGACACCGTGCTGATCTGGTTGAACACGCCCGAGGCTTCGAGCCGGTCCAAGATCCACGGCCAGGTCATAAGGCCCACGCCAATAAGGATGATGACGATGGTGATGAGCCGGTCGGCCCAGCGCGGCAACCGCTTGCGACGGCGCTTGGGCTTTTGTTGAGGTTTGGGCTGAGGGCTTGAGCCGCCGTTGTCCGCGGCGTTATTGCTCTTCATATGTTTGGCGCCCTGCACCATCGCCGGTCACTCCTCTACAGCTCAGGTTGTCTAAACAAATAATAGCCGAATTGCGAGCTCATGCGCCGGACAACGCAGCTAAACAGCATTGCGCGGCGCGAGCATGGGCCCGCATTTGCGTTTTCAAAATGTCCCGAATCGGCGGGGCGATTCGGGATACAATGACAATAGGAAACGATGCATCCCGCGTAAGTGTACGAGAGCGCGGGCGGCCTAGTTTTCAGCTTTTGTTAAATGCCCGGGATCCGACCCCCGGGCATTCTTATTTGCGCTTGCTGCGGCGCAAATGCCTTCTACCGTCCGCACCGCGCGTGCGCCTACGGACCTTAAACCGAACCTCATACGAGTCAAGAAACGCGATGACGGATGAGTCCGCATCGGACGGTGGAGGCTGCCTGTGTTGTCCAAAAAACGGGGCAGACTCCAGTGCGGAGTCTGCCCCGAAAAGAGAATGGCAAAGCAAGAACGTGGATGGACGAGAAGAGTGTCCGCAAGTCTCATGGCCATCACATCCCACCTGCCAAAGGGATGGGTGAGCGAGCGTTACTCCTGCTCGGACTCCTCAGTCTGCTTACGGCTGCGGATGAGGTGCGCCACGCCGATGCACAGCACCGCGCCACCAGCGATCCAAGTGAAGGTCACGCCGTTAAGGCCGGTCAGCGGGAGGTTGGAGCCCTTCTTGTCAACGATGGTGAAGCTGAGCTTGCCGACTTCAGCTTTCGCGGAGCCCTCCTGAACAACATCTTGACCTGCCACAATGGCGCTCGTCGTGTCGGGCGTCACATTCGTACCGTCCTGATTGAGCGTGCGGCTGATAGTAAAGGTCACGCCGTTTGCCGCGGAATTGTTGTAGCCAGGCGCAGGCTTAACCTCCGTGAGGATATAGGTGCCCTCATCGAGGCCGACAACGTTGATCTTGCCTTGGGAGGTGGTGGTCAGTATTGCTTCATTCTCATTTGACGTCGTGGTGCCGTCGGCCTTGATAAATTTGCCGGTGCCTTGCTCCTTCAGCGTGAATTCGACGTCTTTGAGAGTCTTGGGGTTGCCGGCCTCATCATTATCGCTGCCAACCTTGGTAACGTCGATACCATAGGTGTAGTCGTAGGCCGGATGGTCAACCGTGGTACCGGTGCCATTGGTGTGCGGGTTGTTGGAATAGGTCAACTTGACATTGTTCACCTGGGCCTTGCCGAGCATATCCGCGTTAATCTTGCCAGCAACCAGTTTTGCCTCATAGTTCACATAGACTGTCGAACCACCGTCAACGTTGATGAGATTGCCAGCCTTATCCTTTGCTTCTTTGAGGTTCTCGAAGGAAACAGTGAGCGTATTCGTGCTTTCCCCCGGGACATAGGTCGCACTGTAGCAAGCGGGATCCACGACTGAATCGTCAATCTTGACCTCAACGACTGGGTTACCACCCTGAAGCTCTGGAACCATCGTGGAGGGGAGCTCGTCAGTGAAAGTGTAGCTGTACTTGACATACGTGTTAATGTTGCTAGCCACAGTGCCGGCAAGCTGATATTCAACAGGCTGTTCAGCAGCGGAGTCGGCAGCCTTGTTGGCTGCGGTAAAAACATCCTTGCTATCGTCCGTAACAAACTTGCCGTTCTTGTCATCCTTTACGGCCTTGGTCACGTTGGGGACGTCCTTCTTGGGGGCCACGTTAACGTCAGAGCCACCGACGATGGTGAAAATCGGCGAGGTATACGCATCAGTATTGCCATTAGCACCGTTGGTCGTACTGGGCGTATCGGTCACGAAAAGCCAGTAGCCATTATCAAGATCCTTAAAGCTACCTTTGGTGGAATCGCTTGGCTTTGTCCACGTGAGGGTCTCGTCCCCTTCCAAGGCCTTGGCAATCAAGTCAAGAGTTGTGCCAGTATCAACCGCCGTAGTCTCTCCAAAATTAGAGCCCTGAGTCGTGCTGATGAACTCCGCCCACGTCTGGGCGTCAGCATCTACTTCAGGTGCTCCAGTAACGTCTTTGAGCGCAGTCGTAACGAGGGTTTTCACATTACCCGGAGCCCACTGAATATCGGAAAGAGTCTTAGCGGCCGAGCCATCCCAGCTCCCATCGCCCTTCTGATCCTGCGTGACCTTCGCGGTGAAGATCTGAATGCCCTTGAATGTCGTGCCGGTGTATGTTTCGTCGGTGATAGCCACCTTACCCTTCTCCGTGGCCACCGTCGGCGTGCCCGCCGCAAACGCCATGGTCACCGGGGCCATGACGCCGCCGAAGCTCAGGGCTGCTGTGAGGCCGGCGGTTACTGCCAGGCGTGCGATGTTCTTACTCATACTCATCTTCTTTTCCTCTGCTTTCTGCTCGAATTCCATTTGATCTAAATCTGTCTGTCTGTGTCTTAGCATCTACTTCGCTACGTCTCGCCCCGCTCTCTGTGGGGCTGCCAGCTACTCTTTATGGCTGCCACCTTCCCGTTTGACCAGGAGCGCGACCACGATGAGCGCGGCTCCGGCGACCGCTGCGGCGGCCGCGGCGTACATTGCCATATCGCCAGTCGAGGGCATAAAGCCTCCGGTGGTAATGCTAGGAGGTGTGCCGGTGGGCGTATTGATGAGCGACGCCTCCAGGCTGCCCGTCGACCCGTCCGCGCTGTCGGCGCGCAGGGGCGACTCGGCCGTGATGGTGAGCTTGGGCTTGGCGGCGGCCACCTGGTCGACGTCCAGGCCCTCGGCCTTGACCGTCACAGAGCGCGTGCCCTCAAAGGCGGTGTAGCCCTTGGGCGCCTTGAGCTCGCGAACCTCCAGCTTGCCCGAGTCCACGCCCGAGACGGCCACGCGGCCGTCCTCGCCCGTGGTGACGGTGGCCTTGCCCTCCGCATCCCACGTGCCGTCGGCCGCTAGCGTGCGACCGCGGTCGTCGGCGATGCTCAGGACCGCCCCGGCAAGCGGCTTGTCGCCGTCGCTGCCGCGCTTGGTGAGCGCGAGATCCCAGGTGTAGGCGCACGCATCGTCGCTCGGCGTGCGGGCAAAGCCCGCGTCGCCGGACTGGTCGGTAAAGGGAGAGCGCGGGTAGCGCAGGTAGACCTCGTTGGGGTTGCCCTTCGCGATGCCGTGGTTGCACGCGCTGTTGAGCGGCGCGTTGTACACGGCGACCACGCGGGCGCCCGCGGCGAAGGCGTCGGCCCCGCCGAGCGCGGCGATCAGGTCGCCGGTGCGCACGGTGAAGGTCTTACCGTCGACCGAGACCCCGCACTGGGCCGTGATGTCGGTCCAGCCCTTCGCGGGCTCGGTGCCGGCGCGGCCGTCCTTGCCGGTCGAGACGGCGTCAAAGCCGCCGTCCGCGCCCGCCGCCACGTACACGCGCACGCTCGCGGCGACCTTGGAGGGGTCGAGCCCCGCGCTCATGGTGTCGACGAACCGCACCGTATAGGTGTCGTAGGCCGTGAGCCCCGCCGGGACCGTGGCCGAGAGGCGCCAGTACAGGTCGTCGGCGACCGTGGCATCGGCGGCCTTCTGCCAGGCGGCGGTGCCGTCCTCCAGCACGTGCTTGGCCACCTTGGGCGTCGCGGCCTTGGGCTTGACACTGACGGCGCTGCCGCCCACCAGAACCATGATCGGAGCGGTGCCGACCTCGTCCTGGCCGATGGCGTCGTCGTCGGCGACGATGAGCCAGTAGCCGCTGGGCAGCTGGGTCGTCGTGCCCGCGTTAAGGGCCACGGACGCGGCGCCAGAGCGCTGAAGGGAACGAGCGAGCTGTGCGCTCAGCGCGCTCGTAAGGTGGGAATCGGTGTTGAGCCACTCGGCAGCTTCCTGCGCGGTGGTCTGGGAATTGGGCATGCCGGCGCTGTGCAGCACAGGCAGTGCGGCGTCGCGCGCGGCGTCGCTTGCCCAGGTGAGGTCGGTGGCGATCTTGGCGTCGCTGTCGCCGTCGACGACGTTGGCGCTAAAGATCTGGTAGGCGTCGTAGCTGCTCGCCACGGTGCCGCTCACCGTGATGGAACCGGTCGAGGTCGGCGCGGCCTGCGCGGAAGCGGGGAACACAACCGCGCAGGTGCCGACCACGAGGGCAAGCAGCGCAAACAAGATCGGGAAGGAGCAAACTTTCTTATTCACGACGCTCACCTCCCTTCGCATTCGCCTTGCGACGAATGTGCATCCAGGCTGCAGCAGCGCAAAGCACCGCCGCGCCGGCAAGGTACGTCAGAGTGACGCCCGACATACCAGAAAGGGGCAAAGAGGTGGAGTAGGTGTTGGTGAAGGTGGAGGCGGGAATGGCGTCGGGCGCGGCGGCGGAGGGTTCAACCACGACGCCCTGCCCGTTCTCGCCAAGGGTGTTGCCCATGTCGTCCTTCATCTGCGTAACGGTGGTAGAGGTGGTAAGACCGGTGTACTTGCCAGTGGTCTCATTCATGACGGCCTTCACCGTGACGGCAACCTGGTACTCGGCCTTGGAGTAGCGGAGCTTATCGATGGCACCGGTGGTAGGCGCGACCTCCTTCACCGTGTAGGTGTAGGTCCTGGCGTAGTCATCCGCCGTACCGGGGGTATCGGACAGGTGCGACTTGTTGAACGTCATGGCGCCAAAGGTCGCCGTGATGTTGTTGGGCTTGGCGGCGTCGGTCTCCCCTGCTGCGGGTGCAATGGAGAGGTCTGCCGGGTTAGGAATGGGCACGTTGGTTGCGTAATCCCCCGTAGCCTCGATGTTGAAGTCGAACGCAACGTATTTCCCGCTGGAATCCTTCGGCCAGTCCGTATTACGGACGGACTTAGTCACCGGGATTTCCACGGACGTGGTGGTGAGAGAATCGGAGATGTACGTAGTGCCCTCAACAATGCTCGGTTTCTTTCCCTCGGTCCACGCAATGGAACCGTCCGCCTTGGACACCGTGAACTCGTAGGTTGTCTGGTTCAGCTCGTAGCCAAACGGCGCCTGGGTCTCCGTGAGCGTGTACGTGCCCGGCAGCAGACCCTCGAGCTTGAACTTGCCATCGGCGGGATCAGAATCTGCCCACTTGTTGCTGACAGCTTCCGCATTCGTATCGTTATCAATCACAGTCAGGGATGCAGCGTCCGGAATTTCGGCACCATCGGCATCCTTTACCTTGGTAAGCGCCCACTCGGAACCAGCCAAAGGAGTGTGTCCCGTGTCGCTCTCCTCAACCTTGGTCCAAGACACCGTACCGGTGATCTTGGTGTTGGAGATGGCGCCCGTGGTGTTGGAATCATCGAATGAAACGAGCTTATTTCCGTTCACCGTGTCCACATGACCCTGAACATAGTTCACCTGCTCGCCGGTGTTGTTCATGGTTGCGTAGTAGATGGTGTCCGACTTCTGATAACCAGCCGGCGCCTTGACCTCGCGAATGTAGTACGTGAAGTAGTCTTTATCGTTGGGATCGCCAATTTTGGCCTTCTGATTCAAATAGTTGAACTGAAGCTCGCCATCATCCGAAGAGTAATCATTGGCACCGCCATCCGTTACCGTAACGATGGGATACGTTTCATTCTTGGCATCATCGACAGTGCCGTATATCGTCCACGAGGAACCAGAAAGCGGCGTCATGCCGTCCGCAGCGTCGACCTTGCTCCACGCAATGGCAGAGCCGTCCGGTGTATACGACCCAGACCACGGGAAGTTGTGACGCTCCTGATCCATATCGATGACGGAAGCCGAGTTACCCTCGAGATTTGTGAAGTTGTACGCGATCTTAGGGTTGTTCATCATGAAATCTTCGCCCACGTACACACGACCGTTGGTGGTCACATGGTCGTCGAAGCTTCCGTTGGGAACGAGAATCGATCCGAGCATAGCAGCGGCGGGGTCATCGTCGGTCCACTTGCCGTCCCCGCCGCCATTGCCCCAGTCGCTTCTACCCTCGCCCGCAATGCCACCACGGATGGTGAGGCTCGTGGTATCGACAAAATTCCACATGATGGACTGGGAGGCCAGCGAGTATTTCGCGCGAAGGTCTTTATCGGCGTTACTCTCATAACCGCGAGATATTTCTGTATCGCCCCACCAGAAGCGCCAGCCATTGTGGAACTCGACAGGACCAGCACCTGTAACGTTCACGACAATGGATGCGCCTTCGGGGACATTGGTGAACTTAAAGTCGACGCCGCGGTAGTAGACGCCATCCTTCAAGTTGGAGAGCTCGGAACCGGCAATGGTGAAGACCTGTTGCATAGAAGTTCCATCGCCGGTAAAGGTGATAAGTCGCTCGGTGTTGCAAATCTTATAGTTCGGGATTCTGGTATCAAGCGCACCGGAAACAGACTTCTCACTACCATCGAAAGTGAGTGTATAGCTTGTTCCCTTGTTATCGTACTTGTTGATTGCGTAGCTGTTGTCGCTAATTGCGGAACCATCCGTAACTGTGCCGGTATTTGCAAACGAGGCGAGCTGTTTCGATAGCTTCGAGAGGTATCCATCTGCACCGTTGTAGCTCGAATAATCGTTACCGTTAACATTAGTCAAATCAACATTTTGATTGAACAGGTCGCTCTTCAGAGCATCCGAGCCCTCGAACCAATTACCTTGCTTTTTCACGACAGACTGGCGCCCGTTGTTAGCATTCGAATCCCAATAGGAATAGGTAATGGGACCGGCGATCTGCGCGGTATAGTCATAGCCAGGGTGGGAGTCAGTCTTTGTCGCCTTGCCGACCCAAGCACCCTTGGTCCAAGCACCAACCGTCGCAGCATCTGAGGTCGTTCCCTGACCGGTATTCATGTTCTCAATCAAGCTGTTTATGCCGGCGACCGCAAGCACCGTGCTTCCCTCCCTGGGACGAAACTGCGATCCAAAACCAACGGTGCCGAAACGGAAGCCCTGGCCGCCCCAACTCTCCTTGATAGGATTCATGGCCAGTTTGCCGTGGACCACGGTAAGGCCCTCCGCCTCAGCGGCATATGAGCCGGTGGGGGCGTTATTCGCATCAAGAGTGCTAATTTTGTTCGGCTTACCACCGATGTACATGTCGCGGCCGACGTAGGTGGCCACGCCGGGATCGGGGGTGGAGATATCGATATTCGTACCGATACCGATAGACGTGGGAACATAAATTCCCTTCTCCACGGTGGCCGTCGCTCTCGCTGAAGCCGCATTCGCACTCTGAGCCTGCTCAACACTATTTGAAGAGCCAGCCTCGCCGCCATCGGTCTCGTTGCTATTCTGGTTTTCGGCATCCTCGCTGGTGTTATCTACAGCAGCGGACTCACTTGAGGAACCCCCCCCCGTTACAGTTTCCTCGGTAGAAACTGTCTGGGTGTCGTTGGCGATGGCCTGCGAGATCGGGGGCATAACGAGCGACAGTACCAGGCTCAAAACGGAAGCTCCGCACAAAACACCTGCTAGTACACGATGTGCCGTTTTATTGTTCTGCTTAGATTTATCTGAATTTGCTGTCATCGATGTCTCCTCCCCAAGAGACTGCGATCTTGCTCTTTCACTATCAAACGTATCTGCGCAATCTGTAATTGCGCACGCTTAGTAACACATAATTGTAACGATTGTTTGAACATCTGAGCAACAAAACCGATAGTTTTGTAGCGAATTCTCAATTCTCTTGACATTTGCTCAGATTTACCTTCGTTTATTCGCTATCTATTTTTTGTTTCTACTGGTAATTTAGTTGCCCATCATTTTTTAATGGCATTAGATTTATTTGCACAACATTTTGCTCAAGAGCAAACGTCCCGCCCACGGTCAAAAATCGACCGTGGGCGGTAGGTCATTTAACCGGAAGGAATACCCCACCAAACTGATGAGAATATCTTTAACCCATCGGTGGTTAGAAGCGTGATGTTCAGACAACTATATTTGAATTTTCGCGCAGATTTCAGGCATTAATTCGCCCAAATCGCCTGAGGCCACCACAAAGGCGCCTGTCCCCATTGCGGTGGTTCTCCCCCTGCGCTACAGCAGATGTTCCTCGATAAAGATCGCGATGCCGTCTTTGTCGTTGCTCGCGGTTACAAAGTCGGCGGCGGCACGGGTGGCGGCGCTGCCGTTTGCCATGGCCACGCCCACGCCGGCGTCAGCCACCATGCAGGTGTCGTTGTCCGCATCGCCAAACACGCAGATGTTCTGGAGCTCCATGTCGTTGAGCTCCGCCACGCGCACAAGGCCGCGCGTCTTAGACACGCGCGGATCCATGAACTCGTAGAGCCGCTGCGTGGTTTGCAGAGCCGCCGCCTTAACGGTGTCGTCGGCAAACGTCGACGCCCGCTCGATGACCCGCGGCATTACCTCGGGCGCCATGGTAAACATCACCTTGGGCTGCGGCTCGCGCAAAAACTCGGCAAAATCGACCACCTGGTAGGGCACGCCGTCGACGCGCGACAGGTGCTCGACGCACGCATTGCTCTCGGGCACATAGAACACGCCGTCTCGGGGGCAGACGGGCGTTGCCGGAAGGTCCGCCATGTGCTTACAGATGCGCGCGATGGTCTCGCCTGGCAGTGGATAGCTCAGCTCGTTGATGTCGTGCGCACGGTCGATGACCTCGGCGCCACCGCAGCCCACGAGCACGTCCACCAGGCCTTCGATGCCCCAGGGCTCGTACATGGCCTCGGTCGCGTGGGCGTCGCGTCCGGTGCACAAGCCAAAAAGCACGCCGCGCTCGCGTAGGGCGCGAATCGCCGCCACGGTGCGCGGGGACACCGTGTGCCCGCTCGTGAGCAGCGTGCCGTCGATATCGCAGAACACGGCTTTGATGTGGGTGAAGGTGGCGTCCATGGGAGGCCTTTCTGGGTTGTGCGGCGGTGCTGAATGTGGTCGGAAATGGTGTACATGGTATACCAAGGCGCAGGCGCGGCCTGCCAAAGCAAAAACCACCACAAAGATGCCTGGCCCCTTTGTGGTGGCCGGACTCGCAGGATGGCCTGGCCCGGGGCGCAAACCATCACAACATTCGACGTTTTTCGGCAAAATCGCGATTTTCATCGAATGTTGTGATGGTTTTTACTGCTTTGCGGCACGATCCAAATGCCGGCGTCCAACCAGCAGCAGCGCCGCGGGAACCGCCGTCACGGCCATGCCCGCCCCCACGAGTGTCTGTTGTACGCCAAATTTTGCCGCCAGCCACGGTGCAACCGCCAGAGGGGCCACGCCGGCGAACATATTGCCAAAGCCCATGACCGAATTGACGCGGCCAAGCTGCTCGAGCGGAGCCGTCGTTTGCACGATGGTGTTGTGGAGCGGGTTGACGACACCCCAAGCTATGCCCAGGGCGATCTGGCCGACGAGGGCCACGCCCACGTACGGCGTCCCCACATAGAGCAGGCTTCCCAGGCCCACGGACATAAGCGCCACGAGCAGCGTTTTAAGGTTGACCAGGTGCGGCGGCAAGCGGAGCGCGAGCACGGCACCCAGCACCGCGCCCACGCCCGAAGCCGACGAGAGCCAGCCCATCCACTCAACGCCGACGCGTAGGACATCGCGATAGAAAAACGACTCGAGCGGATCGAAGGCTCCGTAGCCAAAGTTCGAGAGAAAAATAATGCAGAAAAGTAGCGCGAGGACGCTGTTGGTGAAGACTGTCTTGATGCTGGCTGCGAAGGTGGCGCGGGCGGACGTGCTGGGGTTGGAGCTTTGTCCCGCACGCTCCCCTTCCTCTGTCGAATCGGCATCCGCATGCCCGGCGACATGGCTGGTCTGCGGCCTAAAGCCCCAACCGACGACGAACGCCAGCACGGTAAAGAGCATCATAAGCACGAACACCGCACGCGACGACGCAGCCGCCGCGACAAAGCCGCCCAGCGTGGGACCAACGATGATACTCACGTTTGAAAACATGGCGATGGCGGAGTTGATGTCTTTGAGCTCGACAGGATCGTCGGTGAGGTAAGCCGGATAGGATGTGGCGATGGGCTGGGCGAATCCCATCGTAAAGCCCAGAAACACCGCGCCGAGCAGGACGACGCCGGTCGCGCTACCAAAGGCGATGATTGCCGTGCCAGTTGCGAGCGTGCCGACGATGCTCAGCAAGAAATGGCGGCGCGGACCCCATGCGTCGAGCGCAGCGCCGCCCGCAAAGGATCCCAGGATCACGAAAACGTTCATGAACAGGACGGCCAGCGATGTCGCGACGACCGAGGCATCGTCCGCATAGGTAAGCGTTCCGATGACGCCGATAAAGTAGCTGGTCTGAAACCCGGTGTAGATGAGAAAGCGCATCGCTACCAGGCGCTTGGCCTGCATGGACAGCGAAGGTTGAGGTTTTGAGAGAAGAGATGCGAGCATGGAGACTCCTTGTTTCATACGAATACGGGCGGTGGGTATTCGCCACCGTCTGTCAAATCAATCTATCCGCATGAAACATTAAGGACGCATCAGGACCCTTCTCTCCGTTTTTCGCTCAGTATGAACTACTTGGTAGATTGTAAGGCATGTCCCAACCATCTACCAAAGCAAAACCACCACAAAGGTGCCTGGCCCCCTTTGTGGTGGAAATGACGTTTGCCCAGATAAAACCTGCCAAAACAAACCTGTCCCTTTTTGGCAGGTTATGGCAGCGCAGCGAGCCGGCCCTTAAAGGTGATCTTGGATAAGATCACAGATGGCTCGGGCGTCGTTGATGTTGATGGCTCGGGTCGCAAAGCCGGCGTCGAAGGCCTGACGTGCCAGGGCTTCGTTGCAGGCAAGGGCCAGCGTGTGACCGTCGACCAGGTCGAGCGAGCTCTTGCCGCGCAGACGGTCGACACCGGAGCGCGCGACCACGATGTTGTCGAAGCCCTCGGTCTTGTAGCCCTCGATGATCACCACGTCGACATCGTTGTAGCGCGACAGCAGCTCGCGCGCGGGCATCTCGTCCTCCTCGCGCGTATCGGCGTACTCCGCCCAGCGCGTGGCGCAGATGAGTCCCACGTGCTTGGATCCGGCCTGGTGATGGCGCCACGTATCCTTAGCGGGCACATCGATATCAAAGCCATGATGCCCATGATGCTTGAGCGAACCCACGCGCAGGCCGCGGCGAGTGAGCTCGGCAATGACCTTCTCGACAAGTGTGGTCTTGCCCGAGTTTTGATAGCCGATAAACGCGATCGCAGGGACGGCCGGTGCCGGAGCTGCGGGCGCGACGGCGACGGATGCGCTCGCGGGTGCGGCACCGTCAGCGGCCACGGCCTCAACAGCAGCGGCCTGACGCTCTGCACGATTCCACACGCCCGAGCGGCCACCCTCCTTGTGCAACAGGCGCACGTCGACGATCTCCATGCCGCGATCGATGGCTTTGCACATGTCGTAGATCGTAAGGCATGCAGCGCTCGCTCCGGTCAGGGCCTCCATCTCGATACCCGTCTTGCCCGTCACGCCCGCCGTAACCAGTACGTGAAAGCCAACCTGCCCGTCCGTGCGCGCCGGTGCCCAGCCCTCGGGCACGTCCTCAGCCGGCGTCCCCGCCGGAGCGATGGGCGCAATGTCGCACTTGCTCTTGGTAATGAGCAACGGATGGCACATGGGGATGATGTCACTCGTGCGCTTGATGGCCATGATGCCCGCCACACGCGCGCAGGCAAGCACGTCGCCCTTTTTGGCGCGGTCCTGCAGCACCATGGCCTGCGTCTCGGGGTGCATGAGGATGGTGCCCTCGGCGATAGCAATGCGATGGGTCTCGGCCTTGTCTGACACGTCGACCATGCGCACCTCACCCCTGGCGTCCACGTGCGTCAGCTCGTCGCGACGGGCGTCGCGGGCGGGCTCGGTGGCAGCACTGGCAGTCGGCTGTGCGGACGCGTCGGCGTTACCAGCATTCGCCGCAGCCGTGCCTTTGTGGGCAGACATCGCGGCCCTGCGAGCGGCCTTGGTGGCATCGGCGTACCTGCTCTTGGCCATATGATCATCCTCCGATTTGGGACATAAATCGTTGCGTGCCCTCAATTATCGCGTGTTCCTGCGGTTTGTGGGCCACGGCATCGCGCCAAATCGAAAGTACCTGCATATCATCACCACGGCGCAGGGCGTCGCGCACCGAATACTCGGCATCACTGAACAGGCACGGACGCACGTTGCCATCGGCCGTCAGGCGCAGACGGTTGCAATTCGCACAAAAATGGTTGGACATGGCGCTAATGAAACCGACCGTTCCCGTCGCGCCAGGAAAGTGCCAATAGCGCGCAGGGCCCGCGCCGGCAGGAGCGTCGTTGATGCCGAGCGGCTCGAGCTCGCCCAGCCCCGCCGCGGCTGCCCCGGCATTGATGCGCGCCCGCAACTCGTCACTCGGCACGGTGTCGCTCGCGTCCCACAGCTCGGGATTGAGCGCGGGCGCGTGAGGGTCTACAGCACAATGTGAGCTCGTACGTTCGTCGCCAATGGGCATGTATTCGATAAAGCGCAGGTGGATGGGGCGGTCGACGGTCAGCCGTGCAAGGGCCGCCACATCCTGGTTGAGTCGGCGCACCACAACGCAGTTGACCTTAACGGGTTCAAAGCCCCAAGCCAGCGCCGCGTCGATGCCAGCCATGGTCTGCTCGAGCCGACCCAGGCGCGTGATTTTTCCAAACAGCGTAGGGTCGAGTGTATCGAGCGAAATGTTGACGCGGTTAAGACCGGCGTCTTTGAGCTGCGGCGCCAACTTGGGCAGCAGGGCACCGTTGGTGGTGAGCGAGATGTCCTCGATCTGCGGAATCGCGCGGATGTCACGAATGAGCGGAATGATACGGCGGCTGACCAGCGGCTCGCCGCCCGTCAGGCGCACGCGGCGAATGCCCTCCCCCGCCACCAAGCGCACAAAGCGGGCGATTTCCTCGGCACTGAGCAGCTCGTCGTGTGCACGGGGCGCCACGCCATCGGCCGGCATGCAATAGATGCAGCGGAAATTGCACTTGTCGGTAACGGCAATGCGCAGGTAGTTGATGTCGCGGCCAAAGCCGTCATGTTGCACGTGCCCGTCCACGCGGCCCTCCCCTCACGCGGCGTTTTATTCTTCGGAAAACATAATACCCCACGAGAGAATTATGCCGACACCCGTACGACAGGACAGGTCGCTTCGAGCAAGACCGGCTTCCCAAGCCCATCCTCAGCATACAAACCATCACAACATTCGATGCTTTTCCCGTTTTTGGCGATAAACGTCGAATGTTGTGATGGCTTGCCTGCCCACGGCACCCCGTAGAAGGACCAAAACGCCCCTAAAGGCCGCCGTCCCAGTGTCGAATCACGAATTCTCGCAGGTCGTTTTGACGTTTCTGGAACGCTTCGCTTCGGTCGCACTTAAGGCCCATAGCGAGCGCGATAGCGTTCATCGCCCGGTGCAATTGCAGCTGGTGGGCAAACTGAGTCCCGGTGAGGACGATCATCCTAAAGCCCAGCGCGCTCAGCACGGCCATACGCTCCGCATCCGACGCGCTGCGCTGTTTATCAAGATGGTCCGAGCCGTTGTATTCAATCCCTGTACCGCTCGCAGGCGCATATACGTCGATCTCGAAATACCCGGCCTTTGCGAGATACTTGAACTCGTTGGGAACATCGACCCGATGGTTGAGCTCGATCTTGGCATATCCCAGCCCTCCCTGGGAACGTTTCGCGACGACCATGATTGCGGTGGCCGTCTCCATGGGCGATCGCGCGCCATCGTGCACGCGCTTGAGCACGGCGGCCGCGCGTTTCACGCCTCGACGCGAAGGATTCTGCTCGCAAAAAGCACGCAGGTCGGCGACGGCATATCGCTGCGAGGCCTCGACATAATCATCGCTCGACAGATGGTTAAGGTGATACCGAGCACACACTTCAAATCCGTACTCAAGCTGCTCGAGCTCGCTCATCCACGAGCCCGCCTGGACAAGGCATATGGCCTCATCAACCACCAGAAGACCCTCTGCCACCTCGATAAGATGATCCGAAGGTGTGGGCGCCCCAAACACATGGCGTCGGAGACCCGCCGGCCGAGAGCGTTCAAAATCGAAGCTAACCAGCGTATCAATACGGCCGAGTTCCTCTTGAGGAATACCAAGTGAGACCAGATAGTCGGCGACAATCTCGACCGCTGCAGATATCCTCAATCCCTTGGCATCGAGCCCCAATTTGGGGAGGCTCGCAGTCGGCTCCACCTCGCCAGCAAATGAGCCTTCGTCGTATAGGCTGCTTGCCCGTGAGAGCGGCTCTAACGGGCGCGCCGCGTTGTGGTACAGCCAGGCAGTCTTATGGGACAGGACGATCGGCAAGTCCATGAGCTCTCCAATGGGTCGGATAACCAACCTTATTCCCCTGCTCACGGATTCGCACACTTCCACGTACAAGAAAGCATTCCACCCGTACGAGCGACAGAAAAACCGTCCCAAAAATCGATGCTTTTCTTCAATATCGAGAAAAACATCGATAATTGGGACGGTTTAGGGCGAGGTGAGAGGTCGGAGGGCCAGAGCAAGCCGCACTCCGACGGGTTAATCCAGCTCTTTTAAGCCATGCGCTAGCTGCCAGTACTCGCCGCGCTGGGCGAGCAATTCCTCGTGGGTGCCGCGCTCGATGATGCGGCCATGTTCGAGGACCATGATGGCGTCGGCGTCGCGGACGGTGGACAGGCGGTGCGCAATCATAAATGTGGTGCGGCCGCGCATGATGCGGTCCATGCCGCGCTCGATGAGCTTTTCGGTGCGCGTGTCGATGGAGCTTGTTGCCTCGTCCAGGATAAGCACCGGCGGGTCGGCCACGGCCACGCGCGCGATGGCGAGCAGCTGGCGCTGGCCCTGAGACAAGTTGGCGCCATCGGCCGTGACCGGTGTGTCGTAGCCTTGCGGCAGGCGACGGATAAACGAGTCGGCGCAGGCGGCCTCGGCGGCGGCACGCACCTCCTCGTCGGTCGCGTCGAGCTTGCCAAAGCGGATGTTCTGCGCAATGGTGCCGCTAAACAGGTGCGTATCCTGCAGCACAATGCCGAGCGACCCGCGCAAGCTGGCCTTGGCGATATGCTTGACGTCGATGCCGTCGTACGTAATCTCGCCGTCATCGACCTCATAGAAGCGGTTGATGAGGTTAGTGATGGTCGTCTTTCCGGCGCCCGTCGAGCCAACAAAGGCGATCTTTTGCCCCGGCTTGGCGAACAGGTTGAGATCCGTGAGCACGCGGGTGCCCGGCACGTAAGAAAAGTCCACGGCATGGAAGCGCACGTCGCCGGCGAGCGGGACCAGACCGGTAACAAGCTCGGTACCGTCGGCTGCCACCGCACGACCCGATTCACCAACGGCGGCCACATCGTGCAGATGTCCATACGTGCCCACACCCTGGCCCTCGGGAATCTTCCACGCCCACGCGGCGTCGCCCGTCTGCACCAGCTCCACGCAGCCCTCGTCCACCTCGGGCTTAAGGTCCATGGCGGCAAACAGGCGCTCGGCACCGGCCAGCGCGTTGAGTAAGAAGTTGCCCAGCTGCGTAAACTGGTTGATGGGCATGGCCGCCTGGCGCACAAAGACCAGGTAGCTCGCGAGTGCACCCACGTCGACAAGTCCCTTGATGCAGAGCATGCCGCCCGCCACGGCGACGATGGCGTAGTTGACGTAGCCGATCACCACGGTCATGGGCACCATCGAGTTGGCGTAGGCCTGCGCGGCGCCACCGGTGCGGCGCAGCTCCTGGTTGCGCGCGTCAAAACCTGCCACGTTGGCCTGCTCGTGGTTGAAGACCTTGATGACCTTTTGGCCCGAGACCATCTCCTCGACATATCCATCCAAGTCGCCGAGCGATGCCTGCTGGGCGGCAAAAAAGCGCTTGGAGCGGATACCCGAGTAGCGCGCGTACAGCACGATGGCCGCGTCGCACACGAGCGTGATAATCGTGAGCTGCCAGTTGAGGATGATGAGCATGGCCGTGGTGCCGATCACCTGAATGCTCGCCTGAATCACGTTGGCAAAGCTGTTGTTGAGCGCCTCGGAGACGGTGTCGACGTCGTTGGTGAAAAAGCTCATGATGTCGCCCAAGCGCGTACTGTCGAAATAGCTGAGCGGCAGCGTCTGAATGTGCGCGAACAGGTCGCGACGGATGTCGGACACCACGCGTTGGGCCGCGCGCACCATGATCTGCGAGTAGCCTAGGGCCGAGAGCACGCCCGCGGCGTAGATGATCGCCGTTACGATGACCTGCTTGGTGAGCAGCTCCTCACCGCCCGTGGCCAGGCCGTTGACGATGGGGCGCACCATGTAGGTGCCGGCGAGGCTCGCGATGGCCGCGACGGAGGCAAGCATACCCACCGCCAGCAGCGAGAACTTGGCATGGCCCATGTAAGAGAGCAAACGGCGCACAGTGCGCTTGAGGTCGGCCGGGCGCGCTTGGGCTGCGGTCTTAGGCATGGCGCTCGCCCCCTTCCAAGGGTAATCTGCTGGGGACGGAGGAAAACGGATTATTCGCGCAGCCATCGTCGCTGCCGTCGCCGGCGTCTACGTTCCCCGCAAACTCCATCTGCGAGGCGTAAATCTCCTGGTAGATGTTGTCGCCCGCTAGCAGTTCCTCGTGCGTGCCCACGCCGTGGACACGACCGTCGTCCAGCACCACAATGCGATCGGCATCCATAACGCTCGCGATGCGCTGGGCGATGATGAGCACGGTCGTATCGGGGATCCGAGCGATGTGCTCGCGAATCTTAGCGTCGGTCGCCATATCGACCGCGCTGGTGGAGTCATCAAAAATGAGCACGCGCGGATGCTTGAGCAGCGTGCGCGCGATGCACAGACGTTGCTTCTGACCACCCGAGACACCGGCGCCGCCTTGGCCCAACTCGCCGTCCAGCCCGCCGATGCGATCAAGGAACTCGTCCACGCACGCTGCGCGGCAAGCCGCGAGGAGCTCATCGTCCGACGCCTGCGGATTGCCCCACTGCAGGTTCTCGCGCACGGTGCCCGTGAACAACACGTTCTTTTGCAGCACAATGCCCACGGCGTCGCGCAAGGCGACCAGGTCGTAGTCGCGCACGTCGTGTCCGCCCACAAGTACGACGCCCTCGGTGGCGTCGTACAGACGCGCAATCAGCTGCACAATCGAGCTCTTACCCGAGCCCGTGCCGCCGAGGATGCCCACCGTCGAGCCGCTCTCGACGCGAAGGTCGATATGCTCGAGCACATCCTCGGCTGCATCCGCGCGGTATTTAAAGGAAACGTCGCGAAACTCGACACTGCCGTCCGCTGGCGCCGCAGTCGCGAGGTCTCCCGCAGGGTTGGCGATAAAGGGCTCCTCATCGAGCACCCCTGCGATACGGCCCACACTCGTGAGAGCGCGCGTGAGCAGCAAAAACACGTTGGAAATCATCATGAGCGAGTTCATGATCAGCAGCACGTAGCTCATAAAGCCCGTGAGAGAGCCCACGCCCAGCTTGCCGGCGAGAATCATGCGGCCGCCAATCCACAGGATGGAGAGCGCAGCCACGTACATCGACAGCTGAAACACCGGCAGGTTGAGCACGGCGGTGCCGAAGGTCTTGGTCGCCGTGCCGGCGAGCTCGGTATTGACGGTGTCAAACTTGTCGCACTCGTGCTCGGCGCGCACGTAAGCCTTCACGGCGCGCACGGCGGTAAGGTCCTCTTGCACCACGCCGTTAAGGTGGTCCATCGAGGTCTGGAGTTGGCGGTAGAGCGGACTGACGCGATAGGTGATGACACCCAGCACGATTGCCAGCACGGGCAAGATGATCGCAAAGACGGTGGCGAGCGGGCGCGACAGCATCAGCGCGTAGATAAGGCCGACGATAAGCGTCACCGGGCCGCGCACCATAGGGCGAAAGCCGTTGCTCACAGCATTTTGGATAACGGTGATGTCCGTGGTCATGCGAGTGACGAGCGAGCTGGCGTCGTAGTTGTCCAGGTTACCAAAAGCGAGCGTCTGAATCTTTTTGTACTCGGCCTCGCGCAGGTTAGCGCCTAGGCCCGAGGCAACGCGGGCGGACGTGTGTGCATAACCCAAGCCCAGTACCAGCGAAAGCGCAGCGCACACCAACATGTACGCGCCCTGCAGCAGCATGTAGTTGATATCACCCGCAGGCACGCCCACATCGATGATGTTGGCCATGATGACCGGGATAAACAGCTCGAGCACCGTCTCGACCGACACAAAGAACACGCCGAGAATGGCATCGCGACGGTATGCCCCTAGATAAGAAAACAGTATTTTGAGATTGCGCACGCAGGTTCAACCCCCATCAAACGTTGTTCGCAAACGCACGTATTATTGCGCGCCGAATAATGGTGTCAAGTATTCCGAAATCGTTTTCTGCAAGGTTAGCGCCGGCGGCGAGTTCTCGTGATGTGTGTCCATATTCACTCGGAATAATGGTGCGCGAGACTTTTTTCGCTCCGGCGTCAACACAAACCTTGACTCTACAATCGTTGTAGGGTTTTCACTACACTGGTAGCTAAACGAACCAAGCCAGAAAGCCCCGCCCATGGAACACGACCTCACACGCGGCAATGTCCTTAAGACCATCGCGGTCTTTGCCCTGCCCTATATGCTCTCGTACTTTTTGCAGATGCTCTACGGCATGGCCGACCTGTACATGATGGGGCAGTTTAGCGGCGCCGCCGGCATCACCGCCGTGGGTAATGGCGCGCAGACGCTCTATATCATTACCGTGACGCTCGTGGGCCTGGCCATGGGAACGACGGTCATCGTCGGCCACGCCGTGGGCTCGCGTCGCTTCGACCGCGCCGAGACCGCCATCGGCAACACCATCACGCTCTTTATGGGTGTCTCGGTGGTGCTGGCCGCTATCCTGCTCGCACTGTGCCCGCAAATCGTGGCGCTCATTGGCACGCCGGCCGAGGCAGTCGAAGGAACCGCCGCCTACCTGCGTATCTGCTTTGTCGGCATTCCGTTTATCGCCGCATACAACATTCTTTCGGCCATCTTTCGCGGGCTGGGCGATTCGCGCTCGCCCATGTACGTGATCGGCGTGGCGTGCATCATTAACATCGCGCTCGATTTTCTGTTTATCGGGCACATGGGGCTCGGCCCCGTGGGCGCGGCGCTCGGCACGGTAACCGCCCAGACGGCCAGCGTTGCCCTCGCACTCGTGTGGCTCAAGAGCCGCCGCACGAACATCCACGTTAAGCGCAGCGACCTGCGCCCCCAGCCCGAGGTGCTCGGCAGCATTCTTAAGATCGGCGTGCCCGTGGCCGTGCAGGACGGCTGCATCCAGGTGGCGTTTATGTTCATCACCGTCATTGCCAACCACCGAGGGCTCGTCGACGCCGCCGCCGTGGGCCTGGTCGAGAAGATGATCAGCTTTTTGTTCATTGTGCCGAGTTCCATGGGTGCCACCGTCAGCGCGCTCACGGCGCAAAACGCCGGCGCGGGCAAGGGCGACCGCGCATGTCAGGTGCTTAAAGACGCCATGACGATCTCGGTGGTGTACGGCTGCCTGATCACGGTGCTGATGTGGCTGGTGGCGCCGGCGTTTATCGGCTTTTTTGCCAAGGACTCTGCGGTGGTCGCGGCCGGCACCGGCTATATGCGCAGCTATATTTTCGACGCGATTTTTGCCGGCATCCACATTTGCTTTAGCGGCTTTTTCGCTGCGTATGGCAAGAGCTACATCGGCTTTGCGCACAACGTGCTGGCCGTGGCGCTCATTCGCGTGCCGGGCGCGTGGCTGCTGTCGAACGCCTATTCCGACACGCTGTTTCCCATGGGCATCGCTTCGCCGTGCGGGTCGATTCTGTCGGCAGTCATCTGTGTTGTCGCGTTTACCGTGCTCAACCGACGCGGGGCTTTTGACAAGTTGGCAGCGTAGCGGGGCAACGCGAAATCGCCCTTATCGACGACATCATCAGCGACGACCCGGCGACCCAAGTGACGTGGATCGCGGTGCCGGTTGCCCCGTCCAGATAAGAACTGCCTAGAAAACGTTCGGCTGAAGGCAGAATCTTGACGTTATAGGCCATATTTTGCCTCAAGGTCATCGAGAGCCTCAAAGGCATCACGCGCCGTGCCAGCAGCACGCTCCCGCTCGGCCACAGCTATACGAGCCATCAGACGAGCCTTAGCCTGTTCCTGAACCATGAGGTCGTAGTCCTCGGATCGAAGTACAACAAATTTGCTATAGCCGTTTTTTGTAACAGTCACTGGACCAGGAGCCTCCCAACAAGCTCGCTAAACGCCGGGGACAGTCCCCGATATGGCGGTTTTACTCCTCCGGAATCGGAAACGCACGGATGAACTCTGCAGGCGAGAAGGTCTTGATGGTCGAGCGCACAAAAGCGGCGCGGTCACGCGTGATGATAAAGTCCACGCCGGCACGCTCGGCCATCGCACGGATACAGCCGTCCTCAAAGTCCGGCTCATCGGAATAGGCGGAGGTAAAACAAGCTTCTTGGTCGAGAGGCTCTAACGAGTAGCTCTTAAGGCAGTCGCGCACTACCTCGCGGGCGCGCGCCTCGCCTGCCTGTTTAGTGAGAATGTAGTACACGTCCTTGAGAGAGCAGGCCGAAACAACGCCCTCGATAAGCCCCACGTCAACGAGCCCCTTGATCGTTTGCGCCGCTGCGTGCTCCGGCCGGCCCGGAAGCACGCAATCGAGCAGAAAATTGGTATCGAGAAATGCCCTCATAGGTAGCGCTCCCTCGCGACGCGCTTTTCATCTTCAACCGTCATCGTATCGAGCGGCGTTCCCTTTGGCATGTTAGCCACGATATCGAGATACTCCTGGTAGTCCTCATTCTCCGCGAGCATCTCACGGATCTCCTTCCAGGTGATCTTGGGATGCCACATCGTACCCACGTCGCGCTTGGGCTTGCCCGTGTCGCACGTCGGTTTTGCGCCCCCACGCTCCTGGGCAGCGTCATATTCCACTGCAACCGGGCCTTGATAGTCGAGCGGCACGATCTTGAACAACGGCTTGCTCCGCTTGAAGACCACAACCTCCTCGCCCTCATTGGCAACCTTTTCGGCCACCTGCGTAAGGTTTTGGCGCAGTTCCGAAAACGCGACGGTAACCATAACTGCTCCTCTCAACATATATCTTCACTGCTAAGTATACACGTTAATGTTAATGTTTATATATAAAGACCGCCGCAATGGAGAACCGTCATTGTGAGGTCCCTCTGCCCTGCATGAATCTCTTATCGCTCTGGGACGGCACCGGTTCGCAGGATCGCCCTCATCGACAATATCGTCAGCGACGACCCCGCGACCTACGTGACGCAGATCACGGTGCCGGTTGCCCCGTCCAAATAAGAACCGCCCGGAAGGCATCGTGCTTCCGGGCGGTTCTTCAATTTGGTTATCGATGCGCTAAGCCTCCGGCACCTCGCCGGTAGCCAGGATCTGCTCGAGTGCGTCCTCGTCCAGCACGGGTACGCCCAGCTGCTCGGCTTTGGTGAGCTTGGAGCCCGCTTTGGGGCCGGCGACTAGATAGCTCGTCTTCTTTGAAACACTGCCCGAGACCTTGGCACCAAGCACCTTGAGCGCCGCGCCTGCCTCGTCGCGCGTGCGGTTGACGAGCGTGCCGGTGAGCACGAAGGTCAGGCCCGCGAGCGGCTGTGCGTCGGCGAGCTCGCCCGCCACGCCAGCGTCGGCCGCGGCTTGCGCGTGTGCGGCGCCCAGGTCGACCTCGAGCGAAAGGCCCGCCTGGCGCAGGCGCTCCAGCACGGCAAGGTTCTCGGGCACGGCCAGGAACTGCTTGACGCTCGCCGCAATCTTGGGACCGATGCCCTCGCACTCGGCAATATCCTCTTCGCTCGCCAAGATAAGCTTGTCAATCGACAGGAATCGCTCGGCGATGACCTCGCCCACGCTCTTGCCCACGTGGCGTATACCCAGGGCAAACAGCACGCGACCGAGTGGCTGGCTCTTGGACTTGTTGAGCTCGGCAATGATTTTCTCGGCCGTCTTGAGGCCTACCGGAATGGGGTCGCCCTTCTTGACGCCCTTTTTGCTGTTGGAGCTGGCATAAGTGCGCCCCGTGTCCAGGCCGGCGATGTCGTCGACTGTGAGCTGGTAGAAGTCCGCGACATCGTGGATCAGCCCGGCGGCAATCATCTTGTCGACGATCTCGTCGCCCAGGCCGTCAACATCCATGCAACCGCGGCTCACCCAGTGGAGCAGGCGCTCCTTAAGCTGTGCGGGACAATCGATGGAGACGCAACGATAAGCGACCTCGCCGTCCTCGTGGACCACGGGGCTACCGCACACGGGGCAGACCTCGGGCATGTGCCAGTCGACCGAATCGGCCGGGCGTTTATCGAGCACCGGGCCCACGACCTCGGGGATCACGTCGCCCGCCTTATGCACGATGATAGTGTCGCCCTCGCGCACGTTTTTGCGACGGATCTCGTCGATGTTGTGCAGCGTGGCGCGCGCGATGGTGGAGCCGGCGACCGTCACCGGGTCGAACTCGGCGACCGGCGTGAGCACACCGGTGCGGCCCACCTGGATGCGAATTTCGCGCAGGATGGTCTGCTTTTCCTCGGGCGGGAACTTAAAGGCAATGGCCCAGCGCGGCGCGCGGGCGGTAAAGCCCAGATCGAGCTGTTGCTGAAAGCTGTCCACCTTTACGACCACGCCGTCGATGTCGTAATCCAGGTCGCCGCGGTGCTCGAGCGCCTGGGCACAGAACTCGTGAACCTCGGCGGGCGTGGCGCAACGAGCCACGTTGGGGTTGACACTAAAGCCAGCGCTACGCAGCCAGTCGAGAAACTCGCGCTGGCTGTGGACGTGCAGCGGGTCGGTATCGGCGATGGCATAGATAAAGGTGGCCAGGTCGCGCCGCGCCGTGACCTTGGGATCCTTTTGGCGCAGGCTGCCGGCGGCGGCGTTGCGCGGGTTGGCGAAGGGGTCGCGGCCCTCGGCATCGGCCTCTTCATTCAGACGAACAAAGCTGCCCTTGGGCATGTAGACCTCGCCGCGTACCTCAATGGTGCGCTCGCGGTCGGCGCCCATGTGGGCGAGCGCCGGCTCGGACAGGTGCATGGGCACATCCTTGATGGTGCGCACGTTGAGCGACACGTCCTCGCCCGTGGTGCCATCGCCACGTGTGGCCGCACGTACGAAGGTGCCGTTTTGGTAGGTAAGGGCCACGCCCAGGCCGTCGATCTTAAGCTCGCAGGTATAGGTGACGCTACCGGCACCGAGCGCATCCTCAGCGCGCTGAAGCCATGCGTCGAGCTCGTCCAGGTCCATGGCATCGTCCATGGAATACATGCGTGCCATGTGCGTGACCGGCGTAAACTGCTCGCTCACGTAGCCGCCCACGCGCTGGGTATAGCTGTCGGGCGTCACCAGATCGGGATAAGCCGCCTCAATTTCCTGCAACTCAACGAGCATTTTGTCAAAGGCGGCATCCGTGATCTCGGGCGCATCGAGCATGTAGTAGCGATAGGCGTGGTAATCGAGCTCGTGGCGCAGCTCGGCCGCACGCGCTGCCGCCTGGGCACGGGCGTCGACCGGTGCGGTGGCATCCGCGCTCGCGGGCGTTTCGGTATCGATGTCCACGCCGTCACCAAACAGGCTCGATTGCTCCATAGCGGCACTCCTTCGCTCGATTTCAAACGGATACTAGAGTACCACCGGTCGCAATGAGGCCGAATAGCGGTCTCGAACCGCACCGAATCGGCAGCCGCCAGACTGGAGTGGACAGTTAGTTCAGATACGTATAAATCCTAGAGCTGAATCAGGCACGAACACCCCTGTTTCAACTAATTTGGGCTCCTCGAGACCATGTAAACGTCCCGCTCTCCCTTCCAAACACCCATTCGAGCCCCATCCCAATCAAAAATTGCTCAAAACGCATCCCAAGCTGCCCCAGATTTATACGTATCTGAACTAACTGTCCAGACCATTCCGGACCAGGCCTCTTGTCAGCCCCAAGCGATCCGTTTTCCTCCGTCCCCAACGGATCAATAAGAAAAGAGGGGCTGTCCCACACTTGGCGGGACAGCCCCTCTGGCTTCGGCATATGCGAAACGGCTCGCTAGTAGCCCTGGCCGTAGCCCTGGCCCTGACCCTGCTGGCCCAGCAGCTCCTCCAGGTACTGGCGCAGCTGCTCGTCGGTAATACCGCCGTTGCCGGTGTCGGTCGAGCTGTCGTCCTGCTGCTGGTTCTGCAACTCCTCATCGGAGCCCAGCTCAACCGTGACCTTCTTCTCGTCCTTGCCGCGCATAAGCGTGATCTCGACCTTCTCGCCCACCTCGTGGCTGCGCAGTGCGATGATCAGGCCATCGGCGCTCGTGATCTCGTCGTCGCCCAGCTTGGTGATGACGTCGCCCTCCTGAATTCCGGCCTTAGCAGCAGGACCATCCTCAACGACGCTCGCCACATACGCGCCGCTATCGGTGCTCAGCTTGTTGGTGCGGGCGTTAAGCGCATTGACGCTCGAAAGTGTGGCGCCCAGATACGGATGAACCGGCGTCTTGCCGCCGATGATCTGGTCGGCAATGTTCTTGGCGTAGTTAACGGGAATAGCAAAGCCCACGCCCGAGCTGGAGCCCGAATAGCTCTCGATGAGCGAGTTGATGCCCACCAGCTCACCATTGTCGTTAACGAGCGCGCCACCCGAGTTGCCCGGGTTGATGGCGGCATCGGTCTGGATCATGTTGGCATAGATGGTGTTACCGCTGGTAGAGCTCATGGCCGTGGAGCGATACAGCGCCGACACGATACCCGTGGAGACAGACTGCTCGTTGCCGAACGGCGAGCCGATTGCCATGACCCACTCGCCCACGTTGAGCTTGGAGGAGTCGCCGATCTCGATTGGCGTGAGCTTGGAAGCGTCGGCGTCCTTGAGCTTGATGACGGCCAGGTCGCTCGAGGCGTCGTTGCCCACGAACTCGGCCTCGTACGTGGTTCCGTCGTCCATGGTAACCACGTACTGGTCATAGCCATCGACCACATGGTTGTTGGTGAGGATGTGGCCCTCGGTATCGAGCACAACGCCCGAACCGACGCTGCCCGAGCCATCCGACTCGTCAGCAGACTGCGAAAGCGAGCCATTCTGGCTGCCGCTCGAAGTGGCAGTGATGGAAACGACGGAGGGCAGAGCCTTGGCGGAAACGGCCTCGGCCAGCGTAGTATCCTCGGAGTCAATGGTGATCTTTTGCGTCGACGAACCCGAAGCACCCGCCGTCACGGCATTCTTTCCGCCGCCAATGTTGAGCGTGCCACTCATAATGAGCGCGATGACCAACAGGGCGCCGCATGCGCAGCCGGCGAGTGCTGTAATAAAGATCGGCAGCTTTTTGGTCTTGGTCTTGACCACCGTGTGCTTGTTCACGACCTGTTGGCCGCCCAGCGGCTGGCCGGTCTGTGTGTCGTAAGCCTGCACGTAGGGAATGTTGCTACCGGCAGGCGTCGACTCCACCTGCACACGCGGCTGCTGCTGGGTCTCGCCAGCGTTGCCCGCATCCCGGGGACGCTGGGAATCGTTCTCGCTCATAGCTGCGATCCTTTCGTCAAATAACCAAAGGCCCGCCAAACATGTGGCGGGCCATCATTGTTCACGTTGAGTTGTACCCCAATATGCGGGCGAACGTGTATGAGAACGCAATCTTTTAGGAAGGCTTAAGTTCTGTTGCAGGCCCGAAAGGACCCGGCCCACGGCAAAACCACCACAAAGGTGCCTGTCCCCTTTGTGGTGGAAATCTAGTCCTTAAACAGATAGCCAACGCCGCGGACGGTGGTGATGTGCGCCGCTATCTGCGGGCCCACCTTGGAGCGGATGCGTCGGATGTGCACGTCGACGGTGCGCGTGCCGCCGCAGTACTCAAAGCCCCACACGCGGTGCAGCAGCACCTCGCGGCTGTAGGCGCGGTTGGGGTGCGTCGCCAAAAAACTCAGCAGCGAGTACTCCATCAGCGTCAGGTCGATGGGCTCGTTATCGAGCGTCACCTGGTAGGTAGCCAAGTTGATCTCGAGGTTGTCAATGTTGAGCACATCGTCGGCGGTAACGGTCTCCTCCTCGCCCATCAGGCGCTGCGCGCGAGCCTTGAGCTCGTTGGGCGTCGCCGTGGGGCATACAAAGTCGGCATGCGCGTGATTCGGCAGACGCAGGGTGCCGAGCGCCTCGTCGTCGACAATCACCAACATGGGAACGCCGCCGCGGTCGTCGAGCCATTTGGCAATCTGATCGATGCGGTCGCTGCGGATGCCATCGGAATCGAGGATCAGCAGGTCAAAGTCGTGCGCTGCGGTCGGCGAATCGGGGGTTGCCAGGCTCACCTCGACACCCAGGGTGGTCGTCAAGCTGCGGGCAAACTCGTGGAAGCGCGTCGTGCGCGCCATGAACAGGGCACTCTTTTCGGACATATCGGCCTCCAAAGAAATGAGCTCAATCGTACTGGAACAAGCCAGCGCGATTAGGAGTTCGCCAGGTAGTGCTTGATCTCCCACTCGGTGATCGTAGACTCAAACTTATGCCACTCGTCACGCTTCTTTTTGAGGAAGAAGCTGTGGATGTGCTCGCCGAGGGCATCCTTCATAAACTGCGAGTCCTCAAATACGTCGAGCGCCTCTTTGAGCGAGCGCGGCAGCGGCGTATAACCGGCCTCGAGCATCTGACGGTCGGTAAGCTTGAGCGTCTCGGCCGTGGCCTCGGGCGGGAGTTCCAGCTTGCGCTCGATGCCGTCGAGACCGGCCGCCAGCGTGACGGCGTTGACCAGGTACGGGTTGGCCATGGGGTCGGGGCTACGAAGCTCGATGCGCGTGGACAGCTGCTTGCCGGGCTTGTAGACCGGAATGCGGACCATACTCGCGCGGTTGCGCAGGCCCCACGTGGCGTACTGCGGCACGGAGTCGCCGCCCGTGGTGATGCGCTTGTACGAGTTGACCGTGGGGTTAGTGATGGCGCTGATCTCGCGCGCGTGCGCCAGAATGCCGGCCATGTAGTGTTTGGCGATGTCGGAAAGATGGTACTTCTCGTCGTCCTCGCCCCAAAAGACGTTGTTGCCGTCGTGGTCGAATAGCGACTGGCACAGGAACATAGCACTGCCGTCCTCGCCTGCCAACGGTTTGGGCATAAAGGAGGCGTGGCAACCGCTCTCGTAGGCCTGCTGTTTAATGATGAGTTTGGCCGTGGTGATGGCGTCGGACATGCTCAGGGCCTCGGCGTGGCGCAGGCTCATGCCGTGCTGCGAGCGGCCGGCGGCGTGGAAGGTGTACTCCACGGGCACGGACATCTTCTCGAGCGTGAGGACCGTGTTGCGGCGCAGGTCGCGGGCGGCATCGCTCACCGAAAGATCGAAGTAGCCCACGTTGTCGAGCGGCTCGGGCGTGTGCTCGTCGGGGAAGTAGTAATACTCCAGCTCGGCACCCACGTTGAGCAGGTAGCCAGCCTTCTCGGCCTTGCGGAACATGCGGCGCAGGGCATCGCGCGGGTCGCCGGCAAACGGCTTGCGATCGGGAGTGCACACGTCGCAGAACACGCGAGCGACGCCGTTGTGGCTCGGGCGCCACGGCAGAATCTGGAAGGTCGAAGCATCGGGGAATGCGAGCATGTCGGCTTCCTCGGGCGTGGCAAAGCCCTCGATGGCGGAGCCGTCAAAGCCAATACCCTCCTCAAAAGCGACCTCGAGGTCCTCGGGGCTAATGGCAAAGTTCTTGAGGCGGCCGAGAATGTCGACAAACCACAGACGCACAAAGCGGATGTCACGCTGCTCTACGGAGCGGAGTACGTAATCGATGTTCTGCTGGTTCATGTCGCTCCCCTTTCTTTCGGGCGGGTTTCGACTGGTCTATATCGCAGATACTATCGCAGAAAAATGTTTCCGCAGGGTTAAAGCGTATCAAGCGCTCAAAAAACGTGTGTGAACAGGCAGTTGCGAACGAATGGTTAGCGCGAGGTTGATGCGCGATGTTCGATGTGGCCGGGAATCTCGATGCGTTTGGGCGCCAGCTTTGCGGCCTCGCCCACCGTAGTGGTAACAACGTCAATGCGCTCGGAGAGGCGCTCGACCACGCGCTCGGCGATGGTAAGGGTGTCTTGCGCGGCCGTGGTCACGCCGCCAAAGAGCACATGGTTCCAGGGGTAGTCATCAAACGTCGCGATTTTGAGCCCCGCCGGCAGCGAGGGACCAAGCTGCGCCAGCGCCTCGGTCAGACGCAGGAAAACCAGGCCGTTGACAGCAATGAGGCCGAGCTTTTTGCCTGCATAGCCGCGGATGGTCTCGTCCAAGCGGCCGACGCCCGAGGCGCCACCGTCGGCCAGAGTGACGACCTCACCCGCAAGGCCGCGTCGCGAAAGTTCGTCGGCAAAGGCCTCGGCGCGCTCTCGACGCACGGGGCTATCGTCGCTTGCCTCGGTGAGCAGGCACAGGCGCTCGCTGCCCGCAGCGGCCAAGGCGTCTACCAAGCCGGCGACTAGCTCACGGTTGTTAGATGTCACCAGATCGACACCGCCGTCGGCAACGTCGCGGTCGAGCAGCACAACGGGCAGGCGCCCCGCTGCCGCGGCGATCGCCTCGTCATTGCCTCCGCAGGTGTTGACGACCAGACCGTCCACGCCAGCATCGATAAGTCTGGCGAGCGACTCGGCCTCCTTAGCGGGGTCGTTGCCGCTAATGGCCGTCATGAGCGAGCAGCCGCGCGCGGCGGCGCTGGCGGAAAGGCCCTCGAGCATAGCGCTGGAGAACGGGTTGGCGATGTCGGCCAGGATCACGCCGATGAGGTTGGTGCGCGAGCTGCGCAGATTGCGCGCGGCAGCACGTGGGCGATAGCCGGTGCGCTCGATAACCGCCGCGATGCGAGCGCGGGTTTCCTCGGTCATCTGCCCGGGGCGGTTGTTGAGATAGCGCGAGACCGTGGCCGGGCTCACGCCCGCCTCGGCGGCAATGTCCTTGATTCTCATCTGCGCCATAGCGCACCCCGTTTCCCAATTGTCGGCGGTCTGAGCCATTTTAGGCATTTTTTAAAAATCTCGGTTGCAAAACGCTGTAGGTGAGTATACTACAACTCGAAACGAAACCGATTTCGTAAACCGATTTCGGAAAGCGTTGGCACGGAGGTGCAAAGATGTACCCTACCGTCTTGGCACCTCCGTGCCAACGCCATATCAAAGGTGTACGCACGAGCAAGAAGGAGCTGCGCGACCATGGGTAAAACGGTTCTTACCTTCGGCGAGATCATGATGAGGCTCTCGCCCAAAGACCATCTGCGCATTGAGCAGGCGACCGAGTTTGACGTCCGCTACGGCGGCGCCGAGGCAAACACCGCGCTTTCCCTGGCTTACCAAGGCGACAAGGCCGCTTACGTCTCCGTTGTCCCGGCCAACCGTCTGGGCGAGTGTGCTCTGCGTTCGCTTAAGGCTTACGACGTCGACACCACGCGCGTCGTGCGTCAGGGCGACCGTCTTGGCTCCTATGTGTTTGAGGTCGGTGCCTCGCAGCGCGGCAATGGTTGCGTCTACGACCGCAAGTACTCTGCCATCAACATGGCCAAGCGTGACGTCTTTGACTGGGACGAGATCCTCAAGGGCATCGATGTCTTCTATTTCTCCGGCGTGACGCCCGCTGTCTCCGACGAGATGGCCGCTGCGTGCAAAGATGCCCTCACCGCTTGCCGCGCCAAGGGCATCACCACCGTGTGCGACGTCAACTATCGCGGCAAGATGTGGTCGCCCGAAAAGTCGCAGGCCACCATGAAGGAGCTCCTGCCGCTCGTCGACATCTGCATCGCCAACGACGAGGATGCGCCCGCCGGCCTCGGCATGACCTGCGTCTCTGGTTCCCTTGCCCATGGCATCGAGGAGCGCGACACCTACGTCGAGATGGCCCGTCAGATCTGCGCCGAGTACGGCTGCAAAAAGGTCGCCTCGGTCGTCCGCAACATCTCTTGCGTCGAGCGCTCCATCTGGATGGGCATGCTCTTTGACGCCGAGAGCGGCGAGCACTGGTTCTCCCCTGCTCACGACGTGCACGTGCTCGAGGGCGTTGCCGCCGGCGACGCTTTCAACGCTGGCCTCGTCCATGCCCTCATCAACGACTTTGACCCGCAGGACGCCGTCAACTACGCGATTGCAGCCTCGATCCTCAAGCTCACCATCAAGGGCGATTCCAACTTGGTGACCGCAGACGAGATCGCAGCCGTGGCATCCGCCGCCGACGGTGGCACCCGCGTCGCGCGCTAGTCCGTCTCCATTCCGCGGGCCGCAGCTTTCCAATCCCATACCTCTGCGGCCCGCTCCCCGATTCCTCCGGCCGGGCAAAACCACCAGTCCCATTCCGATTTTGCCTGGCATTCCCTACACGACTGGTCGAGCAGCCGGTTTTGGAATTGCTTGTGACCCCAAGCAGTGCCTCCGATAACCAATCCAAAATCGGCTCCTGACCAGCACATTTGGCAATCACGCGCCCATGCGCGCCACACATCGAAAGGAACATCATGTTCAATCAGTTCTACACCACGCTTGAGTCCCTGGGCATCGTGCCGGTCGTTGTGCTCGACAAGGTCGAGGACGCCGCTCCGCTCGCCCACGCCCTTATGGCAGCTGGCATGAAGTCCGCCGAGGTCACCTTCCGCACCGCCTGCGCCGCCGAGTGCATCGCCGCTATGGCCGAGGCCGAGCCCGAGATGTGCGTTGGCGCCGGCACTGTCCTGACCGTCGAGCAGGTTGAGCAGGCACGCGCAGCCGGTGCCAAGTTCATCGTCTCCCCGGGTTACAACGAGGACGTCGTGAAGCACTGCATCGACATCGACCTGCCCGTCCTTCCCGGCACCGTGACCCCCTCCGAGGTCACCGCAGCCGAGAACCTGGGCCTCAAGGTCACCAAGTTCTTCCCCGCGTCCCAGTATGGCGGCCTGAACACCATCAAGGCCCTCGCCGCTCCGTTTGTCGGTCACCGCTTTATGCCTACCGGCGGCGTGAGCACCGCCAACGTCGAGGAGTACCTGAGCTCCTCCGCCATCATCGCCTGCGGTGGCACCTGGATGGTTAAGCCGGCCCTGTTTGCCGACGGCGACTTCTCCAAGGTCGAGCAGATTGCCCGCGAGGCCATGGACGTCGTCAAAAAGGTCCGCGGCCAGGTTTAGCTCTCTATCGTGAAAGGGGGCGTGCCCTAGACCTCGCCCCCTTTCTTTTAAAACGGCTCGGAAGCGCGCCGTTTCCGTCACGAGCAAGAACCAAAACCGTCTTGTATGCTGATAGAACGTGACGGAAGCGACACGCCCCCGAGCCGCTTTGCCTACTCGGCTGGCAGTCGCACTCAACTAAGACACTTCGACAAAAGCCGAACCATCAAAACAGCTGCGGCACCGTCTGGAGGAATGGACCCTTGCTTCCGGTCTTTTCCTCCAAGCGGCGCCGCAGCGTTTTCGTGCCCCGATGTGCCCCGGCACTTGCGGTGGAATACGGACTGCTTACACCATCAGAGCCGCAAAACAATCCCTATTTCACCGCAACTAATGAAGAGAACGAGTTAGATGGCCGAGTCTTTGGACAGCTCAAAATAGTCAGGATGTAAGGCGATAACCGGGCCCTGCTCCTCGGGCATCAGGTGCAGGTGTGTCTCGGCCAGATAGCTCGCCGTGTCGGTATCGCCCTTTTTAATGGCCTCGAGAATTCGGCGATGCTGCCGACGAATCGGCTCCCAATCCAGATCCTGAGAGACCATACGCAACCAGTTGTATCGCTCAAAATGCGTATTGACGCTCTTCATCCAATCCCACAACATGTGGCGGCCGGCAATCTCAAAACACGTCTCATGGAACAGGTTGTCCAGATCGAAAAAGCGACGCGTTTCGCTATGGTCGAGCGACTCGGACTCGGCAAGAATCTGCTCGAGCCGATGCTTTTGCTCGGGCGTGGCGGCCGAACAGCATTTAATAAGCACGCTTCTCTCGAGCTTCTCACGCAAGAAGCAGGCGTTTTCGGCGTGTTCCATGCTGATCTTAGAGACGTAGGTGCCGCTTTTGGGGCGCGTTTCCACCAGCTCCTGCTCACGCAGGCGTACAAAGGACTCGCGAATGGGCGTGCGCCCGATTCCCGTCTCCTTTTCCAGACCAATCGCCGAAAGGCGCGTGCCGGGCTTGAGCTCGGCATAGATGATCTTGGAGCGCAATGCGTTGTATGCCTGATCTTGCAGGCTCTGATAATGCTGGTGTTGTTCCATAAAGCCCTCGGATAAGTCCTCGGTTAGTCGAATACCACCATGCAATACTATCGCATCGACACGCCCCAGCTCCCAATCAGTCTTTTTGGGACGGGGCTTTTTGGCTACCCTGAGCCGCAGGTCGGCCCCTTGCCACAAAAGTGGCCCATCTACTACGTTAACACGGATAGCCTCGGCCATACCGAAAACCGTGAAAACAAAACCGACGCTCCTATAAGTTGTCAAGAGGCAGTTTGCGGGAGCGTTCTCTCCAATTCGCACAGGAGCTCGTAATA
>NZ_CAXSKI010000001.1:0-244597 GCF_964237925.1 Collinsella aerofaciens ATCC 25986 | reverse complement strand
GGGTGGCTGAGCCCGATGGAGTACCGCAGGAAGCTTGGATACGCCTAGGCGCGGTCCAAGAAATCGTCCGCACCCCCAAACAGGAACTATTCCACCGCAACTGCCAAGGGTCCCGCTCCAAATTAGCTGCCCACATATGCAAAAGGAGGCCTCCGCGGCGATGCGGAAGCCTCCTTTTTTGTGCACGGTGTACTTTTGAGTGTGCAAGTGGGGGAGTTGTTACTCCTCGACGATCTCGGTGATCGCGCCAGCGGGGCAAGCGTCCTGGCAAGCGCCACAGGCGACGCAGGAGTCCTCGTCAGCGACGGTAGCGACGTCCTGGAGCTCCAGAACGCCAGCGGGGCAGGAGTCGACGCAAACGCCACAAGCGATGCACTCGTCGGCATCAATTACGGGATGAGCCATGGTAGTTTCCTCTCTGTTGACCGACGCTACAGGCGATGCGCGCCGGTTTGATTCGGGCAAAAACATACCACGGGAGCGACCGTTTGCAATACCCTCTGGCCGGCATCTTCATACCGTTCGCCGAGTATGCCAAGGTTTACTAAAAAACGCGCAGGTGGGGCCGTTGAGCTGCATAAATGTTAGCTAAAGGTGACTTGAAATATAGGGCGATTGAGCGTGCTTGCGGAAACCGCATCCCATTATTTTGTCGAAAAACGGGTTGCAGTTTCCGGTTAGGCCCGCTAGCGGAAAATGCGAGCCGGTATCAGCTCTCAAAACGGGATACGGTTTCCGGTTGAGCCTTCAGACGGAAACTGCGACCCGGAATCCACGCTCAAACCGGGATGAGCTTTCCGCAAGACGGCCCCCAGGCACCCCCGGACGCAAACCTCAGCCATCTCTACATAGATCTCGATAGATTTGCCGAGAACTCAAACAGTGCGTCTACCTGCGCATTTAAGAACCTAAACTCTCAGCAATAAGAAATCTTATATGAATTGACTTAGATTTTGTATATTCCGGCCCATAAGGGGATACACTACATCCTGAAAGACAAGCCGAAGCGCCACGCGGCAGACCGCCGAGTCGGTGCAAACGCACAAGAGAGAGGGAATTTCTAATGGGCAAGATTCTTGGTATCGACCTTGGTACTACTAACTCCGCAATGGCCGTCCTCGAGGGCGGTTCTCCGACCATTATCGTGAACGCCGAGGGCGACCGCACCACCCCGTCCGTTGTGGGCTTCCGTGCCGACGGCGACCGCGTCGTTGGTAAGGCCGCTAAGAACCAGGCTGTCACCAACCCCAAGAACACCGTGTTCTCCATCAAGCGCTTCATGGGCCGCAAGTACTCCGAGTGCACCTCCGAGATCAAGACCGTGCCGTATGAGGTCAAGGAGGGCCAGGGCGGCCGTGCCGTCGTCGACATCGAGGGCAAGGACTACACCGCCGAGCAGGTGAGCGCCATGACGCTCGCGAAGATGAAGGCCGACGCCGAGAAGTATCTGGGCGAGACCGTCACCGACGCCGTCATCACCGTCCCGGCCTACTTCAACGACGCCCAGCGTCAGGCCACCAAGGACGCCGGCAAGATCGCCGGCCTCAACGTCAAGCGTATCGTCAACGAGCCGACCGCTGCTGCTTTGGCCTATGGCCTGGACAAGCAGGGCACCGACCAGCGCATTCTGGTCTTCGACCTGGGCGGCGGCACCTTCGATGTCTCCATCCTCGACCTCGCCGACGGCGTGTTTGAGGTTCTGTCCACCTCGGGCGACAACCACCTGGGCGGCGACGACTGGGATCAGCGCGTCATCGACTGGATGGCCGATAAGTTCCAGCAGGAGAACGGTGTCGACCTGCGTCAGGACCCCATGGCCCTGCAGCGTCTGAAGGAGGCCGCCGAGAACGCCAAGAAGGAGCTCTCCGCCGCCCAGCAGACCACCATCAACCTACCGTTCATCACCATGAACCAGTCCGGCCCGCTGCACCTCAACTACACGCTGACCCGCGCCGAGTTCGAGAAGATCACCCGCGACCTGCTCGAGCGCTGCAAGCAGCCTGTCACCAACGCCCTGCGCGACGCTAAGCTCAAGCTCTCCGATCTGACCGAGGTCATCCTCGTCGGCGGCTCCACCCGTATGCCCGCCGTCCAGGAGCTCGTCAAGACCATGACCGGCAAGCAGCCCAACATGTCCGTGAACCCCGACGAGGTCGTTGCCGACGGCGCTGCCGTCCAGGGCGGCGTGCTCACCGGCGACGTCGAGGGCATCCTGCTGCTCGACGTTACCCCGCTGTCGCTGGGCGTCGAGACCATGGGCGGCATCATGACCAAGATGATCGACCGCAACACCACGATCCCGACCTCCAAGACCGAGGTCTACTCCACCGCTGCCGACAACCAGACCAGCGTCGAGATCAACGTGCTCCAGGGCGAGCGCGAGCTTGCCCGCGACAACAAGTCGCTCGGTAAGTTCCAGCTGACCGGTATCCCGGCTGCCCGCCGCGGCGTGCCGCAGATCGAGGTCACCTTCGACATCGACGCCAACGGCATCGTCAAGGTCTCCGCTAAGGACAAGGGCACCGGCAAGGAGCAGCAGATCACCATTTCCGGCTCCACCGCGCTTTCCGACGACGAAGTCGATCGTATGGTCAAGGACGCCGAGGCTCATGCCGAGGAGGACAAGAAGCAGAAGGAAGAGGTCGAGGTCCGCAACCAGACCGACAGCCTGTGCTACTCCACCGAGCAGACCCTCAACGAGCTGGGCGACAAGGTTTCCGCCGACGTGAAGTCCAAGGCCGAGGCCGCTATCGCCGACGCCAAGAAGGCGCTCGAGGGCTCTGACGTCGAGGCCATCAAGGCCGCCGGCGAGTCCCTGCAGTCTGTGGCCTACGAGCTGGCTCAGGTTGTCTACGCCGACGCTCAGCAGCAGACCGACGGTGCCGCCGGCGCCCAGCCTGCCGACGATGACGTCGTCGATGCCGACTACGAGGTTGTGGACGATGAGGACAAGTAATCATGTCCGCTCGTAAAGCTCGCACGGAGGCGGCCGCCGTTGGTGCCGCCCCCGTTGACTCTGAGGAGAAGGACGTGAAGATTCCCGTAGAGGCCGCAGACGTTACCGAGGCCAACGAGGCCCCGGCCGCCGAGGCTGCCGAGAACCAAGTAGAGGATTCCAACAAGGAGGCGACGATGACCGAGGACGAGATGGTGGAAGCCGCTATCCGCGCCGGTGAGGAAGCCGCCGACAACGACTTTAAGCTCAAGTTCGAGCAGGCTCAGAAAGAGCTTGCCGACGTGCGCAACGAGCTCGATGCTGCGGCAGAGGCTCAGAAGGCCGCCGAGGACAAGGCAAAGGACGCCACCGAGCGCACCGCCCGTCTGCAGGCCGACTGGGAGAACTTCCGTCGCCGCACCGCCAATGAGCGTATCGCCGAGCGCGAGCGCGCGACCGAGAAGCTTGTCACCGCGCTGTTGCCGGTGATCGACGATATCGAGCGCGCGATCGACCATGCCCGCAGCCAAGAGCTTTCCGACGACTTTAAGCAGTTCGTCGATGGCGTTGACGCGGTTCATGCCAAGCTGCTCGACGTGTTCGCGCACGAGGGCGTTGAGCCCATCGACCCCAAGGGCGAGGCGTTCGATCCGCTCGAGCACCAGGCTGTGGGTCGCGTCGAGGACGCATCGCAGTACGACGAGACCGTCAACGACGTGTACCAGAAGGGCTACCGCATGGCAGATCGTATTCTGCGTTCCGCGATGGTGACGGTGACCTACGGCGGCGAGAAGCGCCCCGCACCGGAGCCCGAAGCGGCGCCCGAGGATGCTGCGGCCGATACGGCCGAGAGCACCGAGGAGTAATTGAGAAGGGCCCCGGGGCAACACCCGGGGCCCTTTCTGACCTAGTGCCATATGAAAGCATGAGCCGTCGTCTGCATGGGCGGCGGACGTAACAGGAGAGGAGCTACGATGGCTGCAGGCAAAACCTTCTATGACATCCTGGGCGTATCCAAGAGCGCCTCCGACAAAGAGATCAAGAGCGCGTTTCGCAAGCTCGCGCAAAAATATCACCCCGATGCCGGCGGCGACGAGGCCAAGTTCAAGGAGATCAGCGAGGCCTACGAGACGCTTTCGGACGAGAAGAAGCGCAAAGAGTACGACCAGATGCTCATGTTCGGCGGCATGCCGGGCGCGGGCGGCGCGTATGGCGGCGGCTACGGTGCCGGCGCGGGCGCCAGCGGCTGGGGCGATATCTTCGACAGCATCTTTAGCGGCAACGGCGCCTGGGGCAGCGATTGGGGCTCGGGCTTTGCCGGGGCTGCGGGCGCTGCCGGTGCCGGCGCGGGGCGCAGCCGCGCTCGCAAGGGCGGCGACCTGTCGCTGACCGTCGATGTGACGGCCGAGGACGCGTTTCGCGGCGTGACGCACAAGGTCACCTATCGCATTCCCTCGACAGGCGAACAGCAGACCATTACGGTCTCGGTGCCTGCAGGCGCGGTCGACGGCGGCAAGCTGCGTTACAAGCGTCGCGGCGAGTATGGCGTTGCCGGCGGCGAGCGCGGCGACCTGGTCGTGACCACGCACGTGGAGGAGCACCCGCTGTTTAAGCGCAAGGGTGCCGACGTGACCATGGAGGTGCCGGTCTCGGTCTATGAGGCGGCGCTCGGCTGCACGGTGGACGTGCCGACGCCCGGCGGGGCGACGGTCCGTTTGAAGGTGCCCGCGGGTACCCAGACGGGCAAGAAGTTCCGTTTTAAAGAGATGGGCGCGCCCGACGTTAAACACCGTGGCCGCACGGGCGCGCTGCTCGTCGAGATCAAGGTGCAGGTTCCCACGAACCTGTCTGATGACGAGCGCGACGCGATGACCAAGCTGCGCGAGGCCGATACGCGCGACTACCGCGAGAAGGTCAACCGTTACAAGGCGACGTACTAGGGCGGTCGCGGCACACGCCCGCGCCCGCGGGCTTATGATGGACGATAACGAGACGGAAAGGGGTCAGGTAGCATGGCCGAGGACAATAGGAACAAACCGCTGTACATGATCAGCGTGGCGGCCGAGCTGACCGGCATGCATCCGCAGACTCTGCGCGTCTACGAATCCAAGGGCCTGGTGAACCCCCAGCGCTCGGGCGGCAACACGCGCCTGTATTCGCGTGCCGATATCGAGCGCCTGGAGCTCATCAACCAGTTGACCGACGAGGGCATCAACCTCGCTGGCGTGGTGCGCATCCTCGATATGAAGGAGCGTGCCGAGGAGCGTGAGCGCGAAAACGAAAAGCTCCGTGCTCGCGTGCGCCAGCTCGAGGACGAGCTGCACGAGTACAAGATGCAGAAGAAGATCACCGCTCTGGCCCCGCGCGACGGCTCGGTTAACCCCGAACAGGTCATGCGCAAACTTTTGGGCGCAGGCGGGGATCTCTAGGTTACGCCGTTCTGCCGAACGGCGTAACGGCTCGACGCTGCGCGACGTCCAGAGCGACAATTTGTCATTCAAAAGGCAAGGCATGACCAGAAGGTCTATGCCTTGCCTTTTTCATGCCAACTTGTTCGCTCTGGACGTCGCTCGCTGTCCGTCCTCAACCTGCGACGTCGCTTTGGCTGGCACTTGGGGACGTTCCTTTTAATATGAGCAGGACATTGCCAAGAGGCAAAATCGGGCCTGGCCCCAACGATATGGGGTCAGGCCCTCTCCCTATATCAGCCCGTCCGCGGCGACCTCGGCGTGTCTTACCGACGCTCGTCTTTGCAGTTTAATATCCGCCCGCGGCGATCTCTCGCTGGGCAATCCGTTGCTACGGCTGAGGCTTCTACGTCGAACCGACAGTCTGTGCACGCGTGTGGCGCCCTGGGCGCTCGCAGAAAAGGGACCTGAGGTTCGCCTCAACGGCTTCGGATCGAACCGCTTCCGGGATGATCGGCTTATGTGCGGGGGACCGCCCCCCCTACGCCTCCTCGGCCATGAGGCCGACCGCCCATACCCAGCAGGCGAGCTCGCGCGCCGTGGCCACGTTCGCCTTGTTGCCGTGGACCCCGCGCGCGAGCAGCGCCTCCCGCCTCTCGACCAGCCTCCGCACGCCCTTGGCGGCATGCCTCCGGGCGCCCCGGTCCGGGGCCTGGCCCTTGGCGAGGTCCTTCGGCCGCCCCGAGCACGTCAGGTAGTGCCACGCGGCCTCGACCAGCGTCTTCCTCAGGTGCTTGTTGCCGGCCTTGGTGATCGAGCCCCTGCGGTCGCTCTCCCCGCTGGAGTGCTCGGAGGGCGTCAGGCCGACCCACGCCGCGAACGAGCGGGCGTTCCTGAACCTCGAGAACTCGCCGGCCTCGAACACGAGGTCGGCGGCGGACGCGGTGTCTACGCCCTTGAGGCAGCGGAGGGAGTCGACCCTCTTCCTCCACCTGGGCTTGCGGGCCTCGGCCTCGACGAGCCCCTCGAGCCTCGCCTTCTCCTCCGCCGCCCGCCTGACCGCGTCGACGTAGTAGGCGAGCACGTCGTTGTCGGCCCTCTCCGCGAACCTTATCGACTCGATCCAGGACCAGTGCGCCCGGGTCCAGTTGCCCTTCCTGCGGCCGGTGGGCGTCCTCTCGTCGAAGACGAGCCCGTGCCTGAGCAGGAACTTGGAGAGCCGCTGCTTCGAGCGCGAGAGGTCGTCCCTCGCGTCCTCGAGCGCCCTGGTCAGGTCGCGGGCGGCCTCGCACTCGTCGTCGGGGACCCACACCTCGACCACGTTGCCGACCGACAGCATGCGGGCGAGGAACTCGGCGTCGTTGCGGTCGTTCTTCCTGCGCCTGTCCGCGCTGGGCTTGATCATCTTCGAGACGGCGCCGACCGCGCAGTCGACCCCCAGGCCGGAAAGCCTCTTCTGCAGGTCGAAGCCCGTGACCCCGGACTCGTACACGCACCTGGCCCTGGGGTCCATGGAACGGACCCACTCCGCGACGGCGCCGGCGTCGTAGCCGAAGGTCGCGGCACGTACCTCCCCGGTCATGACGTCGAGGGAGACGGCCTTTATCGAGCGGGCGTGGACGTCGAGGCCGATGAAGGTGGTAGTATCGAGCATGGGAGCCCCTTCCATGAATGCGGCGTGGCCGCCACGGTTGGATTAGACACTCACCATTGTCGGCCTAATCCGCGGTCTTTCATGCAGCAGGGGCTCTCAATGTTTTTATGTCCTGCTCATATCGTCTGTGCCGGCACTTTGGGACACTCCTTGTCAGAAGAGTGATGCAAGGTGCTCGCCCTGTGCTTTACTGAGATAAAGTGAACGCCGAGATTCGTAACCCGCTGGCAACCGTTCTATGGCACGATATTGAACGAATGTATGCTATGCGCCCAAATCTTTTGGGCAGAGTGGGAGACAGTATGGTTAAGCTGTACGAGGACGGCATCTACCTGCGCGGCGGCAGCGAGGTTGTGCCTGCGGCCGAGGCTGCCGAGCGCGGTATTACGCAGACACCCGAGGATGCCAAGCGTGGCACCATCGCGTATTCGATCCTCCAGGCACACAATACGTCCGGAGACCCCGAGGCGCTCAAGATTCGCTTCGATGCCATGGCGAGCCACGACATCACCTTTGTCGGCATCATCCAGACGGCGCGCGCCTCGGGCATGGAGCAGTTCCCGCTGCCTTACGTGCTCACCAACTGCCATAACTCGCTGTGCGCCGTGGGTGGCACCATCAACGAGGACGACCACGTCTTTGGCCTTTCGGCTGCCAAGAAGTACGGCGGCATTTTCGTCCCGCCGCACATCGCCGTCATCCACTCCTTTATGCGTGAGAACTTCGCCGGTTGCGGCAAGATGATCTTGGGCTCCGACTCGCACACCCGCTACGGCGCCCTAGGCACCATGGCCGTGGGCGAGGGCGGCGGCGAGCTGGCAAAGCAGCTGCTGCGTGACACCTACGATGTTGCCTATCCCGGCGTTGTCGCCATCTACCTCACGGGTACCCCGCGCCCCGGCGTTGGCCCACACGACGTGGCACTCGCTATCATCCGCGCCGTCTTTGCCAAGGGCTACGTTAAGAACAAGGTCATGGAGTTCGTGGGCCCGGGTATCGCGAGCATGACGACCGACTACCGCAACGGCGTCGACGTCATGACCACCGAGACCACCTGTCTGTCGAGCATCTGGGCCACCGACGAGGACACGCACGCGTTTTTGACCATGCACGGCCGCGGGGACGACTACCGCGAGCTCAAGCCCGCCGATGTCGCCTACTACGACGGCTGCGTCGAGGTCGATCTGTCGAGCATCAAGCCCATGATCGCGCTGCCGTTCCATCCTTCCAACGGCTTTGAGATCGACGAGCTCAACGAGAACCTCGAGGACATCCTGCACGAGGTGGAGCTCGAGGCCGCCAAGATCGGCGAGGGCAAGACGCGCTTTAGCCTGCTCGACAAGATCGTCGACGGCAAGCTGCACGTGCAGCAGGGCGTTATCGCCGGCTGCTCGGGCGGCAACTACGACTCCGTGGTCCAGGCTGCCCGCGTGCTCAAGGGCGCCAACACCGGCTGCGGCGAGTTCTCGCTGTCGGTCTATCCCACGAGCCAGCCCGTGGCACTCGAGCTTACACGCCGCGGCTATATCTACGACCTTATGGAGGCCGGCGCGATCGTGCGCACGGCATTCTGCGGCCCGTGCTTCGGCGCCGGCGACACACCCGCCAACAACGGCCTGTCCATCCGCCACACCACGCGCAACTTCCCCAACCGCGAGGGTTCCAAGCCGGGCAATGGCCAGCTGAGCGCCGTGGCCCTGATGGACGCTCGCTCCATTGCGGCGACGGCTGCCAACGGCGGCGTCCTGACGCCGGCGACCGACCTGCCCGAGGACACTTGGGACGAGGCCTGCGAGTACACCTTTGACGACGCGCCGTACAAAAAGCGTGTGTACTGGGGCTTTGGCAAGGCGGAGCCTGCCGACGAGCTGGTCGAGGGTCCCAATATCAAGCCGTGGCCCGCGATGGAGCCTCTCGGCGACGATATCCTGCTCAAGGTGTGCTCCAAGATCATGGACCCGGTCACCACGACCGACGAGCTCATTCCCTCGGGCGAGACGAGCTCCTTCCGCTCCAACCCGCTGGGCCTGGCCGAGTTTACGCTCAGCCGCCGCGATCCGGCCTACGTGGGCCGTTCCAAGGAGGTCGACGCCGTGGAGAAGCGCCGCGTTGCCGGCGAGGCAGCAGGCGACTTGGCCGCGCTCGATGCCGAGCTTGCCGGCGTGTTTGAGGCGCTGGCCGGCGCGGGTGTCGCTGCCGACGCCAAGGCGACCGAGTACGGCTCCATGCTCTATGCCAAGAAGCCCGGTGACGGTTCCGCCCGCGAGCAGGCCGCGAGCTGCCAGCGCGTAATTGGCGGCCTGGCCAACATCGTCCACGAGTACGCCACCAAGCGCTATCGCTCCAACGTGATGAACTGGGGCATGGTGCCCTTCCAGATGGAGGCGGAGCCCAACTTTGAGGTGGGCGACTACGTCTTTGTGCCGGGTATCCGTGCCGCGCTCGACGGCGACCTGAAGGACATCGCCGCCTACGTGGTGCGCGCCGACGGCACGGTCGAGCAGATTGAGCTATACATTGCCGATATGACGGCAGAGGAGCGTGCCATCGTCAAGGCCGGCTGCCTGATCAACTATAACAAGTTCAAGGCCGCTGCCGAGTAACGCACTTAATTGTCCGCCCGGGGCTTACCCTTTCCCGCCCGCTCACGCGCTTCGCGAGGGTCGCGTTCGGGAAAGGGTAAGCCCCGGGCTACATTTTTGCGTTCTCGTTGGGTCTTGAAGGACGCTAATAAATAGACTTGGTTGATGCCGCCTCTGTTAATGGGGCGGCTTCTTTTTGTCGAAAACCACCACAAAGGGGACAGGCACCTTTGTGGTGGCGGGGGTGAGCTCAATGTCGGTGCGCACGTTGAGCGACATTCCAATAAGCACCTCTACAGGATTTCATCTGGGTTGGCGGGTTTGGTTGTTTTGGGGATGCCGAGTTTGGATGACGCGAAATCGTCAACATTGTCCTTAATTCCGTCTTTGGTGTAGACAGTGACCATATAGGTGCTGTGTCCGAATTCGCCCTTGTCGCGTGTTGCCCAGGCATCCCAGTAGGCGGCCCCGTTTCGCCCTTTGATTTTTCCGACACGGCGGAGTTCTGTTCGCTTTAATTTCTGGTTGCTATAGATGGTTCGACCGGCCTCCTCGGTGAGCCCGCACTGCCCAAGTAGCTTATCGAGGACTTGGTTCATGTGGCGCTCGTCGGTGTTTGGAGCATAGCCGTAAGCGAGGGTGATGGAGTCGAGGGGCTGGTCGTCGATCAAATAATTCATCGCCTGAGGTTCAAGGCAGAAATAAGGAGATCGTCCGTCGATCTGATCGAGCAGCGGTAACTTTGACCGCCAAATTCCGGTGGGAATTCCATCTTCGTAAAACACGCCGCGACAGATAAAGGAGAGCGAGGTGGCACGCGAGCCGGCGTCGACCATTCCGCATAAATCGAAGGGCGAGGCGATGCCAAGGGAAAAGGGCGTGGCGACGATAAGGAAGAGCATAACGATGGGTATGGCGAGAATGGCGATGACGTTGCGACCGGTGGAATGAGGCGGCTTCATATGCGCTCCTCGAGACAAAGAGCAGGCAAGCTCGATGACAAATGAATAATCTCAGCTAACAATTCAATTTTAATCTCATAACGTGTGACAGCTGGCCGTCGAAACCGAGAATCACCGCAAAGGTGCCTGTCCCCTTTGTGGTGATTCTCGGTTTGTCTCGATCTGTAACAGTTAGACCCTAATTTGCCGATTAGATGTTACAGATTGAGACAAACGGTTGCCGCTGGTCATTTTCTCTCGATCTGTAACATCTAGGATCAAAAATGGCTGCTAGATGTTACAGATCGAGACGGTAGTGCGCCTGGGCAGCGGCGGGCTGACATCTCAGTACCCTATCCATCAATCACTCAGAAAATCTTATATATAGAGACTTAGATTTGTGTATAAGATCGTACAAAGCTGGCAACAATACTTCTCGAACAACGTGAAGCCGCCCCGTAGGGCGGCCGCCCCAAGAGAGGTGATTCCATGAGAATCGATAAGCTAGCAATGACGTCGCGCGAGGCGCTGCAGACCGCCATGAGCACGGCTGCCGATGCGCAGGCCGGCGCGGTGGAGCCGATCCACCTGCTGTCTGCCCTGCTCGGTGCCGGCGAACGCAATATCTCCGTGATTATCGAGCGCATCGGTGCCGACCCAGCTCAGCTCGCACGTTCCACACAGGATGCCATCGACCACGCGCCCAAGGTTTCGGGCGAGGGTCAGCAGATGGGTCTTTCCAATGAGCTTGTCCGCGTCATCGAGAAGGCCGAGAAAAAGGCCACCAAGATGGGCGACAGCTTTGTGGTGACCGAGCATCTGCTGATGGCACTTGCCGAGGACAAGGGCGAGGCGGGCCGCGTTCTGCGCGACGCAGGCGTCACCAAGGAGCGCATCGAGCAGGTCTACGAGGAGCTGCGTGGCGATGACCGCGTGACGTCTGCCGAGGACAAGACCCAGTTTGAGGCGCTGGAGCAGTACGGACGCAACATCTGCGATCTTGCCCGCGCCGGCAAGCTCGACCCTGTCATCGGCCGTACCGACGAGATTCGTCGTACCATCCAGGTCCTGTCCCGTCGCACCAAGAACAACCCCGTGCTCATCGGCGAGCCGGGCGTGGGTAAAACTGCCATCGTCGAGGGCATCGCCCAGCGTATCGTGGCCGGCGACGTGCCGAGCACCCTGCGCGACCGCGACCTCATCGAGCTCGACATGAGCGCGCTGGTCGCCGGCGCCAAGTACCGTGGTGAGTTCGAGGACCGCTTGAAGGCCGTGCTCAAGGAAGTGCAAAAATCGGAAGGCAAGGTCATCCTGTTCATCGATGAGCTCCACACCATCGTGGGCGCGGGTGCCACCGAGGGCTCCATGGACGCCGGCAACATCCTCAAGCCTGCGCTCGCCCGTGGCGACCTGCATGCGATCGGCGCGACCACGCTCGACGAATACCGCAAGTACATCGAGAAGGACGCGGCGCTCGCCCGTCGTTTCCAGACCGTGATGGTCAGCGAGCCCACCGTCGAGGACACCATTTCGATCCTGCGTGGCTTGAAGGAGAAGTACGAGATCTTCCACGGCGTGCATATCACCGATAGCGCGCTCGTGGCAGCTGCCGACCTCTCCGATCGCTACATCGCCGACCGTTTCCTGCCCGACAAGGCCATCGACCTGGTCGATGAGGCGGCAAGCCGCCTGCGCATGGAGCTCGACAGCATGCCGGTCGAGATCGATGCCACCACGCGTCAGCTCACCCAGCTGCAGATCGAGGAGCAGGCACTCATGAAGGAGACCGACGACGCTTCCAAGGAGCGTCTGGAGGCCTTGCGCCAGGAGATTGCCGAGGTTCAGGAAAAGCTCAACGTGCAAAAGGCCGGCTGGCTCAACCAGAAGAACGCCATCGACCACGTGCAGGAGCTCAAGGGCCAGCTCGATGAGGCCAAGAGCGAAGAGGAGCGTGCGACGCGCAACGGCGATTTGGGTCGTGCGTCCGAGCTGCGCTACTCCGTGATTCCGGGTCTGCAACAGCAGATTCAGGATTCCGAGGCTGCGCTCGAGGCACAAAAGCAGCAGGACGGCGAGGGCCTCAACGAACAGGTGACCTCCGATGAGATCGCCGAGGTCGTGAGCGCCTGGACCGGTGTGCCCGTGTCCAAGATGATGCAGGGCGAGCTCGACAAGCTCAAGGGCCTGGAGGGCGAGCTGCACAAGCGCGTCATCGGCCAGGACGAGGCGGTCTCCGCTGTCGCCGCGGCCGTGCGTCGCAGCCGTGCGGGCCTCTCCGATCCGGACAAGCCCATCGGCAGCTTCTTCTTCCTGGGCCCCACTGGCGTGGGCAAGACCGAGCTCGCAAAGGCGCTTGCCGAGTGCCTGTTCGATGACGAGCGCGCGCTCGTGCGTATCGACATGTCCGAGTATATGGAGAAGTTCAGCGTCCAGCGTCTGATTGGTGCGCCCCCGGGATACGTGGGCTACGACGAGGGCGGTCAGCTCACCGAGGCCGTGCGCCGTCGTCCGTACTCTGTGATCTTGCTCGACGAGATGGAGAAGGCTCATCCGGATGTCTTTAACGTGCTGTTGCAGGTGCTTGATGACGGCCGCCTGACCGATGGCCAGGGTCGCCAGGTGTCCTTCAAGAACACGATCATCATCATGACGTCTAACGTGGGCTCCAAGGCTATCGCTGAGCTTTCCGGCAAGGACGAGGAGGAGATGCGCCATCAGGTCGACGCGGCCATGGCTCAGACCTTCCGCCCCGAGTTTCTCAACCGTATCGACGATATCGTGGTGTTCCATCCGCTCGGCATGGCGCAGATCGAGAAGATCGTCGACATCCAGCTCGCCGACGTCCGCGCGCGTCTGGCCAAGGAGCGCATGACGCTTGCCATCACCCCGGCGGCCAAGCAGATGCTCGCCGTGGGCGGCTTGGACCCGGTCTTTGGCGCCCGTCCGCTCAAGCGTCTGGTTCAGCGCGAGGTCGTGGATGCCATCGCCGCCGCTATCATCGATGGCACGGTGCGTGAGGGCGATCAGGTGACGGTCGATGTCGACAAGGACGGCGGCTTTACCGTCGTGTGCGACAACACGCCGGCGGCCACCTACGAGGTCCCCGACGCCGAGTAGGTTTTGGGCCATGCCTTAAAATCTGCCAGCCGTCTCTAAACGCCAAGGGCGGCGGATCCAATGGGTCCGCCGCCCTTTTTCGTGCGACAATCGATGTTGTTGAACGTGAGTACATGGCAAGGAGATATGCAGATGATAGACAAGAGCAAGACAAACACGCCGGCGACCGATGCCGCACCCAAGCCTGCGCCTAAGCCGGCACCCAAGCCGCGCGACCCCTACATCCGTGCCGAGAACGAGGACGACGACGGCTACGATCCCTACAGCGATCGCCGCCCCGAGCGCGAGCCGATGTTCGAAGCCGATCCGTGGCGCTGAGTGCCACCCAAAAGGCCACCAATAAGTTGCGGTGAAATAGGGATTGTTTTGCGGTTTGACCAGCAAAAACAGTCCCTATTTCACCGCAACTGCGTTAGGGATGGGGTGTTGGGCGGCTGCCTTCGGGTCGGCTAGTCCTGGGCTTTGATGCTCGGCAGGAGAATCTGGGCGAGGTAGTCGGTCTCGAGTTTGGTCGCGGCGTCTGCCTTGCCGTCTTTACCGACCAGGTCGTTTTTGATCTGGCTGTATGTGTAGCGGTTGCCGGTCGTGAGTTCGACAAGCTCAATCGCCGTATCCATGGGGTAGGTCGACACGGGGTCCTGCGTGCGCCCGTTGATGGTTTGAGGAATCACGTACGGATAGACAGGGCCGCTGGCGTAGACGGTGTAGCCGTTGCCTAGGCTGACCGTGCCCAAAACCGTATCGCCATCGTCGGGCGTAAAGGTCTCGCCGTCGCGCACGGCGACAAGCGTCACGATTGGCGTATTGGCGTCATCGCCCAGATAGATACACAGCGTGCTGCCGTTTTGCCAGGTAGCAACCTTACCGTACCACTCGACGGGGATATCGAGCTGATACAGATCCGTCGCCTTATGCCGAGCATCGGCATCGCGCGCGGCCTGCGCTTCGCTCGCGTTCACGGCGTTAGCGGCGGCATCACGGCGAGCGGTTGCTGCCTGCTGAAGTATCTTGGCGGCCGCGGCAGAGCTGCAACCGCCTTTCTCGGCATATTTGGCCGCGGCATCGATCTGGTCGTCGGTCACCGTGTCTGCCGAAGGTACCTTAAGCTTAAAGGATGCCTGAGCGCTCAGGTCCTGCCCGTCGCTCTTTATGCTGACCTGCGCCTTGGTGGCCGGCACGGTGTAAATGGTACCGTCGGCTGCGATGGGGGACCCAGCGATGGAGAACGTGTAATCGCCGGGCAGCAGCTTAATGCCGCGACCGTGCTCGTCAACGTAGAGCGTTTCGCTCACGGAAGAACCGTCGGAATCCTGCCCGCTCACCTGCACGGGAATCTTGGAGCCAGTTGAGCAGTCGAGGCCCGCGGCATGCACGCCAATCTGCACCGACATCATGGTATGGGCGTTTGCGGCAAGTACGGCAGCCTGCTCTTGCTGATATCCGTTCCAGGCAGCATAGCCTGCGCCGCCGGCGACGAGCGCGACGGCCACAACGCCGGCAACCATCAGGTTGCGGCGCTTGGGCGACATCTTACGATGACGAACCTCGGCTTCGCGTGCCGAAGGAACGGACGGCAGGGGAATATCGCCCATGGCGATGGTCTCGTCCACGGCAGGCGCAGAGCCTAAGCCAGGGAGCTCGCGGGTCAGCGAATCTTCGGCCGGCAAGTTGTCGAGCAAGATGGTTTCCTCGTTCGTGTCGGATTCGGGCTGGTCGTCGGCCTCGCATTCGGAATCCTCGTGCCCCGCCCCGTCTTCGGTGGGCGCGGCGCCATCGTCTTTTGCATCCTGATCATCGGGCTGTGCCTCGATTTCCGGCTCATCCTGCACATCAACGCTCGAATCGTCAAACGCAACATCGTCAAGCGAAATCCGGTCTAGGCTCTCCAGGGCCTCGGCACACGCTTCTGCATCTTGGGCCGCATCCTCTTGGCCCATCGTCTCATCTTTCATATATCCCCCAAGCTCAATATCGGGACAACACTGTACCCAAAAACGGGACCCCATAGAGCCGCCGCATGATTTGAAACCCGATTTTATATATGCGCATGTTTTTGAATAGATGAATAGAGACGCAACGACAAAAGCCCCCGAAAAGCGAGCGAAACGCTTTCCGGGGGCTCTGCGAGACATTGGATTGAAAATCTGGCGAGCGGGCCTATGCCCAGGCGCCAACAGCGACCAACATGTTACTCGGCGTGCGCGTAATCCACCTTGGCGCGGCGAGCGGTAGCCTTCTCCCAATCGCTGGTGCCCTCAAAGACATCCTGCTTGTAGGGGTTGCGGCCGAGCTTCTTGGCACGGTAGGCGATGTAGATGATTGCGGCGACGTTGGCGATCAGCGCGGCAATCGAGACCGCGGTTGCGGCGCCGGGGTCGAGCGTGGAGTGCGTCACAAAGATGGACTCCTCCTGGAAGTACGGGAACACCTGGGCAAACATGCACCAAATGGCCAGCGTGAAGGCGCGGTTCTGGATCCAGCCGCCCTTGTTCCAGATAAAGGCGGCGACGGTGGGCGCCAGCAGCAGCGCAAAGCCGCAGAACCAGGAGTGGGTGGGCAGGCAGTTGTAGGTGTAGCAGAAGTTCCAGATATCGTAGGCGATGATGTAGACCCAGGTCATGTCGGGCCACAGCATATCGGTCTGATCCTCGGAGGCGTAGACGCTCCACCAACCGGTCATGCAGAAGATGTTGATGATGCCGGCGATGCCGTTGAACACGTTGTTCCAGCCGGCCAGCTGCGTAGCACCTTCGGAGGTGACCCAGGTGGACTGGCCCAGGACAAAGAAGTGATAGGCGCTCTCGAAGTCGGACACGACGGCGATCATGATGTTGATGGCGACGATCACAAACGGCCATGCGCGGAACCAATGCGCCTTGCCGATCTTGCCCCACTGGTACTTAATGGCAATGAAGCCCCAGCAACCGGCCAGCGCCGCGTATACCTTGGCGTAGTGGAACCAGCTGTTCTGGTACACATGGGTGGGGTTGGTGAGCGCCCACTCGGCGCCCTGTGAGACGCCGATGGCGATAGCGACGCAGTAGATGGTCATGGCCAACGGAGCCACGCCAAAGATGATTGCCGCGCCCAGCTTGGTGCGGCGGCCGACCTCGTTGAGCACGATCAGGCCAATAAAGACCATGGCCCAGCCGGCCCAGTGGATAAGGGCATCGCTACCCCAAACATCGAACAGCATGCTGCTCTCCTTTCACACGCCCGCGGCCCCTCTTCTGATCGCGGGCAGTTTGGCCAAATGTCGTCAGTTCTGGGGCATGCGCTCCGGATACTTGGCGGTATAGCCCTCGATGTGGAGTGTCGAGGCGATGATTTCCTTGACCGTCTCGTCGGGCACATCGGGGTGCGTGCGGATATACATCAACAACCCCATGATGAGGGTGTAGAACGTTTCGTAGACATGGTCGATGCGCAGCTCGTGATGGGCGACAAAATCCACCACGGTGGTGTCGCAGATGTACTGAGCCACGCGCTGAACCACGTTGTGCAGAAAGCCGCCGTAGAGCGCGCCGCTGCTTGAGGTGAGTGTACTCGGCAGCTCGTGACCGCTGGCGACCAGACGCTTAAAGAGCGGGGCGACGGTGTCGAGCGCGCCCTCGATATCGCCGACGGTGCGGTTGGCATTCCACTGCTCGAGCTCGGAGATGAAACCGTCGATCGCCTCGTCCATAACAGCGGTGACAGCGGCGTCCATGTCGGCGAAGTAGTGGTAGAAGAGCGAGCGCGTGCAGCCGGCTCGTTTGGTCACGGCCGATACCGATAGATGCGACACGCCCAGCTCAGAGCTTACGGTGCGCACGGCGGCGAGGATCTCGCGACGGCGTTCGTCGCCCGTCAAGCGCTTTGCCGCGCTATCGGATGCGGGGACGGCATCGACTACAGAGGTATCTGCTGTGTTGTTGCTCATGTTTTGCCGCCTTTCATCCTCTTTTGCCTGATCGTTCGCCTAACAGTCTTGAATATTGTTGACGGTTCGTCAATACTGTTTTTGACACAATGTCAACAATAACGGGTGAACGGCGTGGGGGCATGTCGAGCCCGTAAAAAGAGGGGCGCTGCGTGCCTGCCAGGTTGCGGCAAGAGAAGGGACGACTATGATTCTCAACGGACCGGGGATTAGCTACACCGAGCCCGATATCGGTGCGGAGTTTGTGCCGCCGCTGCCGGAGCATCCGCGCGAGGCCATCGTCAAGCTGTGCGAGCACTGCACTAACCGCCTGCTGCATCGCGACGAGCTGCTGGGCTACGAGTACTGGTCGTTTGCCGAGGCCGCGACTGACGAGCAAGCCGAAGTGCTCTGCAAGATGAAGATGCGCCGTCCCTATACGCTGCCCGAGATGGTCAAGCTCACCGGCATGCCCGAGGCCGATATCGAAAAGATGCTCGACGACATGAGCTACACGGGTCTGCTCGAGTATAACTGGGAAAACCCCGAGCGCGCCAAGCAGTGGGTCCTGCCCATGCTGGTGCCGGGTTCTGCCGAGTTCCTCAACATGCGCGTGAGCCAGCTCGATGAGCATCCGGTCTACGCCAAGTTCTTTGAACAGGCATCCAAGGGTCCGCTGTCCAAGGCCACGCCGATGGTGCCGCCCGGAGGCGCCGGCATCGGCATGCACGTCATTCCGGTCGAGAAGGCCATCGATGCCGCGAGCACCTCGGTGCCTATTGAGCATATCGAGCACTGGCTCGACAAATACGAGGGTAAGTATGCCGCCAGCACCTGCAGCTGCCGCGCAAGCCGTCGCGTGATGGGCGAGGGCTGCGCCGACGACCCGGCCGATTGGTGCATCGCCGTGGGCGATATGGCCGACTACGTGGTCGAGACCGATCGTGGCCATTACGTGACCCGCGACGAGGTCTACGACATCCTGCGCCAGGCCGAGGACAACGGCTTTGTGCACCAGATCACCAACATTGACGGCGAGAACAAGATCTTCGCCATCTGCAACTGCAACGTCAACGTGTGCTACGCCCTGCGCACCTCGCAGCTGTTCAACACGCCCAACCTGTCGCGCTCGGCCTATGTCGCCAAGGTCGAGAAGGACAAGTGCGTGGCCTGCGGTCGCTGCGTTGAGGTGTGTCCGGCCGGCGCCGCCAAGCTGGGCCAGAAGCTCTGCAGCAAAAAGGCGGGCGGACGGGTGCCCGAGTATCCGCGCCAGGAGCTGCCCGATGCCACCAAGTGGGACCACACCAAGTGGTCGCCCAACTACCGCAACGACAACCGCATCGAGACGCACGAGTCCGGCACCGCGCCCTGCAAGACGGCCTGCCCCGCGCACGTTGCCGTTCAGGGCTATCTGAAGCTCGCGGCTCAGGGCCGCTATGACGAGGCCCTAGCACTCATTAAGCGCGAGAACCCGCTGCCCGCCATCTGCGGCCGTGTGTGCAACCGCCGCTGCGAGGACGCCTGCACCCGCGGCCGTGTGGACGCCGCCGTGGCTATCGACGAGGTCAAGAAGTTCATCGCCCAGCGCGATCTTGATGCCGCGACCCGCTATGTCCCGCCCGTGGTGACGCCGACGCGCGCTGGCGGCTTCGATCAGAAGATCGCCATCATCGGTGCCGGTCCCGCCGGCCTGTCCTGCGCTTTCTACCTGGCCGAGAAGGGCTACAAGCCTGTCGTGTTCGAGAAGAACGAGCGCCCGGGCGGTATGCTCACCTACGGTATTCCCAGCTTTAAGCTGGAGAAGGACGTTATCGAGGCCGAGGTCGAGATCATTCGCCTGATGGGTGCCGAGTTCCGCTATGGCGTGGAGGTCGGCCGCGATGTGACGCTCGACGAGCTGCGCGCGCAGGGCTTTAAGGCCTTCTACGTGGCCATTGGCTGCCAGGGCGGCCGCCTTGCCGGCATTCCGGGCGAGGATGCCGAGGACGTGACCGTGGCCGTCGACTTTTTGCGCGAGGTCAACAGCGGCAAGATCGACGCGCTGCCCGGCCGCACCATCGTGGTGGGCGGCGGCAACGTGGCTATCGATGTCGCGCGCAACGCCTGCCGTTTGGGTTCCGAGCACGTCGAGATGTTCTGCCTGGAGAGCGAGGCCCAGATGCCCGCCAGCGAGGAGGAGCGTCGCGAGGCCGTTGAGGACGGCGCTCACATCAGCTGCGGCTGGGGTCCCAAGGAGGTTCACCTGGACGAGGCCGGTCGTGTGTGCGGTATCACCTTCAAGCGCTGCACGCGCGTCTTTGACGACGAGGGCCGGTTTGCGCCCGAGTACGACGAGAACGATCTGCGTCGTGTCGATGCCGACCGTGTCGTCATGTCGATTGGCCAGTCCATTGTGTGGGGCGACCTGTTGGCTGGCTCCAAGGTGGAGCTTGGCCGCGGCCAGGGTGCTCTTGCCGATCTCCAGACCTATCAGACTGCCGAGCCCGACATCTTTGTGGGCGGCGACGTCTATACCGGTCCGAGCTTTGCCATCGACGCCATCGCCGCCGGTCACGAGGCCGCCGTGTCCATCCATCGCTTTGTGCAGCCGGGCTCCACGCTCACCATCGGCCGCAACCAGCGCCGCTATACCGCGCTCGACCGCGACGATGTCGTGATCGAGAGCTACGACAACGCGAGCCGCGAGGCTGCCCACGTGGACCGCGAGCGCGAGAAGGCCGCGCCGTTTAGCGAGTACGTCGAGACCTTTACCGAAGAGCAGGTGCGCGCCGAGACCGCCCGTTGCCTGGGTTGCGGTGCCTCGATCGTCGACCCCAACAAGTGCATCGGCTGCGGCCTGTGCACCACCAAGTGCGCGTTCGACGCCATCCATCTGGATCGCGACCGCCCCGAGTGCTCCACGATGGTCAAATACGAGCAAAAGCTCCCCAGTCTGGGTAAGTACGCTTTGAAACGCGCAATCAAAATCAAGTTCGGTCGCAAGTAAGTAGTCATAACGGGAACGGCGGAGGAAAAAGTGCACGAGCTCGGAATCGTTTACCACATCATTCGCGATGTTGAGAACGTGGCGCGTGCCAATGGCGTGCGTCGCGTCTCGAGCGTGACATTGCTGCTGGGCGAGGTCTCGGGCGTCGTTCCCGACTTGCTGCTCGACGCTTGGCGCTGGGCGGCAGATAAAAAGTCCATCACCGAGGGTGCGGAGCTTATTGTGGAGCCTGTCGAGGCCGTGACGCATTGCGAGGCGTGCGGCTGCGACTACGCGACGGTCGAGCACGGCAAGACCTGCCCCCATTGCGGCAGCGGCGAGACATACCTGCTGCAGGGCCAGGAGGTCATGATCAAGCAGATCGAGACCCCCGACGAGGACCCGGCAGGCGCTGCCCCCGATGGCCCTTCTGAAGCCCCCGATGCCGTCGACGCCGCCAACCCCCTCCACATCGCCTAACTTGGTCGTTGGGGACGTTCTTAAACGACTAGTCAAACAAGAACGTCCCCAATGACTACTTGCGCTAGAACATAAGTCACGATAACAGTCAAGTCATGTCTGTTTAAACAAAATAGCGGCAGTACAAGCGCATTCGCGCTTGCCAAAATCGATATTAATGAACAGCCTGCTTGTATCTGTAAAATGCACGGCTTGATGAGCGGCGCCTTGGCGGGTAATGAGTGAAAAACCAGCAACGTAATCAACTTGTAACAAACCTAGACGTTTAAACAAATAATGCAACCTTTTGCAAATTTAGCGATAATTCCACAAACTAAACAGGTATACTTCCTTAATGTCGTGTAGGGAATACGTAGACAAAAAGGAGGTTATGTGATGGTAAGTATTGTTCTTGCTAGCCACGGGGACTTGGCAGCTGGAATCAAGCAGACGGGCTCGATGGTCTTTGGCGATCAGCCGTCTGTAGCCGTGGTCTCGCTCGAGCCGAGCATGGGCCCCGACGACTTCCGTGCCAAGGTCGAGGAAGCAGTCGCTTCCTTCGAGGACCAGGAGCAGGTGCTCTTCCTCGTTGATCTGTGGGGCGGCACGCCGTTCAACCAGATCAGCGGGCTCATCGAGGGCCACGATTCCTGGGCTATCGTCACCGGTGTCAACCTGCCTATGCTCATCGAGGCATATTCGCAGCGCTTTGATGCAAAGAACACTGCACATGCGATCGCAAAACATCTCGTGACTGAGGCTAAGGCTGGCGTGCGCGTCAAGCCCGAGTCTCTGGAGCCCGAGGAGAAGAAGCCGGCTGCGGCCGCTGCTGCTCCTGCAGGCGCCATCCCTCCGGGAACGGTCATCGGCGACGGGCACATCAAGATCGCCCACGTCCGTATCGACACCCGTCTGCTGCATGGTCAGGTGGCCACCACGTGGACCAAGCAGATCAACCCCAACCGCATCATCGTGGTTTCCGACGGCGTTGCTCACGACGAGCTCCGCAAGACCATGATCGAGCAGGCTGCCCCTCCGGGAGTCCATGCCAACGTCGTGCCCATCAAGAAGATGGCCGAGGTCGTCAAGGACACGCGCTTTGGTGACACCAAGGCCATGCTGCTCTTCGAGAACCCGCAGGATCTGCTCAAGGCCATCGAGGCCGGCGTCGACATCAAGGAAGTCAACATCGGTTCCATGGCTCACTCCAAGGGCAAGGTCGTCGTCACCAACGCCGTCGCCATGGGCGATGACGACGTCAAGACTCTCGAGGCCCTCAAGGCTAAGGGCGTCAAGTTCGAGGTCCGCAAGGTTCCTTCGGATTCCTCCGAGGATCTCGACGCCATGTTGAAGAAAGCTAAGGCCGAACTGGCCGCTCAAGCATAGTAAAGGAGGGTCCGATACATGTCTGCAATCACTATTCTGCTTGTTGCGATTGTCGCGTTGCTTGCCGGTATGGAAGGCATTCTGGATGAGTTCCAGTTCCATCAGCCGCTCGTGGCATGCACGCTTATCGGTCTCGTAACCGGTCACCTTCAGGAGGGCATCCTCCTGGGCGGTTCGCTCCAGATGATGGCCCTTGGCTGGGCTAACGTCGGCGCCGCCGTCGCGCCTGACGCCGCTCTGGCCTCGGTCGCCTCTTCGATCATCATGGTGCTCGCCCTCAACGGCGGCGCTACCGATCCGTCGAAGGCCGTTACCGCCGCTATCGCCGTCGCTGTCCCGCTGTCGGTCGCTGGTCTGTTCCTGACCATGATCTGCCGTACCCTGGCTACCGCTATCGCTCACGCCATGGACGGTTGCGCCGAGAAGGGCGACTTCGCCGGCATCGAGCGTTGGCAGTACATTGCCATCCTTATGCAGGGCCTTCGTATCGCCATCCCGGCAGTACTTCTGTGCATCATCCCGGCCGAGGCAGTTACCAACGCGCTTAACGCTATGCCCGACTGGCTGTCCGGCGGCATGGCTGTCGGCGGCGGCATGGTCGCTTCCGTCGGTTACGCCATGGTCATCAACATGATGGCCACCAAGGAGACCTGGCCGTTCTTCATCCTCGGCTTTGTCCTTGCTGCGATCCCTCAGCTCACGCTGATCGCCCTTGGCCTCATCGGTATCTCCCTTGCCCTCATCTACCTTGGCCTTAAGGATCTGGCCAAGCAGGGTGGCGGCATGGGCGGTGGCTCCGGCGACCCGCTCGGCGATATTCTGAACGATTACGAGTAGGAGGGGAGTGATACATATGGCAGAGAACAAGATTCAGCTCACCAAGGCTGACCGCAAGAAGGTTTGCTTCCGTCATCAGTTCCTTCAGGGCTCGTGGAACTACGAGCGTATGCAGAACGGCGGCTGGTGCTTCGCAATGATCCCTGCGATCAAGAAGCTCTACACCAGCAAGGATGACCAGATTGCCGCTCTTAAGCGCCACCTGGAGTTCTATAACACCCACCCCTATGTTTCCGCCCCCGTCATTGGCGTTACCCTCGCCCTCGAGGAGGAGCGCGCCAACGGTGCTCCGATCGACGACGTCGCCATCCAGGGCGTCAAGGTCGGTATGATGGGCCCGCTCGCCGGCGTCGGCGACCCTGCCTTCTGGTTCACCCTTCGCCCGATTCTGGGCGCTCTGGGCGCTTCCATGGCCCTGTCCGGCAGCATCGCCGGTCCGCTGCTGTTCTTCTTCGCGTGGAACATCATCCGTTACGCCTTCCTGTGGTACACGCAGGAGTTTGGCTACAAGGTCGGCTCCTCCATCGCCAAGGACCTCTCCGGCGGTCTGATGGGCAAGGTCACCGAGGGTGCTTCCATCCTGGGTATGTTCATCATCGGCGCCCTGGTCGAGCGCTGGGTGTCCATCTCCTTCACCCCGGTCGTCTCCAAGGTCACGCAGTCTGCTGGCGCCTTTATCGACTGGGCTAATCTGCCCTCCGGTTCTGAGGGTGTCAAGGAAGCACTGACGATGTATAACTCCATCGGTGCTAACGCCCTTGATCAGGTGAAGGTCACCACGCTTCAGGCTAACCTCGATCAGCTCATCCCCGGCCTTGCCGCCGTGTGCCTGACCCTGCTGGTCTGCAAGCTCCTCAAGAAGAAGGTCAGCCCGATCGTCATCATCCTGGCTCTCTTCGCCGTCGGCATCATCGGTCGCGTCTGCGGCTTCATGTAAGCACGCTTCGGCTTAAGACCGAGAGTTGCTAGGCAAGGGCTTTTGAGCCATTGAAACGGACCGCACCCGGTGGGTACACTGGATGCGGTCCGATTGTTTTATTTGGAGGGCGAGGCGCGCATGGCGCAATCTCAGAACAGCACGGTCGATCTGGCAACGCCGGCAACCTGCCTGATGGGGCTTACCAGTCACGGTAACGTAATGGTGGGCAATAAGGCGTTCGAGTACTATAACGAGCGCAATCCCGAGGATTATATTCAAATCCCATGGGACGAGGTCGACTATATTGCCGCCGAGGTTTTACGCGGCACCAAGAAGATCACACGTTTTGCCATCTTCACCAAGGACAACGGTCACTTTACGTTTTCGACGCGCGACGACAAAGAGACGCTTCGTGCGGTTCGTAAGTACGTCGACGAGGATAAGCTCGTGCGTTCGCCCGACTTTATCGATGTGACGGCCAAGGGCGCCAAGAGCATCCCCTCCGTTATCAAAAACCTCTTCCACAAAGGCAACTAGTCGTTGGGGAAATATCATCCCGGTTTGAGCGCCTATTCTGGGATGCAGTTTCCGGAACAGGCTCAATTGGGAAACCATATCCCGTTTCGAGCTCAAATTCCGGGTCGTAGTTTCCTAGAGAGGCCCCATCCGGAAAGCCCGTCCCAGATCTCGTCTGGATAGTGGGACACGCTTTCCGGAAGGCTGTTCCACCGTAACTTCGAAGAGTGGCTATGCGCTGCATGGCAGTGGCGCAAATCTGCTACACTAGTACAACATGCCTCCGTAGCTCAGGGGATAGAGCACCGCTCTCCTAAAGCGGGTGTCGACGGTTCGAATCCGCCCGGGGGCACCAGGAAAATCGCAGGTCAGGAGTTATTTTTGCTTCTGACCTGTTCTGGTTTTGGGGTTAAGAACCGCTTCCGTTTGTAAATCTGGTAAGTAAATATTATGACTTCCCGAGTTTTCCACTGAAAACAGGAAATCACCATTTTGGGGATAAAAGTTTTCAACAGCTGTTAGTCGGTTCCATTTTGGTGACGCGCTTCCCTCTTTTGGGTAAAAAATATCACCATTTTGATGATTCGGCAGCTTTGAATTCTCTGATAAAAAGCCTGTTCAGAAGCTTGTTTCATACCCATTTTGGTGAAACCAATATATAGAGAAATAGATTATAAAGATTATAAAGAAATAGGGACGGCGATGCCGTCCCCTTCGCTCGCAAAGCTCGCTGCGCGGCCACGTACCGTGTCCTTGCCACCGGCTACGCCGTCGATAAAGAATAGGGACAGCGATGCTGCCCCACCTTCGCTCGCGGAGCTCGCTGCGCGGCCACGTACCGTGTCCTTGCCGCCGGCTACGCCGCCGATTTATTCGCTCACTTCGTTCGCTGATTGATGGACTAATCCGATTTATCGGTGACACCAGTCATAAGTGCAGCAATTGATATGTTGAATCCATTGGCAATTTTAGAGAGGTTAGAAAGACTGACATTTCTGCGTCCGACCTCTATCGAGGCGTAGTAAGACCTGTCCATGTCAATGCGGTTCGCAAATTGCTCTTGTGAGTAACCAGACTCTGATCTGAGTTCTTTGCACCGTAGACCAAAGGATTGTTGTAGCGGCGAGATATCCATGACAAAAAGGGTCATGGATTGTTGTATTTATGCCAACGGACTATATACAACAATCCCTGTTAAGGCGCATAATTACCTCTATTGGAAAGCACTCTGATGCCCAGTCGAATAGGGCACGGAAGAGGAATGGAACAGCACAATGACCCAGGGAAAGCATTTCGCTGCCGGTGGCGATCACTTCGCCGCACTGCCAAACAAAAAGATTCACACCCCGAAGGGGATCGCGCGTCTGACCGTCACCGCGGCGACCATGGCCGCCATGACCGGATCGAGCCTCATCTCACCGTTCACGGCATTCGCCCAGACCGGTGACGGGGACACGCAGCACCCCGCCGTGATGTCGCCGATCGCCGCCCACGCCGGCGCGGCATCCGGTACCGGCGCGAAATCCGCCGCACAGACCATCGCGGACCTGCAGAAGGCAGTCGACGAGGCGAAGGCGAAGGAGGACGCCGCCAAGGCAGCCTACGATGAGGCCGCCGGTCCCTACAACGAGGCGGCTTCCGCCCGCGACCAGGCCAAGGCATCCTACGATTCGGCAGTCAGCGCCGGCACGGCAGCCGACCGAGCGGCAATGGACGAGTACGCCCGTCAGGTCGCAGAGGGCAAGGACGCCGCCGATGCCGCCGGCAAGGACCTCGAGCAGGCGAAGGCGGGTCTCGCAGACGCCAAGGCGGATGCGTCCGAGAAGGGCGAGGCGTACCAGTCCGCCCTCAAGGCGGCCCAGGATGCTAAGGACGCCCTCGATAAGGCCAAGGCAGATGCCGTAAGCGCCACCCCGGAGGCAATCAGTGCCGCCGAACAGGCCGTGCGCGACGCCCAGGCTGCCGTGGAAAGGGCACAGGCCAATCTCGCCAACGCCAACGCGACGCTTGCCGATGCCCAGTCCAAGCTGGTTGCGGCCCAGTCTGCAAAGGATTCCGCCGACGCCGTCCTCGCCGCAGCCCAGCAGAACAAGGACGCGGCGGATGCGAAGGCCGCAGCCGCCAGCGCCGCCTACGAGAAGGCGAAAGCAGACCTCGCCGCAGCGGAGGCAGGCGCGAGCGGCCCGGAGTACGATGCGGCAAAACAGAAGGTCGCGGACGCGGAGGCAGCCCTCGCTGCCGCACAAGCGACACAGTCCCAGTGCGAGTCCGAGCTCGAGCAGGCGCAGTCCGCTGCAGCAACGGCACAGACCGAACTGAGTGATGCCCAGGCGTCCCTCTCCGCGAAGCAGCAGGCCGCGACCGATGCCGAATCCGGCGTGAACGCCGCCCAGTCCGCACTCGATGCCGCGAACGCCGACCTCGAGGCCGCCAAGCAGGCGAACGTCGACGCTGTCGCCAAGCTGGATGCAGCGAAGCAGGCTGTCAAGGACGCTGAGTCCGCCAAGGCAGCCGCCGATGTAGAGCTTGCGAACGCCAAGGCCGCAAAGGATACCGCAGACGCCGCCGTAACCGCCGCCCAGCAGAAGGTCGACGAGGCACAGGCGAAACTCGATTCCGCCGACGCGCAACTCAAGCAGGGAGCCATCGGCTTCTTCCGTGCCATGGGTGCCGATTCAGCCATCGAGATCATCCAGAACTGTACACACAAGGACTACACCGAGGTCGGAAACAGCCTCGATGCGACCAGTCTCGACAACATGCTCGCGGCAATCCCGTACATGAAGTCCATCAACGAGTATCGCAAGTCCGTCGGTCTCTCCGAACTCCAGGTCACCTATAAGCTCATTGCAGCGGCGATAGCCAACGCAAACTATTCCGATGTCAAGTTTGGGCATTCCATGCAGTTCGATACGACCGAAAACCTCGCATGGAATTATGGAACCGATCCGAAACCGCAGTGGGTTGACCAAGAAAAGGCTTTCTTCGATCAGGCGGTTCAGGAGCTCTATGGCGTCACCGGTCTAACCGGTAAGGATGCCGTAGATTTCTACAAGACGCATAGCGGGATTGAATCCTATGTCAACCAGCACTTCAAGGTTGCCGGATATCCCGCAACCGTCGGTCACTACCTGCATGTCATCAGCCCCGAAATCGGCTATATGGGCATGGCAGTCTGCAGCAAGGGAACCTTGAACGGCTGGCAGACCGACAGCCTCGATACCGCAAACCTTGGTTGGGCAGGTTCAGGCTGGAACATGAACCCCATCTCCGTCGACGAGTATGAGCAGAAGCTGACCTCCTATATCAACGGCCTCAAGAACGCCAAGAGCGCACTCGACGTAGCCAAGGCCGATCTCGCATCCAAGAAGCAGGCAGCCGCCGGCGCCGCCACAACCGTCCAGCAGAAGCAGGTCGCGGTGGATTCCGCACAGGCAGGTGTCGATGCCGCAAAGCAGGGTGTTGCCGATGCCCAGCGTGCCGTCGATGCCACCAAGGCTGATGTCGCCGCAAAGCAGCAGGGCGTCACGGATGCCCAGACCGAGCTTGATGCGGCGAAATCGGACCTCGATGCCGCCAACGCGGCAGTCGATACGGCAAAGTCGACCGTCCAGCAGAAGCAGGTCGCCTTTGATGCTGCCAACGCAGCCGTAACGACCGCACAGTCTAAGTTGGATTCCGCCAAGGCGGACACCGCTGCCAAGCAGCAGGGCGTGGACGATGCGAACGCCGACCTCGCGAAGTTCTTCCAGGACGTCGCCGACGCCAAGAAGGCGCTCGATACAGCAAAGAGCGTCCATGACGCAGCGGCAGCCGATCAGGTCGAGAAGGCGACCGTCCTCGCCGCCGCCGAGCAAAAGGCGGACACCACCGCACGCGCCCTCGCGGATGCCCAGCGTGCCGTCGATGCCGCGAAGGCCGACACCGGCGTTGCCGCCGACAGGCTTACCGGCTCCCAGACTGATCTCGAGGACGCACAGTCGAACCTCGACATCCTCACCGGCCTTGCCGCGAAGCTCGCAGAGGCACAGCAGCGCGAGCAGGATGCAGTAAAGGCCGTCAATGACACCAAGGCCGCCCTCGATGCCGCGAAGGCGGATACTATCGCCGCCGAGTCCCTGGTCTCCGCCGCCGAACAGGCGAAGGCACAGGCAGACGCCAAGCTGTCGAAGCTGAACTCCATCGATGCCGGCGCGGCGATCGCTTCCGGCCATGATGTGAACGCGGATGACGCCCTCAACGCGCTTTTCGCCGCCGCCGTCGAGGCACGTGCCAAGGTCGCGCCCGCCAAGGCCATCCTGGACGAGAAGCAGGCCGCGGTGGACGGGCTCCAGCCCGGCTACGATGCGGCACTCGCCGCCTACGAGCAGGCGAAGTCCGACCGCATCGCGGCGGAGCAGAAGCTTTCCGATGAGATCGCACGACAGGAGGCAGAGGAGACCGCAAAGCAGCAGGCGGCATACACCCCGAAGCACCTCGCCGGCACGGATACCGCCCAGCCCGGCAGCCTCGCCCAGACCGGTGACCGCGCGGGACTCATCGGCGAGACGTTCGTCATCGGCGGTACCGTCCTCGTGGCGGCCGGCGTCTTCCTCGATCAAAAGAAGCGCCGCGAGCAGATGTAAAAGCGAACCGGGCGTTGGATATCGGCTGGTGTCCAACGCCCGGTTTCATGGACAGGGAGATCGGCGTGAGAACAAAGGCTATTATCGTTGCGCTTCTGGTGTGCCTTTCGGCACCTCAACTTGGATGTGCCAGCGTTGCAAAGCAAGGAAGCGGCTCTACGGAAAGGGCCGCCACAGCGGTAAAGAATAAAGACAAAAAGAAGCCGAGTGAAGAAAAGGCGGCGCAAGCCTCTGGAGCCAAGACCGAGGAGAAGAAAGAATCCGACGGCAAGGACCAGAAGTCCGATGACTCCAAGAAGGAGGATAACAAGTCTTCCGATTCCTCGAAGTCGGACAACAAGGGCGATTCCTCCCAGTCCAAGCAGAATTCCGGTAATTCTCAGAACTCTGGCAGCAATAACTCCTCTTCCAACGGCGGTAGCCAGAAGAAGTGGGTTGCCGAGCAGGGCCACTGGGAGACAGATTACAGCCAGGTCTGGGTACCGAATGTAGTGTATACGCGCCATGAACGTTGGATGTGCTCTGTATGCCATGCAACGTTTAACTCAGCAGCCGAAATGGACGCTCACGCTCACGGTCTCCGCTGACACTACGACACCGCGAAGCCTTTCGCTCGAAACGAGGCCTCTCATTTCGTGTCTACGCTACGCTCCGCCCAATCGCCGTTCCGGTGATTGCAAGATGACTGTGGGTGGCATTTTTGTGGGCCCATCCGGACCCCGAAAACACCACGCCACAGACCTTGCTTATCGCCTGCTACGGCGATAAGGTTGTTGCGAAGTTGAAACTTCGCGATGAAGAATCGCGGAGACGATTCTTCATTGGAACGACGTCAGTCGTTCCTCATCAAAGGAAAGCGAATCGCATAGCAGGTTTTGATCGGAGGCCTCTCCGATCGCTGATTCGTTTTCCGGAGGAATCATGAGTAGGCTCCGCCCGCACACCGTCAAGGCGTCTCTTTCAAATGACGAGAAGAAAGCCATCGCTGCAATCGCAAAGCGACATGAGATGAGCGAGGCGGAACTCATGCGTTTCGTTTTGTGCAATGCCGACGATCTCGATATCGATTTTGGTCTTGCGGAAATCGCTGATCAAAAATCCCGAACCGATGACATTCACGTCCGGGTCTCGCCGGAAGAAAAAAGAAAAATCGAAAGCAATGCTGATTCCCTCGATATGACTGTCAGTGCGTATGCTCGTCGCGTACTGCTCAAAGGGCATGTCGAGAAAATCGATGTCGATCGGGCGTCGATCGACAAAATCTATCACGAGCTTTTGAAGGAAGGAACAAACCTCAATCAGCTGATGTATTTTGTGAACGCCCAAGGGCTTCCCGCGTACAACGAGAAAGCTGTTTTTCGAACACTTGAGAAGGTTTATCAAGTTGGGCGTAAGCTAGACCGTTTCATCGACGAGCTCGAAAAGCGCTATTTCGTCGGTGGTGATGTGAAGTGACTGTTATCAAACAGAAAAGTGTATCGAGCGAGCGCTACGCAAAGAATGTCCGTAAATACATCAACGGAAAAGATGCGATTGTGCGTGGTGGCTGGAACATCGAATGGAGCGACCACTGGTTTTCGAAAATGGATAGAACCAGAAAGGTTTTCCATCACGACAAGCCGTCGAGAGCCGGAGCCAAAAACGTAATCCTGCTACACCAGATCCTCGCGTTTCTTCCGGAAGAATGCTCATGCAACGGAGGCAAGATGACCCCCGATGCATGTCTGGCCTACGCGGAGCAATGGCTTGCGAAGCACTATCCGCATCAACAGGTGATTCTCGCGCTGCACGAGGAGAGCGACAAAGCGGGAAAACGGTTCGCGGTCCATATGGCAATCAACCGGACAAACCTTGATACCGGCAAGCGTTGCGACATCGGCGGTCGCAAGGGAAAGTACGAACGCGCTGCATGGGTTCGTGAAATGGACGAGGCCTGGAATCTCGCTCAGCTCGAAAAGGGAAAGAAGAATTCGAAGATTCGAGATCGACAGCCGCGCGATATTGAAAAGGAGATTGTCAATCGTGGTGAGTACAGTTATAAAAACAATCTGCGTGAGCTGATCCATATTGCGATTGACGAAGGTCGCGTAAAGAATATGGAGCAATTCAAAAAGCTACTTGCCTCATGGGGCGTAGACATTTTCATCAAGAACAATCGAGTCTATGCGACAGATCTCGATATCAAAGAGGCCGGCAATCCGAAGTGCACTTTCAACCTGACCCGTCTTGACGGGCGGTTTGCGGTCAAGCAACTTGAAGCGGCCTTTAAAAATAACGTGTTGGAAGCCGAGCGAGCCCTTCCTTATGAGAGGCGTTGCGAGATTTACATTCAACGGCTTAAGAAAGCGTATTCGGCGTGGGTCGAGCAGGCAAAGGCGAGCAAGGGCGTCGCCTACAATCTCTTCCCTAAGTTCATCGCACCGAAGTGCGATGAAGATCTGCTCGAGGATCCGGCGGTTCGTGATGAGCTTCTTGCCCGGCGCGGTTACGCAAGGGAGATTCGCAACCGTTACGCCGGCGGCGTTCCCGATGCTGGCGATGACCGCGTTCGCGCCGCAGGCCGAGCCCATGGTGGCAACATCGACATCTCGCCGCAGGTCGATCGCGCGGTCGACCGAGGCGATTGCGCTCGTGGAGACACGCCTCGCTAGTTTTGGAAAGCCTATCGTCGGTGCCCTAGCGCGCTGCCATCCAGTGCTGATTCTTTCATACTCGCAATTCGGCGAGGGTGAGGAGTATGAATTGATCGGCGGGAGTCAGCCGCTCTGATAGAATCGTCCTTGCTGGCGGCAGTCCTCGTGCCGGGCAGAGCCCTCCATCCGATGGGAGGTGATGCCCATGACCGATTTCACTGAGTCCGTGAAGCTCCTAACCGCTATGGTCTCGCTCCTCACGGCCCTTGTCGGCCTTTCCAAGGCACTCAAGCAGGGTTCGAAGCCCAAAAAGAAAGGCCACCGTCGCTAAGACGATGACCTAACTTCGTTAAGCAACGGCTCTGCCCAGCTCACTACAACTTGGGCTGCCGTCGGCATTATTTTACCCTCCTGACGAGGAATTCGTCCATATTTCAAAAATCAAATCCTGTTCGCTCGTGGGCGTAAACTTTTAGTTGGGCAAATCCGGCAGATTGGAGTATGAAACATGAGGGATATGCACCTCATGTCGCTCATAAAACGTCTCCTGACCTCGAAGGAGAACGTTTTTTAGCGATAAAAGGAGACATAAATATGATCTGGTTCACCAGTGACACGCACTTCGGGCACGAGAACGTCCTGAAGTTCACGGACCGGCCGTGGGAGACGATTTGGCAGATGAACGATGCCATCGTCGACAACATCAACGGCAGGGTCGCCGTGGATGACGAGCTCTACATCCTGGGGGATTTCTCATTCAAGATGACCGCCCAGGACGCATACGGGCTGCGTAAGCGGATCGCCTGCAGGCGCATCCACCTCGTCCCGGGAAACCATGACAAGGACTGGACCCAGCCGGCGGTCGCGGGCGCGTTCACCGTGGAACCGCCGATCTGCGTGCTCAAGATCGACGGGCAGAAGATCGTCCTGTGCCATTACCCCATGGCCGACTGGCAGGGCATGAGCCATGGATCGTGGCACCTCCACGGGCACATCCACAGCAGCGGCGGCGCGTACAACGAGTTCAACCGCAAGCAGGGGCTCCTGCGCTACGACGTGGGCTGCGACGCCAACGGGCACTCCCCGGTGAGCCTCGACGGGCTGAGGGAATGGTTCGCCGGGGTCGACGAGCCGTGCAGCCGGGTGAAATGGCCCTGGTGGGTCAACGAGACCGGTGACAGGCAGGTCGAACGCGAGCTGGCGGCTTACAAGCGGAAAGAGGCGATCCGATGACGGTCTATGTGACAGGCGACATCCACGGTGGGCTCGACATGCAAAAGCTCCGCGACTGGGAGCTTGGGGATAGCCTTGGCAGCGACGACTATCTGATTATCGCCGGCGACTTTGGCTTTCCGTGGGACTTCTCTGCCGAGGAATGCGCCGATATCGCCTGGATGGAGTCGCGCCCCTACACGGTTCTCTTCGTCGACGGCAACCACGAGCGCTTCGACCACTGGGCGGAGCGCCCTATGGAGCCGTGGCACGGCGGGCTGACGCAGCGCCTGTCGGATACTTCGTCCATCCGCCGCCTCATGCGCGGGGAGGTCTTCGAGCTCGGCGGGAAGACGGTCTTCACCATGGGCGGGGCGACGAGCGTCGACAGGGCGTACCGCATCCCGTACAGCTCGTGGTGGCCGCAGGAGCTGCCGGACGAGCGCGATTTCGATGCCGCACGGGCAAGGCTCGACGAGGTCGCCTGGAAGGTCGACTGCGTCATCACCCATACCTGCTCGACGCGCATGCTCTCGCCGACGCTCTACCCGGATCCAGGCTGGGAACGCCCGGATGTGGACCGGCTGACCGGATTCCTCGACGAGCTCGAGGATCGTCTGGACTACAAGCGCTGGTATTACGGACATTTTCACCGAGACGGCAATCCGGACGAACGGCACACGGTGCTGTATGACCGGATCGTGAGGCTCGGGGACAAACTCCTGCCGTGGGGTGCGTACTGATGGCTATCTATGTGACGGGCGACGTGCACGGCAGGGCCGAGCACGGGTCCAGCCGGTTTGCCTTCAAGAATTGGCCTCTGGGCCGGACTCTGACGCGCGATGACGTGGTGATCGTGGCCGGCGACTTCGGCTTTGTCTGGGATGGATCCAACGCCGAGAAATACTGGCTTGACTGGTTCGAGTCGAAGCCGTGGACCACGTGTTTCGTGGACGGCAATCATGAGAACCACCACGCCCTGGCTGAGCTGCCGGTGCGGGAGTGGAACGGCGGGCTCGTCCATGAGGCGCGATCGCGCGTGCTGCACCTGATGCGTGGAGAGGTGTTCGACATCGGCGGGCTCACGGTCCTTGCCATGGGCGGCGCCGCGAGCAACGACAGGCAGTATCGCAGGGAGGGGAGGAGCTGGTGGCCCGAGGAGATGCCGAGCGAGGAGGAGATGGACCACTGCCGCGCCTTGCTCAACCGCGTAGGCTGGAGGGTCGATTACGTGGTGACGCATGAGGCCCCTGCTGCTCTGGCAGAGAAGCTGTGCCGCGAGCGCGGACGCGAGTATCGGGGCGACCGACTTCAGCGATTCCTTGCCGAGCTCGACGGCCGGCTCGGCTACCGAGCCTGGTTCTTCGGACATTATCACGGCGACGAATGGCGCGACGACAGACATCGCCTGATCTACCGAGACATCGTGCCGATTGAAGATACTGCGCCCGGTTCTAGGAACCTTCTGGAAGCGCTCTAGAAGATTCCTAGAAATCAGCAGCCTGACAGGAGAAGCGCGGGGCTACTCGTCCTTCATCTGGGTCATGACCTCGACCTTAGCCTCGGCCACGGCCGCCCGCTGTTCGGTTGCAGCTAGGCGGTCCTTGAGGGCGGCGACCTCGGCCATCAGGTCGCGCTGGGCCAGGAGTGCGTCGTTCAACTCGGCTTGGGCTTTCAGCGCGGCATCACGCTCGCCGCGCAGTCGCTCGATCTCATCGACCATGGCCACGGCCTCGGCATGGAGCTGGGCGACCTGCCTGTCGAGTTCCCGAGCATCGGCGAGATATCTGACGCTCGCGGCATGGAGCTCGTTGTTCTCGAGCTCGAGGCTCGCGGTATCGAGTTCGAACTTCTCCTCTATAAAGGCAATCCGCTCATTGCAGTCGGCCTCAATCTTTTCATTCCGGCCTCTCGCCTCGACGAGCTTGCGGTTGAATTCGTCGAGCTGGGCCCTGAGCAACGCGTTCTCGGTTCTGAGGTCGCCCGTCTCGCGCAGCAGCTTCTCCCGCCACGTCGCCTCGATCCGCTCAACGGCCTCATCGAGGACGGACTTCACGCCGTAGATCTCCCTGATTATCTTCTCGTCTGCCATGGTGCGGTACTCCAATCAACAACGGGCATGGCTCCGCCATGCCATATGGCTGGGAACAATGCACGGCCGCTGTTGATTTGTGTTCGCCCTGCGATCGGTGAGTTCTAAAAGGCGTCTCAAGTCATGCGTTCACGCAGGTTTTCGGTTGGAGAAATACCGCACGTTTTCATGGTAACACGTGCCTTAAAGAATGGGCGGCTATATCGATTCGTTGTAAATAGCGTCTACGACGTGTTGGTGGCAGGAGGTGAGGGCGTTAAAGATGTCGAGGATGATTATGGGAGTATTTTAGATGCAGGCATGAGAAAGGGTCGAATCGAAGTGTCTGGCCGGACGCCAATTGTCCGGGAACTGTTTCGGTTCGACCCTGCTTCATTTTACATCCGCGGCATGTTCTTGTGGGCATCCTGACGGTGACCGACTCTCACGACCTCGATAGTCGGTTTGTGGGCTTAAAGTTTCGGAGGCTCCCAAGCGTTTTCAATCGCGGCGCGGTAGATTGCGGCGTAATTAAGCATCCAGCTGCCATCACCAACTTTTTGAATATACCCCTTATCCTTCAGAGAGGTATAGGCCCGGGATATCGTGTTCTTACTCAGGCGGTAGTGATCCTCAATCCATTTGCTTTTAGCGCAGAAGCCCATGGGCCGTTTGTTTTTGGAAGGTTTTCCAAACTTCCATACAAGGCCGAGGATGAGACGCTCGGCGGCAACGGTGGTGACGCAGCACGCCCACTCGGGCACTGAAATAAAAATAGCCTTATCCATTTTTCCCGTAATCTCTCGTTGCTCAGTAGCATCATCGCTAAATATGTCGGAAATCGACGGAAGCTCGCTCATGTTTACCACCTAATCAAGGTGGGCGGTACGACCTTCAAGCTGCTTGAAAAGCTCGTAGAACGAGCTTTCAAACATGTAATTAGAGCGATGGATCTGGATGAGCTTGCCGGACTCTCGCATAAACTTGCGTGCGGTGTTTTCGCTCCAGCCAGTGAGTTCGCGGATATCGTTAACGCGGAGCAACCGATCGCACTGAGCGGCACCAGTGGGGAAAGTCGGTGTGGACGCCTGAGTGCTAATCTTTGGAGTAGCCATGATGAGCTATCCTTTCAATGAGGGCCCTCCCTGTGCTTGTAAGACGTACCAGGTTCATAAGCACTTGGGGGGCCGGTTTCTATGACTACATGCGTAGCCATCTGACAGCTTTAGCATGTATTAAAACTCATTAGATGTCAATCAAATAAAGCATTTACCTGCGGAAACGGTATTATAGTACCGTAATATTATGAAATAAACGATGAATGAAAAACATGCTATTTCTCGCTTCTCTGTATATAGGCGTTGATGAAGGCTTCGTAGCCTTTAACTGCTTTTATTTCTGATTGTTGAACGAGGCTTGTATACGTTTTGAGCGTGATATTGGGGTCCGCGTGGCCAAGAATACCTTGCACGCTTCTAACGTCCGATCCGTTCGCCAGCATAAAAGTGCTTACACAATGCCTGAGCTGATGCGGGCAGATGCCCTTATATAGTTTTCCGCCAGTCGAATTGTTCGGCTCATAGATTCCAAGATTGCAGCTAACTGCGAAATCGCGAAACCAATGGTTGAAGATGTAGTTTTTCATGTGACAGACAGTAGGGATCCCTTGCTCGACAGCAATATCGCTAATGATGGGAGTGCTGCCAGTCTGGGACAGCCCCAGAGAGGCCAGGAGCTCTTTTTGTATGGCTGACCATGATTGAAGACGTTCGGCCAAGGTTTCTCCAACGGGGATTTTGCGTTGGCTTTCTTGTGACTTGGGTGCCCTCAGTTCATGGTCGTTGGTGTACTGCCTGTCAATTTTCAAGGTTTTATTGGCAGGGTCCCAATCGCGCCATTCGAGGCCCAGCATCTCGCCTTTCCGCATACCCGTATACACTAGTACTAGTGTACCAACAGCTTCGGCGGTGAGCTCAATGTGTTGAAGATGTGTGCATAGGGTAGCTACTTGGTCGATTGTCAGTGATTCTCTTTTGTTGCGTGGTCTGCGAACATGAACGGTAGCGCAGGGGTTTCGGTCAATTATTCTCTTTGCGACTGCATTCGACAAAATCTGACGCAGTTTCGCATTGATTCGTACAAGCTCTGATGGTTTGTATTTTCCCGTACGACGAGCTTCGGCATATGTTTCTTCGATTAGATCGGGAGTTAGCCCCTCAATTGTCTGAAACGCACCGAATAGGTCTTCGATATGCCTGCAATCGTACGCTTCTCTTTCATAGCTCGTTGGCGCAAGCTCGGTGTCCCTATTTTCATGAAAGGCCCAGCAGTAGGACGCAAGCAAAGTGGGCTTTTTAGTTTTAGTGATCGTGCCAGAGGAGTTGATTTCAGCCAGCTTGGCCTGCATTGCAGCCTTAGCTTCTGTTTTAGTCTTGCAACGAACTGTATAAGTTGGGGATCGTTTGTAGCGCCCCGTCTTAGGGTCCTTGACTCCAAGGGAAAAATAATAGCGATAGGTGTTAGGTGATCTCTTGTCTTTCCAACACGTGCCTCTTCCGCTAATTAGTGGCTGTTCTGACATCTTTGCACTCCGTTTCTTTGAATAGTTTTCAACAATTCATTGAGTGCAGTTTAGCTAAAGCTGTTAGTAATATGTTTGTAAAAGCGTAGGTGCAGCTACCGGAGGCAAAAGACACAAACTGCTATGTTTATCTGCTGTTATATGATGTTCAATGATGCTTGATGAATGGTAGGGGGTAGCATTAAATCATATCTCCTAAAGCGGGTGTCGACGGTTCGAATCCGCCCGGGGGCACCAGAAGTAAATGCAGGTCAGACGGTATAAATCGTCTGACCTGCTTTCTTATATAAGGGCATCGTTAACGTCAGTTGGGTAGAATTTGGGTAGAAAATTTTTTTGTGAAGGGCTATGCCCAAAGTCCGGTTTCCAACGCTTCCCACAGCCTACGGGCTTATAAGAAGCCCTTCGGCCATGAAAAGCGTTGAAAACCTAGGGTGACGCTGCTGTGAGATGGGCGAGTTTCCAACAGCCCCCGGCGTCTTCGGGTTTCGCCTGGGACCCTGCGACACCGTGGGCCGTTGAAAACTCGCCCTTCCGCTTGGAAGAGGGCTTTTACCCCTTAAAATTGTCCGAAAGTGACAACGACGCAGGAGGTCCGGTATGCCTGCCAGCAAGAAAGAGGCAAAAGAGTTCGTCAAGCGGTGGCAGAAGCGCCTTGCCGCCATCCCCGCGGGCTCCAACAACGAGCAGCAGGACACGCAAAAGTTCTGGGTAGATCTGCTCATCAACGTCCTGGGCATCCCGTCCAACACCATAGACAGCTTCGTCGACTTCGAGCGGAAGGTGAGAGGCCGCCGCATCGACGTGTTCGTCTCCGACCACAACTTCCTGTGCGAGCAGAAGTCGTGGGGTATCGACCTCGACAAGCCCGAGCCCAGAAACGGCGGCATGGAGACGCCGCTCCAGCAGGCCATGTGGTACGCGCGGCACCTGCCGTACTCCGAGCGCCCCCGCTGGGTGATGACGTGCAACTTCGGGACCTTTCGCCTTTACGACCTCGACAACGAGCGGCCCGAGGATACCGTGCAGGAGTTCTCCCTCGAAGAGTTCCCGGACAGCCTGTATCTTCTGTCCTTCCTGACCTCCAACGAGACGAGCCGCCTGCACAAGGAGCAGCAGCTTTCCATCGAGGCTGGGGCCTACGTCTCCAGGCTCTACGATGCCCTCGCCAAGCAGTACCACCACATTGAGGAGAAGGACGAGCGGGCGCAAGAGGAGCAGCGCTCCCTCAACGTGCTTATCACCCGAATCATCTTCCTGCTCTACGCCGAGGACGCCGACCTCCTGCAATCGCACCAGGCGTTCGGCAGGTACTGCGAGGGAGACCCCGCGAAGCTCCGCCGAAAACTGGTCGATTTGTTTGAGACGATCGACACGCCCCTAGAGCAGAGGGATGAGTACATGGACGAGGACCTCGCGGCCTTCCCCTACGTGAATGGCGGTCTGTTCGCCGACTCCTCCATCATCGTCCCGCAGATGACCTCGGAGATCCTCGAGGCCATCGCTGACGCGTCCCAGGACTTTGACTGGCGCGAGATCTCGGGCGTCATCTTCGGCGGCGTGTTCGAGGGCACGCTGAACCCCGAGACGCGCCACGCCGGGGGCATGCACTACACGAGCGTCGAGAATATCGAGCGCTGCCTCAGGCCACTCTTCCTCGACGAGCTGTGGAATGAACTGCACGAGGCCGAGGGCGAGAAGACAGCTGCCAAGCGCAAGCAGGCCCTGGCGAGGCTACACGACAAGGTGGCCTCCATCACCATCGGTGACCCCGCGTGCGGCTCGGGCAACTTCCTTACCGAGGCGTACCGGCAGCTGCGCACCATCGAGAACCGAATCATCGAGGACGAGCTCAGCGAGGAGACCGGCAACGCGGGGCAGACATCCCTCGTCGTTGCGCAGGACAGCCCTGTCCGCGTGTCCCTGGACCAGCTGTACGGCATCGAGATAAACGACTTCGCCGTCTCGGTCGCTAAGACCGCCCTTTGGATCACCGAGGAGCAGATGCTCCGAAAGACGCAGGAGATATACGTCGACTATGACTTCGACTTCCTGCCGCTCAGGAGCCTCAGCAACCTCCATGAGGGCAACGCCCTCAAGACCGATTGGTCCGAGGTGTTCCCCGATGACCTCACGTACCTCGTGGGCAATCCGCCTTTCCTTGGGGCCCGCAACCAGTCCAAGGAGCAGAAGGCCGAACTCCTTGAGGTCTTCGACGGCGCGAAGAACGCGGGCAACATCGACTACTGCGGGGCCTGGTACATGAAGGCCGCGAGGTTCACGCAAGGGAAGCGCACGCGCTGCGCCCTGGTCTCGACCAACTCGATATGTCAGGGCGAGCAGGTCGCCAACCTCTGGAAACCCCTGCACGACCTGGGTATCCACATCGACTTCGCGCACAACACGTTCAGGTGGGACAACGAGGCTGCGGACAAGGCACACGTGTTCTGTGTCATCGTCGGGTTCTCCCGCGAGTCGGGGACCAAGACGCTCTTCTACCACGCGACCCCGGACAGCGACGAAGAACAGATTCCCACGGCTCGAATCAATGCGTATCTGAAAGACGCCCCTGATGTATTCATCTACAGCCGCAGCAAGCCTATTTGTGATGTTCCCGAAATGGGCATCGGAAATAAACCTATTGATGGGGGATTCTACCTGTTTACCGATGAGGAGAAAGACGATTTCCTGAAGAAAGAGCCAAAGGCCGAAGGCTTCTTCCATCCATGGCTTGGATCAAAAGAGTTCATTCATGGCTATCATCGCTGGTGCCTGTGGCTTGGGGAGGCAACCTTCTCAGATTTAAAGCAGCTTCCTGAGTGCAGAAAGAGAGTAGAACAGGTTCGTGAATACAGGCTTGCAAGTAAAAGCGCTGGAACCCGAAAAATAGCAGATAAGCCAACGAGATTTCACGTTGAGAACATGCCCGAGGGAAGTTCCATCATCATCCCAGAGGTGTCTTCAAGCAGACGGAAACGTGTTCCAATGGGCTTTGTTGGTCCAGAGATATTTTGCAGCAACAAGGTTAGATTGATACCCAATGCTTCTCTCTATCACTATGGCATTCTGCAATCTCAATTCCATAATGCATGGGTTAGGATCGTAACCGGAAGATTGAAGGACGATTACCAGTATTCGGCCAATATTGATTACAACAACTTCGTCTGGCCCGAGCCCACGGAATCCCAACGCGAGGAAGTCGAGCGTTGCGCCCAAGCCGTGCTCGACGCCCGGGATGCCCAAGAAGGTGCGACGCTCGCGGACATGTACGATCCCAAGAACGAGACGTTCTTCCCCGAGCTGATGACAGCGCACAAGGCGCTCGACGACGCCGTCGAAGCCGCCTATGGCGTCGACTTCGGCGGGGACGAGGAGAAGATAGTCGCCCATCTTTTCAACCTGTACGCCAAGAAGGTCGGTGAACTATAGTGCCCAACTCTATCTACAATCCCATATCGCTGGAGGTCGGTAACATCCTGAAGGATGTTCAGACGGGCAAGATTGGCCTGCCTGATCTGCAACGGCCTTTCGTGTGGGGCAATGAAAAGGTTCGCGATCTGCTTGATTCCATGCTTCGCGGATACCCTATCGGCTATGTGATGCTGTGGGACTCTCCGAGCGATGATGCGGGCAAGAAGTCTGCCATAGGCTCGAACCAAAAGGTGTATGCCGTCCCCAAGTCCCTTGTCATCGACGGACAGCAGAGGCTCACTGCCCTCTTGAGCTCTCTGTACGGCGTACCCGTGCGAGACAAGAACTTCAGGGAGCGAACGGTGAAGATCGCCTACGACCCCGTCGCACGCTCATTCAAGAATGCCGATGCCTCGACCGAGAAGGATTCGCGCTATGTGCCCGACGTATCCGAGGCCTTCGCGGCGAACCACGACAACAAGCTGAGCGCCTATCGCAGGGCGTTCATCAAGCGCCTTAACGAGGCGAATGCCAAAAAGGGAGAACCCGAACTCGACGATGGCGGCGAGGACGCCGTCGAGAGCGGGCTCAACGCATTACTCGGGCTTGAGCGCTATCTTCTGCCGACGCTGGAGATTTCCGAATCGGCTGACGAGGAGACCGTATCGGACATCTTCGTGCGTGTGAACTCGCAAGGGCAGGCGCTTAAGCAGGATGACTTCATCATGACCCTGCTTTCGGTCTACGAACCTGCCATGAGGGAGCGCATAGAGGAGTTCTGCGCCATGAGCCATGCGCCCGCAAAGGGCACCTCGTACAACCCGCTCATGACCGTCTCGCCGACGCATATCATTCGCGCCACGGTGGGCGTGGGGTTCAAGAGGGGTCGCCTGCGTTATGCCTACCAGATTCTTCGCGGGCGAGATCTCAAGACAAAGGAAACGACGCCCGAGACGCGGGCCGAGAACTTTGCCACGTTCGGTCGCGCCCTCGATCTCGTGCTCGACTTGAACAACTGGCATGCCTTCATCAACACGCTGGCGGAGGCGGGCTATGTCTGTTCCGACCAGGTGGGGTCGGGCAATGCGCTCATGTTCTGTTATGCGTTTTACCTTATCGGGCGCTACGAGTTCGGTATGGAGCCGTTGGCTGTGCGCAGGCTCGTGCGGCGCTGGTATTTCGCCGCAGCCATAACGGGGCTCTATGTGGGGTCCTTCGAATCCGAGTTCGAGCAGCAGCTTAACGACGTCTCGCGCCTTGAGACCGCCGATGAGTTCCGGGCGTACTTCGACCGTAGGCTCGCCGCCATCATGACGGACGATTATTTCTCCATCACGCTGCCCAGCTCCCTCGACGCAAACGAGGCGGCGGGCCCGACCTGGTGGGGCTTCGTCGCGGCTCAGGTCGTGCTCGGTGCCAAGGTGCTGTTCAGCACGGCTCCTCTTTCTCAGCTGCTGCATACCGGTTCGTCGGGCTCCAAGAAGGCCCTGGACAAGCACCATCTGTTCCCAGATAACTACCTGAAGGCCAAGGGCTACCTTTCGCAGCGCAGCAACCGAGGCAACTTCACCCTCGTTGACTACCAGAACAACATCTACATCTCGGACGACGCGCCGAGCGAGTACGTCAGGAAGTACCGTGAAGCCCTGGGCGAGGACGAATACCGCCGCAACTGCGAGGAGCACGCCCTGCCCCTCGGATTCGAAGAGCTTGATTACGAGGACTTCCTCGGTCAGCGCAGGAGGCTAATGGGTGAGCTCGTGAAGAGGGCATATGAGCGACTGTAGATTACGGACCAGTCTTTGGGGTCATGTTGACTAAGGTTTTCATATCCTACGCATGGGAAAGCGAAAAACACCGCGAATGGATAAAGGCGCTGGCCAACCGCCTTCTGTCGGACGGGATCGATGCAGTCCTGGACCAATATGATCTCGAACTGGGTGACAGGTTGCCTCAGTTCATGGAGCAGTCGGTCAGGTCGTCGGACTATGTTCTTGTCGTCTGCGCCCCAGCATATAAGCAGAAGGCAGCGCCGAGCGCGTGAAGAGGTCTCCCGGGCAGCCCATAGGAAGAACGTTGAGAACGTCGCCAGGACGATTGATTTCTAGCTCGGCCGCTTGCGCGAGGGCGTAGCAATCGGCCTCGCGGCCGATGGGTCCCGTTTATGGGCGGCCCTTGCGACGCGCGGCACCGCTCTCGCTGCGGCTCTCCGTAACCCTCCCATGGGTCGCATTTCGTCTAGCTCCGCTCGCGCCACCCCTCCCGTCGCCCGCATCATCAGGGCTGCATCGGTTAGAATCGTGTGTGCGATGCATCCCGTGCGCGGGCGGCCGAAGACTTGATCGGAGGTCCCCAATTGCTGAAATTCCTTAACGCGCTCGCCGCCCTTGCGACGGTCGGCACGTTCATCATTACGTTTCTTGATTCGTATGAGGTTCGGTTTAAGGTCCGTAGGCGCACGCGCGGTGCGGACGGTTCTCGGCGTTTGCGCCGCAAGCGCAAATAAAAACGGCCGGGGTTGCAGCCCGGCCGTTTAACACGTTAGAAAACTAGGCCGCCCGCGCTCCTTAACACTTACGCGGGATGCGTCGTTTTCTAGACACATTCTACCCGTCCGGCTGCGGGTCCGTCCACATTTTCCAAATCAAATCACCAGATGTCTACTGAGACACGCAAAGCGCCCGCTTGCTGGGGGAGCAAGCGGGCGCCTGTGAGCGAATATGTTTGCGGCGAAAGCCGCGATGAGCGGTGGGGTGGCGACTAGTTGTTCGTACCGGAATCGTCGCCCGTGCTCGTGCCCGAGCCCGAGCCCGAACCAGAAAGTGCGACCGTCAGCGTAATCGTGCTGTCGGTGGACTGCTTTCCAGTGGGGGAGACGCCCGTAACGGTGGCATCCTCGTTACCGCTTACGGGATTGCCGTTCTGGTCACAGAAGCCAATGTTATAGAAACCGGCGTTGTTGAGCGCGGTAACGGCGGCGGAAATGCTCTTGCCGTACAGGTTGCCCGGGACGGTGGCCTTGCCGGACTTCTTGGCGATGACGACGGTAATCGTGGCGCCGGGCTTCTGCTTGCCGCTGGGGTTCCAGCTGATCACGGTGCCCTCGGTAACCGAGTCGTTCTCCTGGTAGCTCACGTCGACACCAAAGCCTGCCATATCGAGGGCGTTGCGTGCCTGGGCCTCGGTCATGTCGGTCAGATCGGGGACGGAGGTGGTGTCAGGACCGCTGGAGACCTTATACGAGATGGTCGTGCCCTTCTCGACTTCCTTGCCGGCATCAGTGCCCTGCTCAAAGACCTGGCCTTCGTCGGCCTCGTTGGCCTCCTCGGTTGCGTTGCCCTTCAGGCCCACGCTTGCCAGCGCGGCCTCGGCCTGGTCCTTGGTCAGGCCGACGAGCTGCGGAACCTCAACTTTCTCGGAGGGCTTGGGGCCCTTGGAGATCACCAGGTTCACCTTGGAGCCCTTGGGCTTCTTAGTGTTGCCGTTGGGGGTCTGCTCGGCAACCTTGCCCTCGTCGACATCGTCGTTATAGCTCTGGTCGACAGTTCCGACCTCAAGGCCGGCCTCCTTGATCAGCTCGATAGCGGTCTGCTGGTCCTTGTTAAGCACATCGGGCACCGTAACCTGCTCGCCCCCAAAGAGCCCGGTGGCGAAGGCCACCACAACGCCAACCACGGCGATTGCGGCGACTACGGCGGCGATAATCTTGTTCTTGTTGGACTTGGGCTGATCGACCTCGTAGGAACCGGTGGAACCCGAGACGGCGCTGCGGGGGTTGGTCTGTCCGCTTACGCCCGATACGGGGCGAACCATAGCGCGCGTGGAGTCAGACAGCTCACGGGTCTTGGTAGCGCCCAGCTCACCGGGGGCGCCGATGATGCGCGTGGGCTCCGAGACGTTGACGGCACGGCCCGACAGGTAGCTGTTGAGCACCTGACGCAGCTCGTCGGCGGTCTGGAAGCGGTTTGCCGGGTCCTTCTCCATGCACTTGAGGATGATGCGCTCAAGGTCGGCGTCGACACCGGAGTTGATCTGGCTCGGCGGAATAGGCAACTCGTTGACCTGCTTGAGTGCGACCGAGATGGCGTCGTCACCGTCAAAGGGAACGCGGCCGGTGGCGCATTCATACATCACGACGCCCAGCGAGTAGATATCCGAGGTGGGGCCGAGGTCCTGACCACGGGTTTGCTCGGGGCTGACGTAGTGGGCGGTTCCCAGCACGTTGTTGTCTTGCGTGAGGTGGCTGTTCTTGGCGCGCGCGATGCCAAAGTCCATCACCTTGATGTTGCCGTCGGGCAGCACCATGATGTTCTGCGGCTTAATGTCGCGGTGGATGATCTCGTGCTTGTGGGCGACCGAAAGCGCGGAGCTGATCTGCGAGCCGATCTGGGCGACCTTCTTGGGGTCGAGGGCGCCGTGGCTCTTGATGCCGCTCTTAAGGTCGGTGCCGCGCAAGTACTCCATGACGATGTAATAGGTGTCGCCGTCCTTGCCCCAATCGTAGACGCCCACGATATAGGGGGAGGAGAGACCGGCTGCTGCCTGGGCCTCCTGCTTAAAGCGTGCGGCGAAGGTTGCGTCGCCAGCATACTGCGGCAGCATGATCTTGACGGCTACCGTGCGGTCGAGGACCTGGTCCTGTGCACGGTAGACGGTCGCCATGCCGCCTGTTCCCACCTTATCCTTGAGGAGGTATCTTCCCCCGAGGACCCTCTGTTCCATTCCTGCTCCTAACATAACTATTCGCTCAACGATGTGTGTAGTACCTACGATGTGGCCGCTGGGGCCGTGTGGCGCGTTGCCGCTAACTCTTCGGCCGCGGCGCGCCTCGGGTGTCCGATTCGATCATGGGCATCACGCTCCCTGTGCGGCAAGCGCCGCGGTCAGGACGATACCGGCGATCTTGGCCGCCTCGACGTCGTGTTGGTCGTAATCCTCCAAGGCCACCGAGATGGCGACCGTGGGTGAATCGTAGGGTGCAAAGCCGATAAACATCGAGTTGACGTTGGTGCCGCCGGTCTCGGCCGAGCCGGTCTTGCCGGCAACCTTGACGCCCGGAATCTGGGCATCGGTGCCGGTGCCGGACTGGACGACGGCGAGCATGGCCTGCTTGACCTGGTCGGCCGTGGCGGAGCTGACGGCCTGGCCCAGCGAGCGGGACTGCGTGGTCTTGACCACGGTTCCGTCCGGTGCGAGCACCTGGGAAACAAAGAACGGGTCCATGACCACACCGCTGTTGGCGATGGCCGCGGCGATCACGGCATTTTGCATGACCGTGGTCTGCGGGCCGGGTGTGTGGTCCATGCCGACGGGCTGGCCGGCACCTGCCCAGGCGGTCTCCCACTCGGTCATGAGCGACGGATCGGCCATGATGGAGGCCGTGGAGGTCAGGTCCTGGCCGAGCTTCTGGCCGTAGCCAAAGGCGTTGGCAAACTGCACGAGCGTGTTTGCGCCCACTTCGTTGGCCACCTGGCCAAAGACGACGTTGGAGGAGACGGCAAAGGCCTGCTGCAGGCTGATGGTGCCGTAGCTCTCGTTGGCGTCGTTGGTGACCGGCGCGTTGCCGATGTCCATGGAGCCGGGTGCCTGATAGGTGCTCGTGAGGCTGGCGGTTCCGGTCTCGAGTGCGGCGGAAAGCGTGACGACCTTAAAGGTGGAACCCGGGGTGTACAGCGCGTCCATGGCGCGGTCGTACATGGAGCCGTCCTCGCCGCCGCCCGTCTGCAGCAGGGCATCGATGTTGGTGTTGTCGTAGGTGGGCGAGCTGGCACATGCAAGCACCGCGCCGGTACGCGGGTCGATGACCACTACAGCGCCCTTAAAGCCCTTGAGCGCCTGCTCGGCCGCCGTCTGGATGCGCGAGTCGATGGTGAGCTTGGCGGTGTTGCCCGGCTGGGTCTGGCCCGCGAGCGACGCGATGGCGTTGTTCCAGCTGGAGTAATCCTTAGAGCCGGTGAGTGTGTCGTTCATGACACTCTCGATGGCGGTGGTGCCATACTGCTGGCTCACGTAGCCAACCACGTGCGCTGCCAGGTTACCGTTGGGGTAGGAGCGTACGTAGGTGCCGTCCTCCTGCTGCAGCGACTCGGCCAGCGTCACGCCGTCGGACGTGATGATGGAACCGCGCTGGATGTACTTGGAGCGGGCGATGGTGTGGTTGTTGGTCGGCATGTCCTGATAGTCCTTGGCCTTGATGACCTGGACATAGGTGAGGTTGCCGATAAGGATGGCGAACAGCGCCGTAAAGGCGAGCACCGCACGGGTTAGACGGTTGGCGAGCGCCACGCGGCCGAGCACACCGGATTCAGGTGTGTCGAGCAGGCGACGACGCATGCGTGAGCCGACGGAATGGCTGCCACTGCCGTAGGAAGACGAGGTGGCAAAGCGCGTGCCCGTCGGGGCGGCGGCAGATGCGACCTGATCATCGGTGATGGCGGCCATGGTGCCGGTGCCGGTAAGCTCGGCCTCGCGTCCGGTCGCCTCGTCACCGGCGCGCAGCAGGAGCGCGACGATGATAAAGCTCGCCAGCAGAGAGGAGCCGCCCTGGCTCATAAAGGGCAGGGTGACGCCGGTCAGCGGGATCAGGCGGGTTACGCCGCCAACGATCAAGAAGGCCTGGAAGCTGATGGCGGCCGTAAGGCCTGTGGCACTAAAGGCGGCGAGATCGGATTTAGCGCGGGCAGCCGTGGTGAGGCCACGCACGGCAAAGAGCATAAACAGGATGAGCACGGCGCCGCCGCCCAAAAGGCCCATCTCCTCGCCGATAGCCGAGAAGATAAAGTCGGACTCGACGACAGGGATGTTGTTGGCCATGCCGTTGCCGATGCCAACACCGACCAGACCGCCATCGGCAAGCGAGAAGAGCGACTGGACGATCTGGTAGCCCTGGCCCTGGGCGTCCTTAAACGGATCGAGCCAAACCTGGAAACGCACCTGAACGTGAGACAGGAACTTGTAGGCGCCCACGGCTCCGACGGCTAAGAGCGCAAGGCCGATAACGACATACGAAAAGCGCCCCGTGGCAACGTAGAGCATCAGCAAGAAGATGGTGTAGAACAGCACGGCCGAACCCAAGTCGCGTTCGAAGACGACGACGAGCAGACACACACCCCACACGGCAAACAGCGGCAGCAGTAGTCGCAGGCGAGGGATCTTAAAGCCCAGGATCTTGCGGTTGGAGATGGAGAGCAGCTCGCGGTTCTCGGCCAGGTACCCAGCTAGGAACAGCACGATAAAGACCTTGGCGAACTCGCCGGGCTGGATGGTAAAGCCCGCGATGCGAATCCACAGCTTGGAGCCCGAGATCGTGGTGCCGATAAAGATAGGCAGCATCAGCAGGATGATGCCGATAATGCCAAAGGTGTACTTGTAGCGCATGACCACGTCGAGGTTTTTGACCAGTGCAAGCGTTCCCACCATGAGCGCCACCGAGACAAACAGGATGATGAGCTGTGAGATGGCGAGAGCGGGGGCGAGACGCGTCACGAACGTGATGCCGATGCCCGAAAGTATAAATACGATGGGCAGGATGGCGGGGTCGGCACCGGGCGCCAAGATGCGCACGGCAATGTGGGCCGCGGCAAAGGCGGCAAAGAGGCCGATCGGTACGGCGAGTGTCTCAAAGGAGATGGCAGCGCCCGCGGTGAGGACGTACATCGCATACAGCAGGATGACGGGGAACGCCGAGGCGATGAGCAAGAGCAGCTCGGTGTTGCGGCGACTCATAAGCGGCACTCCCTTTCTAATTCTTATCGGAGGCTTCGGCCTCGGCGGACTGTTCGGCGGTTTTCTCGGAATCTGATTCGGAGGTCGATCCCTGATTGGTGTTGTCGCGAATCGTTTGCGCGTCGATCACCTGGCGGGTCTGCTCCTCGTCGATCTGGTGGCGGTACTTGGATATCGTGTCCTGCGCATCGTCGACACTTGTTTGCGGAATGCCCGCCTTGAGGCGGTTTTGCGTGTCTTCGGGCAGGTCGGACAGCTTGATGCTGGTTTCGCTTTCGAGCCAGTGGAGCTTGAGTCCGAGTGGCTTGCCGGGCAGGCCGCGCCAGACGGCGACATTGCCCTGGTAGGTACCCAGGTAGTACGAGCCGGTGACACCCGTGTAGGCCCAGATGCCAGCTGCCAGCACAAAGACGAGGGCCAGGATGGCGGCGATAGTAACGTTGCGGCGACGCACGCGTTGCGCCTCGCGCATGACGCCATCGTCAACCAGGTCAACGACTACTACGGTCACGTTGTCGTGGCCGCCGGCGGCAAGCGCCGCGTCCACAAGGTTGTCGACGCAGATTTGCGCGGTTGAGGACTGCGTGGCGATGTTCTCGATATCGCTATCGGGAATCATGCTCGAAAGGCCGTCGGAGCACAGGATCAGACGGTCGCCTTCCTCGATATGCAGAGTAAAGTGGTCGGCATACATAGCGGGGTCCGAGCCCAGCGCGCGGGTGATGACCGAACGGTTGGGGTGGACGCGAGCCTCGTCTGCCGTGATCTCGCCGGCGTCCACGAGCTCCTCCACGTAGGAGTGGTCGCGGGTCACGCGGATGAGCGTGCCCTCGTGGAGCAGGTAGGCGCGAGAGTCACCCACGTGGGCGATGGCAAGCGTGTCGTTTTCGATATAGGCGCAAGTGGCTGTGCAGCCCATGCCGGGCTTGCCCAGGCCATTCAAGGCAGCCTCGATTACGGCGGCGTTGGCGGCCTCGACGGCTGCCGCCAGGCGTGCGGCGTCGGCAGACTGAGGAGCTGTCTTGGCAATGGTCTCGACAGCGATAGAAGAGGCTACCTCGCCGGCGGCGTGACCGCCCATGCCGTCGCATACGCAAAAGAGCGGCGACTGCACCAGGTAGGAATCCTCATTGTGCGGGCGCACGCAGCCAACGTCAGAGCGGGCGCCCCACATGAGTTGCGTGGTGGTGCCGGCATCATAGGTCGAGTCGGTCTCGATGCGTTCCTCGGTCAGGGGCTCAAAGCTCATGGTCGACCCGGGGTCTTTGAGCTTGGCCTCAACGGCGGCAACGTCGATCTCTGCTGTGTCACCGGGAGAGACGGTGTCGGTCTCGGCGTTTGATTCAGAATCGCCGGTGTCCGGGGAGCCGGGCTCCTCGGACACGCGGGCGGTCGACTCGTCGTCTTGCGGGCTGACGTCTATAGGCTCGGGCGCCGGCGTAGACGCGGGCGTAACCTCGGATGCCGGGGCTATGGGAAACGCCGGCGCGGCGGGCTCGGGTGCTGCAAACACCGCAGCGCTCTCGTTGATTGCCGCGGCGACGGGCTCTGCAAAGTGAGCCGGCGCCGGGGTTGCTTCGGGCGCTGTGGGCTGTTCCGCAGCATGTGCACCGATGGGCGCCGCTACGGCATCCTCTTCGTCCTCGTTATCGGCGAGATCCGAAATATCATGCGTTACATGCGAAAGAGGCAGGGAGAACACGGTGTCCTCGGGTTCCACGGGTGCGGAGCCCGCCGGAGCGGCGTGGGCCGGCACGGCTGCGGCGGCAGCCGGTGCCTCGGTCATAGTTGCGGACTTGTTCTCCTCGTCGATCATCGACGGTTCACCTTCATGACCACATCGCCAATCTGGACTTCGTCGCCCTCACGCAGCGTCGCGGGCTCCACGAGCTGGCGGCCGTTGACGAGCGTGCCGTTAAGCGAGTTGAGGTCCTCGATGATGAGCGCCGGGCCCTGCAGCGAAAAGCGCGCATGCGAGGCCGAGACAAACGGCTCGTTGATGCAGATGTCCGAAGACGGCGAGCGGCCGACGATGACGGGGCCGAGCATGTCTACGTGGATGCCGCGGATACCGCGCGGACCCTTGTCCACATCAATCGTCCAGATAGCCGAGTCGCGGCGCTGCCCGCGCACAAGTCCCACGCCGGTCTTCATGACGGCGAACAGGAAGATATAGAGCAGGGCGACCAGGACGATGCGGCCTGCAAAAAGGACGATATCGATGTTCATAAGCGACTATCCCCTAAATTCAAAGGTACTCAGGCCAAACGTCAGCAGATCGCCGTTGCGCAGCGGGCAGCGCGTAATGCGGCGGTTGTTGACGAGCGTGCCGTTGGTGGAATTGAGGTCCTCGATCGACCAATCCGAGCCCGTAAAGGTGAGCTGGGCGTGGCGGCGCGACACGTTGGGGTCGCGCAGGGCAATGTCGGAAACTGAGCGCTCGCGACCGATGGTCACCTGTGCGGAGGTGATGCTATGGCTCTCGCCGCTCACGACGTCGACGAGCTGGGCGAGCGGGCGCTGCGGGGCGCGAGTGCTCGCCATGTTGGAGGCGATGCCGGCTGCGGCGCCTAGGCCCACGGCGGCACCGGTCGCGGCGGCTCCGCCCATGCCGGCAAGCGAGTCGCGCGAGACGGTCTGCGGCACCGGGATGGGTGCGGCGGCGGGGTCGGGGACGCTAGGCGCGAAGGGGTCTGCCACGGCAAGCGGGTCGGGAGCGGCGGCGCGAGGCGTCGGCTGCTGCTGGGGCATGGCGGCGGGGCGCTGCTGCTGCGGGGCAGCAAACTGCTGCTGGCCGGCGCGCGGGGCGCTGGCGGCACGGCTTGCCGCGGAGTTGTTCTGGCCCAGGCCGTTTTGATAGGCGCGCTCTTCTTCGTACAGGCGGCCGAGCGTGGGGGCATCGACGTTCTCGGCAAAGACCGAGAACTTGCCGGCGCGCAGCTGCGGATCGATCATAAAGCGCACGAGGGGCTCGCCGACAAAGACATAGCGGCGCTTTTCGGCCTGCGCCTTCACAAACTCGCGGACCTCGCGCGAAAGCTCGGGGTAGAACGGGGCGAGCATGGGATCGTCGTCGGCGGCGATAAGGATGGTATAGAGTGCCGGCGCCGTGTTGACGCCGTTAATCACCAGAGTCTGATCCTCCATGTCGCGAGCGGCCTGCTTAGCAAGCTTCTTAAAGGAGAACGGGGCACGGGTGGCACCGAAGATGCCGGCCACGTGGTCCTCGAAGATGTTCAGGAAGTTCACGAAAGATCACTCTCCGTATAGGTTCTTTGGTATCCGAGCAAATATAGGCATATCCCAACGATTATAGAGGATAGGATTCCCGCAACCGCCGCCTTGGCGATGACCGCGGCTGCAAGGCTGGCAATTTCCATATGGTGTGCAAGACAGAGCGACGCCGCGGTGCCTATTCCGCAGCCGGCGATGGCAGCGATTGCAGCCAGGTTCGAGCCCTGCTCGGCACGCCTGGCATGGGCGTTGAGCAGCAGAGATGTCAGTGCAGCTGTCGCCGCGACAAGCACAACGGCAGCCCAGAAGAGCATGTCTCCCAGCGCCGCGGCAACATTGCCGAGCCCCAGCACGCCTCCGGCGGAAAGCGCAACCGTAGCCAGGCGGCCAAAAAGCGCGCCCATCCCCGTGGCGGCCGCGGCGCTTGCCGGGTCGAGCCAAAAGGCAGCGATGCCGGCGGCGACCCCGGCGGCAAGGAGGGCGTCGCCCGTTAGACAGCCAAGTGCCACCGCGCAGGTGAGCGCGGCGCTCGCGGCGGCCTCGGTGCGGCCCCAGGCGATCCACCAACCGGACATGGTGGCGGCAAAGAGCACCGCGACGGGTAGCATCGACAGGATGCCCTGCGTCTGCATGGTGGCGTTGGCCATAAGTACCAAAAAGCCCACGGCCGAGATGGCCGAGCCAATTTGCGGGGCCAGGCCGGCGGCCGCCCCAATTGCGATGGCCGCGGCAATAAGTCCGGGAAGCGCCGCGACGCCAGCCGTCTGCATGATCAAAAAGCTAAAGGCACCGCACGTTAGCGCCGAGATGGCGCGCATGGTGTAATCGCGCGCGTGGCTCCAGCGCGTGCCGGCCCAGCCGAGTGCGGGGTCGACCTCGATGGTGTCGTCCTCATAGGGTAACGATTCGATATCGTCTGCCGCGCGCTCGTCATCCGACAGCTCGCCCACCATCTGCTCCAGGCTGCGACGGCCCTCGCGCACGCTGCCCAAGCCGGCGAGCAGCTGGTCGCAAAATGCCTCGATGCTGTTGGGGCGGTCTTGCGGCATGGGGGAGAGGGCGCTCATGAGCGCAGCCTCGGCTCCCGGGGGAAAGTGCGGGATGAGCTCGCTGGGGTAGGTGGCACCGCCGATGATACGGCCGAGCGAGTCGCCGGGCGTGGCGGCCATAAAGGGGGCGCTGCCGCACAGGCCCTCGTAGATCACGCAGGCGAGGGCAAAGACATCGGCGCGCTCGTCGACTGTGCCGGTCTCGATATCGAGCTGCTCGGGTGGCATGTAGCCGATGGTGCCGCCGCGCGAGCCGCCAAAGCCGCCGGCAGACGACAGTCGCGCCATGCCAAAGTCGGTGAGCTTTACGTTGCCCGAGTGGTCGATGAGCACGTTGGCGGGCTTAATATCCAGGTGGAGCACGCCGTTGCTATGGGCGAAGGTGAGCGCCTGGCCCAGCGCGTCGGCAATTGCCGCGGCCTCGTCAAAGGTGAGCGAATGGCCGTCCACGCGATGCAAAAAGTCGGCGAGCGACATGCCGTCGACATATTCCATGACGAGGTAGGCATAGGCGGTATCGTGCGTAAAGTCGATAACCTGCACGATATTGGGATGTTGAAGCATGGCGGCGGTGTGTGCCTCGCGCAGGACATCCATGATGTCGCTGGCGGGCATGCCGGCGCCGTTGATAAGGGGGATGCGCTTAATGGCGACGCGGCGGCGCAGGTGCGTGTCGCGGCAGATCTCGATGGAGCCAAAACCGCCGGTCGCAAGTGTCTCGAGCGGCTGGTACCGCTTGAGCAGCTCGCGAGAGCTGGTGCCCTCCAAAGGAACGTCCGGCGAGAACCGGGCGGTATGTTGCGGGAAAAGCGGCATGGCCAACCCTCGTGCGTTTAAAGTTCGTTTGCGAGCGGCGGGCGCGGGGCCGAGCCATTCGCGGTGGCATAGATGCTGCTAGTGTAGCACGCTCGGGCGGATGGCGAGGATAACGGGATGCGAGGCTGCCTGTCTGTCTTGGCCTTAGCGCTTCTTCTTGTTCTTCTTCTGCTTGCGCTGCTTGCCCTTGGTCTCCTGGGGCTTGTCGCCCTGCTTGGCCTCGGCGGCGGCCTTTTCAGCCTTCATCTTCTTGCGTTTGGTCTCGATGCGGAGTTTTTTGTTGATGCGCGCCTTAAGGAAGGTGCCAAACTGCTCGGCATCGCCGCGGACAAAGGTGTCCTTAGGGATCGTCACGCCCTGGTCGGCGAACATGGCCACAAAGATGCGCTCGCCGTCGAGCACGTGGTCGAGCTTCTCAAACGGGAAAAACTGCGACTTGCCGCTCTTGCCCCAAACCATCAGGCCGTCCTCGTTGGCGGCGACGCGGCGATAGCGGCCACCCATGGACTCGTCGGCCTCGACGGAATCGATAAAGTCGCGGGCGAGGGTGTGGTGCAGGTTTTTGCTCCACCAGGCCAAAAAGGCGCCGAACACGATCAACACGACGCCAAACTTGATCCAGTTGCCGCCGGCCACCAGCATGCCGATGCCGATGAGCGCGGCAATTGCCGCGGCGACATACAGCGAGCCGCGACGCCTGGGCGAGGCGACCAGGCGGGCGAAGTCGGTGACCAGGTCGTTTTCGTACTGGTACTCGTTGAGGTACAGGATGCCGTCATCGGCTGCGGCCTGCTCCTCGAGCGCGACCTCGACCTGGTCGGCTGCTTCGGAGGGAACGAGGTTGCTCTCTGCGTCTGCCATGCTCTTTGGACTCCTATCGCGGCGGGCTCGCCGTACGGGTTATTATGAATGCAGTATGCCGTGCGACCGCATGGCCGTCGCGGCAACAAGACTCAGTATACCCGGGGGAGCACCCATGGAATCGTTGTACCGAAAGTATCGCCCGCTCACCTTCGACTCCGTGGTGGGCCAGCAGCATATCGTCTCGACGCTCGAGCACGCCATCACCGAGGGACGCCTGTCCCACGCGTACCTGTTCTGCGGACCGCGCGGCACGGGCAAGACCACCATGGCGCGCATTCTGGCCAAGGCGCTGCTGTGCCGTAATGCCGAGGCAGCGCGCGCCGAGGGTGCAAGCGGCTGCATGCCCGACGGTACTTGCGAGGAGTGCGAGCTCATTGCCGAGGGCAACCACCCGGATGTCTACGAGCTCGATGCCGCAAGCCGCACGGGCGTGGACAATGTGCGCGAGGAGATCATCAACTCCGTCAACTTTGCCCCGGTGCGCGGCAAGTACAAGATCTATATCATCGACGAGGTCCACATGCTCACGACGGCGGCGTTCAACGCGCTGCTCAAGACGCTTGAAGAGCCGCCGGCACACGTGATCTTTGTGCTGTGCACCACCGACCCGCAAAAGATTCTGGAGACCATCCTCTCACGCTGCCAGCGTTTCGATTTCCATCGCATCGGCAACGAGGATATCGAGCATCGCCTGGCATACGTGTGCGAGCAGGAGGGCTTCGATTACGACGACGAGGCGCTGGCTATCGTGGCGCGCCATGCAAAGGGCGGCATGCGCGACGCGTTGTCCACGCTGGAGCAGCTGAGCGTCTTTGGCAACGGTTCTGTGCATGCGGACGACGCCCGCTCGCTTTTAGGCGAGGTTTCGGACCAGATTCTGGGCGAGTTTTCCCGCGCCATTGCCGATCGCGATGTTGCCGAGCTGTATGGGCTTATTCGCGCGCAGGTCGAGGAAGGTAACGATCTGCTGGAGCTGACGCGCGACCTGGTGGCGCACGCGCGCGACGTGTATGTTGCCTGCGTTACCGGTGCCCGTGCCGAGTTGTTTGAGGGCGGCTCCGAGCAGGCCGAGGCGCTTGCTGCCGAGGCCGCTGCCTTTGGCGAGCATCCTGCCGACCGCCTGGCTCGTGTGCTGACAGTGCTCGACGATGCCGCACTGGAGATGAGGGGCGCGAGCGACGTGCGCCTGGTGCTCGAGATTGCCTGCACGCGTCTGGCGCGTCCCGAGGCTGATTTAACGATTGAGGCATTGGCCGAGCGCGTGGCACGCCTGGAGGCCATGGTTGCCAACGCCGCCGTGCCGGCGAGCGTGGCTGCTGCTCAGGCCGCCGCGCCTGCAGCATCCGTACCCGCTGCTGCCCAACAGCCGACGCTCATTTCGGGCGCCCGCGCTGCCGCCCCGGCGGCATCCGCTGCCCCCGCTGCTACGTCCGCGCGCCAGGGCGGTATGCCTTGGGACCGTGGTGCTGCTGTTCCGGCTGCCCAGCCTTCGCCCCGTTCTGCGTCCGTGTCAGCTTCCAAGCCTGCAGCGCCTGCACCTCAGCCTGCGCCGGCTCCGACGCCTCAGCCCGTTGCGGCCCCCGCGCCTGCCATAGCTCCGGCACCTAAGCCCCAGTCCAACAATGCCGCCCAGGTTGCCGTCGCCGGTGCTGCCGAGACGCCCGCGGTCGAGGATGCCGGAGAGCTGCAGCGCAAATGGGCCGAGGTTGTCGAGCGTGTCAAGGCACGTCAGGCTTCCTACGCAGGGCTTTTGCTCAACGCCCGCGCCACGGCCGACGACGGCTCCAAGCTCACGGTCTCGTTCCCCGCGGGTTCGACTTTTGCCATTAAGATGCTCGGTCGCGCCGATACGCAGTCGGTGGTCCTGCCGACGGTCTGCGCGGTCTTCGGTCGTCGTACCGTCGACTATGTCCTGGATGGGGGTGGCACGCCGGCTCCTCAACATGAGGAGCATTCTCCATCTGCACGGGCTGCGGCATCTGCGGACCCGCAACCCGTGTCCTCGGCGGCCCCTGTATCCTCGAGCGCCAGCGCGCCGCAGCAGCAAACGGCACCGGTAGCGGCATCGACCCCGTCGGCGCCTAAGCCCGCGGCGCCCAAACCGGCTGCTCCGACACCCGCGCCCAAGCCCGTCTCGCCCGCGCCCAAGTCGTCTGACCTGGGCAAAGCCCCCTGGCTACGCTCCGACAACCCCGCCGGTGCTCCTGCCACGGGTAAGCTCCCGACCGAGCCCGCACCCCGTGCGCCCGAGCGCTCGGCTGCCCCCAAGGCTCAGCCTGTCGCGCAGTCCGCGCCGTGGGAATCCGAGCAGGTACCCTACGACGACGCCATGGTCGGCGGCTTTGCTGCCGATGCTGGCGGGGACGATCTTCCTCCGTTCGACGTGCCGGGTGCGACGCCCGCGACCAAGGACGCTGCTGTGGCACCCGCAGCCTCTGCAAACGACGACGTCCCCGCCGCTCCCTGGGAATCCAATCCCGGTGCTGGCAGCCCCTTCGGCCATCAGGGCGCAGCCCCGAGCATCCCGCAGACCGAGGACGAGGCCAAGGCCCTCATCCGCAGCGTCTTTGGCCAGGCCACCATCTTCAAGCCGGTGGAGTAGCTGCGCAGGCGGGTATACTGCTCAAGAAGAGGACCCCTTGTCCGGGCGCATCTGTATTTCGGACATGTGTAGTGTGGTGCCGCGTATGTCGCATTTGAGCAGACAGGTGCGTGACGGTCGGCCTAGGATGCTGAGGTCGATACGATACGTCGCATGGCTGTCCGTGTACTCGACTTGCTCGGCGTTAATGGTTGCTCCGATTGCCAAATAAACGCCTAGCTCGGCATCGACAATCTTGAAGTCCTTTATCTTGACCTTGAACTCTTGATAGAGGGACGGGCTGTTGTAGTAGACGGTTCGGGTTCCGTCGGTGCACTCATCGGTCGTCTCCCATTTGACGACGGGCTGGTCCGAGCTGGCTATCAGCAGTTCTGCTCCAAAAGCTATGGCATGGGTGATGACAACCAGCAATGCCCAGCCGACAAAGAGATAGAGAACCACATATGCAACGGGGTGTTTTGAGCGGATGTTTTGGAGCGCGTTGGGGGCATTCATGGGGCACCTCCAAATTACTATCTATGGCAATCAAATTATACCCTGCCGCCATGTGCGCCGCCTCGAGCAGCGGTTCGGCATTTAGCTATTTAGTGGCGCACATGAAATGCCGGATTCGGCTCTACTAGATTGAGTGTGCGATATTATGCAACCTTGCATAATTCGACCTTGCATAATCTTTGAGTGCGGTTTGTATTGGAGGACATGTATATCGACTGAGGTAACACGTCCGCCCCGCTCTCTCGCCGCGCGCCGTGGTACGATTTTTGAGTTTGAAAGTCCCGCCGTGCTCCGGCTGCCCTTGCAGCTCGGCGTGCGGCCGCACGTAAAGGAGCCATCATGGCCGGTATGAACATGCAGCAGATGATGAAGCAGGCTCGCAAGATGCAGGAGCAGCTTGCCGCCGCGCAGGAGAACCTCAAGTCCCAGACCGTCGACGCCTCTGCCGGCGGCGGCATGGTCAAGGTGACCGTTAACGGCGAGATGGAGCTCGTCAACCTCACCATCGATCCCGATGCGCTCGATCCCGAGGACGTCGATATGCTGCAGGATATGATCATGGCTGCCGTCAACGAGGCCGTCCGCGGCGTCAACGAGCTCGCCAACAAGCAGATGGGCGCCATCACCGGCGGCCTCAACATCCCGGGCATGCCGTTCTAAGACACGCATATATATGAGTGCCAACCACAGTCTGCAAAAACTGCTCGATGAGCTGGGCCGTCTGCCGGGCATTGGTCCCAAGTCGGCCCAGCGCATCGCCTATTACCTGTTGGAGGCCGACGCCGAGGAGGCGCGCCGCCTGGCCGAGGCCATCCTGGAGGTCAAGCAGGAGGTCCACTTTTGCAGCCGCTGCTTTAACTACGCCACGGCCGACGAGTGCTCCATCTGCCAGGACCCGATGCGCGATACCACTCGCATTTGCGTGGTGGGCGAGCCGCGCGATGTCCAGGCGATCGAGCGCACGGGCAGCTACCACGGCCTCTACCACGTATTGGGCGGCGTGATCAGTCCCATGGACAAGATTGGCCCCGAGCAGCTGCACATTCGAGAGCTGCTGGCACGCTTGGGCCACGAGGACATCCACGAGGTCATCATCGCCACCAACCCCAATATTGAGGGCGAGACCACGGCGAGCTATCTGGCCCGTACCATCAAGCCGTTGGGCGTCGAGGTGTCGCGTCTGGCAAGCGGCCTTCCCGTGGGCGGCGACTTGGAGTATGCCGACGAGCTTACGCTTGGCCGCGCCATCGAGGCCCGCCGCGCGATTTAGGTGGCGAGCCTGCTCCTGCCGTATGTTTTCCTCGCGACGCACGGGGTAGTCATAATTTCCCCGTGCGACTGTGAGTTTGTTGTGCAACAAAGATGCTTCGTATCCGCTTATCGCATGGATGCTTCCGCTCGCATCCTTAATTTGTCCATTCGTTGCGCAACCTTTTTGGTTCGCTGATACACTCAAATATGGATTCGAATGAATGCGCCGCTCCCGAGCGGCGTGTTTTTGTTGGAGGAGAACGCATGCGGCCCGGTGGCACTCAGACAAAGCGCGGCGCCGCGGTGCGCATACGACGCCGACTGGGCTTGGCGCCGCGGGCGTACGCACTGCTATCGTGCTCGCTGGTGCTGGTCATAGCTGGCGTTTCTGCCTATGGCATGACCGTGCCGTCCATGATGCAGGCGCATGCCGCACGCGAACCGCGCGTGGGGCATGAGGTCAAAAGCGATCTGGGCACCACGACTGGATATGCTTGGGCAAGTGTGGTCGGGCATATTGTGTTTGGCACCGACGATGCGGACGGCGCCGAGGCCCCGGACAACGAAGTCACGCTTGCCAATGGCAAAACCATCGTGCTCACCAACACCAAGATCATCGATCGATTGTCCAACAATAGCGTGGCGGCAACGGTGAATAAGGTCGAGCAGCAAAAGGAGCAGGACGCCCAGCAGTCCGGAAAGCCCGGTAGCTCGGATACTTCTGGCTCCGGCTCGGATTCATCGAGTTCGGGCGGCGGCTCTGGGTCGGGTTCCTCTACCGGAGGGCCTGGAAACGGCGGCTCGACGGGCGGCAACACTGACAACGATGCAAACTCCGGCGGCCTTTCCGCTGCTGAGGAAGAGAGCATTCACAGTTGGCTTGTGACCAAGTACAACATGCTCGACGGCTATGTTTCTCGTGCCAATGACGTGGTCTCGACCTATAACTCTACGGGAGATCCCAGGCCGTGCGACAGCCTGGTCGGGGAGATGTTTGTCATTCGAGCCGAGTTCGGTCGTCAGACATTCTCGCCCCGGTCAAGGTGGTATCAGCAGTATGCCAATCTGTGGGGCTGTTACACCAACCTATGTCAATGGGTCGGCCATTACGGCGATGATGACGTCGCGCTCGGTAACTTCAACAATAACGTGGCGGCGCTTGCCCTATGATGACCGATCTTGCATCCACCACACCACAATCGCTCGGTCGCGATCCCATGGTCGGCCTGCGCCTGGCGCGTGTCGACGGGTTTGAGCCGGCCATTGCGCTCGGTCAGGACGAACTGCCTGCCTATCTGCGTCGTTTTACGATACTGTTTGCCGACGATGCCACCATGCGCCGTGGCGGTATCGGCCGCGTGACGCGTGCTGTCAACGCCCAAGGCGAGGACGTAGCACTCAAACAGCTCATCTTGCCGACGCGCGATGAGTTTGACGACGATGCCGCCCATGAGTCGCTGGTCGCCAAGTTCAAAGCGGCATTTCGCGAGGAATATGAATGCCATCGCGCCCTTTCGGGCCTTAAGGGCTTTCCCCGCCTCTATGGCTGGGGCGAGGTTGACGGTGTGCCTGCAATTGTCATGGAATGGGTCGAGGGCGAGACGCTCGCCCGCTTGCGCTCGCGACTCGCCGTGGACGATGCCGGACGCCTATCGCCGCTTGTGGCGGCGCGCTTGGGGCGCGACCTGTTCGACCTGCTCTGCCGCATGAGCCTGGTGGGGGAGGGCTTTGTCCATCGCGATATCTCGCCCGCTAATATTATGGTGCGTACGGCGCGTTTACCGCTTGACCGGCAGCTTGCCGAGGGCACCTTTGACCTGTGCCTGATCGACTTTGGCTCGTCGCTGGCGCTCGAGCCTGCGTCGGCCGTGGCCGGTACCGGCGGCAAGGCATCCTTTACCGAGCGCTATGCCACGCTGCGTCGCGCGACGGTGGCCTACGCTCCGCCCGAGATGCTCACCGACGATATTCCCGACCTGCGCGCTTTGCGTATGTCGCCGGCGATCGACGTCTATGCCGCGGCAAGCACGGTTTACGAGCTCATTGCCGGCGTCGCGCCATACGAAGCCGCGCCGAGCACTTCGGGCACCTCGGGTTCGCGCAAAAAGACGCGCGACATCGCGAGCCCCTACCGTCTCAAGATGGACACGCGGCCCGGCTATCCCATTGGTGCCCATGCGCCCGGTTGTGATTTGACTCAGCTGCTTCGTCGTGAGCCCGATGTGGCGCTCGCCGCGGCCGAGCAGGCCCAGCAGCTAGGGCTTGAGCCGGATTCCGAAGAGCTACGCGATGCGCTGGCGTTTGTCGATGCCCAGCTGTTCGACGTGGTGATGGCCTGTCTGTCCAGCCATCAAAAAGATCGTCCCGAGCCGGCGGCGGTCGAGGCGGCGCTCTCGGCGTTTTGTGACCACTATGCGCAAAATGTCGGTCGTTCGCTCCGCGGCGAGCCGCTCACGCCGTGCCCCATGGATGCGTCCGGCCGCGCGGTTCGTCGCACGGCGATGATCGGTGCGGCGGTCGTTTGCAGCGTGGTTTGGGCTGTGGTCGTGGTTTCGGCCGCGCTGCTGGCGTCGGACGCCCGCGTGACGGCGACTTTGGGGTCGCTCGTGTGGTCTGGGTCGCTACCGGGTATTATTGCCGCACTGGCGTTGGCACTGCCAGGCATAGCCGGCGTTGTCACGGGGGCATTTGCGCGCAATCGGCGCTCGGGGTTCCTGCAGGGTGTGCTTGCGCTTTCTGCCTGCGAGGTTCCGGTGTTGGTTGTGGCTGCATGTAGCGTATTTTCCCAACGCGCCGTGATGGGCGGCCTTGTTGCCGCTCTGGTTGCAACCTATACGCTTACGTGGTTTTTGCTTGCGATGGGCTTTGCCTTTGAACTTCCCGTTTCGGCACCGCGACGCACAAAAGCCCAGATGGCGACTCCGCTTGCCGGTGGAGCCGCAGCTGCCCGTACTTTTGGCGGACCTGTCGAAGTATCGTCCGATTCTATTTCTACGACCAAGGAGGCCTAGGTCATGGCATCTCAAGTTGAGCTCACCCCATGCGGGGCCATGTTTGACATCTTTAAGCGCACGGCGCATCTGAGCCATATCGAGCTGTGCGGCTTGGTGCTTTCGTCCCGTCCGCTCGCCGACGGCCGCAGCCCGCAGAGCCGAGCCGCCGATCGCTCTTGGGTTTCCCGCTTTATCGTTCGCGCGCCGGTCGGCACGCTTCAGCAGCGCTACTTTGCCGAATACGGTACCTCGGCTGCGCGTATTATGTCGCAACTGGCCCTGCGCCAGCGCAATCCCATGGACTCCACGGCTGTGATCAATATGGTGTGCGGTCCTGCAGGTGAACCGATGGTACGCGCGCTCGAAGAGTGCCACCAGGACACGAATCTCTATCGCAACGCGCTCGATCGCCTGTCCCAGGCGGCGGAACTCATGCCCGCCGAGCGCGCCGAGGCCGTGCTGGTGCTGTTTGTCGCCGTCGGTTGTTCGGCGGATGTGCGGTCCTCGGTGAACTATGCCATCGACTACGCGCACGCGACCTGTGGCGGAGGCACATCCACGCCTCGTTCGCTTGGCATGTCGATGACCGCGGGCGAACGCGAACCCGCCCCGGCACACCCCTTGGGCTTGCTGCGCATACAAAACAGTTTTGTCGTGAGCGCCCCGCGCTGGATTCAGCCGAGTGAGCAGGGTGTTGAGATTGGCGCGCTGGCCACTGGTGAGGGCGATATTACCGACGTCGGCGACGATGTCTCGGCCCGCCATGCCCATATCTGGTGCGATGCTCAAAATATCTGGCACGTCGAGGACTTGTCGTCCACCAACGGAACCGTGGTGGTAAACGGGGCCACGCGCGTCTGCATTCAGGTCGAGCCCGGTCGTTCCGCCCAACTTAATCCCGGCGACGAGCTCAAACTCGGCGAATCCACTACCTACGCCATCCTCTTCGGTGCCCTCTAGCCAGTCCCGCCAAATGGTCCCTCCGTCCCCAAGGGATCATTTTGCTCCCGGCAGTCACCCGAGGTAAACCTTTACCGCCCGCCTATATTTGCCGAAATTACACTTGACGGCGGGGTACAATAAACCCGCATGCGGATTTCCGTTGCGGGCGCTTCCCATCGCCGGGGCGTGCCCGGGAGCATCCGGCATGCGGCCTTTGCGGCGCTCGGTCATGTGCAAGACGGGCGGTCGGGTCTGTGGGGCGCATCAGTTGCCCCTCGCCTCGGCATGTCTTCTCTCCACGCCACGTACCTGCTGCTGAGCCTGCCTGCCAGATGATTGGAAGCAACAGCGTAAATCCCATCACTCCAATATCCCGGCAATCGCCGGGGCCTGTATACCTATATGAGAGGAGAGGGGTATATGGCGCGTAAGTTTAAGTCTATGGACGGCAACGAGGCAGCCGCATATGTTTCGTATGCGTACACCGAGGTAGCGGGAATCTATCCCATTACGCCGTCCAGCCCGATGGCCGACCATGTTGACCAGTGGGCGGCCCAGGGTCGCAAGAACATCTTCGGCACCCCGGTCAAGGTCGTCGAGATGGAGTCCGAGGCAGGTGCGGCCGGTACCGTTCACGGTTCGCTGGGCGCCGGTGCTCTGACCACCACCTACACGGCTTCTCAGGGTCTGCTCCTGATGATCCCGAACATGTACAAGATCGCGGGCGAGCAGCTCCCGGGCGTCTTCCACGTCTCCGCGCGTTGTGTCGCTTCCCACGCCCTGAACATTTTTGGCGATCACTCCGACGTCATGGCCTGTCGTCAGACCGGCTTCGCCATGCTCGCCGAGGGCAACGTCCAGGAGGTCATGGACCTCTCGCCGGTGGCTCACCTCGCCGCCATCGAGGGAAAGACCCCGTTCCTTAACTTCTTCGACGGCTTCCGCACCAGCCACGAGATCCAGAAGGTCGCCATGTGGGACTACAAGGATCTGGCCGAGATGTGCGACATGGACGCCGTCCAGGCTTTCCGCGACCACGCGCTCAACCCTGAGCACCCGCGCACCCGCGGTAGCCACGAGAACGGCGATATCTTCTTCCAGAACCGTGAGGCCTGCAACAAGGTCTACGACGAGCTTCCCGCCGTCGTCGAGGGCTACATGAAGAAGATCAACGAGAAGCTCGGCACCGATTACGGCCTGTTCAACTACTACGGCGCTCCCGATGCCGATCGCGTCGTCGTGTGCATGGGCTCCTTCTGCGACGTGCTCGAGGAAGTCATCGACTACCTCAACGCTCACGGCGAGAAGGTCGGCCTGGTCAAGGTTCGTCTGTTCCGTCCGTTCTCCATCAAGCACTTCGTCGACGTTCTCCCCGAGACCGTCCAGAAGATCGCCGTCATGGACCGTACCAAGGAGCCGGGTTCCATCGGCGAGCCGCTCTACCAGGACGTCGTCTCCGCTCTCTACGAGGCCGGCAAGACGGGCATCAAGGTCGTCGGCGGCCGTTATGGCCTGGGCAGCAAGGACACGCCTCCCGCGTCCGCGTTCGCTGTCTTCGAGGAGCTCAAGAAGGACGAGCCCAAGCGCGAGTTCACCATCGGCATTGTCGATGACGTGACCAACCTGAGCCTGCCCGAGGCCGAGGATGCGCCCAACACCGCAGCCCCCGGCACCATCGAGTGCAAGTTCTGGGGTCTGGGTGGCGACGGTACCGTCGGCGCCAACAAGAACTCGATCAAGATCATCGGCGACCACACCGACAAGTACGTCCAGGCCTACTTCCAGTACGACTCCAAGAAGACCGGCGGCGTCACCGTCTCGCACCTGCGCTTTGGTGATTCCCCGATTCGCTCGCCGTACTACGTGACCAAGGCCGACTTTGTCGCCTGCCATAACCCCAGCTACATCGTTAAGGGCTTCAAGATGGTCCGCGACGTCAAGCCGGGCGGCACCTTCCTGGTCAACTGCCAGTGGAGCGACGAGGAGTTCGCCGAGCACATGCCCGCCGTGGCCAAGCGCTACATCGCGAACAACAACGTCAACGTTTACCTGATTGACGCTATCGACCTGGCCGCCAAGGTCGGCATGGGCAAGCGCACCAACACGGTACTCCAGTCCGCCTTCTTCGCGCTGGCCAAGGTCCTGCCCGCCGAGGACGCCCTGCAGTACATGAAGGACGCGGCTACCAAGTCCTACATGAAGAAGGGCCAGGCCATCGTCGACGCCAACCACAAGGCCATCGATGCCGGCGCTACCGCTTTCCGTAAGTTCGAGGTTCCGGCCGACTGGGCTACCGCCGAGGATGCCGCTCCCGTCGAGCTCTCCGAGGAGACCAAGTCCGCTATCGCCCAGCAGGTCAAGAACCTGCTCGAGCCCATCGATCGCATGGACGGCGACAGCCTGCCTGTTTCCGCCTTCGTCGATTGCGCCGACGGCCAGTTTGAGCTGGGCGCCTCCGCATACGAGAAGCGCGGCGTCGCCGTGGTCGTTCCCCACTGGGATGAGACCAAGTGCATCCAGTGCAATCAGTGCGCCTACGTGTGCCCGCATGCCACCATCCGTCCGTTCGCGATGACCGAGGACGAGGCTGCCGCCGCGCCCGAGGCTACCCGCACGCTCGACGCCATGGGCCCCAAGGCCAAGGGCATGAAGTTCACCATGGCCGTGTCCCCGCTCGACTGCATGGGTTGCACCAACTGCGTCAAGGTTTGCCCCAAGGGCGCCCTCGAGATGGTTCCCACCGAGCAGGAGATGGACCAGCAGCCCGTTTGGGACTACATGGTCGAGAACGTCTCCGAGAAGAAGGAGCTCATCGCGGCCAACGTCAAGGGTAGCCAGTTTAAGCAGCCCTACCTGGAGTTCTCGGGTTCCTGCGCCGGCTGCGCCGAGACCGCCTATGCACGTCTGGTGACCCAGGTCGCTGGCGACCGCATGTTCATTTCCAACGCCACCGGCTGCTCCTCCATTTGGGGCAACCCCGCTGCCACCGCTCCTTACTGCAAGGACAAGGACGGTCACGGCCCGGCGTGGAACAACTCCCTGTTCGAGGACAATGCCGAGCACGGTCTGGGCATGGCCGTTGGCTATGAGGCCGTTCAGCACAAGCTGATCGCCGCTACCCAGGACATCATCGCTGCTGATGGTCCGTCCGATGAGCTCAAGGCCGCCGGCCAGGCTTGGATTGACTCCGTCAACGACGCCGAGGCCTCCAAGACCGCTGCCGCTGCTTACGTTGCCGAGCTCGAGAAGTGCGGCTGCGACGCTTCCAAGGCGATCCTCGCCGACAAGGCTTACCTCACCAAGAAGTCCTTCTGGATCTTTGGCGGCGACGGCTGGGCCTACGACATCGGCTTCGGCGGCCTGGACCACGTCCTGGCTTCCGGCCACAACGTCAACGTCTTCGTCTTCGACACCGAGGTCTACTCCAACACCGGCGGTCAGGCCTCCAAGGCCTCGAACCTGGGCCAGGTCGCTCAGTTCGCCGCTGCCGGTAAGGTGACCAAGAAGAAGTCCCTGGCCGAGATCGCCATGAGCTACGGCTACGTCTACGTGGCGCAGGTCGCCATGGGCGCCAACCCGGCTCAGACCCTCAAGGCCATTCACGAGGCCGAGGCCTACGACGGCCCGTCTCTCATCATCGGCTACAGCCCCTGCGAGATGCACTCCATCAAGAAGGGTGGCATGCAGAACTGCCAGGCCGAGATGAAGAAGGCTGTCGAGTGCGGTTACTGGAACCTCTTCCGCTTCAACCCCGAGGCTGCTGCCGGCAAGAAGTTCTCGCTCGATTCCAAGGAGCCCGCGGGCGGTTATCAGGAGTTCCTGATGAACGAGGCCCGTTACGCTTCGCTGACGCGTTCCTTCCCCGAGCGCGCCGAGGAGCTCTTCAAGGAGAATGAGCAGGCCGCCATGGACCGCTATCAGCACCTGCTGAAGCTCAAGACGGTGTACAACGAGGCCTAGGTCTCTCACCGCAGGATCTGAGGGCTGACCTTCGCGGACGTCCTCGGACATGAAAGAACCCCCGCTGCGCACTACGTGCGGCGGGGGTTCTTTCGTCCTGCGGAGTGTCCGCGAAGGTCAGCCCTCAGATCCTGCTACGACTACGTCCTTGGATTGTGTGGCTGAATGAAGGACGTGGTTGGTGGGGCCTTTTGTCCCGGTCGCTGTTTCGCGGCTTTGCCGCGAAAGGCGCGTTGCTTTGGGGATGGATGGGGGGCGGGGTTGTTGCGGCTTCTTATCCCTTTGCTTTTTCGCGGCTTTGCCGCGAAACGCGCAGCACCTTGGGAAATGCATTGATGCGTGGACGGGGCTGGATTGAGGATTCAAATGGCTAGAGAGATATGGGCGCGAACGAGAAATCGTTATTGGGGTCATCCTTTTCCATAAACTCATCGAGACAAAACGTCATGTAGATTGGAACGTACAGAACCTTGCCCTCTTTGCTGAGGTTCTCGTGGCTCAGTACAACGGCCTCGGGAATTTTGTACTCGCCCACACTCATCAGACGATCGAGAGCCGCATGCGCTCGAACCTTCTTGCCCGATTTGACCTCGATTGGGACAACATGCCCGTGGGCGCCTTCGATCACAAAGTCAACTTCACCGACCTCACGCGTTTGGTAGTACCATGCATCCGCCCCGAGGGCAACGAGTTCCTGCGCGACCACGTTCTCATAGAGACCACCAAGGTTGGGAGTTTTCATATCAAGATAGACAGAGCGTGCAGTGCTGCCGGGGTATCGCGATGCGAGCATGCCTGTATCAGACTCGTATAGTTTGAAGGCTGTCGTTTTCTCCGTCCTCTTGAGAGGACTCCGTGGCTCCGTCACCCTGGCGACCATCAATCCAACACCTGCGTTAACAAGCCACAGGAAATCCTGCTCATATTTTTTAAGGCGAGCTCCCTCACCCAGAGACGAAACAACAAAGCGATGAGACTCCGCCTCAAGCTGAACGGGAATTTGCTCAAAAATCGACCGAACGTTAAACGCTCGAGTCGATGCATATTTTGAGATATCGCTTTTGTACTGATCGACCAGCTGAGTTTGAAGCTCACGTGTGCTCACGAGCGAATAACCCGAATCAATATAGTTCTGAACGACCTCCGGCATACCGCCGCAAACGATATAAGCTCTATAGTTCTTGAGCATCGCCTCATGAATATAGTTTTCGACAGGATGTTTCTCGACAAGGCAGCTGCGAATGCCTGCAAGCACATTCTCGCTGACGCTGTTTGCCCAACAAAACTCTTCAAAATCCATCGGGCGCATAACAATGTGCTCTACATACCCCACCGGAAAAGAAGAGATCCCCTTAAACTCAGTCCCAAGCATAGACCCCGAGAAGACATAGCTAAAGCGCCCATCCTCGACCAACGCCTTCATGAGTGTAACGATCTGCGGATACTCCTGAATCTCATCGACAAAGACAAGCGTATCGCCCTCAACAAGCGGCGCATCCGCAAGAAGGGCTACGCGGTTGATAAAGTCAACGGAGTTCTTTGCGCCAACAAGTGCATTCCTTGCTTCGACATCGAGTAGTAAATTGACCTCAAAATACGACGCGTAGTTGCTTTTTCCAAACGCGCGAATCGCATAGCTCTTGCCAATCTGACGCGCACCAGTAACGAGTAATGCCTTATTGGAGTTATTCTTCCAGCTCAAAAGCCTATCAGTGACCTTACGGCGTAGCATTAAACCCCCAAATGACAAAAATTAACAGATAGAATCGCCTAAAATCATACAAAAATTGGCAGATAATATTGTCGTAAATATACAAAAATTGGGAGATAGCAAAGGTTCGAATAGGCCTCAAAGCCGCTGAAACAGTGCTCTACTTTGCGAAGGGGCTGGGGACGCTGTTGGGTGCGTCTCCAGCCCTCTGATTCTTACTTTGGATCCCGATGGTGGGGTGTTGTCGGTGCTGCTTGCTTGGTTACCTTGTCTCGCCGGACTCCGTGCGTAGGCGGTAGCCGTGGACGAGGTCGCTGATGGCCGGCCAGGGAATCTGGCGATCAACCCAAAATTGGAGCTGGACCAGATAGCGCTCGGTGGCGCGGGTGAGGGCTGCAAACTGTTCGTGAGTCTCTACCTGGGCGTAGAGGTCGCGGCTGTGGGCGAGGATTGCCGTGGTGTCATCCATTTTGCCGGTGACGTCGAAGGCGCCCGAGAACCAGTCGCACAGGCGTGCGGCACTGTTTTTGATCGTTGCGAGGTCGGCGGTGCCGTCGTTGGCGTTTTCGTTGGCCTGGGCTCGCAGGAGGGAGAGGGCGTCGGCGGCGTTCATGCAGTAACCGACGGTGAAGTTCCAGACGGCGAATTCGCGGCCGGTGTCGAGTTTGCGGCGGCGCATGTAGTCGATGTCACGCGGTTCCTCGAGCATCATTTGATCGGCGAGGGCCTCAAGTGCAGTGGTGTACTCGGCAAGGTCGAGCGTGAGCAGATTGTTGATATCCATCATCTTTAGGCCTCCGTTTCGATCTCGACGATTTCGTTTTTAATGTACATGCCCTGGTTGTCCCAGACATTGCGGCAGGCGGCGGCAAAACGCTCGCGGTCGGCTTCGCAGATGCGGGCGAACATGTTGCAGGTGCCAAAGGGCTCGCACACGTCAAAGAAGATGCAGATTGACGACCATCCGCCATACCAGCTCACGGCGCCCGCTGGCTCGTGAAAGACGGGGTTCTCGATGTGCTCGTAATTGGCGATGGGGCCCGAGACAGGATAGGTTACCTCGGCATCGCAGATCTTGGCCGAAAAGATACGTGACTCGACTGGACAGGATGATTCGAACAGCTTGCATGCCTCGGGAGCCTTGTCCCAGAGCATGTCGGCGAGAAACGTCTCGCCATTCAGCGTGATCTTGAGCATTTTTGTCATAGTAAGGACCTCCTCAATCCGTCGCTCAAGGGGTTCGCTGGCGGATAAGGAGAAGACAGCAGCGGGGTCGCCGAACCCAAACTTCACGACAAATCTCTGTCGCCCCAGCCCGCGCTGTTCTTCGCTAAAGTACCATGCAGCAATTGCGCGCGCAATATCAGTTTTTGATTTTCTGGAAGCGGCAACCGACGAGACGGCTCGCCGGCTGCCGGCCGACGCGCGGTATGGGCGCTCGTCTATTCCTTAAGTTGGATGAAAAACGCCATGTTATTGCAGGGCTGCATACTCGTCCAATAAGTGCATAGAATCTCGTATAGTGCGAGTAAGATTTTGCGCTGTCTGTTTTATGTTTAGCAAAGATATAGTTTGCATAATCTGGTCTAATCCCTGCTCTATTAAAATAAAGTTGCACGTAAATGACGTAGATATGCTTGAGCTGGGTTTCTTTACGCTGAGCGGGTAAAAGCGACCGTTCACCGTTCAACTATTTTCAAAATGAATAAAATGAGCGATAAAGAGAATATAAACCTTAATAAACTCGCGTATCGCACGGGCGCGGGTTATTAATGGGTTGTAGGCCTTTTACAGAAAGGATTCCAGCAATGTCTAAGCCTCTTGGCAAGCCCGATCGTATCGTCGTCGCCCTTGGCGGCAACGCCCTCGGCAACAACCCCGTTGAGCAGATCGAGGCCGTGAGCAACACCGCTCACGCTCTCCTCGGCCTGATCGAGCAGGGCAACGAGATCATCATCACCCACGGCAACGGCCCGCAGGTTGGCATGATCCAGAACGCCTTCGCCGCTGCCCACGACGCCATCGGCACCCCCGAGATGCCGCTGCCCGAGTGCGGCGCCATGTCCCAAGGCTACATCGGCTATCACCTGCAGCAGGGCATTGGCCGCGAGATGCACAAGCGCTATAAGCGTTGGCACGCCGCAACCGTCGTCACCCAGATCGAGTGCGACCCGGACGATCCCGCGTTCAAGAACCCGACCAAGCCGATCGGCCCCTTCTACACCGAGGAGCAGGCCAAGGAGTTCATGGCCGAGGATCCTTCCAAGGTCTTCGTCGAGGATTCCGGCCGCGGCTGGCGTCGCGTCGTCGCTTCCCCCGATCCCAAGAAGATCGTCGAGGCTGACTCCATCCTCAACCTGCTCGACAACGAGTTCATCGTCATCGCCTGCGGTGGCGGCGGCATCCCCGTCGTCCGCGACTACGAGAACAAGGGCTGCTACAAGGGCGTTCCCGCCGTCATCGACAAGGACCTGGGCGGCGAGCTGCTGGCCGAGGACTGCGACGCCGACGTTCTGTTCCTGCTGACCGCCGTTGAGCATGTCGCCATCAACTTTGGCAAGCCCAACCAGGAGGAGCTCGAGGACATCACCGCCGACGAGGCCGAGCGCCTGGCCGACGAGGGCCAGTTCGGCAAGGGTTCCATGGAGCCCAAGGTCCGCGCCGCCATCAAGTTCGCCCGTTCCCGCAAGGGCCGCACCTGCATCATCGGTGCCCTGGACAAGGCCGCCGAGACCATGGCCGGCCTCTCCGGTACCCGCATCCACGAGTAGCCTCTACTCCATTGCCTCTCTCGTGGGCGCCAGGCAAGACGCCCACAAACTAGCCTCTCTTCATGAGCCCCGCGGCCCGCTCCGACCGCGGGGCTTTTGCTATTCACCTGGTCCCCGATGGGTGGGTAGTCATTGGGGACGTTCTTAAACGACTAGTCAAACAAGAACGTCCTCAATGACTACTAATTTAAATCTGTCCCCAATGACTGCGGAAAGCGCATCTCACACCGACGCATTGCTTTCGGGCCCTCTCTCCGTGCCCCCTATAAGTTCAGCTGGACTCCCCGCAACCTGTTCCGCGTTGGCGGAACGAGAGCGACGTGGAGTGTCATTCTTTACCGCGTTAGACTAGACGCAGGGAAAGGAGGAGGACATGGATGCTCGCGTCAAGCAGCTTGTAAATATGATCGAGGACGCTCAGCCTGTCGCTGTCGCGGTGCTTGCCAAGCGTCTCGAGGTAAGCGAGCGCGCCGTGAGAAACTATATCCATCGCGCAAACGACAATCTTGCGGGGGTTGCACGCATCGTTGGCAGCAAAGGGCAATATCGTATCGATGTTGCACATGCAGATGAGCTTGCTCGCTTGCTAGACGGTGCGGCTCTGGCCCATCCGGGCATTCCTGATACGCGCGACGGCCGTGTGTCCTTCCTTCTTAACGACCTCCTCATGCGGTCCCAGTGGGTGACGATTGAGGAGTATGCGGATTTACTCTACGTTTCGGCGCGAACTCTGTCCAATGACATGCGTCTGGTAGAGCAGAAACTCGCCCAATTTGACTTAACGCTCGAAAAGCGCCCACGCTACGGAATCCGCGTTGCGGGCGGGGAGTCGCAACGGCGCCTGTGCCTGGCCTCGCTGGTGAGGCCCGTGTTGCCCGACACTGACGATGCAAAGCTCGCCGAGCGCCTGCGGGCCATCGCCGCATGTGTGGACGATGCCCTGACGGCCTCGCCCGTCACGGTGAGCTCGCTGGCATCCCGCAATCTCATCATGCATCTTTACATTGCTCTTGGCCGCATCGAGCAGGGCTGCTATGTCCCAGCTGCAGAATCGGACGTTCAAAAACTGGAGGGAACGCGCGAATACGCCGCGGCTTTCCAGATTGCCGCAAACATCAAGGATGCCCTGGGCGTGAGCATGCCCCGAGAAGAGGTTGCCTTTATCGCAATCCATTTGCTCGGCAGGGGCACGGGCGTGCCCGAGAAGGGCTCTGCCGTTATCTCGGACGAGATGTGGGAGATTGCTTCCGAGATGGTACGTGCGGTCAACGATGAGTTTAGGTTTGACTTTAGCGGCGATCTTGAACTTCGCATGAACCTTGCTCGGCATATCGGCCCTCTGGGCTATCGCCTTGAATATCACATGCATATGGATAACCCCATGCTGCCCGATATCAAGACGAGGTTTCCGTTGGCCTATTCGATGGCAGCTGGCACCTCGCAGGTACTCGAGCGCCATTTTGGCAGCCAGCCCTCTGATGAAGAGCTCGGCTACATCGCCATGGCATTTGCCCTGGCCCTCGAGCAGCAAGCCGACCAGCCGCGTCGCAAGCGCATCCTGATCGTGTGCGCCTCGGGAGCGGGAAGCGCCCGTATGCTCGAGCACCAGTACCGCAAGCAGTTTGGCATGTATATCGATTCGATTGAGACATGCGATGTCGCCCGCGTGGGAACGTTCGATTTTTCGCACATCGACTACGTGTTCACAACGGTGCCGCTCAACGTCAAGTTGCCCGTGCCCGTCCGCGAGGCCGATTTCTTCTTGGAGACGAGCGATGTCAACGCTATCCGCAAGGTGCTGAGCGACGACACTGCGCAATCGGACTCCGTAAGCTCTTTCTTTAGCCGTGCCCTGTTCTTCAACCGCGTTGAGGCGTCGTCGAAGCAGGCCGTTCTCCGATATCTCTCCGAGCGCGCCGTCGAGAGCGGCCGTGTCGATGCCCAGTTTGCCCAAGAGGTCGCCGAGCGCGAGAGCGCGAGTGCCACCTCGTTTGGCAATGGGGTAGCCATGCCCCATGGGATGCATCCCTTGAGCGCCGAGGCCTTTGTTACCGTGGGCCTGCTCGAACACCCCATTCTTTGGGACGAATACGGCCATGAGGTCGATATCGTCTTTATGGTGTCGTTTGCCCGGTCGGGCGGCGATGAGGCGCGGATCTTGAGCTCACTGCTCGCCGAGATCTTTATGGACCGCCAGGGGGTCGAGCGCCTACGCGAGCGCCGGTCCTGGCATGAGCTGATGGCGCTTGTGCAAGCGCATACGGCTTAAGACTTCTTTTGTCGATAACCCTGTCTGTCTACCTGCAATAAACCTCGAGGATTGCGGGCGGGAGATAGGCGTTTCGAATATTCAAGTACAAACCAAACATCACGGGAGAGGAGACCGTTATGGACGATCAGGGAACCGAGATGGTTTCGTTTCAGCTGGTCGCTGCAGCGGGAGAGGCACGCAGCCTTGCCTTCGAGGCCCTTGAAAAGGCAAAAGCGGGGGATTTTGACGCCGCCGCCAAACTCATGAAGCAGTCAAAGGATGCGGGAATCAAGGCTCACCACATCCAAACGCAGCTGCTTTCGACTGAGGCAGCGGGCGAGCATCTGTCGGTGGATGTGTTGCTGGTCCATGCTCAGGACCACCTCATGTGCTCCATGCTTGCTCAGGAGCTCGTGCAGGAGCTGATCTGCCTGTATGAGTGCACTGCAACCAAGAACGCCTAGCGGCGTGCGGTGACTATCCAACCAATCAATGCGAAGGGAATCCCTTATGAAGATCCTTCTTGTTTGCGCAGCTGGTCTGTCTACAAGCATTCTGATGAAGAAACTCGAGAAATATGCGGAGCAAAACGGCATCGAGCTCGATATCGATGCGGTGGGTATCGGCGAGTATCAGGAGACGTGCGCCAATTATGACGTGCTGCTCTTGGGGCCGCAGGTGTCCTACCAGCTCAACACCGTCAAGCAGGGGAGCGGTAAGCCGACCGCGGTCATCCCCGCACAGGACTACGGCATGGGCAACGCCGCCAACGTGCTGGCACTCGCCCAGTCGCTGTTGGGTTAGGAGGCGACCATGGAGAAGTTCATGACCCTGCTTCAGGAAAAACTGACCCCTATCGCCAATTTCTGCGGCACCGAGCGCCACTTTGCCTCCATGCAAAAGGGCTTTATGAGCGCGATCAGCTTCATCTTGGTATCTGCCGTCTTTATGATCCTCGCCAACCCGCCGGTCACGGCCGACCTGGTGGCGCAGGGCGGGTTCTGGTCCGTCTTTGGCCCTTGGCTCGATTTTGCGACGGCCAATAAGCTCACGCTGCTCATCCCCTTCAATATGACGATGGGCATACTGTCGGTGATCGTGACGTTCGCAATCGCCTATAACCTGGCGGGCACCTACAAGATGCCCAAGCTTAACGCCGGCATGACCTCGCTGGTGATGTTCCTGATCGCCGCGGCGCCGTCGTCCTACTACCAGCTTGCTGACGAGTCCGTGCTCCAGGCGGTCCCCTGCACCTATCTGGGTGCGCAGGGCCTGTTTACCGCCATCATCGTTGCCTTGGTCTCCGTCGAGGTCACGCGCTTCTGCCAGACCAAGGGCATCACCATCAAGATGCCCGATGGCGTGCCGCCGTTTTTGTCCGAAACCTTTGGCGCCATCGTACCTATGCTCGCCAACATCCTCATCTTCTTTGGCGGCAACCTGCTGATCCAGATGATCGATCCCGCGCTGTCCATCCCCTCGGTTATCGAGAAGCTGCTCGCTGCCCCGCTTTCCGTCGCAGTTGACTCTGTGCCCGGCGCACTGCTTATCTGCTTCATGACGCTGCTGTTTTGGTGCTTTGGCGTCCACGGCAACATGATCGTAATGCCCATCACCGCCCCGGTCTCGCTTGCCGCCTTTGCCGCCAACGCCTCGCTCTATGCTGCCGGGCAGCCGCTTGAGTTCCACCCGGTGCTCATGTCGTTGGCCATCAACCTCATCGGCGGCACGGGTAATACGTTCTCTTTTGTGGCGCTCTGCGCGTTTAGGGCAAAGTCGCAGCAGCTCAAGGCATTTGGCAGGGCATCGATCGTGCCGAGCTTCTTCCGTATCTCCGAGCCCGCGATCTTCGGCGCGCCCATCATCTTCAACCCGATCCTCATGATTCCGTTTGTGCTAGGCGGCATGATCTCGGCCCTGCTGTATTGGGGTGCGGTCTCACTGGGTCTTGTCTCTAACTTCTACATCTTGGTGAGCGGCACGTTCCCCATCTTCGTTCAGGGCTTTGTCCAGTGCCTCGACCCGCGCATCTGGGTGTTTACGATCGTTTTGATCGTGGTCATGGCTGTGGTCTGGTACCCGTTCTTTAAGGTGTACGATAACCAGCTCCTGGCTCAGGAGCAGGAGAACGCCGCGGCAGCTTCTGCCGAGGATGCTGAGTAGCATGAGTTACTTTGACAGAACGTCTGCCGCCGGTATGCCCGAGGGCTTTTTGTGGGGTGGTGCCCTCGCCGCCAACCAGGCCGAAGGGGGCTGGAACGAGGGCGGCCGCGGCATGTCGCACTCCGACCTGATCCCACAGGGTTCCGACCGCTGGGATGTAATGTTTGGCAGGCAAAAGCCCGTGGACGATCCGGACAGGCTGTATCCATGCCGCTGGGGCAACGACTTCTTCCATCATTGGCACGAGGATGTCGAGCTCTTTGCCGAGATGGGCTTTAAGTGCCTGCGTCTTTCAATTTGCTGGAGCCGTATTTTTCCCACAGGGATGGAGGCCGAGCCCAACGGCGAGGGCTTGGAGTTTTACCGTCAGGTATTCGAGGCGCTGCGCGAGCATGGAATCGAGCCGCTTGTGACGCTGTCGCACTACGACTATCCGTTGGCTCTGGTCGAGCACTATGGTGGCTGGCAAAGCCGAGAGATGATCGAGCGGTATGCGCACTACGTCGAGACCGTCGGACGCGCGTACCAGGGCCTCGTGCGTTATTGGCTTACGTTCAACGAGATCAACAGCGTGGCGCTGTCCTATCTCAACGCGGGTGTCACGCTCGAGGATGAGCGTGACCGTGCAGCCGTGACCGCGGCGTTCTCGCACCATATGTTTATGGCGAGCGCTCGCGCTGTCGAGATCCTGCACAAGATCGATCCCGCAAACAAGGTGGGTTGCATGATCGCTGCCGGTGCGACCTATCCGTACCGTTGTGCGCCCGAGGACGTATGGCTTGCGTATGAGGAGGACCGCGGCCGCTACTTCTACACTGACGTGATGGCTGCGGGCGCCTATCCTACTTGGAAGCTGCGTGCGCTCGAGAAAGAGGGTGTTCACGTGCCCTTTGAGCCGGGCGATACGGAGTATCTGGCCGAGCATACCGTCGACTTCATCTCGTTCTCGTACTATTGCTCGCGCTTGGTGTGCGCCGATGACCAGGTGATCGCTGAGAAGGCGGAGGGCAACGTGTTCCCGACGCTGCGCAATCCGTACCTCAAGGATAAAGAGACTGCCTGGAAATGGCAGATCGATGCGCTGGGTTTGCGCGTGACGCTTGCCGGCTACCACGATCGTTACCATCTTCCGCTCTTTATCGCTGAGAACGGTGTGGGCGGACTCGATGCGCTGGAAGACGGCAAAGTCCACGATGCGTATCATATTGATTACCTGCGCAGGCATATTCTTGCGCTACGCGATGCAATTGTCGAGGACGGTGTTGACCTGATGGGATACACGCCGTGGGGCTGTATCGATCTGGTATCGGCCTCGACGGGGCAGATGAAGAAGCGCTATGGCTTTGTTTATGTCGATGCCGATGATACGGGCAAAGGCACGTTCGATCGCTACCGAAAGGACAGCTTCTGCTGGTATCAAAAGGTCATTGCATCAAATGGCGAGGACTTGAGTTAACCCTTGCAAGCCTGCTGCCCCCGCGGCCCGTTTCGGCCGCGGGGGCTTTTGCTATTTACCTAGTCCCCGATGAGACCCTCATTCTGTGGGTAGTCATTGGGGACGTTCTTAAAAGACTAGTCATTTAAGTCTGTCCCCAATGACTGCGGAAACCCGGCACTTGGGGACGTTCCTTTTCTGCTGGCAGCTTGGAACAGTCCTTAAAGCCCGCATCAATCAACTGCGGAAAGCGCATCCCAGAATGAGCGTCCAACATGGGACATAGTTTCCCTTGAGGGCCTCAACCGGAAAATGCATCCCGGAATGTTGCCGGAAAGTGGAACGTAGTTTCCCAAACGGGCCGCTAACGGAAAGTGCATCCCGCTATTGAGCTCCAAAATGGGATGCGCTTTCCGTGTCGGCAGTTCCTGGCAGCCTGGGGCTACTCATTTAAGTCTGTCCCCAATGATTATCCCCAATGACTAGTAGTAGGCCCACATGGCTTCGACTTCGTTAAGGACTTCTACGACGCCCCAGCGGCGGACGCTGCGGCTGGCCGAGTTGGGGTCGTAGACGCCAATCTGGTCGGCGTCGTCAATACCGTAAAGCACAATGTAGTGGCCCACGTTGGTAAAGGTGCCCGGCCGAACGGCGGCGATGACGGGCGCTCCCGAACGCAGCGCCTGGGTCATCGAGTCGCGATCGATATGGAGCTCCGTTCCGTTAAGTCCCAACTGCCACGCGCCGCTCGTCATAAACGACCATTCGGTTGCACCGGTGGGGGCGTAATTGCCCGCCTCGGAAAGCGCACACATATCGACGGGGGTCATATCGGTGCGTCCCGTCTTAAAGATGTAGACCATGGTGAGGCACGTAGGCCCACAGGCATTTTGGCGGATGGTGCCGCCGGCGTAAGGCAGCTCCGACCACGCAGGGTCGATCTGATAGATATGGGGCATCGTGCCGGCTTGCCATTGCGAGCGCGGGGTCGAAAAGGCGAAAGAATAACCGGGTGCGACGGGGGCCTTGAGCAGCTTGTCCTCGGCGGTGGGCTCGAGACCGGCCGAACCGTGGGACATACAGGAGCTCATAAGCACAAAGACCAGACAGGTAAGGATAGAGCACAGTGCGAGGCGAAGTCGACGAGCCGGCAGGGCGGGGGCATTCGCGTGCGATGTCGAGCGGTAGGGCTTGCCGTCGCGTCCGCCTTGGGGATGCGAAAAGAAGCGGTTGATATGGATGCCGGGCTGACGTGCGCCGTTGCGGCGCAGTTGCGGAACCTCGGCCTGACGCTGTCGAGTGCGCGCGCCCAAGCGGCCATCTTGCTGCGCGCTTGTGCCCGTGCTCAGACGGCCACTCTGCCGCGTTCTGCTTGCCTGCTGCCGAGACGAAGGCCTGGGTTGCTCTTGAGGACGTTGCGGATTGCTGCTCGTGGCACTTGTGGGCGTAGGCGTGGTACGGCCAGCAAGGCGAACGCTTTGTCGCCGTTGATCACCGTCGTTGTATCCGTATGCCATTCGTACCGCCTTGTCTCATGTATAACCTGTCCATCCTACAAAAAAGATGTGCAACAAATGGGTCTGCGCGTCAAAAGCTCGGTAAACGGTACGAAAGGCGCAAAACACACGGCCTCAAAAACAACTCTATATGCGTCCGATGAGCGTACGCCCGTCGGACGGGCGGCAACAATGAGCGGCAAACCGTGCCGTTCGTCCCAAAAACGGCGCCGCTCGTTTTGCAGTTCTGCCTTCGGTCGAGCTACAAGCGGAGCTGCTGCGCCAAGGCCGTATCTTAAAGCCACGAAATAAAAGAGCGCGGCAAAACAGACCGCGCAAGGGGTGACGTCAAGGGGCGTCAAAAAGGAAAGGAGGGGAACAATGGCGGACAAGAACGCAGAAGTTGCAGTCGAGGATAACGGCGGCATGAAGAAAACGCTTTCGCTCTGGAACTTCTTCACCATCGGTTTCGGTGCCATCATCGGTACCGGTTGGGTTCTGCAGGTCGGCGACTGGATGGTCGTGGGCGGCGGTCCCGTTCCCGCTATGATCGCATTCCTCTTGGGTGCAATCTTCCTCGTGCCCGTCGGAGCTGTTTTCGGTGAGCTCACGGCTGCCATCCCCATCTCGGGCGGAATCGTCGAGTATGTCGATCGTAGCTTTGGCCGTACTCTGAGCTACATCACCGGATGGCTTTTGGCCCTGGGCAACGGTATCCTGTGCCCGTGGGAGGCCATCGCCATTTCGACCCTCGTGTCCGAGATGTTCGGCAGCCTGCCCGGTCTTGAGTGGCTGCGCGCCGTCAAGCTCTACACCATCCTGGGCGCCGACGTTTACCTGTTCCCGACGCTGATCGCGCTCGGCTTCGCAGCCTACGTCATCTTCCTCAACTTCCGCGGTGCCAGCTCGGCCGCCAAGCTCCAGGCCTTCCTGACCAAGGCTCTGCTCTGCGGCATGCTGCTCGCCATGGGCGTCTCGCTGTTCACCGGCTCGCCGGACAACGCCATGCCCGTGTTCTCCCAGGTCACCGGCGCTGGCGGCGGTAAGGCCGCTACCGAGGGCACCAGCCTGTTCGCCGGCATCGTGTCGGTCCTGGTTCTGACCCCGTTCTTCTACGCCGGTTTCGACACCATTCCTCAGCAGGCTGAGGAAGCAGCCGAGGGCCTCAACTGGAACAAGTTCGGCAAGATCATCTCCCTGGCTCTGCTGGCCGCCGGCGGCTTCTACATGGTCTGCATCTACTCGTTCGGCACCATTCTCGACTGGCATGAGTTTGTTAAGAGCCCGGTTCCCGCGCTTGCCTGCCTCAAGGGCATCAACATGCTCCTGTACCTGGCCATGCTCGTCATCGCCACGCTTGGACCCATGGGCCCGATGAACTCCTTCTACGGCGCCACGAGCCGCATCATGCTTGCCATGGGCCGCAAGGGCCAGCTGCCCGAGAAGTTCGCCGAGGTCGATCCCAAGTCCGGCGCTCCCAAGCTCGCCTGCGTCGTTCTGGGCGTCATCACCGTCATCGGTCCGTTCCTGGGCAAGAACATGCTCATCCCTCTGACCAACGTGTCGGCTCTCGCCTTCATCTTCTCCTGCGGTATGGTCGCTCTCGCCTGCCTGCGCATGCGCTTCACCGAGCCCGACCTGCCTCGTCCCTACGAGGTGCCCGGCGGCAAGTTTGGCATCGGCCTCGCTATCGCTGCCTGCGCCATCATCATCGGCCTGCTCGTGATTCCGTTCTCTCCTGCCTCCCTCAACATGGTGGAGTGGAGCATCGTGATCGGTTGGTTGGCTATTGGCCTGGCCCTCATGGCTTTCACCAATTCCCGCAAAAAGTAACGCCTAGCCGGGGCGGATCGGGTGCGCGGAATCCTCTCTCCCGCGCACCGAACCCGGCACCACTTGGGTAGCTTTGTGAGGCCTTAACCCAACACGGCCTCGCCCACTATATGGATCCATAAGGAGGAACCATGTCCACTAAGTATGCAATCGTTGGCGGCAAGCTCATCGACGGTACCGGTGCCGAGCCGGTCGAGAACTCCCTCGTTCTCGTCGACGACAACGGCAAGATCGAGTACGCCGGCACTATGCAGGACCTTCCCGAGGGCGTTGAGGTCATCGACGCCGCCGGCAAGACCGTCCTTCCCGGCCTGATCGACACCCATCTGCACTTCTCGGGCAACCTGACCGACGATGATACCGATTGGGTCATGCAGCCGCTCCTCGAGAAGCAGGCCGTCGCCGTCAAGCAGGCCTACGACTGCCTCACTCACGGCCTCACCACTGTCTGCGAGATCGGCCGCTTTGGTATCCAGATCCGTGACTGCATCGACAAGGGCGTCTTTAAGGGCCCGCGCGTTCTGGCCACCGGCCTCGGCTTCTGCCGCGTTGCCGGCCACGGTGACTCCCACCACTGCACCCAGGAGCTCAACAAGGAATCCCATCCCTGGGGCGACCAGGTCGACGGTCCTTGGGATCTGCGCAAGGCCGTCCGTCGTCGCCTGCGCGAGAACCCCGATGCCATCAAGATCTGGGCTACCGGTGGCGGCATCTGGCGCTGGGACTCCGGTCGCGACCAGCACTATTGCTCCGAGGAGATCCAGGCCGTAGTCGAAGAGGCAAAGATGGTCGGCATCCCCGTGTGGAGCCACTGCTACAACAACCACGCCGCTGCCTACGATTCCGTTCGCTTTGGCTGCGAGCAGCTGATTCACGGCTTCGATATCGATGAGCGCACCATGGACCTCATGGCCGAGCAGGGCACCTTCTTCACCCCGACGATCGCCTTCCTGCCCACCTGGTACGCCACCTATCCGCCCGTCTACGTCCCCGAGCTGCACGACAAGTACGAGGGCACCCTGGTCGAGAAGGAGCTGCAGCGCAACTACGACTGCCTGCGCGAGGCCAAGAAGCGCGGCGTTGTCATGACGATCGGCTCCGACTCCTTCTCCTTCGTCACCCCGTACGGCACCTGCTCCATCGAGGAGATGTACGAGTTCGTCGACAAGATCGGCTTCACCCCGGTCGAGACCATCACCTGCGCCACCCTCAACGGTGCCAAGATGTGCCACATCGAGGACGAGACCGGTTCCATCGAGGCCGGCAAGTGCGCCGACCTGCTGGTCGTCAACGGTGACGTCGCCGCCGACATCCACGTGCTCAACACCGACAACATGGACGTCATCATGAAGGATGGCTGGATCGTCGAGGCTGGCACCTTTGGCGAGGCCAACAAATACAGCGCCTAAGATACCGTTTGTCGATGGCTGGATGTAAAACACAGTTTTTGATTGCATAATGCAATGGAGAGGGTCGCTTGCGGCCCTCTTTATTGCTATGGGTGCGATAGATAAAAGGGGATGACGGTGGATTTAAACAGGCTGATTCTGGGCAAGAGCTACAACTCTACCAAGGTCTTTCGTACGGCCCAGCATGTGGTCCAGGCCATCCTGCTCGGCGTTGTCGTTCCGGCGCTTATCCTGCTGCTTATCTGGGATTTAACCGATAACCCCAATCCCGTTCCGGGCGTTGTCGTTATTGCCGGCATGGTCATGCTGTGCTTCTTTTTCTCGTATGTCTTTGTGGTCCCCGACGACCTCACATCGAGCGCAACCGACCGTACGCTCGCCATCGCATCAAAAATATTCGCCTACACGTCGCGCGGCCTTACGCCCGAAGCGGCCCTGGGCGCCTCTAAAATTATCCTGTCCGAGACCATCGCCTCTGCCATCTGCTTTACCGATGGCAAACAGGTGTTGGCAAGCTGGGGCGAGGACTCGGCAAAGTGCCCCGCCGGCACCCCGGTCGTGCTCAAGACCACGCTCAGTGTGATTGAGACGGGCGAGCAGAGCGTGTTTTCGCGCGACACCTCCAATGAGACGGGCGGTTATTTTCCCCGCCTGCGCGCCGGCATTGTCGCGCCGCTTACCGTGCGCGGGCATTGCGTGGGCACACTCGAGCTGTACTATCCCCGCCTGAGCAGCATTGATATGCGCCAGACGGCCCTTGCCTCGGGTTTTGCCGACCTAATTTCCACGCAGCTCGCCAGCTTTGAGCTCGAGCGCCAGGACGAGCTTACGGCCCGCGTGGAGCTGCGCGCCTTGCAATCGCAGGTCGACCCGCATTTTCTATTCAATACCATTAGCACGATCGTGTCGCTCGTTCGAACCGAGCCCGACAAGGCGCGATCGCTGCTGATCGACTTTTCCAACTACTATCGTCAGACGCTTTCTGATTCCGATACGCTCACCACGCTCGAGCACGAGGTGGAACAGGGCACTCGTTATATCAATCTTATGCAGGCCCGGTATGGCGACGGCCGTCTGCGCGTTTCGGTCGACATCGACTTTGAGGTGCGCGACAGCCTGGTACCGCCGTTTATCTTGCAGCCGCTGCTCGAAAACTGCATCAAGCATGCGCAGCGCGAGACCGAGCCGCTTTCTATTCGTGTTAGGGCTTTTGAGACCGATGACGGCTTGGAGATTATCGTCGAAGATGACGGCATCGGGATGAGCGAAGAAGTCTGCGCGCATCTGTTTGAGCAGCATCGCCGAGAGGAGCCCGAGAGCATTACCGCCGACGGCTCCGTCAAGCGAGGTTGCGGCCTGGCGCTCTTCAACGTGCTTCAGCGCATCCATTTCTTTTACGGAGAAGATTCTGGTATGCGCGTGAAGTCTCAGGAGGGCGTGGGAACGCAGGTCATCGTTGAGTTGAACGGCGAGCCGCATGAGCCGGCGCCGCTAACGGTGTAGCACGCGGTTGGATTGAGAGAAAAAAAGAGGGGAAGCGCATATGTCCGAAGGCTGGAATATCCTGGTGGTTGATGACGAGCCTCCAATTAGGGCTGAGCTACGCTATTTGTTGGAAAAGGATACGCGTGTGGGTCAGATTGCCGAGGCGGGCAATGTCACCGAAGCCGTGGAGTCGATTCTGTCGAACAAGCCCGACGTGCTGTTTTTAGACATTACCATGCCCGGTCGCTCGGGAATTGAGCTTGCCGAGACGCTGCAGAACCTAAAGACGCCGCCGGTCGTGGTGTTTGTGACGGCATTTGCCGAGTATGCGGCCGATGCCTATAACCTCGATGCTGTCGATTACGTCGTCAAACCGGTCGAGGATGCCCGCCTGTCAAAGGCGCTCGACAAGATCGAGACTGCCCTGGGCGCTCGCCGTGTCGTCCATGCTCCGCGCCAGCCTTTGCGCCTGACGGTGGATCGCGGGGGCAAAAAGGTGTTCATTCCCGTGGCGGATGTCTGCTACTTTGAGGCGCGCGCCGATTTTTGCAACGCCGTCTGTGCCGATGGAACGTATCTGATCAATGAGTCGATTTCCTCGCTCGAGCGCCGCTTGGCCTCCGAGGGCTTTATCCGCGTCCACCGCAGCTATCTGGTCAATTTGGAAGACGTGCACAATGTCGAGATCGGCTCCACGGGCCTGATGGAGCTCAGGCTCGACCGTGTGAGCTCGACGGTGCCCGTGTCCCGTCGTCGCGCTGCCGAGGTCAAATCGCACTTGGGGCTAGCGTAAGGGTCGGTGTGCCATCGTTTGCCGTTACAGGTTTGGCATGACTGTGCGGTGGGCATAATGGATTGCATCGAATGAAATCGAAAGGATTATTATGCCCGCGCTCATTACGCATCATCTGTTTGGCGAGGAAAGCATCGACCGTCTTCCGCAGGGCGTTATCACGTCCGACGAGGAGCGCATCGCCTTTATCCTGGGAAACCAAGGTCCCGACCCGTTTTTCTTCCACATGCTCACGCCGCGCATCTCCGACTGCATGTCGCTTGCTCAGGTCATGCACCGCTCGCGCATGTCGCGCCAATTCTCGTGCCTGCGCGACGGCGTGTCGCACCTGCAGCCGCGCGATGCCAATCTGGGTCGCGCCTTTGCGCTGGGCCTGCTGTCGCACTATGTGCTCGATCGCAATGCCCACCCCTTTGTCTACGAGCAGCAGTTTGGCATTGTCGAGTCCGATCCCGAGCTCGAGGCTTCGGGCAGTCAAGTTCATGCCGTGCTCGAAAGCGACCTGGACGTGCTGATGCTGCAGCTCAAGCGCGATGGGGCTACGGTCGAGGATTATCCGCCGGCGGGCGAGATCGTCACTACCGACCGCATCAATCGCGTTGCCGGTGTGCTGATGAGCTATGTTGCCGGACGCGTGTACGGCATCGATATCCCGGTGGGAGAGTACGGCGGCGCCGTAGCCGACATGCAGCTGCTCTACCGCACTATCGAGCCCGCCGGTTCGGCCAAGACGCGCGCGATTGCCCTGCTCGAGGGCTTGGTGCACGATTATTCGCTGCTCGACGGCCTTGCACACCGTGTGACGACCGAGCTGCCCGAGCGTACCGGAAATCTGGGCCACTTGGCATGGAAGAGCCCCTTTACCGATGAAGTCTCGACCGAGAGCTTCCCCGAGGTCTTTGACCGCGCACTGCTCGATTACGAGCTCACCGTCGCCCGCTTTATCGAGACCGGCGATATGGAAGCCGTGACCAACCACGTCAATTACAGCGGTCGCGTGCTCGGCGCCGACGAAGAGTTCGACCGCGAGGAGTAGGGCTCGTGCGTGCCCCTTTGCCGAATCCTTACCGGCGCCTCTGGACAATTGGGGTACGATGAACTAACTGCATATCGGGCGAATACGAAGGGGCCCTGTCCATGAAATACACCAAGCTCGAGCGTAACTGGGTTATGTACGATGTGGGCAACTCGGCCCTCGTGCTGCTCAATACCTCGGTGGTGCCCATCTACTTTAACGCCATCAATACCGGTGCTTCCTCGGCAGACCTGGTGGTCGCCTGGGGCAACGCGCAGACGATTGCCTCGCTGGTCATTGCCATGCTCATGCCCATTCTGGGCGCGCTTGCCGATTACGCCGGCAACAAGATCAAGTTCTTCTTGGGCTTCTTCCTCACGGGCCTGGTTCTTTGCCTGGCGCAGGCTATCCCAATGTCCGCCATGGCATTTTTGACCGTGTACGTGCTGTGCACCATCGGCCTTAACTCTTCTATGACGTTCTACGACGCCATGCTGCCCGACATTACCACCGACGAGCGCATGGACGCCGTGTCCAGCTCGGGCTATGCCTGGGGCTACATCGGTTCCACCGTGCCGTTCATCATCTGCCTGGCGCTTATCATGGGTGGCCCCGCTCTTGGCGTCCCCACCATGCTGGCAACGCGTCTGTCGTTTGTCATCACCGGTGCCTGGTGGCTCATCTTTACCCTGCCGCTCATTCGCACCTATAAGCAAAAGTACGGTCGCGAGCGCGGTCCCCAGGACACCATCGGCCACATCGTGGGCGGCGTGTTCTCCGAGGTCGGACACACCATGCGCGAGATCGCCCACAACAAGACCGTGCTGGTCTACATGATCGCGTTCTTCTTTTACATCGACGGTGTGCACACGGTCATTTCCATGGCAACCAGCTACGGATCGGCTTTGGGCATCGACTCGACCCAACTGGTGCTGGCTCTGCTCGTTACGCAGTTTGTGGCCTTCCCGTCCGCCATCATCTACGGCAAGCTCGCCGGTCGCGTGGGCACACTCAACATGATCTTGGTGGCCGTCGCCGCCTATATGGGTATCGTGCTCTTTGCCGCGTTTTTCTTGAAGACCGCCTTTGAGTTTTGGGTGCTCGCTATTTTGGTCGGCTTGTTCCAGGGTGGCGTGCAGGCGCTCAGCCGCAGCTATTTTGGCCGCATCATCCCCAAAGAAAAGTCCAACGAGTACTACGGCTTCTTCGATATCTTTGGCCGTTACGCAAGCGTTATGGGCACCTTCCTGGTGTCGGTCGTCACCTCCCTGACCGGCAACCCGTCGCTGGGCGTCCTTTCTATTGGCGTTCTGCTGGTTGTTGGCTTTGTGCTGCTGGTCCGTCTGTCCCGCATGGCTCAGGCGACAGAGCATGCCGCATAGGAGCGAGCGGCTATTGTGCCTGTCCACGGTACTCTTTTGGGGTTATCCGCAATAAACATTGCGACTTGCGAGCAATGATTTGCCCAAGTGGGTATGATGGAATCAGCTAGGTCGCGGGGCGTCGCCTGTGTTTGGCGGCGTCCCGTTTTTGTGTTGCAGGGAGGGTAAGGCATGAACGCCACGGTCGTAATTCCAACGTATTGGGCGGGCGATGACGCTTGCGCAAACGCCCCTGGCACCTATGACCATTCGACGCGACTCAACGCCGACAATCCCGAACTCGACCGCTGCCTGGTCTCGCTTGAGCAGGTACGTGACATCCCGCGCATCATCCTTTTGGTGGTCTGTCCCGTTTCTGCCACAGCCGATGTGTCGCTGCGCGTGCACGAGATTGTCGACGCGCATCCCACGCTCAAGGTCACCGTTGTCACCAACACCCAGGCCTCGCGCATCGCAGACCGGGTTGCTCAGATCGCGCCCAAGGGTTCGGGCGAGTGCGTGAGCCTGCGAGGCTACGGTGCCATCCGCAATATGGGGCTAGCCTGCGCCGCTGTGCTGGGGCATGACGCGGTTATCTTCTTGGATGACGATGAGACTGTCATCGACGCCGACTTTATGAAGCGCGCGACCTATGCGTTGGGGCAGCAGACGCGTCAGGGCTTGCCGATCTTGGTCAAGAGCGGCTATTTCTACGATCGCGACGGCTCGCCGCTGGCTCCCACGGACAAGGCGGGCATCTGCCATCGTTGGTGGACCAAGCGCATCGAGTTCAACCGTTGGATGAAAAAGGCGCTCTCGGGCACCCGCATCTCGCGCTCCAACTACGTGTGCGGCGGCCTGATGGCCCTGCACGCCCGCGCCTTTACGCGTGTAGCCTTTGACCCGTTTATCACCCGCGGCGAGGACTTGGATTACCTCTTTAACATGCGCATGTTTGGCTACGACGTGTGGTTCGATAACGAGTGGACCGTGCGTCATCTGCCTCCGGAGTCCGAAAAGCGCTCACCGCGCTTTATGCAGGATGTATACCGTTGGTACTACGAAAGGGCAAAGTTGACATTCGCCGCGCATCAAAAGGAGCTCATTCCCGTTACGGCGGCATCGCTCATGCCCTACCCGGGCCCGTGGATTTCGCGCGAGCTCGACGACCGCGTGCGCAAGACCGCTATGGTCCGCAGCGTGTTTACCCGCGAGCATGAGGGCTACCTGCGCATCTGGCGCCATGGTATCGACGAGGCAAAGGCCTATGCGCGCCAAAACGCTGCAAGCTACCTGCGTTTCCAGAGCTTTTGGCCCAAGATCATGGACGGGCTTTGGCGTGACGCACAACTGATCAGTATCCTGGAGGGGGCCGAATGATCGACCGCCGCGCCCAGCGCGATAGTTCAATATCAATCTTTCGCATCATTGCCGTTGCCTGCGCCATTTGCGTGCTGGTGTACTTTATTTTTGCCTTGGTGACCGGTATCGAGCCGATCGCCACGGTGATTGCCTGCGCGCTGCTGTGCATCTTTCTGTGCATCTTTATCTTTTTGACGCTCAATCCCGATTCGGTGCGCTCCCAGTACACCGAGGAGACGCTCTCGGTGGCCTCGGCCATGCTCGAGGACATTAAGGGCGGTCTGACGCAGGAGTCGGCGCGTTTGGTGTGCCGGCGCATTTTGCCCGAGACGCGCGCCATGACAGTTGCCATCACCGACGAGGGCAACGTGTTGGCCTGCGCGGGCGAGTTTGAGGAAAAACTACTGCCAGATTCTCCCATCCACACGCTTGCCACGCGCTACGTTATCGAACATGGCATCGTGCAGTCGTTCAACCGTATGGTGGATGTCGTGGGCTCGGATGGCTCGCACAACCAAGTCCCCGCCGGCATTATCGCCCCCATCAAGGTGGGCGATCGTACCGTCGGCACGCTCAAGTTCTACTACAAGACCCCGCGCGCCGTCGACCGCACCCAGTACGCGCTTGCCTCGGGCTTTGCCGAGATCTTGTCCACGCAGCTCGCCATCCACGAGCTCGAGGTGCAAAAGGAACTCACAGCGCGCGCTGAGGTGCGTGCGCTGCAGGCGCAGATTAACCCGCACTTCCTGTTCAACACACTGAACACCATTGCATCGTTTACGCGCACCGACCCGCTGCGGGCCCGCGAACTGCTTCGTGAGTTCTCATCGTTCTATCGTGCCACGCTCGACAACTCGGGATCGCTCATTCCGGTCTCGCGCGAGGTTGCACAGACCAAGCGCTACCTTACCTTTGAGAAGGCCCGCTTTGGCGAGGACCGCGTGCTTGCGACGTTCGATGTGTCCGAGGACGTGGAAGATACGCTGGTGCCGGCGTTCGTGATCCAGCCGATTGTCGAGAACGCCGTACGTCATGGTATGGGCGATGACGACGCCCTGAGGATCGACGTGACCGTTCACCAAGACGGCGAGGATGCAATCTTGATTGCCGTGGCCGATAATGGCGTGGGCATGGATGAGGGTACCGCCGCCAGACTGTTTGACGAGCGCTCTGCCCGTCCCGACGCCAGCTCTCCCCAGGGTGGCGGCGCCGGTGTGGCCATGCACAATATTTCGGAGCGCATCCATCGCTTTTATGGGCCGCACTCCTATACGCGTGTCGAATCGGCGCCGGGCAAGGGCACCAAAGTGCTCCTTCATCTTGATTTGTCAGAGAGCATCTTTGACATTCAAGAGTAAAATAAAAGGCTACGGGCTCAACGTCATGCGGCGGATGCCCGGCGTAGTTAGTTGACGAAAGGTTTTATCCCTATGCTGCGTGCGATGATTGTGGATGATGAGGCGCCGGCTCGCTCGGAGCTTCGCTTCCTGCTCGAGCAAACGGGCAAGATCGGCACGATCACGGAGGCGTCGAGCGTCCGCTCCGCCATCGAGATGCTTATGGAAAGTCGCGTGGATGTCGTGTTTCTCGATATCTCGATGCCCGGTGCCTCGGGCCTGCAACTTGCCGAGGCGCTGCATAAGCTCAAAAATCCGCCGGCGATCGTGTTTGTGACTGCGTATAGTGACCATGCGGTCGAGGCATTCGACGTGGATGCCGTCGATTATCTGATGAAGCCGGTCGAAGAAGCTCGCTTGGATCGCGCGATCGAGAAGGTCATGCAACGCGCCAAGCCGGTTACGGACAGCAAGGTGACCATCGAGCGTATCCCGGTGGAAAAGGGCGGCCGCAAGGTGCTCATTCCCGTGGACGACATTCGCTTTATCATGGCCAAGGACGATTACTCCTGCATCTATACCGTCGATGATCGCTTTTTGTCGACGACCTCGCTGGCGCAGTTTGAGGCCAAGCTCTGCGACTTTGGCTTCTTCCGTGTTCACCGCCGCTATATCGTTAACTTGGCGTGCGTCACGGATGTGGAGACGGTGCCCTCGGGCGCCATCCAGCTGGGCATTACGGGCGTCGACGAACGCGTGCCGGTTTCGCGCCGCCGCGTCGTGCCGCTCAAGAAGGCTCTGAGTCTCTAGCACACTGGCCCCGCAGCCCTGTAGACCCATCGTCTGCGGAGCCGTGGGGCCTTTTTTGTATGTATCTGCCGAATCGTTTTTTGCGGAAGGGATCCCATGAACAGTGCAAGCGCCAAGCGTATCGACATCATCTCGGACACTCACGGCTATCTTTCGCCTGCGCTTCTGGACGAGCTCAAGGGCGCAGATCTGATCATCCACGCCGGAGACCTCACCTCAGAGATGGATTACGAACATCTATGCACCATCGCCCCCGTGCGAGCGGTCCTAGGCAACAACGACTACTACCGCGACTACGGCCCGGATGTAGACCGTCTGGCCCTCTTCACCTACGAAGGCCTCAAATTCGCCGTAGCCCACTACCGTGAAGACCTTCCGGTGGGATCCGTAGACGTAGCCATCAACGGCCACACCCACGTAACCAAAGAAGCCCAAGTGGGCCGTTGCTTAGTCCTCAACCCGGGCAGCGCCAGCTACCCCAGAGGCACCCGAGGCCCCACCATGGCCAGAATGCTAGTAAAAGACGGCAAGATCATAAGCACCAAGTTTATTGACCTAGACTAACCGCAACAAAAACGGGGGATGCAAGCCGCATCTCCCGTTTTTCTTTAAGCCAAAGGCCAAAGTTCAACAAGATCCATCAGACCAACCCCGCCGAGGAGCACGCGGGCTAGCCGCGCAGCGGCGCACGCCCGCAAAACTGGTTGAACAAAGTGACGGCAGGGAGGGTCTCCGGGGCTGAGGGCGGGGGTTAAGTTTGTCGCGAGTTCCGCACGCAAAGGAAAGCACTTAATGTGCTTTCCGTCTTGCGCAGGACTGTAGAGCAGCAAACTTAACCCCCGCCCTCAGCCCCGGAGACCCTCCCGGATGGCCCCGAAAAATTTTTTCAAAAAAGTTGTTGCGCGGCGGACAGACTTCTGTGTATACTAATCCCCGCAGCGCACGCGAGCGGAAACAAACGCGAACGTCTGCCTGGGGAGTTAGCTCAGTTTGGTTAGAGCGCCGGCCTGTCACGTCGGAGGTCGCGGGTTCGAGCCCCGTACTTCCCGCCAACGCAATTAAAGCCACGTCTTCGGACGTGGCTTTTTGCGTTTGATGCACTTTGTTTCGATAGAACGATCGCCCTGGTGCATCTTCGCCCAGAATCCCCGCGCCTTCGGGAACGCAAGTAAAATCTAATAAGTATATTTGTCTGAACAACAGCTTTGTTGCGCAACACCTGTTCTACGAGGCAGGGGGTTAGGTTATACTAAATTGCACTGTGCGCCGCATCTGATGCATTTCGCTCCAAGCGCGGCACTCAGTGGATATCCGATTTACCATTTGGATGTCCTGGCGGTCATTTAGCGTCTCGACACAAGCTCGGCCCCGGAGCTCGTTCGAGCTGTTCGTATTCCTTGAAAGGGGAAAAATGGACATATCGAGGAAGACTGATTACGCCCTTCGTATGCTGGCGATGCTTGCCGAGGATCCGGAGCGTTTGCTTTCTGTTCGCACCGCTGCCGAAGAGGTCAATGTCCCGTATTCGTTTGCCCGCTCGATTCAGCACGGTTTGGTCCAGGCCGGTATTGTGGAGAGCCTGCGTGGCGTCCACGGTGGCATGCGTCTCAAGGTCAGTCCGGACGATGTTACTATCCGCCAGGTCGTCGAGGCCGTTCAGGGCCCTATGGTTATGAACGATTGCACCGCGCCCGATGGTGACTGTGCGCGCATGGGCACGTGCTGCTATCATCCCCTGTGGGCCGGAGCCCAGGCGTTGATGCGCGACTACCTCGATTCCGTTTCGCTCGGCGACATCGTCGCTCACCGCCAGTTCCCGGCCGTCGATCCCAAGTTCGCCGACCGCGAAGCGTTTCCCGAGTACGCCACCTGCGCGTGCGCTTACCGGGAGGAATAACGCCGCATAAGGAGCATAGCCATGATTCAGGACCCCTTTCGTTCGATGATTCGTTCGGAAGGGGTCCTGCGTTATCGCGACCTTCCGTGGCGCCGTACGCGTGACCCGTACATCATTTGGCTTTCCGAGGTCATGCTGCAGCAAACACAGGTGCCGCGTGTGGAGGCGCGCATGCCGGTGTGGCTCGATCGTTTTCCGACTGTGCAGGCGCTTGCCCAGGCCGCGCCTTCCGATGTTTTGGACGCTTGGCAGGGCATGGGCTACAACCGACGCGCTCTGGCGCTTCACGGGGCCGCTCAGCGCGTTGTAGAGGACTGGGACGGGGAGTTTCCGCGTGAGACGCGTGACTTGGTCGCTCTGCCTGGTATTGGCCCGGCAACGGCGCAGGGTATCCGGTCGTTTGCGTTTGATCTTCCGGGTGTGTATCTAGAGACCAACGTGCGCACAGTCTTTCTGCATCACTTCTTTCCCGATGTACCGGCTGTTCCCGATCGCGAGCTGGTGCCGCTGATTCAAGCCGCCTGTCCGGCGGCCCCCGGTGCGGTGGCGGATGAGATCGCGCCCTTTGCCGTGCCTCAAGACGATGCCGACACGCCGCGCGCGTGGTATTACGCGCTGCTAGATTATGGCGCGTATCTTAAGAAGACGCTGCCCAATCCGTCCAGGCGCTCGGCGGGCTATAGTCGTCAGTCCAAGTTCGAGGGCTCGCGTCGCCAAAAGCGCGCCCACATTGTGCGCATGCTGCTGGCGGCGCGCGATGGGCAACCGGCAGGTATTACGCTCGATGAAGCCGTTGCAGGCGTTAACGAGATGGAGACGGCAGCCGGCCGAGAGCCGGTCGAGCGCGAGCTGGTCACAAGCATTCTTGCCGATCTGGAGCGCGAGGGCTTTTGCGGCTCCGAGGGCGATCGTTGGCTGAGTGTATAGCTCGCTCGAATCTGAAGAACAGGATTATAAGGTTTAAATTCTCGGCATGAGGGCATCCTAAAGACAAGGCCGCTCAAAGTCTATGGGCGGCATGTGTTGAAGGGAAGTACACCTATGGATTTTGAGAACTCTCAGACCAAGAAGAACCTCGAGACCGCTTTTGCCGGTGAGTCCCAGGCGCACACCAAGTATCGCTACTATGCATCCAAGGCCAAAAAGGACGGCTACGTTCAGATTTCGAATATCTTTGCCGAGACGGCGGGCAACGAGTCCGAGCATGCCAAGCTGTGGTTTAAGTATCTGCACGACGGTGCCGTTCCGGGCACTCTGGACAACCTGCGCGACGCCGCCGCGGGCGAGAACTACGAGTGGACCACGATGTATGACGAGTTTGCCAAGACCGCCGAGGAGGAGGGCTTTGCCGAGATCGCCGAGAAGTTCCGTGGCGTCGGTGCCGTGGAGAAGGCTCACGAGGAGCGCTACAACAAGCTCGTCGAGCGCATCGAGTCGGGCGAGGTGTTTGAGCGTGAGGGCGTGAAGGTGTGGAAGTGCCTGAACTGCGGGCACCTGCACGTTGGTGCCGAGGCGCCTGAGGTGTGCCCGGTGTGTAACCACCCGAAGGCGTACTTTGAGGAGCAGGTGGTGAACTACTAGCGCTTGGCGCTGGCGTGAGCTGGGCCGGGAGGGCCGGACTACCTTCCCTCCTCGCTCACGGCTTCGCAGGGTCGCGTTGAGGGAAGGTAGTCCGGCCCTCCCGGCCCGCTTTGGTTCGTTGCGTGCTCGCTACAGAAAAGCTGATAACTAAGTTTGTGTGCCGCCCCTATCGGGGCGGCACGTTTTTGTATGGGGACTGGTTGGGACGGCACCGTTCATGGGTGGGGTACACTGGGTGGCGACTTTTAGTTTATCTACTACCTGATGGGGTGTTTTTGTATGGGTAAGAAGTCTCGGGCTCGGGTTGCTGCGGCGGGAACTCGCAAGGATCCTGGTCGTCGGGTTGCCGAGGGTAAAAAGGTCGATCGTGTCGAGAAGGACAAGAAGGTTGGCGCGCATGCTCATCCTGAGTGGGCGCCTCACCTCAATACGGCTAGCGAGGATCTGACTGCTAAGTTGTTTACTCTGGTCGAGGTTATCTTGGGCGTGGTGCCCGTGGTGGTCATTGGCTTGTTCTTGGCTTCGAAAGATGCCACGAGTGTCGATAAACTCACCGATGTCTTTTCTCAGGACCCCTCGATGGTGGTTACGTTTATCTCTGCGTGCCTGCAGCCGTTTGTGGCGTACATGTTGTACATGATTTATCGCAAATACTGCGAGGGCGACGCTGGTTTTGCCGCCGGCAACCTGATCGGTCTTTTGTGCTCCGAGATCCTACTGCTCAATATCCCAGGCGTCATCGGTATGGGCATCTTGCTGTGGCGTGTTTGGCGCAACGTCGCCCCGCACTTTGAGAGCTGGTTGTTTGAGCGTCGTGCAATGGGCGTGCTGGCAGACATTGCGGGCTCGCTCGTGATTTTAGCCTTGGCGTTTATGTGCGCCACCGCCGCCCGCGGTCTCGCGGGCATGTAGTCTGTCCTCACCGACCACGGAGCGCAGGGCAACTGCTGGTTTCACCGCTCCGGACGTCAGACCCGCGGCGCATCCCTTTCCCTCTCGCTCACGGCTTCGCAGAGTCACGCGAGGCAAAGGCATGCGCCGCGGGTCTGACGACGCGGGCTTGCCAACGAGTTTTGGCTAATAGATTGGTTTGTGTGCCGCCCCTTTGGGGCGGCACTTTTTGTGTGGGGTCCCGGTCTCCACAATTTTCGTCAAGCTTTTGGTTAGATTTTGGTCAGTTGGCGTAAGGGTGGAAGGCCAAAAGATTGCTGGCGAAAAAAGCTCAGAGAAAGTGCTGGTAGGGGGGTTGTTGAGCTTTTCGACAGCTTTTGAGCAAAAGAAACTTTGTGGCTATTGCCGGCGATTGCGTTGTCGCGGTCATGGCGGTGCGGGATGCTGGTCGTAAGCGTCGAATGCTCCGATTTTGGAGGCCAGCATGGATCTGTTTCTTGAGACTCCGCAGCAACAAGCTGAGCGCATGCTGCGTCAGCAGCAACGACTCATGGAGATGCAAATGCAAGGGGCGGCAGCCCAGCCCTTTGCGCAAAATGTCGTGCCCGCTGCTGTACCTGCAGCTGTGCCCGGGTGCGAATCGGCATCAGAGGCCTATTCCGTACAGCAAGATTCATATGCGCAGGAGCTCGCGTTCGACAAGCGTCGTGCGCGTCGTCGCCGCGTGGGCCAGCGCCTGCGCACATTGGCGATGATCGTGCTCATTCCGCTAGGCCTTGCGGCGATTTTCTTGGTCTCGTATGCGCTCACCTGCATCCTCAACGGTGCTTCGCCCAGCGAAGTGCTCCAACATCTGTCAGCCCTCGGCCAGCGCCTAGGCGATGTCATAACAACAATCCGCGCCGGCTGGGAGAGTTAGCGTTTGTCACATTAGGACTTCTAGGGTGTAGGGATTATCGCCACGAGTGGAATCCTTGCATCCTGTGGGTCCTGTCGTGCGACTGAATAGTATTATTGAAGATGAATAATAATAGGATTTGTTATGTATAAGCAGGATTTAGAGCAGACTCCTCTTGGAGGACCTGGCGGTAATGAAGCTCTATGCCTACCGTCCGAACGACATCATCGATCTTCATAGTCAGGCATTCGTCGACCGACTTGATTGGGGGCTGCTCGAACGGCTTATATTCGACGAGGGCGAGGCGCTGGCGTCGTCGCCTTCGGAGCGGAGTTATCAAGAGATGGTCTGCGCATACAGCCAATACAAAAAGGAGGTGCTCGGTTGAATCTGACCTTTGAGGGATTCTTAAAAGGCTATTGCCGAGAGCTATCCGGACAGCAGTCGCTCAGTTTTAGAAAACTGGTTAAGCAAGCGACGACGGTTGCGCCGCGCGTGGCGGAGCCCCTGTTTTTGCTCGCTTTGGCACAGGGTAAAGCCGAATACGTTCTGGGCTTATCCGAGGGTTCGTGGATGGAAGAGGGTTACCGAGGCGTTTTGTCCTTGTACGCCCAAACGGGTAGCCTGGCATCTCTATGCGCCGAGGACAAACTCCCCAACCGTTATGCCAACGTTTGGCGTGCGTATAGAGCGGTGAAGGAAAAGCCAGTGGCGGACAGGAGGATCAACGCCCTGATGCGAAAAAGAACGTTGGGAGCGCTAGGGGAATCGGGCGTAACGCGCTACGGTCTCTGCCGCGATTTGAATCTGAATAAGGGAAACGTGTACGCATACTTAGCCGGTGATGACTCAAAGGTGAGCAGGGAGACGGCGCGCCGCATTATGGAATATGCGGAGGAGAGGGGCGCCAAAGAAGGGGCCGGGCGCCCAGTGCGCGTGGCGGGGTAAGATTGATCGCGGTTTTGATTGATGATCGATTGGGTTTGTTGGGCGGAGACTATGTCTGCTATTGATATCGTGCTTGTTGTGATCGCCTTGGTGGCGGTGGGGGTTGCTGTGGCTTGTGCCCTGCAGCTCAAGGGCCTTCGCACCGAGCTGCGGGAGCGTGGCGATAGCGGGGCAGAGATGCTGGCTGCGCTCGAGCAGGCCAACAACGCGCTCGACATCCTGAACGTTGCGTTGGCAGAAACCCGCCGCACGGCAAATGCCATCGCGCAACAGCAGACGACCGATGCGGCCGTAGAGCAGCAGCGCTACCTGACCATCGCGCGTGAGTTCTCGCAGGCTGGCGACCGTATGGATGACCTGCGCCGCGAGACGGCCCAACAGCTCGGTGCCAACCGCGAGGGCATCGAGCACCGCCTGGACAAGGTGCGCGAGACGGTCGATGCCCAGCTGGGCGCCATCCGCAAGGACAACAACGTGCAGCTCGATCAGATGCGCGCGACGGTGGACGAGAAACTCTCCCGTACGCTCAACGATCGCCTGTCTGCATCGTTTAAGCAGGTGAGCGACCAGCTCGAGGCTGTGTACAAGGGTTTGGGCGATATGCAGTCCATTGCCACCGGCGTGGGCGATCTCAAGCGCGTGCTGGGCAATGTAAAAGCGCGCGGCATTTTGGGCGAGGTGCAGCTGGGTGCGATCTTGGCGGACATCCTTACGCCCGACCAGTATCTGGAAAACGTTGCCACCAAGCCTGGCGCCTCGGAGCGTGTTGAGTTTGCCGTCAAGCTGCCGGTAGACGAGGGCGATCCCGTGCTGCTGCCGATCGACTCCAAATTCCCGGGCGATGCGTACGAGCACCTGCTCGACGCGCAAGAGTCGGGCGACGCGGAGGCCGTCGCCGCAGCGCGCAAGACGCTCGATATGATGGTGAAACGCGAGGCAAAGGACATTTGCGAGAAGTACCTGAGCGTGCCCGCGACGACCAACTTTGGCATTCTGTTCGTGCCGTTTGAGGGCCTGTACGCCGAGGTCGTCAGCCGCTCCGGGCTTATCGAGACTCTGGGCCGCGACTATCACGTCAACGTTGCCGGCCCCAGCACCATGGCGGCCATCCTCAACAGTCTGCAGATGAGCTACCAGACGTTTAAGTTGCAAAAACGCACCGATGACGTGCTGCGCGTGCTTTCCGCCGTCAAGGCTGAGCTGCCGCGCTATCAGGCGGCGCTGCGCCGCGCCCAGCAGCAGATCGAGACCGCGGGTAAAACGGTCGAGGGCATTATCACCACGCGCACCAACGTTATGGAGCGCAAACTCAAGGACATCGATGCGCTGGAGGATGCCGAGGAGGCGGACGCGATCTTGGGGCTCACGTCCGCGGGCTTGCTCGCAGACCAAAAAGACGAGGACTAGCCGCAACGAACGGCGGGGCGCCGGCGTAAACGCGGGTGCCCTGCTGCTTTTCGCGTCGCACGTGCCTGAAGTGCGCTTTAGCGTGCAACAATGGCGTTTCGCCCTATCAGATGCGAAAGGAAGCCCATGTCTCAGAGAAGCACCAGTCCGCTCAAACGCTCCACCGTTCGCCGCACGCTGCAGCGTTTTTGGGACGTCACGCGCACACAACCGCTGATTGTCTTTCTCTCGGTGTTCTCGTCGGCGGGCTACATCTTTTTGCTCACGTTTGCCAACACCTACGTGATGGCCCTTATCGTTGACCGCGTTCAGGCCGGCCCCGTGGCGGGTGACCAGGTGTTTGAGGTCTTTGGCCCTTACATTCTGGCGCTGGTGCTCGTTAACCTAGTGGGCCAAATCCTCTCCAAGCTGCAGGACTACACCGTCTACAAGCTCGAGATTGCGGGTAATTATCACTTGGCGCGCCTGTGCTTTGACACACTCTCCAATCAATCCATGACATTCCACACCAGCCGCTTTGGCGGATCGCTTGTGAGCCAGACGAGCCGTTTTATGAGCGGCTACACGGGTCTGGTGGACGTAACGGTGTATTCGCTCATTCCCACCATCACCTCGGTTGTCTGCACGGTGGCGGCGCTCGCCCCGGTGGTGCCGACGTTTACCGTGATCCTGGTGGGCATTATGGTCGTCTACATCGCGTTTGTCTGGCTTATGTACAAGCGCATCATGCCGCTTTCGGCCGCGACGTCCGCCGCGCAGAACAAGCTGTCGGGCGTGCTGTCCGACGCGGTCACGAATATCCTGGCCGTCAAGACCTGTGGGCGCGAGGACTTTGAGCGCGACCTGTTCGATACCGCCGACCGCGCCGCGCGCGATGCCGAAACGGTTTCGATGCACGCCATGATGCAGCGCAACTTTACGACCTCGGGCCTTATCGTCATCACCATGGCCGTGGTGAGTGTGTTCGTCGCGGGTGGCAACGCGTGGTTTGGCATTTCGGCCGGCGCGCTCGTCATGATCTTTACCTATACGTACAACCTCACCATGCGTCTGAACTACGTAAGCTCCATGATGCAGCGCATCAACCGCGCGCTGGGCGATGCGGCCGAGATGACGCGCGTGCTGGACGAGCCGCGTCTGGTGGCAGACGACGAGAACGCCCCCGAGCTCAAGGTGGGCGAGGGCGCGATTGATTTTGAGCACCTGAGCTTTGCATACCGTGACGCCGCGGCGGGCGTGAGCGTGTTCGACGACCTGACGCTCCATGTGGCGGCGGGCCAGCGCGTGGGCCTGGTGGGCAAATCGGGCTCGGGCAAGACGACGCTCACCAAGTTATTGTTGCGCCTGGACGATGTACAGGGCGGTCGCGTGCTCGTGGACGGCCAGGACGTCTCGCGCTGCACGCAGCAGAGCCTGCGCCGCCAGGTTGCCTACGTGCCGCAGGAGGCGCTGCTGTTCCATCGCTCCATTCGCGAGAATATCGCCTACGGCCGCCCCGACGCCACCGACGAGCAGATCCGAGAGGCCGCGCGCCTGGCAAATGCCCTGGAGTTTATCGACCGCCTGCCCAACGGCTTTGACACCATGGTGGGCGAGCGCGGCGTCAAGCTCTCGGGCGGCCAACGCCAGCGCGTGGCCATCGCCCGCGCTATCCTGACCGACGCGCCGATTTTGGTGCTCGACGAGGCGACGTCTGCCCTGGATAGCGAGTCCGAGGCGCTGGTGCAGGAGGCGCTCGAGAACCTTATGCGCGGCCGCACCTCCATTGTGGTGGCGCATCGCCTGTCCACCGTGGCGGCGCTCGACCGCATCGTGGTGCTGGCGGACGGCGAGATTGTCGAGGACGGTACGCATGCGCAGCTTGTCGAGGCGGGCGGCGAGTACGCAAGCCTGTGGGGCCGCCAGACCGGCGCATTTTTGGAGGCGTAAAGACCCCATACGTGGGACAATCGTGCCAATAGGTTTGTTATGCCGCTGAGCCGAGGAGTCGTTATGCCACGCGAGACCAATGCCGCCAAACGCGAGCGCGCCGTTGAGGTGTGCGAGCGCCTTAACCGTCGCTATGGCCCGGTCGAGTGCTTTTTGGACCATGAGAATCCCTTTAGGCTGCTCATCGCGGTGCTACTCTCGGCGCAGACGACCGACGCGCAGGTCAACAAAGTGACGCCGAAGCTGTTTTCCCAGTGGCCCACGCCCGAGGCCATGGCGGGGGCGAGCGTGGCCGATGTGGCCGATACCATTAAGTCGCTTGGCTTTTATAAGAGTAAGGCCAAACACGCCGTGGAGGCCGCGCAGATGATCGTCGCCGATTATGGCGGCGAGGTACCGGCCGACATGAAGGAGCTCGTCAAGCTGCCGGGCGTTGGCCGCAAGACGGCGAACATCGTGCTCAACGTGGGGTTTGGCATTGTCGAGGGCATCGCGGTCGACACGCACGTCAACCGCATCGCGCACCGCCTGATGCTGAGCCCCAAGACGCATGCCAAGGAGCCGCTCAAGACCGAGCAAGATCTGCTCAAGATTTTGCCGCACGAGTATTGGGAGTCGGTCAACCACCAGTGGATCACCTTTGGCCGCGAGGTCTGCGACGCCCGCAAGCCTAAGTGCGACGAGTGTCCGCTGGCGGATTTGTGTCCCAGCGTGCGCGTGGCGGGGTAGGGCGGAACGCATTTTCGTCTGGCGTTTTTTGCGGGGCTTGGTTTGCCCTTGAGCCGGAGTCCTTCTCCATGCGCTACCATGACAACAATGATCTTTGACGTACGACCCGCCGAGCTTGCCTCGGCGGGCTTTTGGCGTTGCGATGCCGGAGGAACAGCATGCTCATTCACCGTATAGCCGCGCAGCTCTACACTGCCGAGGCCTTGCAGGCCGTCGAGGCCGGACTCGATGCCGGCGAGGACGTGACGCTGGCCGTGTCGCAATCGGGCCGTACGCTTATGGCGGCAGCCCAGTTTGCGCGCCGTCCGCGCCCCACGGTCTACATTGTGAGCGGCGAGGACGCGGCCGATCGCGCCGCGCGCAGCCTTGCCGCCTACGTGGGTCTGGCACACGTGTGCCGTTTTCCCGAGCGCAAGGACTATCCGTGGCGCGAGCAGGCGCCCGACGATGCTGTGGTTGCCCAGCGCTGCGAGGCCCTGGGACGCATCGTTCGCGGTGACAACTGCATCATGGTCGCCTCGGCCCGCGCGCTGCTGCGCTGCGTGCCGCCGGTCGAGAGTCGCTATTGGGAGTCCACCACTTTTGCGGTGGGCGAGGAGATTCCTTTTGACGAGGTGCCGCAGCGCCTGGTGGGCATGGGTTACACCAATGCCGGCGCCGCCGACGCGCCTGGCCTGTTCCACGTGCACGGCGACACCGTCGAGGTGTTCCCCGCGCAGGAAAAAGCGCCCGTGCGCATCGAGTTCTTCGGCGACGAGATCGATCGCATCCGTCGCATGGTGAGCTCAACGGGGCAGACCATCGGCAACGAGGACAGCATCGAGATCTTCCCCTGCCGTGAGCTGGCGCTTACCGACGAGGCCGTCCACAACATGCATGTGGCGCTTTATCGCGCCAGCCAGGACGACAGCAAACTGGCCGCATTGCTCGAGATGGTGGATGCGCGCATCGTCACGCCCGAGCTCGACCGCTTTTTGCCGGTGATGTACGGCCAGACCGTGAGCCCGCTGGCGCACGTGAGCGGCAAGGCGCTCGTGGTGCTGTCCGAGCCGCGCTCGCTGTTCGACGATTGCCTGCGTGCCTACGAGGATATCGAGGCCCGTGCCGGCGAGGCGGGGGTCGACCGACTGGATGGCCTGTATGTACGTGCCCAGCAGCTCGATTTTGGTGCTCAGCAGCGCCTGAACTACGTAAGCCTCATCCGTGCCGGCGGTGCGGTTACGGCCGAGCTCAAGATTGAGCAGCCGGCCATCGCGGGTTCGGACAATCGCTTTATGACGCGCATTCAGGAAGTCGTGGGCAAGCGTTACGCCTGCGTGTTTGCCATTCCCGACCGCGGTGCGCGCGAGTCGATGGAGCTCACCTTTGGCGACGAGGGCATTACCTTTGAGGAATCGCTGACCGCGGCGCCCGAAAACGCCGGCGTCATTGGCGAGCGCGTGCGCGTGGCGGCGGCAGATTCTGCCGACCGTGCTGCCCGTCAGGATGCCCATGCTGCAATTCGCGAGCGCAAGGCCGACGCGCTCAACGCCCGCTCGCTCGAGGCAGGTGCCGCCCAGGCAGCCGCCGGCGCCGCCGTGCCCACCATCTCGCGCGGGCGCGTGACCTTTGTGGACGCTGCCCTGCCGCAGGGCGTGGTGGTGCCCGATGCCAACCTGGCCGTGTTCTCGATCGCCGACCTCAACGCCCGCATGGATGCCAACCGCGCGCGCAGCCGCCGCAAGGTTGACATTACGCAGATCACCTTCCCGTTTAAGCCGGGCGACTACGTGGTGCACGCTACCCACGGCATCGCGCTCTTTAGCGAGATCGCGCGTCAGGAAGTGGGCGGCAAGGAACGCGACTACTTTTTGCTGGAATATGCCGATGGCGACAAGCTCTACGTGCCGCTGGAGCAGGTTGACCGCATCACACGCTATGTTGGCCCCGACGGCGACAAGCCGCGCCTGACCAGGCTCAACACTGCCGACTGGACGCGTGCCACCAATAAGGCGCGCAAGAATGCCAAAAAGCTGGCGTTTGACCTGGTCGACCTGTATACGCGCCGCTCGTCGATCGCAGGCATCGCCTGCCCGCCCGATACGCCCGAGCAGATCGAGATGGAGGAGAGCTTCCCCTACGACGAGACGCGCGACCAGCTGGAGGCTATCGCCGACATCAAGGCCGACATGGAGGCGCCCAAGCCCATGGACCGCCTGCTGTGCGGCGACGTGGGTTTCGGCAAGACCGAGGTTGCCCTGCGCGCGGCGTTTAAGTGCGTGGACTCCGGCCGCCAAGTCATGGTGCTCTGCCCCACGACCATTCTGGCCCAGCAGCACTACGAGACGTTTTTTGAGCGCTTTGCCCCGTTTGGCCTGGAGGTCGAAGTGCTCAGCCGCTTCCGCACCCCGGCGCAGCAGAAGCGTGCGCTTAAGGCGTTTGCCGAGGGCACGATTGATGTGCTCATCGGCACGCACCGCTTGCTTTCGGCCGATGTGAACCCCAAGAACCTGGGCATGGTGATCATCGACGAGGAGCAGCGCTTTGGCGTTCAGCACAAGGAGCAGCTCAAGAACCTGCGCGAGCAGATTGACGTGCTCACGCTTTCGGCAACGCCGATTCCGCGAACCATGCAGATGGCCACGAGCGGCGTGCGCGACATGAGCCTGATCACCACACCGCCGACCGGGCGTCGTCCCGTGATCGTGCACGTGGGGGAGTACGACCCCGACGTGGTGAGTGCGGCGATTCGCCTGGAGGTGGGCCGCGGCGGTCAGGTGTATTACGTGTCCAACCGCGTCAAGACTATCGACGACGCCGTGGCGCGCGTGCACGAGGCCGCGCCCGAGGCGCGCGTGGGTGTGGCACACGGCAAGATGAGCCCGCGCGAGGTCGAGGACGTGATGATCGAGTTCGCGACCAAAAAGATCGACGTGCTCATCGCCACGACCATCGTGGAGAGCGGCATCGACAACTCGACCGCCAACACACTGATCATCGAGGACTCGCAGCGCCTAGGTCTGGCGCAGCTCTACCAGCTCAAGGGCCGTGTGGGCCGCTCTGCCACGCAGGCCTATGCGTACTTTATGTTCCCGGGCGAGCTGCCGCTTACCGAGGAGGCTACGGCACGCCTGACCGCACTTTCCGAGTTTCAGGACCTGGGCAGCGGCATGCGCATCGCCATGCGTGACCTGGAGATCCGTGGTGCCGGCTCGCTCATGGGCGCCGAGCAGCACGGCAACCTGTCGAGTGTGGGCTTTGACCTGTTTACGCAGATGCTGGGGCAGGCCGTGGCCGAGGCGCGCGGCGACGACGATGCCGGCGTGGAGGCGGCGAGCGTGGGCATTAACCTGCCGGCCGACTACTTCTTGTCCGAGGAGTACATGCCGGCGGTGGACCAGCGCGTGCTCGTGTACCGCAAGCTCGCTGCGGCTGAGGACCTGGAGAGTATCGACGAGGTGCAGGAGGAGACCGAGGCCGCGCATGGCGAACTGCCGTTGGCGGGACTCAACCTGTTCAACCGCGCGCGCATCCGTATTCGCGGCGAGCGCCTGGGGCTCGAGAGCGTCACGCTCAGTGGTGGACGCATTACCTTCCTGGGGGTTGACGTTCCCAAGAAGGTGGCCTTTGAGTTCAAGAATCGCTATGGCGCGGTGAACTTCCCCAAGAGCCGCAAGCTATCGGTGCCCTACAAGGCGGGCGCCGGCGCGGGCAGCGGCCTGGGTCGCGGCCTCGACGCCAACGACGGCACCGGCCCGGTGGCCGCGGCACTCATGCTGTTGCAACAATTAGGCGCGAGCGACGATGACTAACAAGTAGGGGGCGTGGCGGGACGAAGTCATCTTTGTCCCGCCACGTTGCGAGTTGATTCCGGCCCCATCGAAAGGAAAGCATGTTCGGATACATCTATAAGAAAGATGTCGCCATTATCGCGGTTGTCCTGTGCCTTTGTCTGGGCGTGGGCAGCTTCTTCGATTATCAGATTTCGAGCGCGCTGTTCAATATCGGCAGCATGTACGGCCGCTTTATCGAGGCTGCCGGCGAGCTACCGTTCGAGCTGACGGCAAGCGTCGCGGGCGTCATGCTCGTGCGTGCGGTGCGTCCCGACTCCAGGGGGAGCAAATGGCTCGCCGTGCTCGGCATCCTCGTCAACGTTGGCCTGGTCGGCTACGAGATCGTTTCGTCCCTGCGGGTTGGCGGCAAACTCATCGCTGCTCAGTTGGTGCTGACATTTGTGCTGGTCATCGTCGCTAACCTTATCGTCTATCGCCTCACGCGCGCGACCGCGCCCGACGAGCTCACGCGCTGGGCGTTGATGGTACTTGCCGTGTGGGTCGCTCAGGCCATTATCCTCAACGTGATCGTCAAGCCGCTGTGGTCGCGCCCGCGCATGCGCGTGATCGAGGTGACGCCGGGGCTCGATTTTCAGCCGTGGTGGGTGATCGGCAACCCCGACAAGTGGACCTATATCGCCGCCGGCGTGATCAAGGACGGGTTCAAGTCGTTCGCGAGCGGACACACGGCGCACGCGGCGATCGGCCTTATGCTCGCCGGGCTTCCCGCGGCAGCCTTTAAGGAAAAACCTTCGCGTCGCCGCGTGATCTTTTGGGCGGCGGCTGTGGTCGCGGCGCTCGTCGCCTTTGGCCGTATCGTGATCGGAGCTCACTTTTTGAGCGACGTGAGCTGCGGCTTTGCCCTGGTGTTGGCGCTTGAGTGCCTTGCCGCGCGCGTTGCCTATCCCAACGGCGTACAATAGCCCCGTTTGAATCATCGGGCCCGTGCCCGGCTAGAGAGGATTGCCATGCTCGCGTTTAACAACGACTACTCCCACGGCGCACATCCGGCAGTGCTGCAGGCACTCGTCGACACCAACATGGAGCCGCAGCCCGGCTACGGTACCGATGCGCACACCGAGCGCGCCAAGCAACTTATTCGCGAGGCCTGCCAGGCCCCCGATGCCGACGTGTTTTTTCTGGTGGGCGGCACGCAGGCCAACGCGACGGTGATCGACATGCTGCTTGCGCCCTACGAGGGCGTCGTTGCTGCTGAGACTGGCCACGTCGCCTGCCACGAGGCGGGCGCTATCGAGTTTGGCGGCCACAAGGTGCTCACCATCCCCGGCTACGAGGGCAAGATGCATGCCGAGGACCTCGAGAACTATATCCAGGTGTTCTACGAAAACGAGAGCTACGAGCACACGGTGTTCCCGGGTGCCGTGTATGTGAGCCTATCGACCGAGTACGGCACGCTGTACTCCAAGGCCGAGCTCGCGGCGATTCACGCGGTGTGCCAGAAGCGCGAGATTCCGCTGTTTGTGGACGGTGCTCGCCTGGCCTATGCGCTGGCGGCCGATGAGTGCGACATTACCCTGCCCGAGCTGGCGCAGCTGTGTGACGTGTTCTACATCGGCGGCACCAAGTGTGGTGCGCTCTGCGGCGAGGCTGTGGTGTTCTGTGGCATGCACGCCCCGGCGCACCCCATTCCGCGTATTAAGCAGCATGGCGCACTGCTCGCCAAGGGCCGCCTGATGGGTGTGCAGTTCGAGGCTCTTTTTACCGATGGCCTGTATTTTGAGATTGGTCGCCAGGCGATTGAGACCGCTCAGGCGCTTCGTCGTGTGCTGCACGAGCGCGGCTACCAGTTCTTCTTGGAGACGCCCACGAACCAGCAGTTCGTGATTCTGCCCAACGAGGATATGGCCCGCATTCGCGAGCATGCGGCGATCGAGTACTGGGAAAAGTACGACGATACTCATACGGTGGTGCGCTTTTGCACCAGCTGGGCCACGACGCAGGAGGACATCGACGCGCTGGCGGCTGTCCTGTAGCCTGATGTAATGACGAGGGGCCGCCCTGCGCTGGGTTTGGCGCAGGGCGGCCTTTGCTTTTGGGGGAGAAGAGTTGTATGACCGAGATGTCCGAGCCGACGATTCGCCTGGCGACGCCCGAAGACGCGCCGGCGTTGCTTGCCATCTATGAGCCATATGTGCGCCAGACGGCGATTACCTGCGAATACGAGGTGCCGAGCGTTGAGGAGTTCGCCGGGCGCATCGAGCGTACGCTCAAGCGCTATCCGTACCTGGTGATGGAGCTGGACGGGCGTCCGATAGGCTATGCCTATGTGAGTCCGCTCAACAGCCGCGAGGCATACGACTGGTCGGTCGAGACGTCGATCTACCTGGCACGCGATGTGCGCCATGGCGGGCTGGGTCGCAAGTTGCACGATACGCTCAAGCAATGCCTGATTGCGATGGGCATCACCAACATGTGCGCGCTCATCGCCGTGCCGCACGATAAGGACGACGAGTATCTGACGCACAACAGCCAGGATTTCCATGCCCATATGGGATATCGCCTGGTGGGTGCCTTCGACCGCTGCGCCCAAAAGTTCGGCCGCTGGTACGACATGTGTTGGATGGAGCTGGTCCTAGCCGAGCGCACGCCCAACCAGCCCAAGCCAACCTGGTTCCCCGACCTCCCCAAACCTACCATTTAGGGACAGGTTTATTTTGGCAGGTTAGCCGATGGGCTCGGTGTATTTGGCGCGGTCGGTGCGTTGGATGCGCTTGGAGACATGGAGCGGGCGGCCGTCGGTGTCGTAGACGTAGTCGGTGATTAGGATCAGCGCCTGCCCGCGCTCAACGTTGAGCAAAAACGCCTCGTTTTGCGAGGCATAGCACACTTCAAAGGTCTTATGCCCCTGTGCCGGCGCGCGATGGAATTCCTGGCGCAGCGTGGCGTAGAGCGAACCGTTGATATCGCGGTCGATGAGTGCTTCAAAGCTCGGTGGTAGATAGGTAGTCTCCAGGCACAGCGGCGCATCGTCCAGATAACGCAGACGGACAAGTTTGACGAGCTTGCTGCCCACGGCGGCGTCAAAGAACTTAGCTATGCTGCCGCCCGCCTTGGTAAAGCCCGAGTCCACCGTGCGCGTGGTGGGCTTCATTCCCTGGCCTTCGACCTGCTTGGTATAGCTCGAAAACACCAGGTTGTTCTCGTGGAGTGCCGGCGTGTCGGCCACAAAGGCACCACGCCCGCGCTCGGTGCGAACCAGACCCTCATCAACGAGCACCTTAAGGGCATGGCGCACGGTGCTGCGCGACAGCCCTGATTCGTCCATGAGTTCCATCTCGGACGGCAGCTTGTCTCCGCGTGCGTAGATGCCGGCGGCGATGCGGTCACGCAGCATGCTCGCCAAGCGCTCGTATTGGGCCAGTTTCTTCTTGACCGAAATGCTCATACGGCTAACCTGTATCCTACTTTTATGCCTAATCAATCAAGCATGTATCTTTTATATACCCATAAAACTGCTGGTAATGAGCCGGTAAAGGGCACGTACCTTTCCCTTTCACCAAGATTGAGTTGAGCAATATAGCGCATCTAGATATTAGTCAACTCATAATTAGTTTAGTTCTATAAGTTTTACTAATTAGCCACCTATTGACCGTTCGCCTCTAAAAATCTACCGTTTGTCCTGGTTAATTGGAAAATTAGTGTATACAACATATAAGACGTATATGATGACTTATATCAGACGGGTACAAGATCCGGACTTGTATGCTGTCCTTCGCAACGTAGGATGTTGTGATTAGGAATAGTTGGAAAGGAGACGGTAATGAATCAGCTTTATGCAGCAGTAGCCGTTGGCCTCGTGGGTGTCATTTGCATCATGGACTCACGCATGTTGGGTCGATTGAGCATTGAACGACCTCTTATTGGCGCGACTATGGTCGGTATCGTATTGGGAGATATTCCTACCGCTTTGGCGGCTGGCGCAACGCTGGAACTGATGAGCATTGGCCTGATTAATGTCGGTGCTGCAATGATTCCCGATATGAATATGGGATCAATTGTTGCTACGGCGTTTTGCATTCTGACGGGCGCTGGCCCAGAGGCTGCATTGACTATTGCGGTTCCCGTAGCTGCCTTTGGCCAGGCAATTGGTCTTGCGGTACGTATGGTGCTCGCGGCGTTTTCCCATAAAGCAGACGTTCTCATTGACCAGGGAAAGTTCAAGCAGGCACTTCATCTGCACATTATTTGGGGAAATGTCCTGTATGCGCTGATGTATTTCGTTCCCATTTTCTTGGCGATCTATGTGGGAACTGATTTCGTACAGGCTATTGTGGGCATGATTCCCGATTGGGTGACTAGCGGTCTCAGCCTTGCTGGAAATGTTCTTACGGCGCTCGGTATGGCTCTGCTGCTTAATATTATGCTCACGAAGAAGATGGCCCTGTTCTTCTTCGTTGGATTCTTTGCTGCCGCTTTCCTCAGCATTAACGTGACTGCAGTTGCTATCTTCGCAGTTCTGCTCGCACTTATTCTCTCAGACATTAAGTTTCATGATGGCGGAAGCCAGCTCGCGGCGCAGTCGGCAGATGATTACGATCCGCTTGAGGACGACGACTAGGTATCGAGGAGGTCATTAAAATGGTGGAGCAGACTGTTGGAGCTCAGGCATCCGAAACTACTGAGCTTAAAAGCCTTGAACCGCAAAGCGTTTCTGAGAATAAACGACTTTGGCAATTCTTTTGGCGAACATGGGCGATTCAGGCTTCGTGGAATTACGAGGGCCAAATGAATCTGGGCTTCCTGTATTCAATCGCCCCTACTCTTGATCGAATCTATGCGGATGAATCTGATCCCGAGATTCTGCAGCGAAAGAAAGACGCTTATCATCGCCACACCGCTCTTTATAACATTACGCAGCAGCTTAATAGCTTTGTGCTTGGACTTGCTGCGTCCATGGAGGAAGAGTATGCGCGCGATCCGAAGAACTTTAACCCTGAAGTTATCAACAGCTTAAAGGTTTCGCTCATGGGTCCGCTTTCGGGCATCGGTGATTCATTGCTCGAGGGAACCCTTCGAATTATTTCCTTTGGTCTTGGTGCGTCTCTCGCCGCTCAGGGTTCAATTCTCGGTCCAATTTTGGCTCTTTTGATTTCAGGTATTCCTAAAGCCCTCATTACCTGGTTCGGCGGAAAGTTCGGATATACGCTCGGCGCTGATTATGTCAAGCAGCTACAGGGTGGCGGCATGATGGAGCGTGTCATGTATATGGCGAGCGTAGTCGGTTTGATGACCGTGGGCGCAATGATTGCCACCATGGTTGGGATTACGACTCCTCTGCAATTTCAGGACGGTGCCGTAGTGATTCAGGATGTCTTGGACGGCATTTTCCCGGCAATGATTCCTCTGGCAGTTACCATGCTGTTCTACTGGCTTCTTAAAAAGAAGGCAAGTCTGACAGTTCTCCTGCTCGGTGGCATCGCAGTGAGCCTTATCGCTAGCTTCTTGGGCGTGCTCGCTTAGACCTTGCTTTAAGAGGGATTAAAATAATATGTTTTAATCAGGGGCATCGACCGTGTCGGTGCCCCTGATTTCGTCTAAAGTGATTCTGGATTGATGCCTTGTTGGCATTGTTTATAGAAAGTCGTTTTCAATGGCGTGATGACAAATTAACCTAATACTCATCGCTGCGCTGATCGTCTTCGACTAATGGGTATCCAGGCTTTAGTCAAGAGAACCGGGCTTATAGGACAAAATGTGTGTCCGCATTGGGGGCATCGGCGCAGGTCGATGCCCCTTTTTCAGCCGTTTAAATTCCGAGTCCGTTTTTAACCATTCGGACAGAATATGTGTCCGGTTTGCCCATCGTTCCCGCGGGTCGATGACCTTTTCCGGAACCGTTAAACCCTTTCGGAAGAGGTGCCCATGAAGGCCGTTTACGGGATCGCTCGCCCTTTTTGGAAGAGGTGGATGCAGAGATGTGAATATGGGAGGGGGTACATGCGGGCTCCGGGTATGTTTGCCCCTTGTGTCTGCGATTGTTCCTGCGTGGGTGTTTAGAACTGTCCGCGAGCAAATATAGGGTAGATTGGTTTGCGTGAGATCCTCGAGGCATTTGCCTTATTAAAACGTTAGAAGACTGCTGTCAGCGGTCACTGAAGTGTGGCGTTTGGGTGCGATGAGGTGTCTGAGCGAATTCTTAGCCCCTGCTCCACGGCCTATAGTACATCTCGGTTGCCGTTAAACGGTTCGATACTTGTCTTCGTTGCCATTGGATTGCCAAGCGATGCGGAGGCGAGGAATTTCCATATTGGGTAACGGACTAAGGCATGGGAGGCTTTTGGGCTGAAGCGAGTGCGCTGGTCGTTGCGGAACGCGATTGACTAATCTATGCGGGCTTTGCGTTGCAGCGGCTGGGGCGTACTCGAGGTGATGGAGGTGTGCGGATGGTGGTTGAAATCGGGAAGACGGTCGGATTTCTATCCAAAGCCGGCAAATAGGGTTAAGTCTGCATGAACTAACAGCCGTATTCCAGGCGCTTGGATGCCGGATTGACTTGCTTCGAATCGGGCGCTGCTCCAACTATTTCGGTAACAAACCTGCTCTGGCTAGTCTCCATCTGTAACGTTAACTCCCCCTTGCATGCCTCTTTGAGGTCTGCTAGAACGGTAATGTCTTTTCAGAGAAAATGGGCATCAGCTGACGCTGATGCCCATTTCAAAGCTGCTTGTCATCAAATTATCGTGAGCCAGCTGCCGCTATGCCCTCAATGCTGCGGTAGGCCTCTAAATAGGCAGACATCGAGCGCGCGTCTGCTGCCATTGGATTCGTGAGTGTTTCTGAATCCGTGCATTCAACGCTTAGAACTCCTGTGTAGCCGTTGCGCTCAAAGGTCATAATATCTTCCGCGATATTTCGATTGCCATCACCGAGTGCGAGATGAAGCGAACGTTCTCCTGTGTCAACATAATGCGAATGAATCAAATTAGCGCCAAATGCGTCGAAATATCCCTGTATGGTATCTCCAGCGCTGACCATTGCACCGATATCGAGGCATACCTTAAGGGCCGTTTCATCAACCATCTCAAGTAACAACTCGAGGTCCTTAACAGTATTGGCAATTCGCGATTCCGGTGCTCGAAGTGCTTCAATGGCAAGATTTATGCCTTGCGACTCTGCATAGTGAGCAACTTTCTTGAGCATAGATGCACTTCGCTCTCGTGCTAGTTCTACCGGTTCATCGTAGTATGCCCAACCGCTGGTAACTAACACCTGGCTTGCTCCAAGCGTTTTTGCAACATCGATCGCACGGGTAAAGTATGCAAGGGTGCGATTTTGAATTGACTTATCCTTTGCGGCCATATTGTGCGGCTTGGGGTTGCATTGTTCGGGGCAGATGCCGTGAACACGTACGCCGAATTTATCCATTAATGCTAAAACGCGTTCCGTTGGATCGTTTTGCTGGTAATCCATAAAAAAATGCTGCGGGGATGTCCACAGCTCAACGCACGGATAACCCAGCTTGGATGCGTTTTCAAAAAAAACGTCCAAGTCATAAAACATGTAATGATGGTTCATGGTGGCAAGTTCGATACGTCGCCCGGTCATCAGTTCTCCCTTCAGACAAAATGGTATAAAACGTCACAGACGTTATATATAATTATAGCCAAGGAGGTGTCCTATGCCAGTTTGCTTGTCTGTTCGCCGTGAACGGTAGGAAATAGCCGGCAAACGGAAAGAAATATATTATCTAGACATACACGTATATAACGTCTATGATGTAGACAACCGATAGGAGGTAATGATGAATCAGATAATTCTTGCATCGCATGGTGGGCTTGCCGCTGGAGCCCGCGATACACTTGAAATGATTATCGGAGATGTATCACGTGTCCATGTCATTTCATTGAAAAGAGATGATAAGGACCAAATTGACGAGCGCACAATTGCCTTAATCGATTCTTTTGATGCGTCCGATAAGGTCTACATTTTGACGGATATGATGGGCAGCAGCGTAAATAACTCAATGGTATCTGTCTTGTCAAAGAGGGCTTCAGTAAGTGTGATCGCTGGGATGAACTTCCCTCTGATTCTCGAGATAGCATTGTCGAGCGATCCGCTTCCGCAATCGCGGCTTGATGAAATAATTGCTCAGAGCAGGGCGGGTATTCAGGATGTAGCTGCCCTTTTGGCTCAGAAGGCACAGGAAGATGAGGAGGACGACCTATGATTAAGCTTGTTCGTTTGGATTACCGCTTGGTTCATGGACAGGTTCTGGCAGCATGGGTAAATCAAATCAGCGCACAACGAATTATTGTCGTTGACGACGCTGCGGCCAATGACGAGATGAGGTCTGCTGCATTAAAGTTGGCAAAACCTGCGGGGATCAGGCTCAATATCTTTACAACGGAGAAAACCATTGCAAAGATGCCTAAGATTCTTGAGCTAAAAGAAAACATCATGATGGTATTCGGTACAACTAGGGCCTTAGTTGATGTTTGCAGTGCGACTGGTGCAATTACTGAAGTGCAGTACGGCGCGACCTTTAACAAAGAAGGTTCGAAGCAGATTGACCAAAGCGTTTTTCTGGACGATTCGGAAATCAACGATACGCGCGAGCTGCTTGGGATGGGGATTAAGCTCTACAGCCAGCAGACTCCGTCATTCCCGAAGGATCCAATTACGTCTGTCTAGTGTTTGCTGAGTAGCGCAACACCCGACGCGAATGATGGATAAATTCGTGACCGCCATCGTGGGCGGCATCGCCCTCTTCGCGGCCGGCATCCTGGCCTAGTCGCGACCAAGCGCCTAACCGCTTTCCCCGGGGGCCTGCCTGGCATCCCATACCCCAGGCAGGCTTCCATTCCTATACGTGACAATGGGACAGTCCCTTTGTCGCATTCTTAACGGGCCGACGACTCGGTCCAAATCACGGTAACCCTGCGTGCGTCCGGCAAAGTGGCGCCGCAAAAATCGAAAGGAATGTGTCAGATGTACGAGATCGACCTTAACCTCCCTAAGCAGATCGTCGCTGACGTCCTGTCCAACCACGAGATCCACAGCGTCGCCTTCGTCGGCTGCGGTGCTTCCATGTCCGACCTTTACCCCGCCAAGTACTTCCTGGCCAACAACACGGACAAGCTGAACGTTCAGATTTTCACCGCTAACGAGTTCAACTACGACACGCCTTCCTGGGTCAACGAGCACACCTTCGTGATCACCTGCTCCCTCGGTGGCTCCACGCCCGAGACCGTCGAGGCCAACAAGACCGCCAAGAAGCACAACTGCCCGGTCGTCTCCCTCACCAACAAGCCTGGCTCCGCTCTGACCGTCGACGCCGACCACGTTATCGTTCACGGCTTCCACGCCAACTACGCTGCCAAGTGCGAGAAGCCCGGCTATGCCATCGCTCTTGCTGTCGAGATCCTTCAGCAGACCGAGGGCTATGACCACTACGAGGACATGATCACCGGCCTCACCAACGTCTTCGATCTCTGCGAGAACGCCGCTCAGCACTGCAAGAAGCTCGCCAAGAAGTTCGCCGAGGACTTCAAGGACGACAAGATGATCTACTTCATGGCTTCCGGCGCCTCCGAGAAGATGGCTTACTCTCACGCCGCCTTCCTGTTCACCGAGATGCAGTGGATCGACGCCGCCGCCTACAACACCGGCGAGTACTTCCACGGCCCGTTCGAGGTTTCCACCGAGGGTAAGCCCTACGTCTTCTTCATGTCCGATGGCGCCACCCGTCCGATGGACGCCCGCGCCCTCACCTTCCTTGAGCGCATGGGCGCCAAGGTCGCTCTGATTGACTCCAAGGACTACGGCCTGGCTGATGCCGTGCCCGCGAGCGTCATCACCTACTTCAACCCGCTGCTGCACCTCGCCGTTATGCGCGAGTATGGCAACCAGATCGCCGAGGCTCGTCAGCACCCGCTGACCATGCGTCGCTACATGTGGAAGCTTTCCTACTAATCACAAGTAAGTAGACCTTACAGGTTGATTGAGAGGGGATGGGGTTTGCGCCCCGTCCCCTTTTTTGCTCTGGGGAGGGCGTGTCTGTCGTGTCATAAAACCCCAGATAAAACCTACCAAAATAAACCTGTCCCTTTTTGGCAGGTGGGAGGAGATGCGTATGATCAAGGCGGTGCTGTTTGACATGGACGGCGTGCTGGTCGATACCGAGTGGTTCTACAACCGTCGCCGCGTGGCGTTTATGGAGGAGCATGGCATTACGTACGATAGAATTCCAGATCTTTCGGGGTCTAATGAACCGGCAATCTGGGAAGCTTTAGTTCCTGGCAATCTCACGTTACGCGAGGAATTGCTCACGGAATATAAAAAAAGATATTGCCCCGCTCATCCCGTTCCGTATGCCGAGCTACTCAACGAGCAGACGGAGCCGGTGATGCGTGAGCTGCACGACCGCGGCGTGAAGTGCGCCATCGCGAGCTCGTCCTATCGCGAGCTGATCGACGAGCTAGTGGAGATTGCCGGTATTGCCGACGTGCTGGACTACACTATCAGCGGTCACGAGTGCAGTGCGTTTAAGCCCGACCCCGAGATCTACCTGCGTGCCATGGAGGCGCTGGAGGTGGAGCCTACCGAGTGCCTGGTTATCGAGGATTCGCCTTTGGGCATCGAGGCCGGCAAGCGCTCCGGCGCCCGCGTCCTGGCACTGCGTCCGCACGAGGGCGTCAACCTCGACCAATCGCGAGCCGATGCCGTTATCGATAATCTGACCGACATTTTGGCCGCTTTGTAATGTCAATCCGCCGCGAGAAGCACAGGTTCAAACGTTTTTTGCGGTGGACTGGCTCAATTTGGTTTCGATTTTGATCCGTTTGGCTTCGATTCGGGCTAAGTGAGTAGACTTTTTGGCGCAGGCTGAGCACAATGCATATCTTCCTTTGTAAAACCGCAGGTCACAGAGGTGGCTGTTTTGGGTGTGCTCGGCAGATCGTAAAAAGTCTACTCACTTGGAATTTAGCCCTTTGGTCGTGGGGGTTGCTGGTCCCGTTTTGGTTGTCGAGAGAGGGTGAATTGAAGCGCCCCCGCACGCTCCATGCTACAATCGCGGGCATGCCCCACAACTACATCTGCCTTCGAAGGGAGCCTACGTGGCGAACGCCATCGAACAGCTCACGGATCGCGTGCTCGTGCTCGGCCGCCTCACCATCGTCCGCCGCGCCATCACCGCCGTGGCGGTCACCATTTCTGCCGTTCTCCAGACATTTCTGATCCAGGCGTTCATTCAACCCGCCGACCTGCTTCCGAGCGGTCTCACCGGCGTCGCGGTCCTACTCGATCGCGTTACCTCGCTGGGCGGCGTCCACATCGACATCTCGCTCGGTATGCTTGCGCTCAACATTCCCGTGGCGCTCCTATGCTGGAGCGGCATCAGCAAGCGCTTCGTCATCTTCTCGATGATGCAGGTCGTGCTCTCATCGCTGTTCCTCAACATCTTTCACTTTGCTCCGTTTTTGGGCGACAAGATCATGCTCATCATTTTTGGCGGCGTGGTCTCGGGTCTGGGCGCTGCCATCGCGCTAAAGTCCGGCGCATCCACCGGCGGCACCGACTTTATCGCGCTGTGGGTCTCCAATCACACGGGCAAGACTATCTGGGGTGTCATCTTTGGTTTCAACTGCTTTATCCTGGCGATCTTTGGCTTTATGTTTGGCTGGGACAATGCGGCGTACTCCATCGTGTTCCAGTTTATTTCGACCAAGACCATCGACAGTTTCTATCGTCGCTACGACCGCGTGACGCTGCAGATCACGACGCGCAAGGCAGACGAGGTCATGACCGCCTATGTTGACCATTTTCAGCACGGCATTAGCTGTGCCGAGGTCATCGGCGGATACAGCCGCGAAAAGATGTACCTGCTGCACGCCGTTGTCTCGACCTACGAGAGCCAGGACATTATCAAGCTGGTGTGCGACATTGATCCCGGTGCCGTGATCAACGTGTTCCACACGCTCAACTTTGTGGGCGGCTGGTGGGGCGGTCATGTCGACGAGCCCATGCCCACGGCCGTACCCGATCCCGACAAGCCCGCGCGCATGGCCAGCAGGCAGGCGCGCCTCAGCGAGCAGGACAGCCTGCAGCAGGACGACGGCAAGTAGGGTATTGGCATTTTGCCGGCCCGGCGCAACCCTTCCGCATGAGCCCCTCGAAAGCCCCGTTGCTTTCGAGGGACTTTCGTTTGCCCAGATAAAACCTACCAAAATGAAGCTGTCGCTTTTTGGTAGGGATGGTGTATCGTTTTATCAATATGAGATAATATGAAACTAGACGTTATATACGTATTAGTTATTTCGATATTTCGATAAGAGTGATCAGATATGCCTGCACCCAAAAATGCACCGCTTTACCAGCAGATTTATGACGAAATCAAAGATGCGATCGAGAAAGGTGTTTATGCACCCAAGGAGCGTATTCCGTCCGAGCTTGAGCTAGCCGAGCAGTACGACGTGAGCCGAATTACGGTGCGCCGCGCCGTCGAGGAGTTGTGCTCCGATGGCTACCTGGTTAAGCAGCAGGGCCGCGGCACCTTTGTTTCCACGCCGCACATCAATCGCCAGTTTCACGCCTCGACGCTGCAGACGTTTACCGCGCTGTGTGCCAACAACGGCATGAAGGCCGGTGCGCATGTGATCGATCGCCAGATCGTTCCGGCGCGCCAAAACGAGATGGAGTTCTTTGGCCTGCAGAAGGATGCGCTGCTGCTGCATATCAAGCGCGTGCGTACGGCCGACGGCGAGCCCATCTTTGAGGAGAACATCTTTGTGCCGTTTGATGCCTACCGTGAGCTGTTGACGGCCGATCTTGAGGACAAGTCGATTTTTGCCGAGGTCGAGCGTGTTGGCGGAATCCCGATTGTCTCGGTTGGCTACCGTACGGTCGAGGCCGTTCGAGCTAATGCCGAGCAGGCGGCCGAGCTGGGCATTGCCCCGCATGATCCGCTGCTCAACCTGCGCGCCGGCTTTACCGGTCCCAATGGCGAGCCGGTCTTGCTCGGCAAACAGTACTACGTGGGCAGCCGCTACGTCATGGTCATATAAGTTACGCGGTTTTACCAAACCGCGTAACGGGCCGACGCCGCAAGCCCGCCAGAGCGGCAATTTGCAGAATGAGCGTGGATAATCTCCCGTTTTTGGCTCAACGGCGTGCTCAAAGTGGGAGATTATCCACGCTCATCCGGAAAGTGTCCAAAAATCCGCGCTCGTTCCCTTCGGATTGCATCGCCCGTGGCCGGCAGCGGCGCGGCACCGGTCCGCGTGGCGGCGTATAATCGGCGGCAGATGACTTGAACGTTAGGAAACCATGACCGATAGCATGCAGCAGATGGCGCTCGACACGCTCGGCGCCTATTTTGGCTACACCTCGTTTCGCCCGGGACAGGACCGCATGGTCGATGCGATCCTTGCCGGTCGCGATGCGCTGGGCGTTATGCCCACGGGCGCCGGCAAGTCCATTTGCTACCAGGTGCCCGCGCTCATGCTGCCCGGCATCACCTTTGTGGTGAGTCCGCTGCTGTCGCTTATGGAGGACCAGACCCGTGCGCTGCTTGCGGCGGGTGCGCGACCCAGCTATCTCAACTCCAGCCTTACCCCGGCTCAGCAAAACACCGTGCTCAAGCGGGCGTGCGAGGGCCGCTACCAGCTTATGTACGTGGCGCCCGAGCGCCTGCTCGAGCCACGCTTTTTAACCTTTGCACAGGAGGCCGCGGCCGACGGCGGCATCGGCGTGCCGCTCGTGGCCATTGACGAGGCGCACTGCGTGAGCCAATGGGGCCAGGATTTTCGCCCCGCCTACCTGCAGATTCGCGAGTTCATCGAATCGCTTCCGCAGCGTCCCATTGTGGCGGCCTTTACCGCTACGGCAACCGAGCGCGTGCGTGCGGACATCCAGCAGATGCTCGGCCTGCAAAACCCCGCGACGGTGGTGACGGGCTTCGATCGCAAGAACCTCTACTTTGGCTGCGAGGAGATGGGCGACAAAGCCAAGACCGCCTGGGTGCGCGACTATGTGATCGCGCATTCGGGCGAGAGCGGCATCGTGTATTGCTCGACCCGCAAGACCGTCGATGCGCTGGCAGGTGAGCTTGCCGAGGCGCTGGGCCCCAGTGGCATTCGCGTTGGCCGTTACCATGCCGGCATGGGCAACGACGCCCGCCGCCAAAGCCAGCGCGCCTTTATCGACGACGATATCCAGGTGATGGTTGCCACCAACGCCTTTGGCATGGGCATCGACAAACCCAACGTGCGCTACGTGATTCACAACAACGTGCCCGAGAGTATCGAGGCCTACTACCAGGAGGCTGGCCGCGCTGGCCGCGACGGCGACCCGGCCAGCTGCCACTTGCTGTGGAACGGTAACGATTTTCGCATGTGCCGCTTTCTGATCGACCGCGGCGATGCTGCCGACGAGGCGCTCGACGACGAGCAGCGCGCGTGGGCGCTCCAGAATCGATATCGCCTGCTCAGCCAGATGGAGGGCTACTGCAATACCACCGGTTGCCTGCGCGAATACATGCTGCGCTACTTTGGCGACGAGGCCGCGGCCGAGCATGCGGCTGCGGCTGGCGCGGGCACCACCGCCACGGACGACGCCGAGGGCTGCGGCAACTGCAGCAATTGCCTCACGCAGTTCGAGGTCGAGGACGTCACCGATATGGCCCGCGCCGCTGTGCGCTACGTGGCCGCGCGACCCATGCGCTTTGGCAAGTCGCTCATCGCCGACGTGCTTCACGGCGGCAACACCGAGCGCATTCGCCAGATGCATCTGGACGAGGACCGCGGCTATGGTGAGCTGTCGAGCGAATCGGTCGGGCGCATCAAGGACATCATCGGCCAGCTGTGCGGCCGCGGTTATCTGGCTACCTCGCAGGGGCAGTACCCGGTCGTGGGGCTGGGCCCGCGCGCCGGCGAGGTCGAGGACGAGGCGTTTGCCTTTACCGTTAAGCGTCGCGCGTCCAAGCGCAAGGCCTCGGCCCGTGCCCGCCGTGCGGTTGATCTGCTGCGCGAGGAGGCCGAGCTGGATCAGCGCCCGCGCGTGGGTGACGATGTCGAGCTGTTCGAGCGCCTGCGTGCCCTGCGCAAGGAGATTTCGACCGAGCTGGAGATAGCGCCGTACATGGTCTTCTCCGACAAGGCCCTGCGCGGTCTGTGCCGCCTGCGCCCGCAGACGCGCGACGAGCTTATCCAGGTCAACGGCATCGGCGAGAAAAAGGCCGATGCCTTTGGCGAGCAGTTTATGGCAGCGATTGAAGAGTTTGAGTCCGAGCATGCACGGAATGGAGCGTAATGATGGCATCCGACGATAAAACCGAGCGCACTGAGGTGTCCGCCGTGCCGCTGTACCAGCAGGTAATGGACGACCTAAAAGGCGAGATCGCGCGTGGCGTGTACGCATCCGGCTCGCGCATTCCTTCCGAGATGGAGCTCGCGAAGTACTACGGCGTGGGACGCATCACCGTGCGCCGCGCCATCGAGGAGCTGTCGCGGGCGGGGTATCTCAACCGCCAGCAGGGGAGGGGCACGTTTGTGTGTGCGCCCAAACTCAAGCGCAAGATTGTCCAGAAGGGTGATGTTCAGAGCTTTTCCGAGGGTTGCGCTGCCAACGACATGGCGGCCGGAGCACGCCTGGTGTCGCGCACGGTGGTTGCGGCGACGCGCGAGGACGCGGCGTTTTTTGGGGTGGAACCCGGCTGCGAGCTCATCGTTGTCGAGCGCGTGCGCACGGCAGACGGCGTGCCCGTCATGCTCGAAAACAACGCTTTTGTGCTGGCTGACCATCCCTATCTGCAGACGCTTGCCGACAAGGATCTCACGGACAATTCCATCTTTGCGCTCGTTGCCGAGCATTCGGGCCGCGCGCCGCTCAAGTCCGACCCCTGTACTGTGGAGATTGCGCTTGCCGATGCTCAGGCGGCCTCGCTGCTGGAGGTGCCGGTCGGCGAGCCGCTCTTCTATATGGAGGCGTACTTTACCGATGAGGACGAGCGGCCCTTGCTGCTCGGACGCCAAAAGATCGTGGGTTCGCGCTACGTGTTCGACATCTAACGTCCACAGATAGAACGATATAGAACAAATTTGGTGAGATGGCTTCACGTGCGTCGTCATGCGTGCTATAAATAGGACAACATAGAACGACCGCAGGTACGAGCTGACGTCGTTCAAAACCGCCACACAAGGAGGAGCATCACCATGAACGCACACGATCTGATTCAGGAAATTATCGAGCGCAAGGGCAAGATTGAGAATGTCTTTTGGATCGCCTGCGGCGGTTCGATGATCGACCTGATGCCGGCCAACGAGCTGCTCAAGCGCGAGGCAACCACGTTTACCTCGACGGTCTACACGGCACGCGAGTTTTGCCTGATGGCCCCCAAGAGCCTTGGCGAGAAGTCGCTCGTCATCGCCTGCAGCCACAGCGGCAATACGCAGGAGGTCGTCGACGGCTGCGAGATGGCGCTGGCAGCCGGCGCCGAGGTCGTGGCCATGACCGACTGCGAAGGCTCCAAGATCGATAACGGCAAGTGGACTACCTGGGTCTATCCGTGGGGCGAGGACGTGCCGCAGGCCGAGGTGCCGCAGGGCATCGGCGCTCTGATCGCTGCCGAACTGCTCGACCAGCAGGAGGGTTACGAGGCACTCGCCGACATGTACGCCGGCCTTAAGCAGATGGATGCCCTGCTGCCCGCTGCCCGCGAGAAGGTCAACGCCGAGCTGGGCGATCGCTTTGCCGAGCTCTGCCAGCAGCACGAGTTCTTCTATATCCTGGGTTCCGGCCCCAACTTTAGCCAGACCTACGCTATGGCCATCTGCTCGCTCATGGAGATGCAGTGGCAGCACTGCTGCTATATCCACTCCGGCGAGTACTTCCACGGCCCGTTCGAAGCCACCGAGCCCGGCGTGTTCTACTTTGTACAGCTCGGATCGGGCGAGTGCCGTCCCATGGAGGAGCGTGCACTTGCGTTCCTCAACACGCACACCGATACGGTTATGGTGCTCGATGCGCTCGAGTACGGCGTGGACGAGGTGCCCGCCAGCGTGCGTTCGTTCCTGGAGCCGATCTTCTTCTATGCGATGAGCTGCGAGCTGCGCGCCGCCCGCGGCAAGGTGTTCGACCACAGCCCCGAGGTCCGTCGCTACATGGGCATCGAGCAGTACTAGGCACCGGGAAAAGTATTCACCTTCGATTCGCAAGGGCACTGCGTGAGTCAAAAAAGCGGGCCGCGCCGGGGATTTCCGGCGCGGTCCGCTTGGTATCGCGTTTAGATTCGCGAGATTGCGGCGATTGACGGTCTACTTGCCGACAACGCCTTCGGCGTCCCACCAGTCGAGCTGGGCGATGTTGTCGCGGATGTGCTGGCAGCTCTTGTGGAAGCCCTCGAGCTCGTGCTCGGACAGGTCCAGTGTGTAGACTTCCTCGACGCCCTCGGCACCGATCACGCACGGCAGGGAGGTAAAGATGCCCTCCTCGCCATACTGGCCGGTCATAAGCGTAGAGGCCGAAAGCACGGCGTGCTCGTTGTGCAGCACAGCGGCGCAGACGCGTGCGGCGGAGTTGGCGACGGCGTACTCGGTGCACTGCTTGCCCTGGTAGGTCACATAGCCGCCCTTGCGTGCAAGCTCCTCGACCTCCATGTGGTCGAAGGCGTACTTGTCGGGGTTCTCGGCCTGAAGCTCGTTAAGGCTCTTGCCGGCGATGGTCGCGGCCTTAAAGGCTGCAAGCTGGCTAAAGCCGTGCTCGCCGATCATATAGGCGTCGATGGACTTGGGGCTCACACCGACCTTCTTGGAGATCTCGGTGCGCAGGCGGGCGGAGTCCAGGCCGCAGCCCGAGCCGATGATCTTCTTGGGATCGTAGCCGGTCAGGTGCCACAGCTCGGTGCACACGACGTCGCAGGGGTTGGAGATGCTCACGAAGATGCCGTCAAAGCCGGCATCGACGATGCACTTGGCAAAGGTGCGGGCGGCGTCGGTGGTAAAGAACAGCTCGCCGTCGCGGTTGCCGGCGGCCAGTGCGACCTTGCCGGCGGCATTGACGATGACATCGCAGCAGGCCAGCTCCTCGTAGTGGTCGTAGCAGTTGACGATCTTGGTGTTGTACGGGACAAATGAAAGGGAGTCGCGCAGGTCCTGGACCTCGGACGTCACCTTGGCCTCGTTGATATCGCACAGGTACAGCTCATCGGCAATGCCCTGCATAAGTAGGCTGTTGGCGACATGTGCTCCTACGTGGCCCTGGCCGACCACACCGATCTTACGCGTCTGGTACATATATGTATCCTTTCGGCCGAGTTTTTCGCGTCGAACCATTGTAGCGTTCTGCTGTTACTTTGCTAGGCTAAAGTGCCGTAGATTTTGGGACATGCCTTAATCTCTACTTTTGGAGTGATTTGGGCCGCTGACGGCATCGCTGGGCGATGCGCTCGCGCGGATGGGGCCGGTCGTTGTACCATAGCTGCAACTGACTCGTAAGGAGCATCCATGCCCATTCGTATCCCCGACGCTCTCCCTGCCGCCGCGCAGCTCGAGAGCGAGAACATCTTTGTCATGACCGAGTACCGCGCGCTGCACCAGGACATCCGTCCGCTGCGCGTGCTCATCCTCAACCTCATGCCCACTAAGATCGCCACCGAGACGCAGATCATGCGCAAGCTCTCCAACACGCCGCTGCAGGTGGAGGTGGACCTGCTGCGCACCAAGACGCACGAGGCCACGCACGTGAGCGCCGGCCACCTGGAGACGTTCTACCGCACGTTCGACGACATCCGCGACATCCACTACGACGGCCTGATCATCACGGGCGCGCCGGTGGAGCAGATGCCGTTCGAGGAGGTCGACTACTGGCCCGAGCTCTGCCAGATCATGGATTGGTCCACCACGCACGTGCACTCTACGCTGCACATTTGTTGGGGCGCGCAGGCGGGGCTCTACCATCATTACGGCATCCAGAAGCATGACCTGCCGGCAAAGGCGAGCGGCGTGTTTGAGCATTATCTGGTGAAGCCGCAAAGCCCGCTGGTCCGCGGCTTTGACGACCGTTTCTATGCCGTGCATTCGCGCAACACCGATGTGCGCCGCGAGGACGTGGAGGCCGAGCCGCAGCTTGAGGTCGTGGCCGTATCCGACGAGGTGGGCCTGTACATCGTCAAGTCGACCGACAGCCGTCGCTTCTTTGTATTTGGTCACCCCGAGTACGATACCGACACGTTGCGTCTGGAGTACGAGCGCGACGTTAAGCGCGGGCTCAACCCTCAGGTGCCGGCGCATTACTTCCCGAACGACGACCCCACCGCCGAGCCGCGCAACGTCTGGCGCAGCCAGGCTCAGCTGTTCTACACCAACTGGCTCAACTACTACGTCTACCAGACCACGCCCTACGACCTGGCCCGCGCCGGCGAGGAGCACTAGGCTGTAGCTGTGGTTGCTGCTGCGGCCGTTGCTGTGCTCGCGGCGTGACGAACGTGGATTTTCGGACACACGAACGTGGATTTTCGGACACACGAGCGTGGATTTTCGGACGTTTACAAATCGAGCGTGGATAATCTCCCACTTTTGGCTCAAAACTAGGCTCAAAACGGGAGATTATCCACGCTCATTTTTTAGGCATGTAGATGCCGATGGCTCGGCTAAGAGACGGTGCATGCAGAGGCAAAGTCGCATTTGGCGTAGTCTTGAATCTCGACGGGTTTTTCTTTCTGATAATCCAATGGACCAAGGCCTCAAAATGTGGAGACAGGGACCTCTTGGCAAGGCTTCTACCTGCAGATATAAGCCATCAGCCTAAATCGTCCAAAACCGTCAAGCATTTGGTCAGCGCCTGGACGGTATTTGGTCAGACTTCGCATGAAACCGTCTGGTACGTTTGCGCCGTTCCAAGAGTTGGGAGGCGACATGGGAAACATGACGGCGAATCAAAGACTTGCAAGTCACATTAAGGCGTGCGAACAGCAGATGAGCTGCGTGTACGCGCGCACGGCGGCGGAGGCAAAGCAGATTGAGCGGCGGGCGGAGGCGGGAAGTCTAGAGGCGGTCATGCCGGGGCTGTATGCGCGTCCGGAATACTGGTCCGAGCTCAAGTTTCGGCAGCGTTATCTGCATCGGGTGCGGGCGCTTGCGCAAAAGCACCCCGACTGGACATTTTGCTCCTATACGGCGGCTGTTATCTATGGCCTTTCGGTTTCGCATGCCAATTTGACGCACATCCATATCGCCGTGGCGCCGGCGCAATCGACGACGCCGGGCTCTCAGGTCATTCGTCATCGGTATGCTTATCGAACACGGGCAAGCCAGATGGATATTGCCGTGACCGATATCGATCAAACGATTGCGGATTGCCTGGTCGATGCATCGTTTGTCGAAGGGCTGATCATTGCGGACTCGGCGCTCCATGAGCAGCTTTTGTCGAAGGAGCATCTCGTTGAGACGGTCGATAAGCTTGGCCTGAATCGTCGCGGTGTTGTGATGGCGCGCAGGGTTGCGCGGTGTGCCGATGGTCTGTCGGAAAGCGGTGGCGAGTCCAAGGCACGTGCCCTGATGATCGAGCGCGGCTGGCAGATGCCGGAGCTGCAAGTTGAACTGTTCGACCCGGTTGAGCCGGGACGGCCGTATCGCGTCGACTACTTGTGGCGCGTGGGCGACCAGCTGATTATCGGTGAGTTCGACGGATTCGTTAAAAGCGAGAAAGCGGCGGAGGAGGGCAAGCTCGCAAAGGCGCAGTTCGATGAGCGTCAGCGCGAGTCGAGGCTTTCGCTGCTTGATAACTGCAAGATCGTGCGCTTGTGCTGGGATGATCTAAGGGATCCGACAAAGCTCGATCGCAAGCTCAAAGTCGCCGGCGTGCCGCGTGCGTGCTGAGGCAGTTGCAAGGCGTTTGGCTGCACGAGCGTGGAAATCCGGACGGACGAGCGTGGGAATTTAGACGCGCATTGGTTGAGCGTGGATTTTCGGACACACGAGCGTGGATTATCGGACGTTTGAATAATGAGCGTGGATAATCTCCCGTTTTTTGCCCCCGAACAGGCCCAAAGTGGGAGATTTTCCACGCTCATCTTGCGGGTGCGATACAACGGCGGTTAGGCGCTGACGATGTGGGGTAGCGGCAGGTCGTGGGCGTCGGTGGGAACGTGGTCGACACGCTGCTCGTCAAAGGCGATGCCGATGATTTGACATGCGGGCGAGAGCATGGGCAGGTAGCGGTCATAGCAGCCGCCGCCGTAGCCCAGGCGTGCGCCGGCGCGGTCGAAGGCTACAAGCGGTACGACGATCATGTCGAGAGCTTCGGCAGGCACGATAGGGAAGCGGCTGCTGTCGATGTCCGTGGCCGCGAAGGCCCGCGTGGGGTGGCCGATAAACGGGGCCGAGGACGCATCGGCAGCAGCAACTGCCCGCATGCACATGCGCTGGCCACAAGCTGCGGCGTCTGTTGCCGAGAGCATGCACGGATAGGCTACGCGCCAGCCGCGCGCGGCGGCCGCAGCGGCAAACGCGGTAGGGTCGACCTCGGAACCCATCGCGGCATAGATGGCAACGGTGTGCGGCGCCGCGGCATCCAAGCGATCCAACAGCTCAACAAGTCGCGCACAGATAACGGCAGACTTCGCCGCCCGCACATCCAAATCAATTGCATCGCGCCGAGCAAGCGCCGTCCGCCGCAACTCAGCCTTGTCCATCCCAGCCTCCTCTAGCAAACCTACCAAAAAGGGACAGGTTTATTTTGGCAGGTTTTATCTGGGCAAATACCCAAACCACCACACAAACCATCGCAAAGGGGGCAGTTCATGGACGCCTTCGTGGTGGTTTTGACGAAGAGCGGGTGTTCGCGGCGGTTTGTCTCGATCTGTAACAGTAACTCGGCAAAATCGGACCTAGATGTTACAGATTGAGACAAAGGGCCGGCGTCATCCGAAAACGTCTCGATTTGTAACATCTGGAGCTAATATTGCCGTCTTAGCGTTACAGATCGAGACAAACCGGCAGACTGCGGCAAAAGAAAAAGGTAGATTTTCAGGCATATCCCAAAAATCTACCTTTGTGCCTTAGCCCAGCAGGTCGATGACGTTAAAGCCGGCGTTGCTCTTGGCGATGACGTCTCGGCCGCCAAAGACACAGGTAGGCGACTCGGCTGCAATGCGCGTCACGTCGGCGCCGAGCGAGCGAAGCTCACCGGGCGTGGCGGCGAGCATCTGGGCGCGGCGTTCCTCGCGTGCGTGCGGATCGAGCCCGGCCAGGTAGGTCGTGTTGCGGCGCTTGGTAAGCGCGTACGGCTTCACCGGCGCGTCCATGCCGCTCACGCAGCTCACGATAAAGCCCTCAAAGGCGGCCTCGTCGGGCTCAAAGCTGCCGAGCCATTCGCCTGCGCGTGCCACGCGTTCAATCGAGGGGTCGATTGCCGGGTCACGGTAGGTGTAGAACGCCGCCTGACGCTCGCCGGCCGCGCGGAATCCGCAACCGTACGCACCGCCCTTCACGCGGATCTCGTTCCACAGGTAGTCGTAGGAGAGCGCGTTGGCAGCAACCGCCCAGGCGCCCGTCACGTCGATGCCCAGACGACGAGGGTCGCACGCGCTTGCCGCAAAGCAGATATCGCTGGGGATGACAAAGGCCTCCTGGCGGTCGCACGGCGCCGGCACCACGAGCGTGTCGCGGCCGGCATCGGCACCGTCGCCCGCGCCCAAACCCAGGTCGCCCGCAGCATCCCAGTACGCGTCAAAGTCCTCGTCACTGCCGGTAAAGCTCGCCATGCAGCCATCGGCCACAAAGATGCGGTCTGCCAGCTCGGCAAGCTTGGCACGCAGACCGTCCAGGCGCTCGTCAAAGTGGTCGAGCAGGTCGCGCAAGAACAGGTAGAAGTCCACGCCCGAAAGCTGCTCGCGCACCACAGCCGAAGGCGAGCTGTAGCTCATCGCGCGACCGAGCGCCGCCGAGTGACCGTTGTTGATAAAGCCCTGCTCAAGCCCAATGCGAATCTGCGTGAGCACGTCGCGCACGCGGTCGGCGTCGGCGTCGAGCAATAGCGTGCTCGACCACACCTCGCGCGGCAGGCTCGCCAGCGCATCGACCTTCTCGGATAGGGCGCCGGCGCTCACCAACAGATAAGGGCGCACGCCGTCCACGTCGGGCTGGGTCATGACCTCGGTCGTAAAGCTCAAAAAGCCCAGCTTGCCGGCGAGCAAGTTGTCGAGCTCCTCGGCCGAGTGCTCGCTCGTGGGTAGCTGCTTGAGCAGACGGCAGAGCAGTGTCACATAGGGCAGGTCCTCAAACGCGACGCAGCTCAGGTCGAAATACTGCATGGCGTAGGCCAGGCGGTTGGTGGGGATGCCGTGGCGTAGGCAGGGGATGGGCGCAGTCGTGTCCACAACGAGCGGCGGCTCGGGGCGCGCCTCGCCAATGTCGGAAACGCGCAGGCGCGGCAGCGTGGCCTTGGCCTCGGGTGTGTCCTCGGCCTCCTGCGCGGCACGCAGCGCGGCCGTGCACTCGACCACATCGGCCAGCTCGGCATCGGTCATGGCGTCGCGCTTGGCTGCCAGCTCGGCGGCCTCGGCACCCTCCGAACCCTCGGCGGCGTCCACCGGCACCAGCTCGACCAGCGCCATGTGGTCGTTTTCCAGCACCAGCTCGCGCAGCAGGTCCTCAAAGTAGCTGCCGTCCAGCTCGCCACGCAGCTCCTCGTACACCGGGCCGTACTTGAGTGCCAGCGTCGCGGCGTCGTCATCGTAGAGCCAGGTGCTCAGCGCATCGCACGCAATGGCCACGCCGTCGGCGATACCGTAGTCGCGCTGGCGCAGATCGTACTCGTTGCTGCTGATGATGGCTTCCAGGCGCTCGCGCGGAACGCCGTGCTCGCACAGGTCGCGGCAGGCGTCCTGGAACACGCGGCGCAGCTCGCGCGCCACGCCGGGCTGCGCGTTTTGCAGCATGATGAGCTCGTAGGGCTGCAGGCTCTCGGCCGCAGTGTAGCTCACCACGTTGCCGCCCAGGCCGGCGGCCAGAATGGCCTTCTTAACCGGCGCTTCGTTGGAGCCCAGCAGCGCCTCGAACAGGATGTCCGCCGCGATCGTGCGCTTGCGGTCGAGCGCACTGCCCAGCACCAGGCCCAGGCCCACCAGGGCGTTCTCGGGCGTGGTGGCCATCTCGACGCGCTTATACTCGCAGGTCACAGGCTCCTGCACGTCCAGCGGATTGGGCGCCAGCGCGGACGGGTCCTCGCCGGCGGCAACGGCAGCGTCCATGCGGCGGCTCGCGGCACTCGGCTGCGACAGATAGCGCTCGTCCAAAAAGGCCAGCGCGCGGTCCACGTCCAGGTCGCCGTAGAGCGTGATGTAAGAGTTGGAAGGATTGTAGTGGCGCGCGTGCGTGTCCAGGAACTGCTCGTAGGTGAGCGCGGGAATCGCGCGCGGGTCGCCGCCACTCTCGTGCGCATAGGCGGTGTCGGGATAGAGCGCGGCGTTGACGGCGTCGTCCAGCACGCTCATGGGGTCGGACAGCGCGCCCTTCATCTCGTTGAACACCACGCCGTTATAGCGCAGCGTGCCCTCGCGCAGGCTCTCGGAGCTGCCGTCGCCCTCGCCCTCGGCGCCCTCCGGCAGGTCCAGCTCGTAGTGCCAGCCCTCCTGCTCAAAAATGGTGGGCTTGGTATAGATGGCCGGGTTGAACACCGCGTCCAGGTACACGTCCATCAGGTTGTACAGGTCCTGCTCGTTGGTGGTGGCAACGGGGTAGATGGTCTTGTCGGGGTAGGTCATGGCGTTGAGGAACGTCTGCATGGAGCTCTTGATCAGGTCGACAAACGGCTCCTTGACAGGGAACTTGGCCGATCCGCACAGCACCGAGTGCTCAAGAATATGGAACACGCCGGTGGAATCGGCCGGCGGCGTCTTAAAGCCAATGGCAAAGGCCTTGTTTTCGTCGTCGCACGCCAGGTACAGCAGGCGAGCGCCCGAGGCGGTGTGGCGTAGCACATAGGCGTCCGAGTCGAGCTCGGGCACGGTCTCGCAGCGCTCGACGGCAAAGCCGTGGCAGGTAGTGCCGGGTACCAGCAGCGCGGCGGCAGCGGCGCGCGGGTCGGTTGAGGTAGTGGGCATATGCAGTCTCCTTTGACGCCCCATCGGGGGCGAATCGAGTCGAATCCTCGAGAGTATACCCATATGGGGCCGCGACCCTGCGGCGAACTGAAGACGATGCCAACGGATTGGGTAAAGGCCCCGCGTGCCCGCCGCGCGAGCGTGAAAACTTGGACGCCTATCGAATGAGAGTGGATTTTCGGACGGAATCAGCCTCAAACGCCCAAAAACCGTCCAAATATCCACCCTCATTTCCCGACCGTCCAAAATCCACGCTTATCCGCCGCCCGCACATCTCTCATCTCTCATCTCTCATCTCTCATTCGTCACGAATACGAGAGATAACAGAAAGACGAGAGATAAATATGAGAGATAACTGAGCAGCAAAGAGACAAGCAATCATGGTATTATCTCAATACCGATTGTTCTACCAGCAAAAACATGTTTATATGAAACAGATGGCAGACATCTTATCTTTCATCTCTCACTTATCTCTAATATGAGAGATAACAGAAAGATGAGAGATAGTTACGAGAGATAACTGAGAGACGAAGGAAATCCATTCGCGGCATTCTTCGCAGAACCAAGCGAAAGGACGTGCAGATGAACGAAAACGAACTGACCGGTCTGCTCGAGTCTTTAAGGCGCATGGGCTCGGACGATCTTAACGTCGAGGTCAAGGAGAGCGCCACGACGCTTTCCCGCGACGTGTGGGAAACGGTGAGCGCATTCGCGAACACTGCCGGCGGAATCATCGTGCTCGGAGTGAGTGAGCGCGCAGGTTTTGTCCCGGTTGAGAACTTCGAGACCGAGAAAGTGCTCAACCAATTTGTGTCAGGCATGGGTGATGCGGGCGGTCGAGGAAAGCTGGCCAATCCGCCCAAATACACGATCGAGCGAGTGGAGCTTCAGGGCGTCATCGTTCTCGTCATTACGATTGAGGAGCTCGATCCGTCGAGCAAGCCCTGCTATGTCATAGAGCGGGGCGCCCAGGGCGGCAGCTACAAGCGCATCGATGACAAAGATGTCCCGCTTTCGTCGACCGAGGTGCTCGCATTGGCGTCATACGGTCGAGCGACTCCGAGCGATCGCGACGCGGTGGCGGGCGCGGGCGCGGACGATCTCGACGAGGCGCTGGTCGACCGTACGATAGATCGGGCTTTCTCGTTGACGCCCCGGGCAATGCGCGGCGCACCGGACAAACAAACGAAGCTGGAGCGCCTAAATTTCCTTGATTCCCAGGGCAATGTCACCAAGGCTGGACTCCTAGTTGCGGGCACCTACCCTCAGCAGTTTTATCCCAAGCTCTTTATCGACATGGCTGTCTATGCGGGGACCCGGAAAGGCACGGCGGGGTCGCTGAGGTTCATGGACCGCACAATCTGTGAGGGAACGTTGGGCGAGATGATCTCGGATGCCGTCGCGGCCGTCGCCAAGAATTTGCGGCGAACCTCGACCGTCCAAGGCGTCTCGCGTGTCGACTCGCTGGAGATTCCCGAGGAGGTTCTGCGCGAGGCAATCGCCAACGCCGTAATCCATCGAGAATACGGGGATCGGTTCTGTGGACAATCGATTACCGTCGACGTCTTTGACGATCGTGTCGAGGTGGCGAATCCTGGCGGCCTTTACGGGGGAAAGACTCGCGAGAACTTGTTTGACGGCAGCTCCCGATGCCGTAACGCGACGCTCGTGAAACTCATGTCGATTGTCCCGCTGCCGGATGGCGCAGGTTCGCCGGCTGAGGGCAATGGCTCGGGCATCCCGATGATGATCGATGCCATGCGCGCGCATGGTCTGGCCGAGCCCCTGTTCTGCCCGGGGTTCGATTGGTTCAAGGTCGTACTTTACCGTTCAAAGATCGAGCCGGTCGATCATGGCGGGGGCTTAATTGTGACGGCACTCAAACACTACGGCGAGCTGGGGACGCGTGAGCTGGCAGAACGCACGGGGCTTACAATTTCCCAGGTTAGGTCGCGCGTCAACGCGCTCATTGCTCAAGGCGAGCTTGAGCCCACGGCGCCGGCGACGAGCCGCAACCGCAAGTATCGACTGTCAGAGCGCGTGGAATAAATGCGTTAGTGGACGAGGCGACCCAATAATCGACCCTCAATTGGCGCCCACTAAGGTAAAGCGGTTGTTGCTCAGTCGACGGTGATGCTGAAGACTCGGCTTACGCCGGCATGGCCCCGAACCCGTCCATCAAGAACAGCCTAAGAACCAGCTTGATGACATATCCCGGTTTGACTTCTGCCGCGTCAAAGACGTGGCGCTCGGCGAGCTCGCTGCAGTATGCATAGATGTCGCGGATAAGGCCCGCGCCCGAAAGCGTAAACATGTATCCTGCGTCTGAAAGCGCATTGGGTGCGGCGGGCAACTTGGCCATGTGGCAGAACGTTTGCAGGTCGGGCGCCATAACATTCTGGTAGTCGAGGTGGCCGTTGGCATCCTGTGCGGCAAGCTCCAATTGGCGCACAAAATCCAGCGCCGCCGCTAACACAAAGCTCGGTGTAGGCGCATTGACGTCCTGAGTGGTCGCCACAAGCCTGCCCGCCGCTTGCGTGACAAGCCAAGCGACCTCGCGCTGGCAACGCACGGCCTTGCGCGTAACCGGCTTGATGGACGAAGAAGAAACGCTCCCCTTAGGCGGATTCGAAGCAGCCATAAGACCCTCCCATGAACAATCCGGCCCAACAAGCCCGGATGAAACACGTGCTACATCAGTATACAGGGGAGTGGGGTACGAGCGAGCCAGCGGCAAACCGAGAGCATCAACGATGCGCCGATCGCGGGATTCAGGGATCTTCTGGCCGGGCCAGGATCGGGTGAAGCAAGATCCCAATAAGACCTTTGCGCTTTCGGTCCATAACTCTAGAAAGAGCTTCTACACCGATGTACCTCCGCTCTATTTGGACGATGGTACGTGGGTCATTAAGTACTCGGTTCAAGCGCCGGGTACCGTTGGTTCTCGAGACCAGAATTACAACCGTAAAATGCTCAACTGCACGGAATGTGGCGTCCCAGTTGGAGTCATATTTGCAACCGAGGTGGGCTATAAGGTGCTCGGCCTTGCGTTTGTTGAACGGTTCGAGCCAGAAAACGGATGGTTTGGACCCAATACGGTGTTTCTTGAGGCCCATCGCATTGAGTTCGATCACTCGGAAAAGAAGCGTGAAAAGGCGGGGCTTCTGCCGTATTAGCGTATTTGGCTTTGGCGGTCTTTTAAGATCGTGTTATTTGATCGGATCGCGTTGCGATGCAATCTCGCGCCCACCCGCCGGTGCATGCTCTTCCTAATTTGTATAGCGAGAGGGGAGCGTGTATGAGCTGGCGAGGCGATATTGCGATGGGGAAGTACGGAAAACTGCCGTGTGCCCTTATAGACAACAATATGTTTCCGAACGTAGAGGTTGATTGCGGGTCGTTTGCTGTCGCCTGTCCTTGCTGCGGCTCGCAAATATCGTGTCTCGACATTCGGTTCATCGATGCACGTGACAGGTTCAGCGACGAAGTGAGGAAACGTACGGGCGTTCATATGCTGGTGTATCCGGAGCAATGCCCTGTTTGTGGCCTCGATATCGTGTACGACGCCGGCGACGAGGGATAGGTGATGCGGAGGAGCTGGCTGTGAAGGCCTCTCCGTCTCTACAAATAAACCCCCTCACCGAGTTGCCTGTGGAACTCGGCGTGATGGTCGCGTGCCCAGGTAAAGAGCGCCTGGTCAAAGTCGGTGCGCGTGGCTGGGATGCCAAAGACGCCGGCAACTTCGACGCGCACAAACTCCAGTGCCGGCAGCTTGTTGATGGCGGTGAGGGCAAACGGGGACGAGGGCTCTTCGAGCAGATAGCGACTGCCTTGCAACGCGTCGCAACTGGTGCACGTGTTGCCGAGCGACGGGGCTTTGGAGGCTCGCGCGCCTACGGGCTTGTAGCCGCAGCGCTTATGAAGGTAGTCGCGGATCTCGCCCGGCACGCAGCCAAGAGCGGGCACGATGGCGAGTGCGTTGGCGCTGGCCGTGTCGATGACAATGTGCCCGGCTTCGTTGGGCGCGTGCGCGATGGCGATGCTCTCGTCGTTATCGGTTCGATAGGGAATGCCAAAGGCCGCGACCGAGGTCTCTTTGTGACACTTCCAGCACTCACGCTTGCCCAGTACTAGATATATATACGGCGCTGAGGGGTCGGATCGGTCAACACCGGGCAGCCACTCGGCAAAGGGCTCGGGGTTGACGCCGCTGGGTACATACCAGATCTTCTTGGTCCGGTCCCATTTGGCGTCCAGCGCCTTGGCTTCTTCTTTGTGCGAAAAGGGGACATCGAGCTCGGTGCGCATAGCGGCTCCTTGGTGCGCGGGTGCAAGTGCTCCAAGGATACCGCAGCGGCGGTTGCTCGATGCGTGCGGCTGTAGATGGCCGAGTTTGTGCTGGTGGCCGGCGGTGTTTGCGGTCTTTACGGGGCGGTTGCGGCGCGGCGTTGGGCCCGTTGGACGAGTGTTTTGGCCGCCTAAGAAGTCGCGGGGCGCTTTGGCGGGGCCGTGCCGTCAAGCAAATGGGCAGGTGCGTGGCCGGCTTTTGGTCAGTTGAGCGGCAACCTTGTCAAAAGCTTGACGAATTTGCGTCTAGCGGTGAATCTCGGGGACGATACGGACACGACGGCGGCTGTGGCAGGTGGCCTTGCCGGCATCGCGTACGGATGGCGAGCCATCCCTGATGCCTGGCTCGAGAAACTGCGTGGGCGCGACGTGATAGAGCGTTGCCTCTTCGATTGATGCACGTGCAATGGACTCCGTCAAGCTGGCAAACGAGCAGGCGCAGCCACTTCAGCAGACGGGAAGCCGTCTGCTAGGCTCTGGTAGCTCGCCCGCTGATCCAGGTTGACCAGGGACCATTACGCCATCGCGGCATCCACCTTCAACATGCTCGAGGCACCGCCCCAGACACGTCGGCGCGATGCCTCGATGGCAATGTGCCCGGCTGACAGTGGCTCCATGCACGAGAGGTGGCGTCTTCTAGCTGTCCGGCCCGATTGGCTGGCGGAGAAAAGCGTGGTAGCGCTGCGCAGAGGGGCTGACAAGGTGGGAGCATCCCTCTGCCGTCCCGCATAGACGTACCATGGTAGGGCGATGCACTTGCTTTTGAAGACGATGCGCTCGCTCTGCAATTCGTAGGGGGCAATGAGCCATGAAGTACGGAATGAGGAAGCCAAGTATCAAGAAGTCGATAAGTGCCAGGACAAGGGGCCGGGCTACCCGTGCGGTGAAGAGGGCGCTCATCCCTGGATACGGCAAGAAGGGCATGGGCCTTCTCCATCCGAAGAAGGCCCTCTACAACAAGGTCTACCGCAAGACCACCTTCGGGCTGGGCGACATCCTCAAGCACCTCAAATGACCCAGGGGCCCCGCAAAGCGGCGTCGCCCTATAGATGATCGCTCCGGCACACGGCGCAATCTGGCGCGACAACCCCATGCAGATCGTCGACCTCTATGACAGGTGGTCGCGCGAGTACCAAGAGGACCAGGTCACGGTGGTCTACGACACGATGTGGGAGGGCACGACCAAGATCGCTCACGAGATTGCGGCAGAGGTCGCACGTCAGAGCCCGAGCACCGTCGTGAAGGTCTTCTCGATTGCGCATGCCGACAAGAACGAGATCATGACCGAGGTCTTCAAATCGAAGGCGATCGCGGTGGGTTCGCCGACGGTGCTTGGCAGCGGTCAGCGCCCTCATTGGTGCAACGGAGGATGCCGGGGGAGAAGGTGCTGGGCCTGCCATGAGAAAGTACGTGTGCAACGTCTGCGGCTACGTCTATGACCCGGAGAGGGGAGACCCCGACAACGGCATCGCTCCCGGGACCGCCTTCGAGGACATCTCAGATGACTGGACCTGCCCTGTCTGCGGGGTCCCCAAGGAGGACTTCAGCCCGGCGGATTAGCCAGAGCCGGGACATGGGGCATGAGAAGCGGGGAGGCGCGCCGAATGACGCACCTCCCCGCCTGCTTGCGCATGCATTGTCGAGGCACCAAGGAGACGCCGCGACAGGTGACACTCATGTTTTGCATAGTTACTTGAGACGCGCCCAACATGCTGCAAGACTGGTGGCAACAGCAGCGTTTGGAGGCATCATGCCGCACACCAGAAAGCTCGAGCCGGACATCCGCTGCCCGCTCGAGTACGGACTCGAGGTCTTCGGAGGGAAATGGAAGAGCCGCATCCTCTGCGTGCTCTCGAAGAAGCAGACCCTGAGATACGGTCAGCTGAGGGAGGAGATGACGAACATCTCCGATGCCGTGCTGTCGTCGTCCCTGAAGGAGCTCCTGCGTGATGGCCTCGTGCAGAGGAGGAGCTTCGACGAGATACCCCCGCGCGTGGAGTACTCGCTCACGGAGCGCGGCGAGTCCGTCGTCCCGATCCTGCGCGACATATGCAAGTGGGCGGGACTCACAAACCGCGAGGTGACGACCGACGCGCCGAGGCAGTGCCAGGTCTGCGACTTTGTGGACGTGAAGGTGGTGCCGGCAAGGACAGACGCACCGCTCGTCCCAGGAACCCGCAGGTAGAGACCAGTTACGGGCAACAAGAGCAACTCAAGTTCCGCCCCATATCTTCCTCCATCCGCGTGAGTCTCCTATCTTGAGCGGCATCCGATACGCAGAGCAGCGCGGTGCTGCTCGGGAGAAGGAGGAAGCCATGCTTAACGAGAACGTCATCAAGGTCCTGAACGAGTCCATGTGGGACCTCGCGACCTGCGCGGACGGAAGGCCCAACGTCGTGCCCGTCGCCTTCAAGGAGATCGACGAGGAGGGCAACCTCCACATCGGCGACGTCTTCCTGCAGACGACGCTTGCGAACCTAAAGGCCAACGGCGGCAGGATCGCCCTCTCCGCCTACAACCCCAAGACCCTCGAGGGCTACCAGATCAAGGGGACGGCAACCTACACGGCCGAGGGCGCCTACGTCGAGAAGTTCAAGGGCGAGGTCGAGTCCATGTTCAAGGGTGCAGCCACTGCCAAGGGCGCGCTCACGGTCGTGCCGGATGAGGTCATCGTCACGACGCCGGGTGCCGACAACAAGAAGGTGCTCGTCTAGCGCAGCATGAACCGCCCGAGCTCGGAGCGCTTGGAGATGCCGAGCTTGGCGTACGCGCTCGAGAGCCTGTTCTTCACCGTGCCGGCAGAGATGCCCATGTGCCGCGCTATCTCGGCGTTGCTCCATCCGCGACACGCCAGCATCGAGACGGCGAACTCCGTGGTCGAGAGGTTGTCTGCCACGCTCTCGCCGGCATCCGGGTTGTGGATCCTGCGCCAGCCGTAGCTGAAGCGGTACGTTATCTCGATCACTCGCGAGAAGTCCTCGGGGTAGCCGGCCTTCAGGCACTTCTCGACAAGTCCCTGCAATAGCCCGTGGTGCTCGCCTATGGTCTCGTACAGCCCGTCTGGCCTCGACAACGCCCACGCGCGCTCGAAGTGCTCCCTGGCGTGGTCGGACTCCTTCAGGCTCATGTATCCCATCGCCTCCCCTAGGTGTAGGAACGTCTCCGATATCGGATAGCTTCCACGCTTCATGACCAGGGCGTTCTCGGCCATGCCCACGCATTTGCCCCAGTCTCCGTTGAGGTAGGAGGCATGTGCGAGCAGGTAGCTCGCAAAGAGGCGCAGGCCCTCGGGCAGGCTTGCCGCGCACGACGCGAACTCCTCCATCGAGAAGGGCGTTGGGAGGTGGAGGAGGACGCCCGCCGCGGCACCAAAGAGCATGCGAGACGCGCGAAGCGGCTCTGACTCGCCCTCGTCGGCATCCGCCGAGCCTTCTGCCACGATCGCCCCCAGGCACGATCGCGCCTGGGCGATGTGGTTGAGCGAGAGGCTCGCGAAGCCGCAGATGAGATTTCCCGAGAGACGCAGACCGACGTCGTCGGCGTCGAGATACGCAGTCGCCGCGGCGTCCGCCGCTTCGGCCTGGCCCCGGAAGTAGAGAGCCTCGGCGCGGGCGATGGCCTGGACGTCAGGGTCGTCGAATGACGCCACCGCCGCATCGAGGCAGCCCGGCTCAAACGACGTGCACATGAGCGGCATGGGCAGCCGGGGAAGTGCCACGTTCTCGGTCTCCAATGTCTTCTCCTCTCGCCAAACGTATCTTCGCCGCTCAGCTGTCCGTTGTGCAAGGCGGAATCGGGGACCGCGATGGGGGAGACGAGGCGGGGGTCTTCCGGTTGGCCGTTTCGCCCCCCAAACGACACTACCGACTTCGTCCGCGAGAGCGTAACATTGTGGCGGATAAGACCCCGGACGAAACGGAGCCGCCCATGAAGTCCCTCTGGAAGACACTCTTCCTGTGTGTCATCTCGCTTGCTCTGGCAGGAATCGTTCTTCCCGCGCAGGCGCTTGCCGATGACGGCCCCACCGAATCCGTCACTATCACGCCCGCCAGGGTTCTGAGGGTGGGGATCTCCGGTCGGGCCTGGAACGACTCTGATGCGTTCGCTTTCAAGGTGACCGGCTTGAACGGCGCGCCCGAGCCAGCCGATACCACCATCACGGTGACAAAGGAGGACACGCTCTCCTTCTTGCCTGACCACGCCGAGATCAAGGTCGGTGCCATCACGTTCACGGAGCCTGGCACCTACCGCTACGAGGTGACCCAGGTACAGGGCTCGGATCCCGACATCGTGTACGACACGCACGTGGGCGCGTTCGAGTTCGTCGTCGGGCGCGTGCAGGGGGAGCTTGTCGCCGTGGGCAACGGGTTCTGGTCGCCGACCTTCACGAACTCCTACGAGCCCGCCCTGAACTTCACGGAGGCAGGTGGCATCACTCTGTCCGCGGTGATGAACGGGCGCGACTCCGTCTATCCCGAGTACATGGTGACCGTGGTGCCTGAAGACCAGGCGTCTAAGGCGCTGCTCCTCGGGAGGCAGGTGGGGCAGTACGTTGGAGTCTTCAGGTTCCCCAGCGCGAAGGATGGCCAGCCGGCAACGGTGGACTTCTTCGAGGTCCGCGACGGAAAGCCGATTGTCTTCACCAAGGAGGACGTCGGCAAGACCTACAGGTATTCGCTGGTTTCAGCTAAGGGCCTCAGCTACCCCGCCACCGCCTACGACATGGCCGAGCGAACGCTTGCCATCGAGGTGGGCAGGCGTGACGACGGACGTGTAACGGCCACCACGACGGTTACGACGGCTGGTGCGGATAGCGAGACCTACGTCTACACGGCAGGCGAGAAGCCCGCGAGGGCCGCGGTCGTGTCCTTCGTCAACACGTTCGCGCCGCGGGGCCAGGTACGGCTTGGGGCGAGGGTGACCCTCACCGGCCGCGAGCTTGCGGGGGGCGAGTTCTCCGTCGAGCTTCTCGACGAGCAGGGCAACGTCTTGCAGACTGCCGCGAACGCAGCGGACGGCTCAGTGACGTTTGCCCCCATCACCTATACGCGCATGGGAACGTATCGCTACTCCATCCGCGAGGTCGCGGGAGACGAGGAGGGGATCACGTACGACGCGAGGGTCTACCAGGTGACGGTCGTCGCCGAGCAGATAGACCCGGACGGCAGCCTCATACCCGAGGTCTCGTACGGTGATGGAGTCAACGAGGCCGTCTTCAACAACGCCTACGTGGCGCCGGAAAAGCCGAGCAGCTCGCCGAGTCCGAGAAGCCTGGGGGGGGTCACAGCTGCGCGTCGCCGAGGAGGCCCCCGCGCAGACGGCTTTGAAAGATGAGCCCCGCTCACCCATTCCTGCTACCGGTGACCCTTGGGCGACTCCGCATTTCCTGGGGATCGCTGCCGCGGGTGCTGCACTTCTCGTCCTTCGGGCCCGCCTACGCAATCAGTGACAGGTCCGGCGCATGACGAGGCGGTCGCCCGGCGTGTGAAATGGGCTGCCCTTCGTGCTCCTGGACTCGGACGTCGTCTGCAATGCGCTCGGCGCATGCGGCTACCAGCTGGTCTTCTCTTCGTCGGTCACGGCGCCCGATGCCTCGTCGACGAGATAGAAGCCGAGAACCTCGGCGTCCCTTCCCTCGTCCTGCGGGTACCACTTCTCGAGCACGAACTCCTCTGAGGTCAAGCCCTGCCCGTCGGTCTTCTCGCCGTTCGAATAAAGCCGGTACTCGACCGTCACGAGCTTGCCGTTCTCCTTGTCGGATGCCGTTCCCAGCCTTGCGTACATGTCGCCCTTCGCGTTCTCGTCGAAGAGAATGGCGTCGAAGACGTCCATGTCGGGCACGATGCCGTTGTCCTCCAGATAGACCGCCAGCGAGCGCATCCTATCCTTTGTGGCCTCCAGCTGCGCTTCCGCCTCGTTGCCAGAAGCATCCTGGCTTGAGCCATCGGCAGCCGTGTCGTTCGTTCCGGAGGCCGTGTCTTCCCCAGAGCCGGAAGCATCGCCTCCGGCTGAGGACGACGAGTCATTCTCGGGTGCGGGACTCTCCGTGTCGTAGAGGGCCGCCTCGCTCCACTTCTCCATCAGGAAGGGGCTGTTTGTCCTCCAATAGTCGGTCGTCGTGTCGCGTGGGTCGTATCCCGGCCACGCAACGGCGAGATAGTCGTAGACCTTGTCGGCGAACTGGTCGGGGACGCCCTGTGCCACGGCACGCTCCTCGCCGTCGTGCATGAGGGGCCCATCAATCAAGAGCTGGGCGCCAAGGCTCAGGGCAGCCAGAACGATGAAGAGGGCGAGAATCCCCCTGGCAAGCCTTGCTCCCTTCCCGTTCGCGCTCTGGAGAGGGGTCTTTCGGGCAACGCGCGCGATGGCAATTCCCAGCACGACAAGGGATGCCACAGCCAAGAGACCCGCCACCGAGGCGTAGCCGCACCTGAGCATCCAGCCTGCATCCGCATCCACGCCGTACAGCATGCCGCAGTAGGCGAGGACATGTGCCGCCATGAGGGAGAGGGCAAGCTGCAGCGCCGGATGGAGCCTCTTGGGGCCGCGGATGCCCGCCACGACGGCGCGCGCCTTGTCGACGTCCGCGTAATCGAGCCAGGATGCGGCTTCCTTCTCGTCTGGAAAGCCCGCGAACCGCTTGACGGGGACGGCGGCGTAGCGCACGAGCGCCTCCTCGGCGTTCTTGCCGCCCTCCGGAATCGCCGTCACATAGGAGAGGAGATAGAAGAGCTTGAGCTCGTCTCCCTCGAGAAGCGCGCTGTCGGCGTGCGAGAGTGCGGCGGCGGCCGCCTCGATCTTTCCGGTCTCGATGTCGGCGCGAGCCATGCCGAGGAGAAGCTCGCATGCCTTCTTCGGGTTCTTCCCGGAGCGCCCGTGGTAGAGCCTGAGCGCGTAGTCGTGCCGAGAGGTGGGGGAGAGCTTCCAGAGGTGCCGATGCATGAGGACTGCCGAGGAGAGCAGGACTCCCCATCCGAGCACGATGGCGGCGCCGAGAAGCGCGAGAAGGGCGCCTACGCCCGCGAAGGCATCGAGATTCGCGAGGAAGAACACCGTCGCCGCGATGACGAGGGCAACCGAAAGAATCCGAGGACCGATATCGAGGACATCCGCCAGACGTGCGGTGGCAATCCCCTCCTTGTCCAGGGCGAGGGGGTCTGGGATTTGCTCACTGCGGTCGTAGAGGTCTGCCCTTTTCGTGTCTGCCATGGGCTCCAGCCTTTCTCGAGCGCCTTGTCCCGCACCTCTCCTATTCCGCCTGCGCTGCCGTCATGTCGATGACGCTAGCTGCGCGCACGCCGGACTTCTCGCTGCCCTTAGCCCACAGGTCAAGTGCCTGCCAGCCAAAAAAGCCGCGCCTCCGATTGGGCGAAGGCGCCTTATTGGAAGGATACCAACGAGCGCTGCTCAGGACCATCCTGCCGAAGCACTCATCCCACTTGGTGAAGTAATCGGGCCGAAAGCTCAGCCGTCGCTCCTGTCCGCTGGCAGCTCGAATTCCCCTCGGTGGCCTTGTCTGTGTGTCAGATTTCCAAGATAGACAATGCATCGTGATACAATGCAATTCGATAATCGCGTTGTCGGGAATCCCTACTGCTGACCTGTCGGAAGGAGAACCGATGCCAAGCAATGCGATACTCAACCATCAACGGAGACGTCGGGCAGTTCTCGCGGCCTTGTCCGCGCTTGCCCTCGTCGTTGCGTCTGTGCTCCCCATGCCCGCCCTAGCGGCGACGAGCGACTCAGATGCCGGAAGCGGCTGGGAGATCCCCAAGTCCAAGACGGCGAAGTGGCTCGAGGAGGGCAAGACCGCCGAGGTCACGCTCCAGCTTCCGAGCGCCGAGGCCGTGATGTCCTCCGACATCGTCTTCGTCGTCGACAACTCCAGCTGCAGGGACGCCTCCATCGCCGGCGCCACCGACACGCTCGACCGCCTCGTCGACGAGGTGAAGGGCGTCGACCAGGTGCGCGTGGGCGTCGTGTCGTTCAAGGGCGACGGCCACGTCGAGAAGGACCTCGCCACGCTGACCGCAGACAACGTTGGCGACTTCAAGAGTGCCATCACCGGTGGGTACACCGGCACCATCAAGTCCGGCACGAACATGCATGACGGCCTGCTCAAGGCCCAGGCCATGCTCGACGCCGATTCCGCCACGCCAGCGAACCGCAAGTACGTCATCCTCGTGAGCGACGGCCTGACGCGCCTGTTCACCGGCTCCGACGGCCAGGTCAAGGACATCTACTACCAGTACACCTACTCGGACCAGAACTCCCTGAGGCCCGCGAGCGACTTCAAGGCGACGGACTTCTGGTACTTCGGCATGATCGACGAGTGGCGCCAGGCGCGTACACCCGACTCCACGTCGTACGCGATGCCGTACGGCGATTGGAACACGTACTACTCGCACCTTAAGCAGTGGGTGGCTGCCGACGGCGACAAGTACGCGCTGAACTTCACGACGTACGGAAACGACGGCGGCGCCGCTGTCGTCAACGGCCAGCGGGTGAGAAACTCGGCGGGCGAGATCACCGACCCCAACTTCACCTACATCGAGCATGGCACCCAGGCCGACCACGCTATGGCGCCCGACCGCGCGGTCTATGAGGCGTACAACACGTGGCAGGCGCTGAAGGGCGCCGGCTACAACTGCTTCGCGGTGCGCACCGGCAGCGACTCCGACTTCTCCGTCAAGTTCATGAACGAGCTCAACGGCGGCAACAACCTCGGCTTCTCGCAGATCGCCGACAACATCCTGTACGCATGCGGCGCAGGCTCCACTATCACCGACTCCATGGGCAAGAGCGAAACCTACGACTTCGACTTCGTTCCCGACTCCGTCGCGCTGAGCGTTGGCGACGAGCAGCTCGAGGCCACCGCTACCGGCGAGAACGCCTGGAGCTTCCACAGCAAGGGCGACACCAAGGCGCGCTTCACCTTGGTCTACGACCCCAGCGCGGATGCCTACACGCTCACTGCCAACGAGGCCGTGTCGAACTTCGCGCCCGTGAAGCTGACTTACAAGATCACGCTTGCGCAGGCACCCACCGAGCCGGGCGACTACTCGCTGGCGGCCAACGGGAAGGCTACGCTCTCGCCCGTCAACTCCGCTGGTGTACAGGGTGCGTCGGAGGACTTCGAGGTCCCAACCCTGGCCTACTCGGTTGCGGCGCCTACTCCCGAGCCCAAGCCCAAGCCGGAGCCCACGCCCGAGCCCAAGGACGAGGGTACTCCTCAGCCAAAGCCCGAGCCCAAGCAGCCGGCCAAGGCTAGTGCCGAGAAGATGCCCAACACCGGTGACTCCACCCCCTCGAGCGCGCTTGGGGTCTCCCTTCTCCTTGCTGGGGCCATTGCCACAGTGGCTGGCGTGAAGATCGCAAAGAGGCGCTAGCTGTTGTGTGCCAAGACGTTGTTTACGCCGACGATGCGTGACATCGGGGGCAGGCCCCCGCACGCGCTGTGCGGACGGTCCCAATTGTAGTGCTCCAGGAAGGGGACGAGGGCGGAGGCCCTCGCCCCCTTCGCTCTCCCATGCGCGGGCGTACTGCCACTCCTGCGCCAGCGTGCGGTTCATGCGCTCCACCTTGCCGTTCTGCCGGGGGCTGAAGGGGCGGGTGTACTTGTGCTTGACGCCCCGGCCCTCCAGCAGCGCGTTGAAGTCCCCGGAGCGGTAGGCCGGCCCGTTGTCGGTCATGACCCGCTCCACGGAGACGCCCAGCCCCTCGTAGAACGCGAGCGCCCGGGACATGAAGCCGCAGGCCGTGCCCTTCCTCTCGTCGGGCAGCAGCTCGGCGTAGGCGACGCGGCTGTTGTCGTCGACCGCCACGTGCAGGCACGAGAGCCCGGCCCCGCCCGGGGAGCCGCAGCCGCGCCCGAGGGCCCTGTGGCCGCCGCCGTCGGGTATGCGCGCCACCTTCTTGACGTCGACGTGGACGAGCTCCCCGGGGCGCTCGCGCTCGTAGCGCACGGCCGTCACGGGGCCGCGCCGCCGCACCTCGCCCGTGACGCGGTCGATGTCGGCCAGGCGGGGCAGGCTGTGCCTGGCGACGATCCGGGCGCACGTGCGGGCCGGCACGCCCGTCTCGGCCGCCAGGGCGAGCGGCGCCAGCAGCATGGCCCTGCGGGCCTCGCAGGCGCGCTCCTCGACCTCGGGGGGGCGTGAGCCTGGCGAGCCTGCGCGGGCGGCTGCTGCGGTCGGCGAGTCCCTCGCCTCGCCTGGCGCGGGCGAGCCACTTGGAGGCGGTCTGGCGGCTGACGCCCATCTGGCGGGCGGCCTCGGCGACGCCGAGGCCGGACCCTATGCGCGACACGAGCGTCTCGCGCCCCTTCGGGGTGAGTTTTGCGTTAGGATGCTGGGACATGGGAGGCCCCTCCTCTCTGGGAATCTAGACAACTCACAGCTTGGCAGGGGCCTCTCTATTTGTCACCACTCGGGTGTAAACAACCTGTTGACACTAAACATCTAGACGTCGACGAATGAGCGCTTTGGGTGCGCCATGGCGAAAAACCGCCGGTCGTTTATCGAAACCTTTTCCGCGCCGCTGTCCGCTACCGACGCGCATGCTATCTTCGCGCCATGAGCTACTTTATCGTTTCACATAACGCTGCCTTGGCGCTTTTGGCGCATATTCCGAACCCCCGCTTTGGGGATTCGGAACCAGAGGTCGTGTCGATTGCAAGCGCCTGCGCGCTCTGTGACCAAGAGGCGCAGGAGTTCATCGATCACTACGACCTTGGGATTGACGTGCTGGACCTGATGGTGCCGAAGCGAGCCGACCGCCGGCGGACCAAGCACGTCGCGACGCACCTGTGCACCAATGAGCTCCCGGCGGGTTCGTTTATCTCGCTGGGCCACTGGAGAGGCGACCTGGGTGCATACGTGTGCTCTCCCGAGCTGGCGTTTTTGCAGGCTGTGCACGACGGCGATGCGGCGGAGGCGATTTATGCCGGCTACGCCATGACGGCGGACTATCGGCTGGATAACCTTGCTCCCGGTGGGGTGACAAGCAGAGATATGGGCATGCGCGACGGCAAGCTTACGACCATGGAGCTCATTGCGGCGTATATCGAGAAGTCCCCTAAGGTGCGAGATATTGCGAAAGCCAAGGCATTGCTTGCATACGTGATCGAGGGGTCGCGCTCGCCAAGGGAGTCGGGGCTTTGCATGTTTATGTCGCTACCTGCGCGCTACGGTGGGTATGCGCTGGGCAAGGCCGAACTGAACAAGAAGTACTTCATTCGCGATGGGTACAACGATGGGCGCAAACGTAAGCTACGCGTGTTGGAGCGCATGCCCGATATTACGCTTACGGCGAAAGCCGAGGTGGGCGTGGACAAAGTGAGGGCCGGGCTGCCGCCCGAAGTCCTTACCGCACTGGTCGATTACGATAGCGATGCCATCCATGACGGGAGCGATAAGATCCACAAGGACGCCGAGCGCCGCAACGAGTTGCAGCTGCTCAATGGGGTGGCGTACTTTACGGTGACTACCGACCAGGCAAGCGACTACGAAAAGCTCGTTCGACTGTGCGAACGCATCCGGCGCAAGCTGCACCGGAATAAACGCCCCGTCTTTAACAGGGCAATGAACGAGAAACAGCGATATCTCGCTCTTGCGCGCGTCGAAACGAAGCGGTTTAAGCTTTGGCAAACCGTAATCGAGGCACATCTGCGTTGGTAGACGCGATTGTCGGGCGTGTAGCCAAGGCCCCTATTTCCAGGTCTAATACTTTTCCCGAGAAGTGAACGAGTCAAAACGGACCCTCGAAGCATCGACACTTTTAATGGCTCATTTCCTGCGGTTTTGTCGTTGGAATCCTGCGGTTTTGATGCCAGAAAGTGTGGGTGCTTCGAGGGTCCAAATAAGGTCGTTCACTTCTTGGGAAAAGTATTAGACCTGATTATAGGAAGGTCGATCAGATGTGGCTGCGAGGTCCATCCGAGCCCGATTGTGGTGATCGCCGGGGTTGTTGGGGCGGTTTTGGCCTTGGTTGGGGTGTTTTCGTCGGCGCAGAAGCGACTTCTGGCACGGTTGGGGTGGTTGCTGGCGTTGTTGAGGTGGCCTTGGGTGCTGCGGTGCCTTTTTGGTTTGGCGACATAAAACAAAACAGCCCAGAGACATAGCCTCTGAGCTGCGAACATTTGGTGGGCGTTAGAAGATTTGAACTTCTGACCTCTTCCGTGTCAGGGAAGCGCTCTCCCCCTGAGCTAAACGCCCGATCAAGGGTGCGCGAATGCGCAGGGAATAATATAGCGGAGCCAGGACCTGGTGGCAAGAGCATTTTTAAAAATCGTTAGCTTGTGGAGTAAGGCTCCGCGTCGATCTTGTCTTTTTAAGAGCTCGTAGCCGTGGTCCGCTTGATGCATAATGCGTTAGTCGATACGTCATGGAGTCGTGGACGAACGTCATTGACGGATTTGTCTTACCGATAAACGGCCAAGCTGTCAGCTTACGTCCTTACCGTGGTAAGGTAAGCCGAATTGTTTCCAGATTGTTTCGGGGGAGTGGAATGAGCAGAGAGCACGCTGAGCAGCTCGAAAACGCAAAAGCTTCGGTGCCTATGACCGACATTTCGAACGTTGAGGTGCCCGAAGGTACCGATGAGTTCAGTCGCAGCATTCGTCGCGCGTGGCGTGGACGTCTCAATAATGCCTCGACGCGCAAGATGATAACGGGCGTTCTGGCTACGCTGATGGGCGGTTCGTTTTGGGGCTTCTCGGGCACCAGCGCAAGTTTTCTGTTCGACACCTACCACGTCGACACGCTGTGGCTTATGAGCGTGCGACAGATTCTTGCCGGCCTGCTCTTTATGGCCGTGGTCGTCACGCGCGATCGCACGCGTCTGGTTAAGCTCTGGACCACGCCTGCCGACCGTAAGCAACTTTTGTTCTTTACCGCCTTTGGTCTGCTGTTCAACCAGTTTTGCTATCTTTCGGCCGTGCGCCTGACCAATGCCGGAACTGCGACGGTGCTCCAGTGCCTGCAGCTGGTCATCATCATGGGCTACACCTGCGTGGTCGATCGCCGCATGCCGCGCGCTCGCGAGGCGATCGGCATTGGTCTGGCCCTGGGCGGCACCTTTTTAATCGCTACCGGCGGTGATCCCACCAGCCTGAGCATCTCGCCGCTCGGCCTGGTTGCGGGCCTTATGTGTGCGGTCAGCGCCACCTGCATGGCGGTGATTCCCGCCAAGATCCTGCCCGAATACGGCAGCCCCATCGTTACAGGCTCTGCCATGCTCACGGCAGGCGTGGTCTCGTGCGTTTTCGTGCAGCCGTGGGCTCATATGCCGGCGCTCGATGCTGCCGGTATCGAGGCGCTCGCGGTGTTTGTGGTCATTGGCTCGTTTTTTGCCTACATGCTGTATATGCAGGGCGTTAAGGACATCGGCTCGGTGCGTGCGAGCCTCATCGGAACCGTTGAGCCGGTCTCGGCGACCATCACCAGCGCCGTTATGCTGGGCACGGTATTTTTGCCGACCGACTTAATTGGCTTTGCCATGATCATCGTGATGATGTTCCTGACGGTATAGCTCACGCCGCTTCCAAGACGGACACGGTGTTGCACCACAATTCCGCGAATTGGTGCCTGCATCTGGAGTTTAACTGACGATGCCAAATATGCCATAAACTAATAGCGTTATTGACTTTTAGTATTGCGAGGACTCCTCTATGGCTGGTAACCACTTTAAGAACGGCGACGGCGAGCGCTCTGCAGTTCCGCCGCGTTCAAATGGGGCTGGAAACGCTGGCGTACCGAGTGGATCCAGCCAAAACGGTGCTGGCAACCGTACGTCTCCGGGCGAAACGGCGATGTTTGCCGCTCTGTACGAACAGTCTCAAAAGGCAAAACAGGCTGGTCGCGTAGGCAGGCAGGCATTTCCGGGCGGGGCGGGCTCTGCGGCTTCGTCGGCCGGGGTCCGTCCGGCGCCAACGGGCGGTGCGAATGTTGCCGGTCCCACTGGCCCCGCTAACAACGCAAATCGCGCCCACAACGCCAGCCCCATCAACTCTGCCAATCCCGCCAATAGTGCTTCTTCTGCTGGAGACGCAGGGCTTACGGGTAACCTAGGCACCATCTATACAGGCGCTTCCGAAACCGGCACGTTTGCCCGTCTTGATGACGACGGTGCCGAGTTTAAGGGTTCGGGCTCTAAAGAAGATTATTACGATTTTGGCTTGAACTACGGCGGCGATTCCTCGACGAGCTCGACCTCGAACGGCCTGGTTCGTCATCGCCATCGCAAAGGCGAGCGCAAGAAGCGCCGCGTTACAGCCGTTGTCGCTGCCATCGTTGTGGTGGTTCTTGTCGCGTTTGGCGTGAGCGGCTTCATGCTGCTTAACTCGGCAAAAACCGTGAAGAGTCAGGCAAAGGAAACTGTCGAGATTGTCGGTGGCCTTAAGGACAAGGTCACGTCGGGCGATTTTTCGACCCTGCCCGACGATGCGAAAAAGATCGACGAGCTCTGCAGCAGCATGAAGAAGGAGACCTCGAGCCCGGTGTGGACGATGGCTTCATTCATCCCAGTGTACGGCAGCGACATTAACGCCGCCCGCACCATGGTCGACGCTCTGTCCGATGTTTCGAGCGGCGCGCTGGTCCCCATGGCCGATAATCTCGCTCAGGCAACGCCCGGCAAGCTGTTCCAGAACGGGACAATCAACGTGTCCGCGCTGCAGGCGGTCGCCGATTCGCTCTCCGATAGCTCAAAGGTGTTCAAGAGCGCCAACAAAAAGGTGCAGAGTATTGGCGATACGCATATCGCCCAGGTGACCGAGCTGGTCGATAAGGCAAAGGACGGCTTTGCCGTCCTGGACGGTGCAGTCGACGCGGCGGAGAAGGTCGCCCCCGTTCTGCCCCAGATGCTCGGCGCCAACGGCCAGACGCGCAACTATCTTGTGTACGCCATGAACAACGTCGAGATCCGTGCTTGCGGCGGTTTTGGTGGTTCGCAAGGTTTGATTTCAGTCACCGATGGCCAGATGTCAATCGGCGACTTTGTTCCCCGCATTGGACTCAGTGAGGACGAGGCGGTCGAGAGCGTCGACGAAGAGGACGAGGCGCTGTTTGGTGACCACAGTAACCTATACAACTCTGGTAACACGTATTCGCCCGATTGGCCCCGCAACTCGCAGCGTGTTGCCGCACTGTGGAAGTCCCAGTATGGGCAGGACGTCGATGGCGTCGTCGGCATCGATCCGGTGTTCTTGCAGTACCTGCTGGGCCTTGTCGGTAATGTCTCGCTGCCCGATGGCACGGTCGTCGACGGTACCAACGCGGCGAAGGTTCTCATGCACGATGTGTATTGGAACTATCCGGTCGAGGAATCGGACGGCATCTTTGCATCTGTTGCCAGCGCCGCCTTCGACAAGATTCTCGGTGGCATCGGTGACGTCGACGTTACGAAGCTTGTCGGTGCATTCGAGCGCGGTGCCGAAGAGGGCCGTCTGATTGCTTGGATGAGAAACGATGATGAGCAGAATGCCATCAAGGAGATGGGCATTGACGCTTCGCTGCCCGATCCGGATGACCCGAGTGCCGATCCCGTTGCCGGCGTTTACTTTAACAACCTGAGCTTCTCCAAGCTCGACTGGTACCTGAACGCCGACACGCAGATTGGCCAGGGCGTGAAGAACGGCGATGGCACGTACTCCTATCGCATCACCGTTACCCTGAAGAACATCATGACGCAGGAGGAGGCTGGCAAGCTGCCCGACTACGTTGCGGCGAGCGCACGCGATGCCGCACGTGACGACGAACGTCTGAATGTCTCGCTGTTTGCCCCGACGGGTGGCAGCATCAGTGACCTTACGGTTGAGGGGACCCAGTTTGGGCTAGGTGCCGCAACTTGGCATGGAATTCCCTTCTATTCGGGAACCGCTGACCTGCATGCGGGCGAGACGACAACGATCACGTATACGTTGACCACGTCGGCTGAGGCGGGGGACAAGCCGCTTGCGCTGCGTCAGACTCCTACGTGCCAGGCAGCTCGCGACAGCGCTTCGGCGTAGGGTTTTTCTGGTAGCCCAGATAATCGAGTACCATTTTGGGGCGGACAGGCAATCTGTTCGCCCCTGTTTTGTAAGGAGAGTACATGAAGTACTTTGGCACCGATGGCTTTCGCGGCGAGGCCAACGTTGGGCTGACGGTAGAGCACGCTTATAAGATCGGCCGCTTTGTGGGTTGGTATTACGGTGCCAACCGCGGGGCCAAGGCGCGCGTAATCGTGGGCAAGGACACGCGCCGCTCGAGCTATATGTTCGAGGCGGCGCTGGTGAGCGGTCTGGTCGCGAGCGGCGCAGACGCCTATATGCTGCACGTGATTCCCACGCCGGGCGTGGCACATCAGACCGTCGAGGGCTGCTTCGATTGCGGCATCATGATCAGTGCGAGCCACAATCCGTTTTGCGATAACGGCATTAAGCTCGTCAACAGCGACGGCTTTAAGATGGACGAGGACGTGCTGGAACTCATCGAGGACTATATCGATGGCAAGAGCGAGGTGCCGCTGGCCACGGGTAACCACATTGGTGCCACAGTGGACTACATGCAGGGTCGCAACCGCTATATTGCCTCGCTCATTGCAAGCGCGAACTTTTCGCTGCAGGGCGTCAAGATCGGTCTCGACTGTGCCAACGGCTCGGCTTCCTCGGTTGCCAAGCCGGTGTTCGATGCGCTGGGCGCCGATGTGCGTGTAATCAATGCCGCGCCCGATGGCTTTAACATTAACGTCGACTGCGGCTCCACGCATATGGAGCGCCTGCAGCGCCACGTGGTGGAGCAGGGCCTGGACGTGGGCTTTGCCTATGACGGCGATGCTGACCGCTGCCTGGCGGTGGATGAACGCGGCCGCGTGGTCGACGGCGACCAGATTCTGTACGTGTGCGGCGTGTATCTGAACAAGCACGGGCGTCTCTCGGGCGGTACCGTGGTGCCGACGATTGCCAGCAACTTTGGCCTGATCAAGTCACTGGAGCTTGCCGGCCTGAGCGCCGTGACCAGCGGCGTGGGCGACCGCCACGTGTATGCCAAGATGCGCGAGGGCGGCTACAGCCTGGGCGGCGAGCAGACGGGCCATACGATCTTTGGCGATATCGAGCGCACGGGCGACGGCATTATGACCTCGCTGCGCGTGATGGAAGTGATTCGTGCCGAGCGCGAGACGCTCTCGCAGCTTACGGCTCCGTGCAAGCTGCTGCCGCAGGCGCAGATTGCCGTGCGCGTGGCGGACAAGGACGCCGCGCTCGAGAACATGGGCGTGCAGAACGCCATCGCCGAGGCTGAGGCGTCGCTGGCGGATGAGGGCCGCGTGCTCGTGCGCAAGAGCGGAACCGAGTCGGTGATTCGTGTGCTGGCTGAGGCTCCGGACCAATCGGCCGCCGACGCCGCCATGAAGCGCATCGCCGCCGCACTGGAAGCTCTGTAGTTACGCGGTTTTACCAAACCGCGTAACTGCTCGACGTTGCCAAGACGTCGGCGTCAACCTAGTTGTTGGGCAACCTAGTCATTTGGGACGTTCTTAAATGACTAGTCGTTTGGGACACTCTTTGCCGGGTTGGTGGCTGGGTGCGAAGGGGCGCCGCGGGATAGATCCTGCGGCGCCCCTCTTGCGTTGGCGTGTTGCCTAGGCTTTACAGCTCGTAGAGCGTGGTGAACTTGTCCTGCAGGTAGCTGCAGTAGTAGCGGGCGTCGAATGCCATGCCGCAGGCGCCCTTGATGAGCTCCGGCGCGTCCTTGGCGCGGCCCCACTGCCAAATGTGCTCGCCCAGCCAGGCGCGGACGGGTGTCAGGTCGCCGCTCGCGCAGGCGCTGGTAAGGTCGACACCGTCGCGGCACATGGCCGGCACGAACATGGCGTCGTAGGCGCTGCCCAGCGCATAGGTGGGGAAGTAGCCAAACGAGCCGCCGCTCCAGTGCGTATCCTGCAGGCAGCCACGCGTGTCGTCGGGAACCGGAATGCCCAGGTACTCGTCCATAAAGCGATTCCAAAGCGCGGGGATATCCTTGGCTGTAGCCTCACCGGCAAACAGCATGCGCTCAATCTCGTAGCGCACCATAATATGCAGCGGGTAGGTGAGCTCGTCGGCCTCGGTACGGATCAGCGACGGCTGAGCGATGTTCACGGCGTGGTAGAGCGCATCTTCGTCCACGTTACCGTAGACCTCGGGCGCGTGACGGCGCAGCACCTCGAGCAGCGGTCCCATAAAGGCGCGGCTGCGACCCACGGTGTTCTCAAAGAAGCGGCTCTGGCTCTCGTGGATGCCCATGGAGGTGCCACCCTCCAGGCACGTGCGCGCATAGGCGGGGTTCACGCCCAGCTCGTACATGGTGTGACCGGCCTCGTGGATGATGCTGTAGACGTTGGAGATGCAATCGTCCTCGTAGATGTGTGTCGCGATGCGCGCGTCACCCACGGCAAAGCCCTCGCTAAACGGGTGCTCGGTAAAGGCAAGCGTGGTGTCGTCCAGGTTCAGGCCGACGAGCTTCATCAGGTCGAAGCTCATGGCGCGCTGGGCGGCCTCGGGCACGCGGGCGTGCAAAAAGTCGGCAGCGGGCTGCTGGCCGCGCTCGCCGATGGCGTGCACGAGCGGCACGACCGTGGCCTTGACCTCCTCGCAAAACGCGTCGAAGCTCTCGGCAGAAAGGCCGCGCTCGTACTGGTCGAGCCAAACGTCGTATGGGTCGCGCTTGGGGTCCATGAGTTCGGCCTGATGCTTAAGTTGGGCGACGATTCTATCCACATAGGGCTCAAAGCTCGCCCAGTCGTTGGCCGTCTTGGCCTTATGCCACACGGCGTCGGCCTCGCAGGTGAGCCTGGTCCAGGCCTCGGCCTCCTCGGTAGGAATAACGCTTGCCTCGCGCTGGTCGCGGCCGAGCACGCGAATCTCGTCGAGCAGCTGCGGGTCGTCTACGTGTCCGCCTGCAACCGTCTCGCGCGCTAACGAGCGTACGAGCTCAACGGACTTCTCGCTGGTCAGCAGCTTGTGATGCTCGCCGGCAAGCGTGCCCATGGCGTCGGCACGGGCGGCAGCGCCGTTGGCAGGAGCAATCGTCGCCCCATCGAACTCGGCAATCTTGAGCAGGTACTCGCGAGTCCACAGCTTGCCCTCGAGTTTGCGGAACTTTTTGACGGCCTTGTCGACTTTAGCGGCCTTGACGCCCTTGGCGGCTTTTGCCACGGCGGCCTTGGCCTTCTTATCGAGTTTCTTTCCCATACCGTATCCTTAATCTCGCAGGCCGAGCGCCGCAGGCGGGTGCGCGGCCAGTTTGCACAGCTACCTGCCTTGTACCCAGCGCGAACAAAACGGAACGCGGCGATGCGCTCGCGAAATGTGTTATCCTATAGCCCAATGCGTTGACGGAGAGGGTTTTGCCCGCCGCGTCGCCGGCAAGAGAGGGAAGGTCATGGGCTGCAAGCCTTCCTGCGGTGGCAAGGGCCAAGCGTTCACTCCCGAGCAGCGACCTCAACGGGCACGCGGCCAGTGGCAGCAAAGTCCCAGTAGGGAAGCCGTGAGCCTCGCGACAAGGGGCGCAGAGTGGGCACGGCGGGCCAGACATCCGCCGGGTCAAACAAGGTGGTACCGCGGAATTCAACCGTCCTTGGGCAATGTACATGCCCGAGGACGGTTTTTTGTTACCGAACCGGGCCGCACATCCGCAGCTATCGGGTGCTAGCCGCCCCGGCAAGCGAGATGCGCGAGAGACGAAAGGGAAGACATGAGTCTGATTGATGATCTGGTCAAACTCGAGGAAGAGGCCAAGGAGCTCGTCACTAGCGCTGACGACGCCGCCAAGCTCGAGGCCGCGCGCGTTGAGCTGCTCGGCCGCAAGGGCCGTATCACCGGCCTGATGCGCATGATGGGCAAGCTCGCTCCCGAGGATCGTCCCATGATGGGCAAACGCGCCAACGAGATGCGCCAGCTGATCGAGGGCATGCTCGACGAGCGCACCACCGAGATGAAGGCCGCCGCCCTCAAGCACGCACTCGAGCACGAGGCCGTCGACATCACGCTGCCGGGCATCCGTCCGCAGATCGGTCACCAGCACCTGATCAAGCAGATCATCGAGGAGGCCGAGGACATCTTCTGCGGCATCGGCTACACCGTCGAGTCCGGCCCCATGGTCGATACTTCCTACTACAACTTCACCGCGCTCAACGCGCCCATGGATCACCCGAGCCGCTCGGCTCGCGACACGTTCTATGTGGTCGACAACAACCCCGGCAGCGTCGCGCATCCCGAGGCTCACGCTCACGGTGAGTCCGACGTGCTGCTGCGCACCCAGACCTCGGGCGTGCAGATCCACACCATGGAGTCGCAGAAGCCGCCCATCTACATGATCTGCCCGGGCACCGTCTACCGTCCCGACACGGCCGACGCCTGCCACCTGCCGCAGTTCAACCAGATTGAGGGCCTGGTCGTCGACGAGGGCATCACCTTTGGCGATCTTAAGGGCACGCTCGACTACTTTGTTAAGTGCATGTTTGGCGAGGATCGCAAGACGCGTTACCGCCCGCACTTCTTCCCCTTCACCGAGCCCAGCTGCGAGGTGGACGTGAGCTGCCACGTGTGCGGCGGCAAGGGCTGCAACTTCTGCAAGCACAGCGGCTGGATCGAGATCCTGGGCTGCGGTATGGTCGACCCCAACGTCCTGATCAACTGCGGCATCGACCCCGAGAAGTACACCGGCTTCGCCTTTGGTATTGGCGCCGAGCGCGTCGCGGCACTGCGCTACGACCTGCCCGACCTGCGCACGTTGATGACTGGTGACATGAGGTTCTTGAACCAGTTCTAGAACGCTTTCTTCTTAGTTGCAGTTTCCGGCTCAAAGCCGCATTTATGAAAGGAGACCAGTTAGATGCGTGTTTCTTACGACTGGCTCAAGACCATGATCGATATTCCGGAGGATCCCAAGACCCTTTCGGACGAATATATCCGTACCGGCACCGAGGTCGAGGCGATCGACACCGTGGGCGAGTCCTTCGACCACGTGGTGACCGCCAAGGTGCTCACCAAGATCCCGCACCCCGATAGCGACCACATGTATGTGTGCTCGGTCGACGTGGGCGACAAGAATCTCGACGCCGACGGCAATCCCGCTCCGCTGCAGATCGTCTGCGGCGCGCAGAACTTCGAGGCCGGCGACCACATCGTCACGGCCATGATTGGCGCCGTGCTTCCCGGCGACGTCAAGATCAAGAAGAGCAAGCTTCGCGGCGTCGTGTCCATGGGCATGAACTGCTCCGCGCGCGAGCTCGGCCTGGGTGGCGACCACTCCGGCATTATGATCCTGCCCGAGGATACGCCCTGCGGCATGCCGTTTGCCGAGTACGTGGGCTCGAGCGACACCGTGCTCGACTGTGAGATCACGCCCAACCGTCCCGACTGCCTGTCCATGATCGGCATGGCCCGCGAGACCGGCGCCATCTTCGACCGCGATTTCCACGTTGAGCTGCCCGCCATCAAGGTCGAGACCGGCCGCGCGACCGACGACGAGCTTTCCGTCGAGATCGCCGACGAGGGCCTGTGCGACCGCTACGTTGCCCGCATCGTGCGCAACGTCAAGGTCGGCCCGTCGCCAGACTGGATGGTCAAGCGCCTCAACGCCCTAGGCGTGCGCCCGCACAACAACATCGTCGACATCACCAACTACGTGATGATGCTCACCGGTCAGCCGCTGCACGCCTTTGACCTGGACACCTTTGCCGAGCGCGATGGCCACCGTCGTGTGGTGGTTCGTGCCGCCCAGCAGGACGAGAAGTTCACGACGCTCGACGGCGAGGAGCGCGTGCTCGACGCCGGCATGGGCCTCATCACCGACGGCGAGCGCCCCGTGGCGTTGGCCGGCGTTATGGGTGGCATGGATTCCGAGATCGAGGACGATACCGTTGACGTGATGGTCGAGAGCGCCTGCTTCAACGCCGGCCGCACCTCGCACACCAGCCGCGACCTTTCGCTGATCTCCGACGCCTCCATTCGCTTTGAGCGCCAGGTTGACGAGACCGGCTGCGTGGATGTTGCCAACGTTACCTGCGCGCTGATTGAGGAGATCGCCGGCGGCGAGGTCGCTCCCGGCTATATGGACGTGTTCCCCGCGCCCAAGACCATCGACAGCATCAAGCTGCGCCTGGCCCGCGTGCACGCCATCTGCGGTGCCGACATCGAGTCCGACTTTATCGAGCGCTCGCTCACCCGCCTGGGCTGCACCGTCGAGCGCGACGGCGAGGACTTTATGGTCACGCCGCCGAGCTTCCGTCCCGACCTGCCGCGTGAGATCGACCTGATCGAGGAGGTCTTGCGCTTATGGGGCATGGGCCGCGTGACGGCGACCATTCCGGCTGCCAAGAACCACATCGGCGGTCTGACCCGCGAGCAGAAGCTCACTCGTAAGGTCGGCGAGATCCTGCGCGCCTGCGGCCTCAACGAGACCACGACTTTTGGCTTTGCCGCCCCGGGCGACCTGGAGAAGATCGGTATGTCCACCGAGGGTCGCGGTTGCCCCGTGGTGCTCATGAACCCGCTGGTAGCCGAGCAGACCGAGATGCGCCGCTCGCTGTTGCCAGGCCTGTTGCAGTCTGTGGCCTACAACGAGGCCCACGGCACGCCCAACGTGCATCTGTACGAGGTCGGCAGCTTGTTCCACGGTCGCGAGAACGCCAGCCTGCCCAAGGAGACCAAGTCCGTGGCGGGCGTGCTCTCGGGCCAGTGGAGCGAGCGGTCCTGGAACATGAAGTACCGTAAGCTGCGCTTCTTCTTTGGCAAGGGCATTGTCGAGGAGCTGCTTGCTCAGCTGCGCATCGAGAAGGTTCGCTTCCGTCCCGTCGAGGGCGAGGGCTATGCCTTCCTGCAGCCGGGTCGTGCGGCTGAGGTTCTGTCCGGCGGCACCGTGCTGGGCTGGGTTGGCGAGATCCACCCCAAGGCGCGCGAGGCCATGGGCATCGACGAGGTCGTCGTTGCCTTTGAGCTCGACTTGGACAAGCTGATCAAGGGCGCCCGCAACCAGGAGAACTACCGCGAGTTCTCGCAGTACCCGGCCGTTGAGCACGACCTTGCTATCGTGGTCGACAACACTGTGACCTGCGAGGATCTTGAGCGCCGTATTACCAGCGCCGGAGGCAAGCTGCTCGAGGGCGTGCGCCTGTTCGACGTCTACCGCGATCCCGTCCGTATCGGTGCGGGCAAGAAGTCCATGGCCTTTGCGCTTACGTATCGCTCCGACGACCACACGCTCACCAGCGAAGAGGTCGAAAAAGCGCACCAGAAGATCGTCACCAAGGTGTGCAAGGGCGTAAACGGCGAGGTCCGCGGCTAGGTCCTGCGCTGGGGTATGGGTCAGCGGTGGCTGCTGCCGAGTCCTACGTGACTGCTGTGCCCGGTATAAGGCACCGTTGAGCCTGCATATATGACACGCGCATTACATAACGGCGTGCTGCTTTGTCGGCAGTGCGCCGTTTTGCTATGATAGCCCGCGGCGTGTTACGAATCTGACATTACGTAACACTGGAAAGGTGATTCAAGCGGCGTTGCAATTCCGTGCGCCGATAACCGGGAGGCGTACATGCACATTCCAGATAATTATCTGTCCCCGCAGACCGATGCCGTTATGGCGGTGGCGATGGTGCCCGTTTGGATCCACTGCATCAAGAAGGTGCGCGCCACGCTCGATCGCGAGCACATGGCGTTCCTGGGCATCTGCGCCGCGTTCTCCTTCCTGCTCATGATGTTCAACGTGCCGCTGCCTGGCGGCACCACAGGCCACGCCGTTGGTGGCGCACTCATCGCGCTGCTGCTGGGCCCCGAGGCCGCGGCTATCGCGGTTTCGGTCGCGCTGGCGCTGCAAGCGCTGCTGTTTGGCGACGGCGGCATCCTGTCCTTTGGCGCTAACTGCTTTAACATGGCCTTCGTGTTGCCGTTTGCCGCAGCCATCGTGTTCCGCGCGCTTAACAGCCGTTTGCACGACAAGAGCTGGGGCACCTCGGTTTCGGCCATCGTAAGCGGCTGGGTCGGCCTGTGCCTGGCGGCCCTGTGCGCAGCAATCGAGTTTGGTATTCAGCCGATGCTTTTCACGAATGCTTCGGGCGCTCCGCTGTACTGCCCCTTCCCGCTGTCCATTGCCATTCCGGCCATGATGATCCCGCATATGTTGGCAGCCGGCGTGGTCGAGGGCGTGGCGACTGCCGCGATCTACGGCTTTATCAAGAAGACGGCGCCGAGCGTTATCGTCGGCCCCGAGGCCGCCGATGGACAGCTTGCTGCCGAGGGCGCTGCTGCCAAGAAGACCTCGCTGGTCCCCACGCTCATCTTGGTTGCCGTGCTTGTCGTGGCCACGCCGCTGGGCCTGCTGGCCACGGGTGACGCCTGGGGTGAGTGGGACGCCGAGGGCGCCGCGACCGCCGTTCAGGAGGTTGGCGACGACAGCCTGCAGGCTTCGGTCGGTCTCGACACCCCGACCTTTGCCGATGCGCTGCCTACGGGTGATTACCTGCAGGCCTATTCCGAGGAGCAGGGTCTCGGCTTTGCCGGTCAGGCTGCCATGTATATCCTGTCCGGCGTGATTGGCGTGGCGGTGCTCACCATCGCATTCCGTCTGATCTCGCTGACGGTCAAGGAAAGCGGTGCTCATGGCGATGGTCGAGCTGCCTAGCTGGCTTGCGGTCGAGCAGCGTTACGAGCCCACGGGCGCTCGTCATCGCGTGATGCAAAAGAACGTCCTGCACCTGGCGAGCCTGCTTGAGCGGGTTCGCCTGGGTGGAGGCGTACACGAGGGCGGGTCGATGGTCGACCGCGCCCTTTCTTGCGTTTCGGCTCCGGTACGCCTGGTGGGGATGTTCGTTTGCGTCCTGTGCGTGTGTCTGACGCAGAGCCCGCTGTACCTCATGTTGATGGCGGCCATTGCGCTGGTGCTCGTTGCCGTGCGCCCCGTACGCGGGCTGCGGGCAACCTTTGTGCCGGCGCTTGGCGCTGCGGGGCTCGCGGTGGTTCTAGCGCTGCCTGCCCTGCTGCTGGGCGCGTCTGCCACGGGCGCCATGCTCAAGATTGCACTCAAGACCTTCATTAATGTGTCGCTGGTGCTGGGTGTTTCGTGGACCCTCACGTGGAGCCGCATGTCGTCGGCGCTCAAGATGCTGCATCTACCCGACGAAGTTATCTTTACGTTTGATATGGCGCTCAAGCACATCGAGGTGCTGGGTCGCACGGCGCACAATCTGTGCGAATCGGTCATGCTGCGCAGCGTTGGCCGTGCGCCTGAGGGATTTTCGCGTACGGATTCGATCGCGGGTATCATGGGCATGACCTTTATCAAGGCGATGGAATGCAGCCGCGCGATGGACGAGGCTATGCTTTGCCGCGGCTTTGCCGGCGCGTATCCGGCGCCCGCACGCGCCGGGTTTGGCTGGCGCGATGCGGTTTACGCGGCCGGCGTGGCGCTGCTGGCAGTGTTATGCGCGGTGCTGTAGGCGCTGCTGGTTCCGGCTGGGGATGCAAATAGGGAAGGGCGACGTTTTGACGATCGATATGAATAATGCGGCGGGCACGAACGGTGCGGGCGGCGCCGAGGTCACGCCGCTCATCGAGCTGCGCGACGTAGTGTTCTCCTATGCGGGACATACGGTTGTCGATGGCGTGTCGCTGCAGGTCGATCGTGGCGAACTCGTTGCCCTGCTCGGTCCCAACGGCTGCGGTAAGACGACGATTATGCGCCTTATTAACGGCCTTGAACTCGCGGACGCAGGGGCATACCTGTTTGACGGGCATGTGATCGATGCGGCGTTTCTAAAGGATTCCGCTGTCGCTCAGCGTTTTCATCAGCGCGTGGGCTTTGTGTTCCAGAATGCCGACGCCCAGCTGTTCTGTGCTACGGTGGGCGAGGAAGTTGCCTTTGGTCCCGCGCAGATGGGGCTGCCGGCAGACGAGCTCGAGCGCCGCGTGCACGATGCCATGGAACTGTTTCAAGTTGCCGACCTTGCCGACGCCTCTCCCTATCAGCTCTCGGGCGGGCAAAAGAAGCGCGTTGCGCTGGCTGCGGTGGTGTCGATGAACCCGGATATCTTGGTCCTCGACGAGCCTACCAATGGGCTCGACGAGGATTCATGCGACATCGTGGTCAACTTCTTGCTGGCCTACGTCGCGGCGGGTAAGACGGTCTTGATGAGCACACATCACCAAGATTTGGTGCGACGCTTGGGTGCCCGCGCCATCTATATCGATCGATATCACCATGTGGTCGAGGCGCCTTCGCCGTCGTATGGAACCGAAAGCGGTGCTACGGACTAGTTGCTGCGTAGAGCGTGCGTAGCCGCCCGCGCGGCTTTGCCGTGATGGTATAGTTATCCAGGTTTTTTATGGGGGTGGCTATGCCAAGCTGGAACATTCATATCGCTCAGACGGAGCGTTTGCTGGAGCGCACCGGTGCGCTTGCCAAGAGCGTGCGCGACCGCAATGCCTTTTTGTTTGGCTGCGTGGTTCCGGATATCTTCGTGGGCTATATGGTCCCTGGCATCGCTGATCCCATCCCGTACCGCATTACGCACTTTGCCAAGCCTGAGCCCATCCCTAAGCCTCGTGAGCATGAGTTCTGGGATACCTATGTGGCACCGTTGCTTAAAAGTTCGCCCACCGGTGCGCCGGCCGCGGCGACCTCGATTATCGAGGAACGCGAGCGGCTGAACCGCGTGCACTATCCCCAGCGCTACAAGGATGCCGAGCCGGTTGCCGGTCCCGGCGCCTGTGAGTTCTCGCTTGCGTCCGAAGATGTGGCGCAGTCGCTGCTCGATTTAACACTGGGCGTCTGGTCGCATCTGGTGGCCGACACGGTTTGGAATACGCGTGTGAATCAGTACCTGGAGGCGCATGGCGGCAAGCCGTGTGAGGAGTTCCGCATTAAAAAGCAAGGCGACTTTGACTGGTTTGGCAAGACGCTGGGCATTGTTTCCATCCCGCGTGCGACCGATCGCCTGTATACCGCTGCGACGCGTTTTGGGCAGTATCCCATCCATAAGGAGTATGTGCTCAAGACCATCGGCGTCATGCACGAGATCGTGCGCGAAAACCCCGGCGAGCCCGATCATCCGCCGTATCGCCTGCTAACCGAGGAGTTTTTCGATGCAACGTTTACCGAGGTCATCGAGCTAACCGAGGCAGGCTTTGCGGCTCGCGTTGCTGCTTCTGACGTTCCGGCAGTCCCCCTGATCGCTAGCTGCTAGCCGGCCGGCTTTACGGAGAACAGTTCATCCCAATTGACCAACAGCTCCCGTCGCAGCGCATCTTCGGTGGTGCGTTCCTGATCGGTCTTTGGGATGTAGGGGAGCCCCGCCTTTTTATGGATGAGCTCGGCGATGTTGTTAAAGCTCTTCGTGTCTTTGATTTGCTCATAGGTTATCTGGATAACGTCATAGCCCATGCTTGTGAGGGCGGTGGTGCGCTCGGCATCAGAGAGACTTGCGGCTTCGCCACCGTGGGCGGAACGGCCTTGGCATTCCAAGATGACGCCCATGCTGTTGGTGGCACTTTCGATGAGGATATCGGCGTAGCAGCAGGTTTTGTCATACAGTGAGCGCGCGGCGTCGCTGAGTGGGATGCGCACGTTGTTTGCGATGTTGATGCCCATGCCGCCCTCGTTGCGGGGGAGCGAGACAAGCATGGAAGTCTGTACTTCGAAGGGCGAGGCGGTCTGCCCCGTCATGTGCTCGGCCGCCCAGCGCAGTTGTTTAACGCCGCGCAGGCCTGCGGCCTGCTTGGTGAACGCGGCGATATCCGCTGCGGAAAGAAGCGGCGTGCGCTTCCACAGGTTGGTATCCTTGCCGTTGACGTCGATAACCCGCTCCCAGCCGCAGTTGGGTGGAATGAGCTTAAGCGAAATAGCTTCATCGAGTTGTTGTTGCGTTCGCTCGCAGGGCTTAAACACTGCAAAGGAGCCGCACATCTCGTAGCAAGCCATGAGTAACTGGTTGCGTGAGACCTGCGTAGCAAGGTTGAGCAGCGTAAACTCGGGCGACGTGACATCAAATCCATGCTCAGTCTGCCTAAACGACCCAGGAGGCGGCTCTTGGGTTAGCAGACGGCTATGAAATAGCTTTCCGTTCGCGCGCTGTTTTCTTTCGCCCACGAATCTCCAAACTGGTGTGCCGAGCAAGTCTTTAAATACTGGTTGTTTTGAGTAATGCACCAAGCGATGGTCATGGTCGGGCGGCAGGATTGCCGGATAGAGTCCTAGTATCTGGGGCGGGATGCGATAGTACTGAAAAGCCGTGGGTCCGCAGGCAAGAAATGACATAGCGATCCGATCGTTTGAGCGTAGTTTGGGCTAGAAAAGCTATCGGTTTCGGAAGTGCGGGGAAAAAGACAAACAGGTCAACCACAAGCGGTATTTGAGCCAACTTTATCAGGGGTTTTGTTGAAATAAAAGGGCTTGTGTTCGGAGGTAAGCAATTTTTCCCCGCACTTCCGAAAACGCGGTCGATCTGACTCTTGTTAAAACGATTTAGCAGCGTCGGTTAAGGTGTGGGTTTGCTACCGGCCGAACACTTTTAGCGCTTGGGGCTTTATTTTTTGGGCCTCGGAGGGCGGATTTCGCGCTTTTGGTAAAGAAATGGGTGCGTGTCATGCCGTGCGGTAGGCATCGGCGCACAGAAAAAGGGCCCGGAAGGCTTTGCCTTCCGGGCCCTTTGCAATGCAAGTGTGCTTGCAAGTGCGATTTAGCGCACCTGAGCGACGTAAGCGACGTTGGTCGAGGAGACCTTGTCCTCGAGCTGGACGCTCATGCGGGGATCGCCGGCGGTAGCGACGGTCAAATCGCCAGTCTTGACGTAGCCGAGCTCCTTAGCGGTCTCAATCGCCTTGACGATCGTGCCGTTGACGGTGCCCTGGGTAATCTCGGCCTGGTGCGGGATAACGCCCCAGTACATGATCATCTGCTGGACGGCCCACTCGTGGCGGGAGAACGCGCAGATCGGCATGTTGGGACGGAAGTGCGAGATCAGGCGAGCGGTACGACCGGTGGTCGTCGGCACGGTGATGCACTTGGCGCCAACGGTGGTGGCCATGTTCACAGCGGACATACCCACAACGTTGTTGACGACGCGGGTGCCGTGAGCGTCAGCCGGAACCTCGAGCGGAGCGTGAGCCGGGAGGTACTTCTCGGTCTCGAGAGCAATGCTGGCCTGCATCTTGACGGCCTCGACCGGGTACTTGCCGGCAGCGGACTCGCCGGACAGCATGACGGCGTCGGTGCCGTCGTAAATGGCGTTAGCAACGTCGGCAACCTCGGCGCGCGTCGGGCGCGGGTTCTGCTGCATGGAGTCGAGCATCTGCGTAGCGGTGATAACGGGCTTGTAGGCCGCGTTGCACTTAGCGATGATCTCCTTCTGGATGTGGGGAACGAGCTCGGGCTTGATCTCGATGCCCAGGTCGCCACGGGCGACCATGATACCGTCGGAAGCCTCGAGGATCTCGTCGAAGTTCTCGACGCCCAGGGCGCACTCGATCTTCGGGAAGATCGTCACGTGCTCGCCACCGTTCTCGCGGCAAAGCTCGCGGATGCCGCGGACGGACTCGCCGTCACGGATGAAGGAAGCGGCGATGTAGTCGATGTTCTCGGTCAGGCCAAAGAGGATGTCCTGACGATCGCGCTCGGTGATGGCGGGCAGCGAGATGTTGACGTTGGGCATGTTGACGCCCTTGCGCTCGCCAATCAGGCCGTCGTTCTTGACGACGCAGGTCATGTCCTGGCCGTCGACGGACTCGACCTCGAGGGCAACCAGACCGTCATCGATCAGGATGAGGGAGCCCTTCTCGACCTCGGAGGGCAGAGCCAGGTAGTCGAGGGAGATGTGCTCAGCGGTGCCATGGAAATCCTCGGACGTGGGCTGAGCGGTGACGACGATCTTGTCGCCGGTCTTGACGGCAACCTTCTTGCCGTCGACCAGAAGGCCGGTGCGGACCTCGGGGCCCTTGGTGTCGAGCAGGATGCCGACGGGCATACCGAGCTCCTTGGAAATACGACGGACGCGCTCGATGCGACCGTGGTGCTCGTCGTAGGAGCCGTGCGAGAAGTTAAAACGGGCGACGTTCATGCCCGCCTTGATCATCTCGCGGATGGTCTCGTCGCTATCGCAGGCGGGACCCATGGTGCATACAATCTTGGTGCGCTTGTACATTCAGACCTCCATCTGACATCGTCTTGCGCTGATAGATAAACCATAAGAAATAAAACTGAGATGATTATAACGAAATGCCGACCGAATACCCCAAAAAATCGACCGTATGCCGAATTAGAAGTTCATTTTTTGCGGAAAACGGTATATGCAAAAACTTTACCAACCGTTCTAACCGCTGCTATCTGGGCGATATTTTAGTTCGATGATGCGCCGAAGAAAAAACGTTTTATCAATCTTGAGCATCACACTGTCTGCACCGTTGCGCCTGTGCCGTGTTTCCAGATGGAATGTTTTGGCTAGACGCGTCGCTTTGGGGTACCATAGCTCCACTATCAACTGCCGCTCAGCACGGCAGCCTTGATGAGCCCTTGCCCTTCTCCTGGGAATTATGATCGGGCATCAATCTGCTGAGTGGCCCGAATCCCAGGAGGGGACTCTATATGCAAAAGGAATACCTGTCCGCCGCGGCGGAGGTACTCAGCGACCAGGGTGTCGATGAGAACCTCGGCCTGAGCAACGACGAGGCGTCGTCGCGCCTCGCCAAGACAGGCCCTAACAAGCTTGAGGAAGCCGAGAAGACGCCGCTGTGGAAGCGCTTCTTTGAGCAGATGGCAGACCCCATGGTCATCATGCTGATCGTTGCCGCCGTTATCAGCGCACTTACGGGCATGGTCAAGGGCGAGCCCGATTTTGCCGACGTCGCCATTATCATGTTCGTCGTTATCGTCAACTCGGTGCTGGGCGTGGTTCAGGAGGCTAAAAGCGAGGAGGCCCTCGAGGCCCTGCAGGAGATGAGCGCGGCGCAGTCCAAGGTGCTGCGCGACGGCAAGCTCGTGCACCTGCCGAGCGCCGAGCTCGTGCCCGGCGATGTGATCATGCTCGAGGCGGGCGACTCCGTCCCGGCCGACTGCCGTGTGCTCGAGAGCGCCACGATGAAGATCGAGGAGGCCGCCCTTACCGGCGAGTCCGTGCCCGTCGAGAAGCATGCCAACGTCATTGAGCTCGCCGCCGGCATCGACGACGTGCCGCTCGGCGACCGCAAGAACATGTGCTACATGGGTTCCACCGTGGTATACGGCCGCGGTCGCGCCGTCGTGGTCGGCACCGGTATGAACACCGAGATGGGCAAGATCGCCGGCGCCCTGGCCGAGGCCAAGGAAGAGCTCACGCCGCTGCAGGTGAAGCTCGCCGAGCTCAGCCGCATCCTTACCATCATGGTTATCGTCATCTGCGTCGTCATCTTTGGCGTCGACATCATCCGTCACGGCGTGGGCAACGTCCTCACCGACCCGACAGCCTTGCTCGATACCTTTATGGTCGCCGTCTCGCTCGCCGTCGCTGCCATCCCCGAGGGCCTGGTCGCCGTCGTGACCATCGTGCTGTCGCTTGGCGTGACCAAGATGGCCAAGCGCCAGGCAATCATCCGCAAGCTTTCCGCCGTCGAGACCCTTGGCTGCACACAGACCATCTGCTCCGACAAGACCGGTACCCTCACCCAGAACAAGATGACCGTCGTCAAGCACGAGCTCGCTGCGCCTAAGGAGAAGTTCCTGGCCGGCATGGCTCTGTGCTCCGACGCCCAGTGGGACGAGGAACTGGGCGAGGCTGTGGGTGAGCCGACCGAGTGTGCGCTCGTCAACGATGCCGGCAAGGCGGGGCTCACTGGCCTGACTGCCGAGCATCCGCGCGTGGGCGAGGCCCCGTTTGACTCGGGCCGCAAGATGATGTCCGTGGTCGTCGAGACCCTGGACGGCGAGTACGAGCAGTACACCAAGGGCGCGCCCGACGTGGTGATCGGCCTGTGTACCCATATCTACGAGGGCGACAAGGTTGTCCCCCTGACCGAGGAGCGTCGCGCCGAGCTCGTGGCCGCCAACAAGGCCATGGCCGACGAGGCCCTGCGCGTGCTGGCGCTGGCGAGCCGCACCTACACCGAGGTCCCGGCCGACTGCAGCCCCGCCGCGCTCGAGCATGACCTGGTCTTCTGCGGCCTGTCCGGCATGATTGACCCGGTCCGCCCCGAGGTCGCCGACGCCATCCGCGAGGCGCACGACGCCGGTATCCGCACCGTCATGATTACGGGCGACCACATCGACACCGCCGTGGCCATCGCCAAGCAGCTGGGCATCGTCACCGATCGCAGCCATGCCATCACCGGTGCCGACCTCGATCGCATGAGCGACGAGGAGCTCGACGCGCACATCGAGGACTACGGCGTGTACGCCCGCGTCCAGCCCGAGCACAAGACCCGCATCGTCGAGGCATGGAAGTCACGCGACCAGATCGTGGCCATGACGGGCGACGGCGTCAACGACGCCCCGTCCATCAAACGCGCCGACATCGGCGTGGGCATGGGCATCACCGGTACCGACGTCACCAAGAACGTCGCCGACATGGTACTTGCCGACGACAACTTCGCCACCATCATCGGTGCCTGCGAAGAGGGGCGCCGCATCTACGACAACATCCGCAAGGTCATCCAGTTCCTGCTTTCGGCCAACCTTGCCGAGGTGTTCTCGGTGTTTATCGCCACGCTCATCGGCTTTACCATCTTTCAGCCGGTGCAGCTGCTGTGGGTGAACCTGGTCACCGACTGCTTCCCCGCGCTCGCGCTGGGCATGGAGGATGCCGAGGGCGACATCATGAAGCGCAAGCCGCGCAACGCCAAGGACGGCGTCTTTGCCGGACATATGGGTCTGGACTGCGTGGTCCAGGGCCTGATCATCACCGTGCTGGTGCTGGCGAGCTTCTTTGTGGGCGTGTACTTTGACATGGGCTACATCCACATCGCCGATATGATCGCCGGCAATGCCGACGAGGAAGGCGTGATGATGGCGTTCATCACGCTCAACATGGTCGAGATTTTCCACTGCTTCAATATGCGCAGCCGTCGTGCGTCGCTGTTCACCATGAAGAAGCAGAACAAGTGGCTGTGGGCTTCCGCCGCGCTGGCACTGGTGCTGACGGTGATCGTGACCGTGCAGCCGACGCTTGCCGAGATGTTCTTCGGCCCTGTGACGCTTGAGCTCAAGGGCGTTCTTGCCGCGCTGGGTCTGGCCTTCCTGATCATCCCGCTTATGGAGATCTACAAGGCGATCATGCGCGCGGTCGAGAAGGAGTAACGTACCTGTCCGGGCCCGACCGCCTGCGGGGTTTCCACGGGCACGTCCTCGCCGCTTTGCGGCTGCGGGATGTGCCCTTAGGAAACCCCTCCCGGCGGGCGGGCCCTGCGGTATCCTTGCTGGCTTTTCTCCCGTGCGGATGAAAAGGGCTGAGGGAAAGTTTGTGAGCTGGTCGGGCTTTGCCCGGCCAGCTCTTTTTGATTTAAAATACCTGCTCAGTTGTGATTTATGGTGCTGGGAGGCGCTTGTGGGCAAGGCTAAGGCTAAAGCGAAGAAAAAGACGACGGGGGCGCGGGCTAAGCGCGATCGTCGTCGGAAGCTTGCGACCGAGGCCCCCGCATCAGCCGAGGAGCTGCTGGCAAACGTGCCGGGACTCGACGCGCTGCAGGATGTTCCGGCGTTCGATGACCTGCCGGTCGATGAAGCTCAGCAGGCGGCATTTGACGACTTTTGCGCACATGCCGAGGAGCCCGAGCAGATGCAGCTTGGCGCCGTGGTGCGCTTGGATCGCGGGTTTCCGCTGGTGGCGACTGCCGATGACGCCTTCCGCGCCGAGCATGCCGTGGGGTTTGCCAAGTCGCGCGGCGAGGACGAGGTCCTGCTGCCTGCCGTGGGCGACCGTGTGGCGGTGCGCCGCGCTCCCGGGCACGATATGGGCGTGATTGAGTGCGTGCTGCCACGCCGTACGAGCTTTGAGCGTTGGCGCGGCCGTGCCCGTGGAGAGCGCCAGGTGCTCTGCTCCAACGTGGATAGCGTGCTAATCGTGCAGGCGCTCGGTGCCGGTGAGGTGCTGCTCGACCGCGTGGCGCGCTCGCTGGTGTTGGCGCTCGACTGCGATGCCGAGCCGGTGGTGGTGCTCACCAAAGCTGACCGCTGCGATGCCGAGGAGCTCGAGCGCGATCTGGACCGCGTGCGCCGCCTAGTGGGCCCGGACGTGCGCGTGATCGTGACGTCTTCTGCCGAGGGCCGCGGCCTGGACGAGGTCCGTGCCTGCGTGCCTGCCGGGAGCTGCGCCATGATTCTGGGCGAGTCGGGTGCCGGCAAGTCGACGCTGCTCAATGCACTGCTGGGCCACGATACGTTGGCGACCGGCGGTGTGCGCGAACGCGACGACCAGGGCCGTCACACTACCGTCGCGCGCGTGATGGTGGCGCTGCCGGGCGACGCCGGCGTGATCGCCGATGCCCCGGGCCTGCGCAGCCTACCGCTCGTGGGTCACGAGCGGGGTCTGGCGTGCGCCTTCCCCGAGATTGTCGAGGCATCGCACGCGTGCCGGTTTGGCGATTGCACGCATACCCATGAGCCGGGCTGCGCCGTTCGCGAGGCCGAGGACGCCGGGCAGATCGACAGCCTGCGTCTGGAAACGTTCCAAAACCTGGCGTCATCCATGCGCGTGAGCGCTCAAATGCTCGATCCCGATGTCCATCTGTAATTGATTTTTCCTATGACAGCCGTCTCCCAACTGTTCGGGAGACGGCTTTTTTGCTGCGGAAAAGCCTCGAAACATGCAGTTTGCTGACGTGCTGACCAAAACCTTGCCACGAGCTTGACGGGCTGGTCAGCTTTTGGTCAGCGATTGGTTTGACATCGAAAACCAAGATCGCGATTGCGCCGCTTTGCACTCTGACCACCCAGACAATGGTGGTACGGGCATTCGCCCGGCACTGCCATGAGAGGAGCGGCCGTGAACAAGAGCAAGCGCATCGCCATCAGTCTGGTCGCGGGCGTGCTCGCTGCTCTGCTCTGCATGGTTTACGGCTCGTCGATCCGCTCGCAAGCCGAACAGGTCCAGGCTGAGACCTTGGCCAAGTACGGTGGCGATCGCGTCGAGGTATGCGTCGCGGCGCGCGATATCGATGTGGGCGAGACCCTCGATGAGACCAATGTCATAACCCAGGAATGGCTGACGAGTTTGCTGCCGCGTGACGCGGCGACCGAGCTGCGCCAGGTACGCGGCGACGTGACGACTTCACGTATTCCCAAAAACGCCGTGATCTGCAATGTCTACACCAAGGCCGAGAGCCACAAGCTCGAGGTGCCTAAGGGCAAGGTCGCCGTTTCGGTGGCGGTCGATGCCGAGCACTCGGTCGGCGGTGCCACGGGCGTGGGCAGCTATGTGGACGTGTACGTGCAAAAAGATGGCGTAACCGATCGACTGTGCGGCGCGCACGTGATCGATACCAGTGAGAATTCCGGTGCCACGCGCGAGGGCAAGATCGAATGGGTGACGCTGGCGGCTGACCCCGAAGACGTCAAGGAACTGCTGGGAGCCTCGGGCAAGGGAACGGTCAGCTTGACGATTCCCGCCACGGCGCGCGGCAAAAAGAGCGGAGGCGACGAGTGATGAAGGCGATCTGGCTTGCGTGCTGCGCGTGCGGCGATTACGGGCTGTTGCAGCAGGAAGTCGAGGGCCGTGATGCGGGTGCACAGGTGCTTCGCGTGGGTGACCTGGACGGGCTGGTTTCCATGGCGCGGGCGTTTCCGTCGCGCCGCGGGGCTGCCATCATCGCGGCGTCTCTGTTTGATATCGAAGATGTGCGCAAGACTGTTGCGCGCCTGACGGCCGAAGGCCGCGTGAGTCGCGTGGTCGTGTTGATAGAAGCGCTCGATCCGTCGGATATCGAGGGACTGTTTCGCGCGGGGGCGACCGAGGTCATCGCTGCGCACAGTATATGCGGCAACGGGCGCGCGGGCGAGGGAGCGGTTGATTCCGATCGGCGCATGACGATTGAGCCCGATGCTTTTGTTGATAGGGAACCCGGGGCGCCTCGCGCTACAAGAGGCCCGCGTGTTGATGATTATGGAAAAGCGGAAGCCGAGCATGGTCGGCGCCCCCGGAACCCCCTTGTATACGATGACGCTGGAGGGCCGGCACAGCATGCTGGCGACTCCCCGGCTGTAGATATGGGATACGTGCACGGCGTGAATCTGGCGGATGAACTCGACGAAGTTGAGGGCTTTGCCGGGTGCGGCGAGTTGTCGCTGATGCAGCATGAGCAGATTGCACAGAACGAGCCTGCCTTGCAGACCGAACAAGCTGCCATGCCGGCTTGGACGCAGCGTGTGGTTGCGGCGGGGGAGACGGGGACGCTGTCGCCGACGCCCGCCCCGCCGCCTCCGATGCCGCCGGCAGACGCTGCCGCTCCGCAGCATCGAGCTCCGGTCATCTGCGCCATTTCGGGTTCGGGCGGTTGCGGCAAGTCGACGATCGTTGCCACCATGGCACACACATCGTCGCTGTTGGGCTTGCGTGCCGCCGTGCTCGACCTGGACCTGATGTTTGGAAACCTTTACGACTTGTTAGGCGTCGATGCTCCGCGCGATATGGCGGCACTTATCGAGCCGGCGGCGGCGGGCGCGCTCACCGAGCCGGATATCGTAGCCACATCGATGCGCGTGGCGCCAGGCGTTACGCTCTGGGGTCCCGTTGCGGCGCCCGAGCAAGCCGAGCTCATGGCACGTCCGGTGGAGCTACTGCTTGATGTTTTGCGTCGCGAATCCGACGTAGTCTTTATCGATACCTCGGTCTTTTGGGGCGACGCCGTGGCGGCTGCGGTGGCGGCGAGCGACCGCTGCCTGATCGTTGGCGATGCTGCGGTGTCGTCCGCGACATCGGCGTCGCGCGTCATTGAACTGGCAAGTCGAGTAGGTGTGCCGCGCACGCGCATGAGCGCCGTGTTCAACCGGTTCGGTGCGCGCGGGGCAGACGAGGACGTCGCCATGCGCTTTGAGATTGCCTGTGCGTTGAGCTCCAAGATTCGTATCGCCGATGGCGGGCAGGATCTCGCCGCGCTCATGGCGTTTGGGCGCGCTGATGAGGCAGTGGGGCAGACCAGCGCTTTTGCGACCAGCGTGCGCGAGGCCACGCGCGAGATGCTCGTGGAACTGGGGTGCGCCGTCGGCCCTTGGAGCGATATGGTCGCCGACCGTGCAACGCGCACCGAACGCCCGCGTATCCGCCTTCCCTGGTCGCGCGAGGGTGATCAGCGATGAGCCTGCAAACGAGGATTAAGGCTGCCGGCGCTGCAGCGGGGGCAGCGCCTGTAGATGCGGGGCGTCGCCGCGCGGTGAAACGACGCACCAAGTGCGCCGTGATGGACCGCATGGGTTACGACGAAGTGGCGCGTATCAGCGCCTATATCGACCCGGCACTTGCCCGCTCGGAATTGCGTCCCGCGGTGGAGGCGGCGCTCAATGTTGAGGAACCGACCGATCTCGCGACGACCGAGCGCGAGACCATCATCGACGAGATTTTGGATGACGTAGTGGGCCTGGGGCCGTTGCAGCCGCTCATCGAGGACGACACCGTTACCGAGATCATGATCAACGGCTGCCGCTCGGCTTTCTTTGAACGCGGCGGCGTCTTGCACCCCATCGAGCATGCGTTTGAGGATGATGAACAGATCCGTGTGCTTATCGACCGCATCATCTCGCCACTTGGCCGCCGTATCGACGAGCGCAGCCCCATCGTCAACGCCCGCCTCAAAACGGGCTATCGCGTCAACGCGGTGATTCCGCCTGTGGCGATTGACGGACCGATTCTCACCATCCGAAAGTTCTCGGACCGCATCTGCTCGCTGGACGAGCTTGTGGGGCTGGGGTCGCTGCCGCTTTGGTATGCGCAGCTGTTGTCGTGCGCGGTGTCGCTGCGACAGGACCTGGCGGTTGCGGGAGGCACGGGATCTGGTAAGACCACCCTGCTCAACGCGTTGTCATGTGAGATTTCCACCGGCGAGCGCATCGTGACGATCGAGGACTCTGCCGAGCTCAAGTTTGCGCATCATCCGCACGTGGTGCGTCTAGAGGCGCGCGAGGCTTCAATTGAGGGCGAGGGCGCGGTGACGATCCGCGACCTGGTGACCAATGCCCTGCGCATGCGCCCCGACCGCATCGTGGTGGGCGAGGTGCGCGGTGCCGAGTGCTGCGACATGTTGCAGGCCATGAACACGGGCCACGACGGGTCGCTCACCACGCTTCATGCGGGTTCCGAGCAGGAGACCGTGGTGCGTCTGACGTTGCTTGCACGTTATGGCATCGATCTGCCGAGCGAGCTCATCGAAGAGCAGATTGCCATGGCGCTCGACGGCATCGTGATGTCCGAGCGCCACGCCGATGGCAGGCGCTTCGTCTCCTCGTATTCGGGGGTGCGTCGCGCCGCGTCGGGCGGCGTAGAGCTCGAGCGCTATGTGACTTTCGATGCCGCCGAGCGCACCTGGACGCTTGACCGCGAGCCGCCGTTTATCGCAGAAGGCCTGCGGTCGGGGACGCTCACACAAGAGGAGGTGGACGAATGGAGGTCGCTGTGCCCCTCGTCGTAGGGGGTTTGGCAGGGTTTTCTGTCGCGACGGCGTGCGGGGCGGAACCTCGTGTGCCGCAGGTGCCGCCGGCGGAGCTGGCGCGTCAGGCGTTCGAGACGGTGGCAGAGAAGCTGCCGCGTGAGTTGGTGGAAAACGATCTGCTGAAAAAGATTGCCCGTTCGTGGGCATCGCTGGCTCCGGCGCGTCGCCTTGGCCTCGTGATCGAAGATGCTTCGGGGCGTTTGGCGTTTCTGCTGCTATCGAGCGGTGTCTGCTGCGTTTTGCTAACGATGGTGTCGTTATCGCCCCTCGGGTTTGCCTTGGGACTTGTTGCTCCGATTGCCGCTGGCGCCGCTCGGGATGGCTTTGAGAGCCGGCGCGAGCAACACGATGCAGAAGAGGCCATGCCCGAGGCGTTTACCGCACTTTCCATGTCGCTTGCCTCGGGACATTCGCTGGCCCAGGGCATGCGCTTTGTGGGCGCTCATGCGCAAGAACCGGTGCATACCGAGTTTTTGCGGGTAGCGGCGGCGATCGATTGCGGCATCTCGGCGACCGACGCGCTCGATGACTTGCTCGTGCGCATCGACGCCCCCGGCCTTTCGCTTGTGACCTTGGCGCTTAAGGTGTCTCAGCGCACCGGTGCTCCGCTTGCCGACTTACTGTCCGAGGCGTCGAGCATGGTGGGGGAGCGCATTGAGCTCAAGCGCCGCCTGGATGTTAAGACGTCGCAGGCTCGCATGTCTGCGCATATGGTCGCGGCGATGCCGGCGGGCATGTGCGCGGTGTTGGCGCTGCTTTCGGCAGATTTTCGTCGCGGTCTTGCGACGCCTGCCGGTGCGGGCGCTGTGGTGCTGGGTCTAGCCCTCAACGTCGTTGCCCTGGTGGTTATCCGGCGCATTATGCGGGTGGAGCTATGAGCGCCCTGGTTGCAGTTGTGGCTTGCCTGTGTGCCCTGAGTGTATTTGTCGCGACGGGTTTGGATCGGGCGGATGCGCGCAAGATCGCAGGGGCCTGCAAGCGCGAGGCGGTGCTGGTCGCTGCCGCGGGTCGCTCGGTGGTCGATGCCCTGACCGCGCGAGTGAAGGGCGCGGTTGGAGCGGGCGGCCCGGCGCGAGTGTCGCTCGGCGAAGTGTCCGAGATGATCGATGTTGTGCGCTTGGGTCTTTCGGCCGGCCTTTCGTTTGATGCGGCGCTTGAGATTTTCTGCGCCAACCGCCGGTCAGTGCTGGCTCTTCGCCTTGAGCGGGCCTGCATGGCGTGGCAGGTGGGCGTGGGCACGCGTGAGGACGAGTTGTTGGCCGCCGCGCGCGACCTGGACGTGCGAGCGCTCGAGACCTTTGCCATTACGGTGGGGCAGGCACTCGCCCTGGGTGCCCCACTTGCCGAGACACTGGCCGCTCAAAGTCGCGAGATCCGTGCGGCTCATCGCGCCGCGGTCGAGCGCGAGATTGAGCGTGCGCCCGTCAAGCTGCTGATTCCCACCGGCACGCTCATCTTGCCGGCGTTGCTTCTGTCCATATTGGGCCCGCTGCTGGGAGCAGGCGGGATGATGTAGGGAGGAATACATGAACACGATGACTGACGCTGCTGGCAAGGTCCAGGGCTGGGCGTTTTGCCGGGCGGCACATGTTCGTCAGCGCGCCAAGGAGCTACTGCAGGAGGAGAGTGCACAGGGTACCACCGAGTATGCCATCTTGGTCGGCGTGCTCGTGGTGATCGCGATTATCGCCATCGTCGCATTTAAGGGCAAGGTCCAAGATCTATGGAACGCTATCAGCGAGGGCATCAACAGCCTGTAGAGGGCGAGCGCCCCATCGGGGTGCTGCTGGTGTTTGCTTGCCTGACCGTGGCGATAGCGGCGGTGCTTTGGGGGCTTAACGCCGCGCGGCAGCAGCGTCCTGGGGCCGCCTTCGATTCGGGCTCAGATTCGGCGGTGGCGTCTCAAAAAGATGAGATGCGAGATGCGGACGATTCGGATGTCGCTGTCACGGCGCAAACCTTTCTGCGGACGCTCGACAAGCGGTCTGGCACTGCGACGGATTCGCCTGGGGACAACGCGATTACGGTCCGGCTTGCATGGTCTGAGGACCGACCGATGACCGAGGCAGCGGCGGATATGTTACGCGCCTACCGCGAGGTGCCAACGGCCCAGCTCGCCCTGAGCGGCTATCTTGATATTAAGGGCAACGTATGGGGCGCCATCGTGCGCGATGGGCGCGGCTGGGTCGATATGGTGACGGTTGCCGCGGATGCCGGCGATGCCTCGTGCCGCCTGCGCGTGATCCGCCTGAGCCCGCAGGCATCGAACTCAAAGGAGGGGTCGTGAAATGCATGACGTCCTGCGCGAGGAATCTGCCCAAGCGACTGTGGAATACGCCATCGTCACGGTGGCGCTGTTATCGATCGTGCTGGCGATTGTGGGACTTTGGCGTGCTGGCACCGATGGACGCTTGGCGGCGCTGGTTGAGCGGGCGGCATCCCATGGCGTTGCCTCGACGTCGGTTATCGACGCCGCTGCGGGTGCTAAGGACATCGCGTTGTATTGATATCGCGCGTGAGGACCGGGCGCAGTCTACGGTCGAGGCCGCTTTTTTGCTGCCGACGTTTCTGACGCTCATCCTTCTCGCACTGCAACCGGTGTGCCTGCTTTATACGCGCGCGGTCATGGAGTCTGCCGCCGCCGAGACCGCGCGGCTCATGACCACGACGACGGCGGAGGACGACGATCTTAAGGAGTTCACCCGCCGCCGGCTTGCCGCAGTGCCCAACGTTTCGATCTTTCATGCCGGCGGGCCGTTGTCGTGGGATATCGAGCTTGGCCGGGCCGGTGCGGGTGGCGTCTCGGCCGTGTCCGTTTCCGGCAAGGTCAAGCCGTTGCCTGTGATCGGTGCGTTTGCGCGGGCTATGGGTGGTACCGCCGAGGGCGGCTACGTTGAGCTCAAGGTCGATGTCTCGTATCAATCGCGTCCCGAATGGCTGGAGGGAGATTATGATTCGTGGATTGCTGCATGGGATTAAGCGTTTCTGGTCTAGATGCGTTTTGACGCGCCGTCCGAGCTGCCATCGCAAGCGAGGCGGCTTTATGGGCCGTGCCGGTGTCGACCTGTTTATCGAAGACGGTGCCTACACCACGCTTTCTTCTGCCGTGGTCATCCTAGTGGTGCTCACGTTGTTGTTTTCGTCGACCGCGGCGATATGGAGCATGTCGCGTGCCGGGGATACCCAGGTGGCGGCCGATAGCGGCGCGCTGGCGGGTGCCAACGTAGTGTCGTCCTATCACACGGCTGCCACGGTGGTTGATGCGAGCATCTTGAGTCTGGGGCTGGCGGGGTTTGCCACAATCGGGACGGGCCTGGTCGCCATCCTCATCCCGGGTGCCGAACCAGTTGCCGGCAATATGGTCGACACCGGGATTGAGATCATTAAAACGCGCAACAAGTTTGCCAAAAGCGCATCGGAAGGCTTACAGAAAATCGAGACGGCTCTGCCGTATCTGATCGCCGCGCGTGCCACGCAGGCGGTGTCGGCGCAGGATACCGATAGCGTGACCTATACCGGTACGGCGCTTGCCGTGCCCAGGACATCCGAGTCGGACTTCGCTGCGCTCAAAGGGTCAGAGATCTCGACCGATACCATTAAAGACACATCAGATGATTTAGAGCGTGCGGCCGAGGAGCTGCGGAAGGCTTCTGAGGACACGGCGAAGGCTAAAGAGCGCGCTTGGCTGGCGGATTGTGGCGGGTCGGACGAGAGTTCGATTGGCAAGTACTCGTGTATGTGGGAGCGTGCGAAAAGCCTAACGGATCTCTCTGGTGCTCAAAATCCACATTACGCTTCGAGCGTTACGTGGGAACCGCAAGTGGCGCTCGATCGCGCGAAGGCCTACTATCGCCAGCGCCTGGCAAATGAGAAACCGCTTGGCGAGGGTCCGGAAAAACAGGCAGATTCTGCTGCACGAAAGGTGTTCTTCGCTTATGCGAGCGAAGAAGTCGAGCGGGCATATATAACTGAAAAGGACGGCAAAGTTTCCGCCCACACCCCTTTCCTTCCGCGAAATCCAGATGAGGCGCGGGCGACTGAACTCTATACCGATGCGTGTTGGCCCACGAGTGAAGTAGATAAAGTTACCTATTTGCATTATGGGACTGACTGTCCAAATTACAAAAAAGGAAAGCCGGGTGGGCTGGCATCCGTCGCAGATTTTGACGGTCACGAAACGTGTAGCGAATGCCATTTCGGTGTGTCGTCTTTAGGGTACGTTGCGATTGCAACGACTTCTGTCGAAAGGGGCTTCGAGTACCACTTCGATAAGTTCAAAGAGGCCCTGGAAGACTACGTCGAATGCCGCAACAAGGAGTTCGAGCTCGAGCGTCAGACCGAGGACGAGGCCGACCGTGCAGGCAATGCGTTTGACCAGGCCATTAAAGCGCTTTCCGGCGAGCGCCCGCGTATCGCCCCACCTGGACGCAACGGCGTGGTCGCATTTGCAGTTTCGGGTGATATTACCAGCCCCGATCAACTTAACTCCTCGTTTAACACGGCAGTTAGGCTTGGCGATCGCGGTGCTATCTCTGCCGCGGTGCTGGCGCCCGATGACGCGACGGCGCAAAACAACGTGCTTTCGCGATTTTTCTCGACATTGAAGGAACGCTCGGGCGGCGTTGCCGGCGTGCTCGACGGCGTCATGGATGTTTGGGGACGGCTGCTCGTAGGATACGGTGATATTCAAGGTTCGGCCGACGAACTTATGGACGAGATGATTAAAGGCCTAGGAGGGGGCAGCGGCGCGTTGGGCTCCATCGCATCGTGGCTCGGCGATACCGTTTCGGCGTCCGTGGCGGCGCTGGGTTTGGAACCGTGCGACTTGCGCCTGCGAAAGCCGGTGCTGACCGATTCTGCCAACGTCATTAAGAGTCCGGGGTCTGACATTGCGGGTCTCTCTCAAGCGCAAGACAAACTGCGAAGTATTCCGTTGGGCGTGACCGATCCCAAGGCGCTTTGCGAGGCGTTGGAATATCAAGTCGAACGCACCATTAGCGGTACGGTGTTCACACTTGCGGAGATTCCTCTGCCCGGCGGCGGTTCCATCCCGCTCACCGTCGATGTCGCCACGCTGGTTGGCGCTCTGGGCGGTGGGTCGTAATGAGTATCCGCATGCGTCTGCGCGAGGAGCGCGCCCAAGCGACGGTGGAGATGGCAGTGGTTACGCCCGTTTTGCTGGTGCTGGCACTCATCGTGTACAACGTCATGATCTTTGCCGGCGCTGTCGCGCGCTTCGACCGCGTGGTGCCCGACATCGTGCTAGCGCATGCCGTGGCGTCGGAGGGGGAGGGCGACGAAAGCTCTGCCGATGCCTCGGCGACGGTCCAGACTCAAATTCTGAATGCCATGGAAGGCTATGACTTGCAGATCGAAGTGTCGAGCGAGCAAGGCGCGAAGGCATCAGATGGTGGCCTGCTCTCCCTATCCGGTACGTTTAGGACCTACACCTGCACCATGCACTATGAGCCGTGGCCGACTTCTCTCAGCATCGCTGGCGTTCCGCTGGGGGCGCCGACAACGTTGTCGCACGAGCGCGCGGTGACGGTCGATCCATGGCATCCGGGGGTGGTCATGTGACCGCGGTCTCGTCCTACATCGCCTACGCGCGGGCACTCAATAGGCTGGGTTGGACGCCGGCCGAGTTTGTGGTGGCGGAGTCGTTTGTCGTGCGCCTGCGCGGCATGCTGGGACGGCGTCCGGTTGCCGCCAACGGCCTGTCGCTCGTCATGGCGTTTCCACGCTGCTCTTCGGTCCATACGTGTTTTATGGCCTATCCCATCGACATCGCCTTCATCGATCGCGACGGCAATATCCTCGCGCGCTACGAAAACGTTCGTCCTTGGCGCATGTGCTCCTGCCTCGGCGCCTGGGCCGTACTAGAGCGTCCTTCAATCATTGTTTCGACTCCTGCTCTCCAACGCGTGCCGGCTTAAGAATTGGCGACAGTGGACTTTCGTCATACGAAATTGGGTAAGATGGAGGAGAAGATGCATGGATGTTGAGATCCATCCCAACGCTAAAAAGCACCTGACGGAAAAGCAGGTGCTTAGCGCTTGGCTTGCGGTTACTGAGTGCATTCGTCGCGAGCCGAAGGACGAGCCGCCGAGATGGCTTGCAATTGGATGGCTCTCAGACGGACGAAGCGTGGAGCTTGTCGCGGTCGAGCTTGTCCGTGGGCTGCTTATCATTCATGCCTTGTCTCCAGTCCAGAAGAAATTTTGGCAGGAGATTGAACAGGCTCGGCAAAGGGGTCGATGATGGGCAAGACGTATACGGCCGCTAATGGTCAGGTTGTAACGGATGAAATGATTGACGCGTGGTGCGAGTCGTACGAGCGCGGAGAGTTTCCGGATGGCGAACACACCGTTGGTGGGATCGTGCATGGACGGCCCCCGCTCTCAGGTGAGGGGACGGCAACGCTGTCGGTCAAGATTCCTCTGGGAATGAAGGAGGCCATTCGTCGACGGGCGGCTGCCGAGGGGATGACGCCAAGTGAGTTTGCCCGTGCGGCTCTGAGTGAAAAACTTCTTGCTGCCGGCTGATGCCTCTGACGTGCCGATTTATAGAACCGAGGCTGTGCCCAAAAACTTTTTTAAAATTCTCGGTTGACCGGAACGCGTCCTTGGTTATACTAATCAAGCCTTGAAACAAGGCACACCTCAAATGGCTGGGTAGCTCAGTTGGTAGAGCAGAGGACTGAAAATCCTCGTGTCAGGGGTTCGATTCCCTTCCCCGCCACCTTGAATTGACTAGGACCTCTGCAAAGGGGTCCTTTTCTTTTATGAAGCTCCCACATGGAATCGAACCCCGTGAGGGCGCGGAGCTGAGTAAACGCGTAAGCGTTTGCCAGCGCAGCTCGCAAGGCGCGTAAGCGCCGCAGCGGTCCGTCCGCGCAGCGCGCGGACGCGATTCCCTTCCCCGCCACCTTGAATTGACTAGGACCTCTGCAAAGGGGTCCTTTTCTTTTATTGAGGGCTCTGCGGAAATTGCGTCCCGGAATTTGGCTTCAGAGTGGGATGCGTTTTCCGCTTTGAGGCCGCTTGGGAAAGCGCGACCCGGAATCCGGCGTCAGAATGGGATGTGCTTTCCTTTTGCGGTCTTTGGCGGAAACTGCGTCCCAGATCCCGCGCTCAGAACGGGATGCGCTTTTCGGCCGCCTACTTCCGGCGCATATGTACATCTCGGCGCGCCATCTCGGGCCCGCCCAGATATTCCTCCCGCTTTTGCGCCACTTTACAGACCGTTCGGTCGTCTGTCCGCACGCGCGGGTATACTCAAAACGATACTTTTCCTATGCAATACGATGCAGGCTCGGCCTGCACGATCCGAAGGGGGCAGTGATGGAGAGGATACTCGGCGTTAATCTCTCTGGCTGGTTTATTCCCGAGCCTTGGGTGACCCCGTCGCTATACGCGGCGACCGGTGCATCCAACGCGGCCGAGCTGCAGGAGGCCATGGGCACCGCCGCCTATAACGAGCGCATGCGCCGTCATTACGAGACGTTTGTGAGCGAGGACGATTTCCGTCGCATGGCGCAGATCGGTCTCAATGCCGTGCGTCTGCCGGTGCCCTGGTATGCCTTTGGCTCGCAGGAGTCCGATGCGTCCTACATCTCGGTTGTCGACTACATTGACCGTGCGATTGAGTGGGCTGCCAAGTACGACATCCGCGTGCTGCTTGATCTAGCAACTGTGCCCGGTGGCCAGGGCGATTCCAATGATTCGCCCGCCACGCCAGAGGCTGTTGCCGAGTGGCATTCGTCCACCAACGGCCGTCATGTTGCGCTCGACGTGCTCGAGCGCCTGGCCGATCGCTACGGCGAGGCCGAGAGCCTGCTGGGCATTGAGCTGCTGGATACGCCGCAGATGAGTGTCCGCAAGAGCCTCTTCACCATGACGGATGGCATTCCGGCGCACTACCTGCGCAACTTCTATCGCGATGCCTATGAGCTCGTCCGTTCATATATGCCCGAGGATAAGATCGTCGTCTTCTCGTCGTCGGGGCATCCCAGCGAGTGGAAGCATTTTATGCGCGACGCCAAGTATAAGAACGTCTACATGGACCTTCACCTGTACCATTACCGTGACGAGCATGCGCTCGATATCACGAGCCCCCGCGGGCTGACGACGGCGATTTCGCGCAACAAGCGCGAGCTCAAAGAAGCGATTTCGACTGGGTTCCCCGTGCTGGTGGGCGAATGGTCGGGCGCGGCGATCTTTGCCAACTCGTCGGTTACGCCCGAGGGCCGCAATGCCTACGAGCGCGTGTTTATCGCCAATCAGCTGGCTTCGTTTGCGCCGGCTGCCGGTTGGTTCTTCCAAACGTGGAAGACCGAGAAGCGCATTGCAGCATGGGACGCCCGCGCGGCGCTCGGTACGCTCGAGCGCGGCATGATTGAATAGGTTGATATGACGCAAAACAGCGCCCATACGGGCAAACTCTATGTGGTCGGCACGCCCATCGGCAACCTGGGCGACCTGTCCCCGCGCGTTGGCGAGGCGTTTGCCGCCGCCGATGCCATCTGCTGCGAAGACACGCGTGTGACGTCAAAGCTGCTGATGCACCTGGGCATTTCCAAGCCGCTTGTCCGTTGCGACGAGAATGTGATCGCCAGCCGCGCCGCCGGCCTAGTCGACCGTCTGCTGGCGGGGGAGACCCTCGCCTTTGCCTCGGACGCCGGCATGCCGAGCGTGTCCGATCCCGGCCAGGCGCTAGTTGAGGCGGCGCGTGAGGCCGATGTGCCCGTCGAAGTTATTCCCGGGCCCTCTGCTTGCGTCACGGCGCTTGTTTCGTCCGGCATTCCCTGCGAGCATTTCTTCTTCGAAGGCTTTTTGGGTCGCAAGCACGGCGACCGCGTGCGCCGACTGCAGCGCCTTGCCGTGGTGCCCGGCGCGCTCATCTTCTACGAGTCTCCACATCGCATCGTGGCGACGCTCGAGGCCGTGGCGGAGGCCTTTCCCCAGCGTGAGGTTGCCGTCTGCCGCGAACTCACCAAGCTGCACGAGGAGGTCTTGCGCGGGCCCGCTGCTCAGCTTGCCGAGGAGCTGCGTGCTCGCGGCGAGGTAAAGGGCGAGATTGCGCTGGTCATCGCGCCGCCGAGCGAGGATGAGGAGGCCGGTATCGTGCCGGTTGGCGCCGCGGCAGCGGATCCCGACGAGGCCCTGCGCGAGGATATCCGCGCCGCGCTCGAGGAGGGGGAGCCCGCCTCTGCGGTGGCCAAGCGCCTGTCTCAGAAGTATTCGCGCCGCAAGCGCGATGTCTATGCCATGGTGCTCGATATGCAATAGATGGAGGATATCCAGCCCTTGCGCTAGAATCATCCCCTGTATGCAACGTTTTTCTGGAGGACAAACCCCATGGATCAAAGCAAGCCTTCGTTCTTTATCACGACGCCCATCTACTACGTCAACGCCGATCCGCACCTGGGCACGGCTTATTCCACCATCATCGCCGACGTTCAGGCTCGCTATCGTCGCTCCGCCGGCTATAACGTCAAGTTCCTGACCGGCATGGACGAGCACGGCGAGAAGGTCGCCGAGGCCGCAGCCAAGCACAACATGACGCCGCAGGAGTGGACCGATAGCCAGGCTCCGCACTTCAAGGAGCTTTGGAGCAAGCTCGAGATTTCCAATGATGACTTCATCCGCACCACCGAGCCGCGCCAGCACCATGCCGTGCAGTACCTGTGGGAGCGCATGAAGGAGTCCGGCTACCTGTATAAGGGCAGCTACGACGGCTGGTATTGCGTGCCTGACGAGACCTACTTTACCGATACGCAGGTCCAGAAGGGCGACGAGGAGTACGGCAGCGTCGGCCAGCACCTGTGCCCCGACTGCCACCGTCCGCTTGAGCGCGTGCAGGAGGAGTCCTACTTCTTTAAGCTTTCCGCTTTCCAGGATAAGCTGCTCAAGCTTTACGACGAGCACCCCGACTTTGTCGAGCCTGCGTTCCGCATGAACGAGGTACGTAGCTTTGTCGAGGGCGGCCTTAATGACCTTTCCGTGAGCCGTACGAGCTTTGACTGGGGCATTCAGGTCCCGTTTGACGAGGGTCACGTGACCTACGTGTGGTTCGATGCGCTGCTCAACTATATGACGGCCGTCGGCTACGGTGTCGACACCGACGAGGCGCGTGCCGAGCTGGCCTATCGCTGGCCCGCGCAGTTCCACATCGTGGGTAAGGACATCATCCGCTTCCACTGCGTCATTTGGCCCGCCATGCTCATGGCCATCGGCGAGGCCCTGCCCGAGCACGTCTTTGCCCACGGCTTCCTGACCGTGCGCAATGCCGAGACCGGCAAGGCCGAGAAGATGTCCAAGAGCCGCGGCAACGCCATCGCTCCGCAGGACGTTATCGACATGCTGGGCGTCGAGGGCTATCGCTACTACTTCATGACCGACGTCGTCCCCGGCACCGACGGTGCCATCAGCTTCGATCGCATGGAGCAGGTCTACAACGCCGACCTGGCCAACAGCTGGGGCAACCTTATCTCGCGTTCGCTCAACATGAGCGGCAAGTACTTTGACGGTTGCGCGCCCGCCAAGCCCGCGTCGTTCGATGCGTTCGACAACCCGCTGGCAAAGATCGCCGATGGCCTGGTCGAGCGCTACATGGCCAAGATGGACGTGCTCGATTACGGCGGAGCCAAGGATGAGGTCATGGAGCTCATCCATGCCGCCAACCACTACATCGAGGACTCCGAGCCCTGGGCGCTTGCCAAGGACGAGGCCAAGGCTGACGAGCTGGCATTTGTGATCTACAACCTGCTCGAGGCCATCCGCATTGCCGCTCACCTGCTGATGCCGCTCATGCCCCAGACTTCTGTCGAGGCCCTGCGCCGCCTGTCCTGTGAGGGCGAGGCCGCGAGCGACGACCTCAAGGGCATTTGTACTTGGGGCCTGCTTGCCGGCGGTCAGCCCGTCGAGAAGGGCGATCCGCTGTTCCCGCGTCTGGCGTAGAGACCGCGCGAGCGCCATATCGGCAATTTGCTGTTTAGCTGTAAGGGCATGGCCGCCACGGTCCATGCCCTTTTGTTTCAAGACGCCGCCATCATGCTAAGGAGGCAACCATGACAACTTCGCCTTTGGCAAACCCCACGGCCACCAGGGAGCTGCTGGAGGAGTTTGGCCTTGCGACCAAGCATCGCCTGGGCCAGAACTTTCTAATCGACAATCATGTGATCGAGCGTATCTGCGAGCTTTCCGAGCTCACGGGCGATGAGCGCGTGCTCGAGGTTGGCCCGGGCGTTGGTACGCTCACGCTTGCGCTGCTGCAGGAGGCGGCGTGTGTCACGTCGATCGAGGCCGACCCCGAGCTCGAGCCGGTGCTCGATGCCCACGCCGCCGACTACGCCAACTTCCGCTTTATCATGGGCGACGCGCTCAAGGTGGGTCCGGAGCAGATTGAGCAGGCTGCGGGCGGTGAGCCGACGGTGTTTGTCGCGAACCTGCCCTATAACGTGGCGGCGACGATCATCCTGCAGTTCTTCCAGACGATGCCTGCACTCAAGCGCGCCGTCGTCATGGTTCAAAAGGAGGTTGCCGATCGTATTGCCGCAGTGCCGGGTAACAAGACCTATGGTGGCTACACGGCAAAGCTGGGCCTGTATGCGCAGGTTACGGGTCGCTTTGAGGTTCCGCCGCGTTGCTTTATGCCGGCGCCGCACGTTGACTCGGCTGTCGTGCGTATCGACCGTGTTGACGGCGTGGTGCCCGAAGGACTCGATCGCGAATTTGTGGCCCGCGTGATTGATGCTGCATTTGCCCAGCGTCGCAAGACCATCCGCAATTCCATGAGCGCCAACGGCTTTGCCAAGGACGTGCTCGATGCCGCCTTTGAGGCTTGCGGTATCGCACCCACCACGCGCGCCGAGACGCTTGATGTTGCCGACTTTGTCCGTCTGGCCCGGGAGCTAATCCATGATGCCTAATGCCGCACGCGTGACGTTTACCAAGAAAAAGAAGACGGTCGCCTGCCCCGTGCCCTTGGCACCGCTTGCCGACACGCATGCGCATCTGCTTTCGTTTTGGGGCAAAGAAGTGCCCGAGACGCTCGTGCGCGCCAAAGCCGCGGGCGTCGACCTGTTGGTGACGATGTTCGACCCCATCGCTGACAAACGCAGCGTGACGGACTATAGCGACTGGCTCGTGCGCGAAATTCTGCCGATGCAGGATATCCCGCAGATCAAGTATCTTGCCGGCGTGCATCCGTATGGCGCGCCGGACTATACCGACGACGTTCACGCACAGGTCGTTGCCGCACTCGATGACCCTTTGTGCGCCGGTATCGGCGAGATCGGTCTGGACTACCACATGGATTACGACGACGATATCGCGCCGGCGCCCCACGACGTGCAGATCGACTGTATGGCGCGCCAACTCGAGGTCGCCGTACGCCGCAATGTGCCGGTAGAGCTGCATCTGCGTCATGAGGATACGGACGAGGAGCGCACCTCGCATGTGGACGCCTACAACGTGTTGCGCGAGGTCGACGTGCCCCAGGCCGGTTGCGTACTGCACTGCTTTGGCGAGGACCGCGCCACGATGGAGCGCTTTGTGGAGCTGGGCTGCTATATCGCCTATGGTGGCGCGGCCACCTTTAAGCGCAACGACGACGTGCGCGAGGCATTTGCGGCAACCTCACTCGATCGAATTTTGTTCGAGACGGATTGCCCGTATATGGCTCCGGAGCCCATCCGCGGTCTTGAGTGCGAGCCTGCAATGATCTCCATTACGGCAAACGCGCTGGTTAACGACCGTGTCGATCGCACAGGTGAGGACGCCGAAACAATCGCGCAAGCCGCTTGGGAAAATGCCTGCAAACTTTTTCAAAAATAGTTCTTGCGTTCGCGGTGGCGCTCCGTTATTCTAATTCCTGCACGCGGGCGTGGCGGAATTGGCAGACGCGTACGGTTCAGGTCCGTATGGGGGCAACCCCATGAAGGTTCAAGTCCTTTCGCCCGCACCATTAAATGAAAGAGCTCCCAGCAATGGGAGCTTTTTTGTTATGGGCCGTTTTTGGCAGATTTGACCTATCGATTTCGCGCGGTAGATGCCCCCGTGGTCAAAAAGTGGCAAATATGAGTACTGGCACGAAAATAGAGACATTTCACGAAGCCATTTTTGCTCATTTTGCGCAACAGATGTACGCTAATTTGACCCAATCTTGAGACAAGACGAAGTAAATTCGATAGACCTCGGGTTCAAAGAGGCGATTTTGACCCAAATACGCTGTTACTAAACTGGTAACAGTACTCATATTTGGCCTTTTTTGACCACGGGTCCTCTTGTTGGTGTCACACAGCTGCTTCGTGCGGGTATCCTAGTCCCAACGCGTGCCTATCAGAGGAGAAACCATGCTGTTGTCCGGTATCATCGCTACCCTTACGAGCCTTCTACTTCCCATCATCCTTTTGTTGCTATTGCTCCCCAACGCCTGCTATGTCGTTGAACAGCAGCATGCTGTGATCATCGAGCGCCTGGGCAAGTTCAATCGCATCGTCAACGCGGGCTTCCACATGAAGGTACCCGTGATCGACCGCAAGGCCGCCACGGTGAGTCTGCGCACCATGAAAAACGGCTTCGGCATCGACGTTAAGACCCAGGACAACGTGACCATCGGTCTTGAGGTCTCTGCTCAGTACCACGTGAGCTATGACATGGGCGCCGGCCCGGCAGATTCGGGTATCTACAAGAGCTACTACATGCTGCAGGAGCCCGTCGACCAAATGCGTGACTTCATCACCGATGCCCTGCGCTCTTCCATCCCCGTCTACACGCTCGATGAGGTCTTTGCCAAAAAAGACGATATCGCCAAGGACGTCAACGCCACCGTGTCCGAGCAGATGGCCGCCTACGGCTTCACCCTCGTGTCGACACTTATCACCAAGATCGCGCTGCCGACCGAGGTCGAGAACTCCATGAACGACATCAACGCCGCTCAGCGAAAGCGGGCCGCTGCGCAGGAGCTCGCCGAGGCCGATCGCATCAAGCGCGTTACCGAGGCGACCGCCGAGGCTGAGGCGATGGAAAAGGCGGGCGAGGGCATCGCCAACCAGCGCAAGGCCATCGCGCTGGGCATCAAGGACTCGCTCGAGATTATCCAGGAGACGGGCGTCGGCAACGATGAGGCCAACCAGCTGTTCATGTTTACGCAGTGGTCCGAGATGATGACGGAGTTCGCTCGCACGGGCAAAACCTCGACGGTCGTGCTGCCGAGCGATTTCTCACAGTCGGCCTCGATGTTCGAGCAGATGCTGACCGCCGGCAAAGTTCAAAACGATTCGAAGGAGTAGACGCGCGTGAAATACACCGTCGTTTGCGTCGGTAAGCTCAAGGAGCGCTTTTGGAAGGACGCGTGCGCTGAGTACACCAAGCGCCTAGGTGCCTATGCAAAGGTGGATATCCGCGAGGTGGCCGATATCGATCCGGCCAAGGCGGGCGGTGTGGATGTCGCGCGCAACAAAGAAGGCGCGGCGATTCTTGCTGCCCTGCCACTGCGGGCACATGTGATTCTGCTGGCTATCGAGGGCAAGGAGCGTTCGAGCGAGGAGCTCTCGACCCGTCTCGATGACCTCATGCTGCGAGGCAACAGCGACATCGCTTTTGTAATTGGCGGATCGGATGGCGTGAGCGATGCCGTGCGCGCCCGCGCCGACGAGATGCTCAGCTTTGGGCGCATTACCTTGCCGCACAACCTGGCGCGCGTGGTGCTGCTGGAGCAGATTTACCGCGCCTGCAAGATTAGCCGTGGCGAGCCGTATCACAAGTAGGTCGGCAATACGAAACAATGGCGTGGGACAATGACTTTCGTTTTGAGGAACGCATCTGAGAGGACTGTGTGATATGAAGATCGGATTTGTCGGTTTTGGCAATATGGCGAGCGCTATGGCCGATGGCTGGATTGCCGCCGGCGTGGCCGCGGGCGACATGTGCGCCTGCGCAGGCCGCTACGATGCTCTGGTTGAGCGTTGCGAGGAGCGGGGCATGGCTGCCTGCCACGATGCGACGGAGGTTGTTGCCGCGTCCGATATCGTGGTTGCGGCGGTCAAGCCGTACATGATTGAGAGGGTCTTCGCTCCACTCAAGGATGCGCTTGCCGGCAAGGCCGTCCTTTCGGTCGCCTGGACCTGGGATAGCGCCAAGTGGGAACAGGTCCTGCCAGGTGTCGCTCATATCTCGACGGTGCCCAACACGCCGGTTTCGGTGGGCGAGGGCGTTATCGCCTGCGAGAAGGCTTCCACGCTTAGCGATGAGCAGCGTGCCACGGTGCTCGATCTGCTCGGAAAGCTTGGCACGGTGGTCGAGCTCGATTCGAGCCTGCTGTTTGTGGGCGGTACCGTGGGCGGTTGCGCCCCGGCGTTTGTCGCCATGGCGATCGAGGCTCTGGGCGATGCGGCCGTCAAACACGGTATTCCGCGCGCCGATGCCTATCGCATTGTGAGCCAAATGGTGCTGGGTACGGCAAAGTTGCAGCTTGCAACTGGTCAGCATCCCGCAGCGATGAAGGATGCCGTGTGCTCGCCCGGCGGTGCTACAATCAAGGGCGTCGTCGCGCTCGAGGACGCCGGCATGCGCAGCGCCCTAGTCAAGGCCATCGACGCTACTCTCCAGTAAAACCTTCCATTTAGGGACAGGTTTATTTTGGCAGGTTTTTCCTGCGGTTTTATCTCTATAGCAAAAAGCGCCCCGCAACTGGCTCAATTCCAGTTGCGGGGCGCTTGCGTTTGCCCAGATAAAACCGACCAAAATAAGCCTGTCTCTTTTTGGCAGGTTAGTCCCAGAAGCTGTCTTCCTCATCCTCGGACTTGGGACCGCGGTCGACATACATCTTATGGGTGCGCTTCTCCATTACAAAGGCAAGAATCGCAAACAGCAGGATGCCGCCGGCGAAAAGAATGGCAAAACCGGTGCGGGTGCCAAACAAAAAGGAAAAAACTGCGTCCATTGGGTGCCTTCTTGCGTAGTTGAGTTGGGTCGTAAACGCTCATAAGTATATACTTGCCCATACATGTACAAGGTTGCAACCTAAATGGAATGTATATCGCCGGAGGATCTAATGCTTGATATCAAGTTTGTTCGCGAGAACCCCGATGCCATCGATACCGCCATGGCAAATCGCCAGACGTCTTGGGATCGCGAGAAGTTCTTTGAGCTCGACGACGAGCGCCGTGCCGTCATCACCGAGGTCGAGGAGCTCCAGGCCACGCGTAACGCCGAGTCCAAGAAGATTGGCGCCCTGATGAAGGAGGGCAAGAAGGACGAGGCCGAGGCCGCCAAGGAGGCCGTGCGCTCCGTCAACGAGAAGATCGACGGTCTGGCCGAGCGCCGTACCGCTCTCGAGCAGGAGCAGTACGACTTCATGTCTCACCTACCCAACATTCCGTGCGAGGCTACCCCGTACGGTAAGGACGAGGACGAGAACATCGAGCGTCGCCGCTGGGGCACCCCGCGCGAGTTCGACTTCGACTTTAAGCCGCACTGGGATCTGGGCACCGATCTGGACATCCTCGACTTCGAGCGTGGCAACAAGCTCTCCGGCAGCCGCTTCACCGTTCTCGGTGGCGCCGGTGCCCGCCTGGAGCGCGCTCTGATTAACTTCTTCCTGGACACGCATACGAGCCGTGGCTTCAAGGAGTGGTGGCCGCCCATCGTCGTCAAGCGTCAGACCATGTTCGGTACGGGCCAGCTGCCCAAGTTCGAGGACGACGCCTATCACGTCTCGGGCGATAACTTCCTGATCCCCACCGCCGAGGTCGTGCTTACCAACCTGCACGCCGGCGAGGTCCTCGACGCCGACACCCTGCCGCGCCGCTACACTGCCTTCACCCCCTGCTTTCGTGAGGAGGCTGGCTCCGCCGGTCGCGACACCCGCGGCATCATTCGCCAGCACGAGTTCGACAAAGTTGAGATGGTCAAGTTTGCCAAGCCGGAGGAGTCCGACGAGGAGCTCGAGAGCATGACCGCCGAGGCCGAGTACCTGCTGCAGCAGCTGGGCCTGCCGTATCGCGTGATTAGCCTGTGCACCGGCGACCTGGGCTTCTCTGCCCGTCAGACCTACGACGTCGAGGTTTGGCTGCCGAGCTACAACGCCTACAAGGAGATCAGCTCCTGCTCCAATTGCGGCGACTTCCAGGCCCGTCGTGCCAACATCAAGTATCGCGACCCCGAGAACTTCAAGGGTTCGCGCTACCTGCACACCCTTAACGGTTCCGGCCTGCCGGCTGGTCGTACCATGGCTGCTATTCTGGAGAACTACCAGAACGCCGACGGCACCATCACGATTCCCGAGGTTTTGCGTCCCTACATGGGCGGCCTCGAGAAGATCGAGCCGGTCGCGTAACTTGCCTGCATAGGGGATATGCAAGGGCGCTCCTTCGGGGGCGCCCTATTTCGTGCGCAGGTCCATACCATGCCGTGCGGACAGCTCAATAGAAAACACACGAACAACTGTTCTGTATACAGCCATCTACCTGCTATGCTTTTGCTAAATAAGAGCGAGAGAAAGGGGACGCGATGGAGCTGTTTGATGATCGGGTGGTTTTGTTTGAGAGCGACGAGGGCGGGGAGTACCTGCTTGTAACGTGTGAGCCGTCTGGCATGGGCGGCCTGGTGGTTCGGCAGACGAGTGAGGGTCCGTTGACACAATGGTGCTTTGAGGAGTCGCCGCATGTGGTCGAGACGTTTGTGGCGCACGAGGGGCTTGTGGCGCTGGAGCAATTCTATGGAGTTGGGACTTCCAACCAGGTCGCGCGCATGCTGAGTATCTCGTTTGCCGATTATGATTGTGCCCAGCGGGTGAGATCGCTCCTGAGGGAACTTGATGCCAAGTTCGACGTGATCGAAAAGCCAATCGATCGTACGGGGAACAGCGGTATATGCGGAGCAGCATGACAAAACTGCGTTTCACAAAAAAGTTTGAGATTGAGCTTGACTCCAATAAGCTAAAGTGGTTTTATATGTCTTGCGCTGCGGCGTTACCTCAGCTGGATAGAGGGTCTGACTACGAATCAGAACGTCATAGGTTCGAATCCTATACGCCGCACCAATCGAACTTGAAGCCTCCGGCAACGGGGGCTTTTCTTTTACGCCGGCACCGCATGGATTCGAACCTCGGTCGAGGCGCGGGCGTCAAAAAACGCGGAGCGTTTTCAGCCCGCGGGCGAGTCCGCCGGCAGGCGGGCGAAGCCGGTGCGGATCCGCGAAGCGGATGCGCGGAATCCTATACGCCGCACCAATTGAAATCGAAAGCCTCCGGCAACGGGGGCTTTTCTTTTACGCCGGCACCGCACGGATTCGAACCTCGGTCGAGGTGCGAGCATCTTAATCATCACTTCGTAAAATTTTTCCAAATTGTCGCTTGACCCATCGAGGGGTCACGTGCATAATAATCCGTGCGTTGCGGCGTTACCTCAGCTGGATAGAGGGTCTGACTACGAATCAGAACGTCATAGGTTCGAATCCTATACGCCGCACCAATTGAGTTTTAAGCCTCCGGAAACGGGGGCTTTTCCTTTACGGGGGCATTGCGGAGATTCGAACCTCGTTCGAGGCGCGAGCGTCAAGAAAACGCGGAGCGTTTTTAGCGAGCGGGCGAGTCCGCCGGCAGGCGGGCGAAGCCGGTGCGGATCCGCGCAGCGGATGCGCGGAATCCTATACGCCGCACCAATTGATTTTAAAGCTCCCGGCAACGGGAGCTTTTCTTATATCGCGATGCGTCGAAGATCGCATCAAGTGGTCTAAATGAGTAAAAATCAAATTCGATAACTTTTTTCGAAAAATGCTTGACCTTTATTCAGTCGATGTGCATAATAATCAACAAGTCGCGGCGTTACCTCAGCTGGATAGAGGGTCTGACTACGAATCAGAACGTCATAGGTTCGAATCCTATACGCCGCACCATTTGAGATTAAAGCTCCCGGCAACGGGGGCTTTTCTTTTACGTAAGCACTGCATGGATTCGAACCTCGGTCGAGGCGCGGGCGTGAAGAAAACGCGGAGCGTTTTTAGCCCGCGGGCGAGCGCGCCGGCAGGCGGGCGAAGCCGGTGCGGATCCGCGCAGCGGATGCGCGGAATCCTATACGCCGCACCATTTGAGATTAAAGCTCCCGGCAACGGGGGCTTTTCTTTTGCACCAGCTTGAGTGCTTTCGTCCAAAGGGACGATTTCCTGTCGACTCGTGTAAGATTCCGAGTAGGTGTCGCGGCCCATCCGCGACCACTCTTTCTCTCAACGACCGATCAGGGTGATATTTCGTGGCAGAGCGTCCGACATACAAGCTCAGGTTTCTCGATCCCAAGAAGCGCTTTCCGGCGATGCCCGAGCAGCCTGCGGGACGCTCATATGGCGTGGTCTGGAAACTCTTTGGCGAGGATCAGCATGAATCTTGTTATGTCGTCGAGTTCGTTGGCAAAAGTCATGTGTCGCTTTTGGGCTACGTAAGCGTTTCGGGTGAGGTGTACAAGGTGGACCGCCCCGTCAGCGAGGCTCCGCTGCCCAACGATCCCGACATGGAACTGGTCCTTGACGAGTCGGATTCCAGTATTGGTGAGATTATGGTAAGGGAAGCCAACGGTGCAATGCGCGCGTGTGCGCAAACTGCCGGCTCTCCCGAAGGCCCCATGCGCGAGCAGTCCGACCACGAGACATGGAATTCGACCCGCGCCCTTCCTTACGGCGAGTTCATGGCCTCGATGTTCTTGCGCTACGTGATATTTGCCAACTCCGAAAGCGCTATTGTGAACACGGCGGACGCCGGCGGACTCGACGAGGGTATGCAAAACGTAGTCGACAAGATCAAGCTCGTAAAGTTGCCCGAGCCGGTCGAGGTGTTTTTGGGCTTTAACACGGCACCGCTCCCCGATGCTATCGAGACGCTGCTTTACCGCGTTGACCATGCCGAGAATCCGAGCGGTATCGAGCGCTATGCCGCCGCCCTTATGAGCGAAATTGACTTGCCCCGCCTGCGCACCATCGCTGCCAAGTCCGAGATGAGCCTGGCTCGCATTGATCGCTCAAAGATTTTCTATCTCAATTTTGATCGTAGCCTGCTGGACCAGGACGAGATTGACATGCTGCTTGCCGTCGAGTGCCGTCTCAACCGCCTCTCCGGCATCCTTGAGCGCATCGGGGCCGGATTGGTCCCTACGGCATCCTCGCCGAGCCTTGAGGGCTGCGCGCTCTTTGATGCGTGGCATATCGCCAAGACGACCAACGATGTTCCCCGACTGCTCGATACGGCTTCGAGCGATAACCCGTGGGGCAAGCCGGGTACGGTGGCTTGCCAGCCGGGCGGCGAGTGGGACGTGCGCACCCGTTTTGCGCGAATCGTTGAGGCGCTCAACGTGGTCACGCGGCTCGACTATACCTATCGGGCAAACGTTGCCGAGGGGATTATGCTCGTTCGGTTTGGGCAGTCTGTCGTTGATGCCATGCCGCAACGTGAATACGACGCTCAGGATGACGCCTGGCGCGAGCTGGACGAGGACACGCGCGCGATCTGGGCCGCGGAGCACGATGCGCGCGTGGCACTCACGCTTGCGGCAGCGTGTTTTGCCGCGGGCACCTGCATCACGCGCTGCTGTGTGCAGATTGCTGCTCCCGACAGTGAACAGGGCGAGCGCGTTGTCACAACGTATTTCTTTGGGCGCGCGGCCTATCTGGCCGATTGCGTGTCTGTCGCCAAGGATCTTGAGAGCATGGACATGGACGATATGCCGTGCAAGCGTGTGCTTGAGGCGTATGAGTCAACCGCTCCGGAGACGATTGAGCCTGCGGAGGTTCATGCTCGTCCGCGTGATGACCATCGCACGCTGCCGCCGGCGCTGCGCGATCTGCTACTTGCCGATACGGCTGACGAGTTGGAGGTCATGGAAGAGGACGACGACCCATACGTGGCCCGTGTTGTTGAATTGCGCGAGCAGGTAAAAGTCGACCGTACAGGTGCTTTTGAAGGCTTTTCCCGTCTTGTCGAGGAGTTGGAGGCTAAGTGCACTGTCGCCGAGCTTTTGGCGACAGGTCCGGTTCAAACGCAGTTTTGCGATAACCAGCTGGTGCGCATGGTGCTACCGGTGTTGGAAGAAGACCGCTCTGTGCGGATCCTTCGTGCGCCCGATGCACTGTACTTTGCCCAGCACGAGATCTGCAGTTTTTACGCCGAGCAAGAGGACTTTGAACGAGCGCTGCCCGAGGTGCGCCATCTTTACGATCTGGCGCGTTCGTCCATGCAATCGCACTTTGCGCTCATCAACGTGCTTGCGCGTCTGGAGCGCTTTGACGAGATTATCGAGGTGGCGCGCCACGGCCTACGTATTGCCAGCGATCGTTCTGCAATCGGCTACCTGTTCTATCGCTTGGCGTTTGCCTATTGGAATTGCGATCAGCTCGACCTGGCGCTGGCTTGTTACCGTCTGGTGCCGCGCGGCGAGGAGTCGGGCAGCAGCGCGCTGGAAGAAATGCAGGGCCTTATGAACGAGATGGGCGTCAGCGAGCCTCCGACGTTCGAGGAGGCGGTCGAGACCATCCGCAAGGCTGGACTTGAGCTGCCGCCAGTGTCCGCCGTGACGAATCAGCTGGCAGATGCCGCTGTGCAACTGGTCGACAACGGCTTCTTTTTCCTGGCGCGCGGTTGCATCTTCCAAATGTGGCGTACCATGGGTAACGACGAGCTCGGCTCCCTCAACCGCTCGCTGGGGTAGGTGAAGCTTCCAAGGAGGAAAGGATGCTAGGCAATTAGAAAATTTCCTCTTGCCCATCCTTGGCTGTTTGGTTACTATAGAACGGCTGTTACGGAGAGCTGACCGAGAGGCCGAAGGTGCTCGCCTGCTAAGCGAGTATGCCCCAAAAGGGCATCTGGGGTTCGAATCCCCAGCTCTCCGCCAGTTTAACTTTAAAGAAGGGTCCCATCGGGGGCCCTTTTTTATTATCGAGAAAGGGCGCTGGGGATTCGAACCCGAGAGGGCACGGGCGTTAAGCAAACGCGAAAGCGTTTGTAGCCCGTGGGCGAAAAGCCGCCAGGCTTTGAAGCCGGAGGGCATGCGTAGCATGCCCGGACATCCCCAGCTCTCCGCCAGTATGACATGAAAGAAGGGTCCCATTTGGGGCCCTTTTTTAATTAGAAGAATGTTAACTGGGGATTCGAACCCTCAAAAAAAGAGGCATCCTTTCGGACGCTTCCTTTCAGTGGGCTGATTATTCTTGCGCTCTACATCTCAGGAGCCTTGGCGACGGTCTCGCTCTCTGCCGCAAGTGGGCGGTTGTCGATGCGGCGGCCCAGGCGGTCGAGCTTCACAAGGAGCCATTCAATGGGATTCGGCCCTGTGCCTTCCTCGTCGGCAACCAGGTCCATGACGGCGACCTTGGTGCCGTCCTGCTTGAGCGTAACGCTGCCCACCTTGTCGCCCACATGCACCGTGCCCGAAAGATCGTCGTAGCTAACCTTTTCGGTCACCTCGCCGGCAAGGGAAAACACGGTCGCTTGCGCCGTGGGATCGGCGAGCGTGGCGTCGATTGTCTTATCCGTCCAATCTGTCTGGCTAATGCGTGCCATAAGCGGGTTGCCGTTGGCGGTCTTTTCCTGCGTGTTGGCGATTGCGACCGTCACCTTGTGACCGTAGTACCAATTGGCAAGGGTTGCGGTATCGGTAAAGCGCTGGTCGGTGGTGGTGGAGTTCAAAACGATGGTGTAGATCTCGTCGCCATCGCGGTTGTAGGCACCCGTAAAGCAATAGCCTGCATCATCGGTGGTGCCGGTCTTGCCACCGATGTTGCCATCTTGGCCCAGCAAATAGTTATGCGTGTCCATGGAATGCGAATGGTCGGTGCCGTCGGCGCCCGTGACCTCGATCCAGGAATCCTCGCTCGCTACGACCTCGCGGATCGTGTCGTTTTTCATGGCCTCCTGCATCATCAGCGCTACGTCGTGTGCGGTTGAGTGCATATCGCCAGCCCACTCATCAAAGTCCAGACCATGCGGGTTTTCAAAAAGCGTACCGGTGCAGCCGAGCTTCTTAGCGCGCTCGTTCATGGCCTTCACAAATGTGGCCTCGGCGTCTTTGGTCTTAGGGTCGATCTTCTTGCCCACATATTCGGCGAGCACGATGGCGGCGTCGTTGCCCGAGGGAATCATCAGGCCGCGCAGCGCCTGCTCCACGGTAAGCTTGTCGCCTTCGAGCAAGCCGGCGGTCGAATTGCCCACGGTGGCTGCGGCGTTGCTCACCGTGACCTTCTCGTCCATCTTGCAATTCTCGACGGTTAGGATTGCGGTCATGACCTTGGTGATTGAGGCAATCTTGACCTGCTCATCGGCGTCGCGGGCATAGTAGACGGTGCCGTCTTTGCCCATGACGAGGGCATTGGTCGCATCGATATCGGGCAGGTTTTCGGCCGTGATACCGCGCACATCGGCGGTTTTGCCGCAAACATTGTCGGTCGTGAGCACTTGGGCGCCGGCGACGGTGGGCACGCCAGCGGCAAGGGCGATAGCGCAGACAAAGCCGGCGGCAAGCTGGGCTGAGCGCTTTGCAAAAGGGGTGAGGGACTTCACGGATTTCGCTTTCGACGGGATGGTCTCTTCTGGAACTAGAGTATATCGTTTGCCGGCGTCGGCGATCATCGCGTGCGTGCGTGGCCCACATCCGCACCCGAACGGGCACAAGGGTGCTTAAGGCCGACTTAATCACCCACGCTTGTTGTGTGTGGCGTGCGTCGCCTCGGGCATAATGGAGCGCGAGAGGAGCACGCATGAACGAGCGCATACTGGTAGTTGATGACGAGAAGGCCATCGCCGACTTGGTTGGTATCTACCTTACAAAAGAGGGCTTTGATGTCCAGATTGCCTATAGCGGGGCCGATGCTGCCAAGGCAATCTTGGAGCAGGAGTTCGATTTGGCGCTGCTGGATGTCATGCTGCCCGATATCGATGGATTTGAGCTGCTGCGTACGATCCGTTCCAGCCATACCTATCCTGTGATCATGCTGACGGCGCGCGATGCCCAGCAAGACAAGATCGAGGGCCTTTCGCTTGGTGCGGACGATTACGTGGTTAAGCCGTTCCGCCCGCTGGAGCTCATCGCGCGTGTGCACGCTCAGCTTCGCCGCTACACCAGCTACGGTAGCCGTGCGCAGGCGGCCGAGTCGCCGACCATTCAGCTCGACGGCTTGGAGATCAACCGCGATGCTCGTTCCGTAACGGTGGACGGTGCACCGGTACGCCTCACACCCACCGAGTATTCAATCTTGCTGTATCTGGTCGAGCATCGCGGCAGCGTGGTGGCCGTGGAGGACCTGTTCCGCGCGGTATGGAACGAGGACTTTATGCCCGGCTCCAACAATACGGTGATGGTGCACATTCGCCACTTGCGCGAAAAGATCGGCGACGACGCACAAAAGCCGCGCTTTATCAAAAACGTCTGGGGCGTCGGCTACATCATCGAATAACGCTTTTCGCTTGTGAGGATCTTGATATGACAAAAGACGATAGGCAAGCGTTCGAGGTGCCCGATCGACTCTTTGAATACGTGAGGTCAGTCGTCGACAACCGCGCACTTGCAACGGTGCTGCTCTTTTTGTTGACCTTGCTGCTGATTGGCATTGATAACATCGCTGGAATCTTGGCGGTGCTGCTTGTCGGCTTTTTGCTGATCGATCGATTTGAGATCGTGCGCCGCTGCGTGGTGATTGGCGGCGCCGCGTGGGCCATGATGTTGGCGATCGGCGCCATGGCGCTCGGCGGCTTCGAAGGGCCGGTGCTGTTCGATGCCGGCTTTGTATTCAACATGCTTGGCTTTGTGCTGGCACTTGCCGTGTGCGTGCTGTTCTTGTGCGGCCGCGCCCTGTACTACCAGGGCTACGAGCAGGGCGAGCAGCATGCCGATTGTGTGCTGGCCGCTCGTATTCAAGATCGCCTGATCGATCACCCCGACACCTGGGATAACATCGACGGCGACTTCTTGGAGGTCGAGGGCGCCCTTAACCGCGTGCGTGACCGTGAGCGCAAGGTGCAGCAAGCTCTGCGTGACGAGTCGCATCGCAAGGACGATCTGGTCACGTACTTGGCACATGACCTACGCACCCCGCTTGCCAGTGTGGTGGGCTATCTTTCGCTGCTGCAAGAGGCTCCCGAGCTGCCGGTTGAGCAACGTGCGCACTTTACGGGCGTGGCGCTCGACAAGGCGCACCGGCTCGATGCGCTCATCGAAGAGTTCTTCGATATCACGCGCTTTGACTTCCACGATATCGTGCTCACGCGCGGCTATGTTGATCTGGGGTTGCTGCTGGCTCAGGTGGCTGACGAGTTCTATCCCATCCTCAACGAGCAGCATAAGGAAGTCCAAGTTGATATTCGCGAGGACCTGACGGTGCTCGTGGATGGCGACAAAATGGCTCGCGTGTTCAACAACATCATGAAAAACGCTATTGCCTATAGCTATGAGGGCTCGACCATCACGATCGAGGCCAGACGCCGGGACGGCGGTGGCGTGCGCGTGCGCTTTATCAATCAGGGCGATCCCATCCCTGAGGCAAAGCTCAAGGTGATCTTTGAGAAGTTCTATCGCCTGGATGCGGCGCGTGCGACCAATCGCGGCGGCGCTGGACTGGGGCTTGCCATCGCCAAGGAGATCGTATGCGCGCACGGCGGTACCGTTGCATGTGAATCGACGCCCGAACACACGATATTCACCATCGAGCTGCCCGCCGCATAGCCAGTGTGCCCTTACAAACACTTGACAATGCGCTCACGTGCATATGAGCCGCGATTCCTACTATCGATACTGCTGAATTGATATCGATGTGGAGGTATGCGGTATGACGGCTGCTGCGGCTGTGGAGCCCACGGAGCTTGAAGAACTCATGAAAGCGCAGGCCGAGGCCGCGCGCGAGCGCGAGGTTGGGGATGCGACTCGCCCCACGGCAGAGGATCTTGCCGCCTCGCCGACGCGTATCGATGTCGAGGGCCTCGACCTGTTCTATGGCGACCACCATGCGCTCAAGGACGTGAATATCAAGATCCGCGACAAGCAGATCACCTCGTTCATCGGGCCTTCGGGCTGCGGAAAGTCCACGTTGCTGCGCTGCTTTAACCGCATGAACGACGGCATCAAGGATTGCCGCATCGAGGGCAAGATTGCGCTCGATGGTCAAGATATCCTGGGCGACTACGACATCTGCCGCCTTCGCCAGCGCGTGGGCATGGTGTTCCAGCGCCCCAACCCGTTTCCCATGAGCATCTACGACAACGTCGCGTATGGTCCGCGCGGTATGGGTGTGCGCGATCGCGCTGCGCTGGATGAGCTGGTCGAGGACTCCCTTCGTCGCGCTGCGCTATGGGATGAGGTCAAGGACAAGCTCAAAGAGTCGGGTCTGGGCCTTTCGGGCGGCCAGCAGCAGCGTCTGTGCATCGCCCGCGCACTTGCCGTGCAGCCCGACATTCTGCTGATGGACGAGCCGACCTCGGCACTCGACCCTGTGTCGACGCTGGTGGTGGAGCAGCTGGCCTGCGAGCTCAAAGAGACCTGCACGCTCGTGGTCGTTACGCACAATATGCAGCAGGCGGCGCGTATCTCCGATTCGGTCGCATTCTTTTTGCTGGGTGAGCTGGTGGAGCACGCGCCCACCGCGCAACTCTTCAAGAATCCGACCGATCCGCGCACGGCGGATTATTTGACGGGACGTTTTGGCTGATACCATCTAGTAAAGGTACCTTTAGGGTTAAGATGCGGTCATGCCGGCCGCAAAGGGGTTCAACATGATCTATTACGTCGAGGACGATGACAACATCAGGGATTTGACGGTCTATGCACTGCGCAAGCAGGGGATTGAGGCCGAAGGCTTTTCGTGCGACGGTGAGTTTAAGGCTGCCGTGGCGCGACGGGTACCCGATGCCGTCCTGCTCGACATCATGCTGCCCGATACCGATGGCTTGGCGATTATGCGTCGACTGCGTGCCGATCGCCTGACGGCGACGGTGCCCATCATGATGCTTACCGCCAAGGATACCGAGCTCGACAAGGTGATGGCGCTCGATGGCGGTGCCGACGATTACCTGACTAAGCCGTTTTCGCTCATGGAGCTTGCGAGCCGCTGCCGCGCACTGCTGCGTCGCGGCGGCATGGTCAAGCAGGCGAGCGATGTGCTCAGCGTGGGCGACATCGTGCTCTCGCCCAGCCATCGCGAGGTGACCGTTGCCGGCGAGCCGCTTAAGCTCACCCTGCGCGAGTTCGACCTGCTCGAGTACCTCATGCGCAAGCCCGGCGTGGTCTTTACCCGCGAGTCGTTGCTGCAGAGCGTGTGGGGCTGGGACTTCGACGGCGGTTCGCGCACCGTTGACGTGCACGTGCAGACGCTTCGCCAAAAACTGGGCGAGCATGCCAGCGCCATCGAGACCGTGCGCGGCGTGGGCTACCGCTTGGCCGAGCCTTCTGCCGGTGATGGTGCCGAAGGTGACGACACCGCGGCCACCGCATCGGAGGAGTAACCCGTGGTCTTCGCCCCCCAGGGAAAACATACGCTGTCGCACCGCGTTTTTGTGACGATCTTTGTCTGCGCCATGGCGGTTATCGTGGCGTTTACGGTGCTGGGTGCGTTCTTTGTGCAAAACACCTTGGCGGATGCCACGAGTACCAATCTGGCGCAGGAAACCGAGCTCATTGCTGCCGCTCTCGACGAACAGCAGGAGCCCATCCCGTTCTTGCGTAGCCTTGATCGCGAGGACTTGCGAATCACGCTGATTAACAAGGATGGATCGGTTGCCTACGACAACGAGGCGTCGCCTTCCACACTGCCCAACCATGGCGATCGCCCCGAGGTCATCGAGGCCTTTGAGAGTGGTTTGGGTTCCGCGGAGCGCGCAAGCTCTACGCTCGACGAGATTATGCTGTATCGCGCCGTCGCCCTTGATAACGGCCAGGTTGTCCGCTTGGCGCAGGCCCAGCCTGGCGTTACGGCGATTTTGCTGTCGATGGTGGCGCCGATGCTGCTTATCGCAGCAGCGGGTGCGGTACTCTCGTTTTTTATGGCGCGCCGCGAGTCCCGTGCCATCATCGCGCCGTTGCAAGAGGTGGATTTGGACCACCCACGCCGTAGCTATGAGCACGCCTATGCCGAGATGGTCCCCATGCTTGAGCGTATCGAGTCGCAGCGCCAGGAACTCAAGCGCCAAATGGCGGTGCTAGCGGACAACGACCGTATGCGCCGCGAGTTCACGGCGAATATCACCCATGAGCTCAAGACGCCGCTTACGGCGATTTCGGGCTATGCCGAGCTCATCGCAAACGGCATGGTCGAGGGCGAGGGCGACCTGCGCAACTTTGGCGGTCGCATCTATCGTGAGGCGGGCCGCTTGGCAGCGCTTGTCAACGATATCCTTACGCTGTCTAACTTGGACGAGGCCGAGCGTGCAACTGAGGGCGAGGCGGTGCCCATTGGTTCCACGGAGCCTATTGAGCTCTCGCGTGCCATCTACGCGGTTGAGCAGCGTCTTGAACAGGTCGCCCGTCAGGCGAATGTGACGATAAGTCATGAGACCAAGCCTGTGGTCATCGAAGGCGTGTCGCGCTTGATTGACGAGCTCATCTATAATCTGGCGAGCAACGCCATCCGCTACAATCGACCCGGCGGTGCGGTTACGCTGCAGTGCGGCACCAACGACGAAGGCCATCCGTTCCTTGCGGTCGCCGACACGGGAATCGGTATCGCGCCTGAAGAACAGGGCAAGGTATTTGAGCGGTTCTATCGCGTGGACAAGAGTAGGTCCAAGGCGCGCGGCGGAACCGGTCTGGGGCTTGCAATTGTCAAGCATGCGGCCCTGTATCATCACGCCACGCTCGATCTGTCGAGCGAGTTGGGCGTGGGAACCACCATTACGGTGACGTTTCCCATACGGCAGGACGAGCCATTCGCATAGCGATACAACATAGATATTGATGCAGACGCCGCATTTGACTTTCGGGTGCGGCGTTGTTGTGCAATTTTACGATTGCTTCCGACATTTTTACAGGAGAGCCTGTTTCTTATGTATAGAGTTTGGTCTCGGTAAAAAGATGCGATAACATACGGACAGTTTTGTCAATCCGAACTGGGGAAATGAAAGGCAAGCTGCATGACCCTTCTCGAACTGTTCCAGCTGCTGAAGAAGCACCTTCAGCTGGTCATCACCCTTCCGGTGGTCTGCGCGATCGCCATGGGCATCGTGTCCTTCGTTGCGATGGACAACACCTATACCGCGACGACGAGCATGTACATTCTCGCCAAGACCGACGATAGCGGTCAGATGAGCTACAACGATCTCTCGGCGAGTCAGATGCTTTCCAACGATATCGCCACGCTGCTGGATAGCGATAGCGTTAAGAGCGGCGCAGCCAATGAACTGGGCCTCACCGATCTGGATGACTACAAGGTGTCTGTTTCCTCCGAGACCACCACGCGTGTCATTACGCTTTCGGTTACCGGCACCGATGCCAAGGAGACGGCTAAGGTCGCAAAGGCCATGGCCAGCTCGGTGAGTACGGTCGCTCAGAACGTCGGCGCTGCCCAGAGCATCAACGTTATCGACGAGGCTAAGACCCCCGAAGCCCCCAGCGGCCCCAAGCGCACGCTGTATATTGCCGTCGCGTTCCTCGCCGGTATCTTTATCGCAGTCGCCTATGTCGTTTTGGCAGACATGCTCAATACCCGCATCCGCGGTGCCGAAGAGGCAGAAGAGCTCCTGGGCATTCCCGTTGTTGGCCGAATTCCGGCTATGAAAGGTGGTAAATAGGCATGGCTAAGGCAAAGAACACCGACAAGCTCGTTGTACAGAATGCCGCCAAGACCCTTCTGGCCAACATCCGCTTTGCGAGCGTGGACGACCCCATCCGCACCATCACCGTTACCTCCTCGATTCCCAACGAGGGCAAGTCTACGGTTTCCATTAACCTTGCTCAGGCAATCGCCACGAGCGGCAAGTCCGTGCTTCTGGTCGAGGCCGATATGCGCCGCAGGTCCCTTTCCGATATGCTCGGCGTTCGTTCGCGCGGCGGACTCTATGCGGTCCTTTCCGAGCAGATCTCCATTGACCAGGCAATTGTCGAGACGGGTCAGAAGAACTTCTACTTCCTCGATGCCGAGCCGCATATTCCCAATCCTGCCGACATCATCGTCTCTCACCGCTTTGCCAAGCTGGTAAAGGCGCTGTCCGCCAAGTTCCAGTACGTCATCTTTGATGCTCCCCCGGTCGGCACCTTCATCGATGCTGCCGAGATTGCCAGCCTGACCGACGGCACGCTGTTCGTGGTGCGTGAGGATTTCACCAAGCGCGAGGAGGCGCTCAACGCCATCGGTCAGCTTAAAAAGTCCGAGAAGGTCAAGCTCATCGGTACCGTTATGAACTACTGCGAGACCGAGACCAGCGAGTACTACTACTCCTACTACACCAAGGACGGTAAGAAGGTGAAGAAGGGCTCCGACGATCAGGGGACTTCCAAAAAGGGCATCTTCACCAACCGAGCAAACGTTTAGTTGATTAAGGCTGACCTATGCGTGACATTCATTGCCATATCTTGCCGGGTGTAGACGACGGCGCCGCCGATCTCGATGAGAGCTTGGCGATGCTCGAGGCTGCCAAGCGGGCTGGTGTAACCAGAATTGTTTGCACTCCTCACTGCCGTGATCCCTATTTTGATTACGACAAGATGTGGGATGCCTTTGAGCTGCTGCGCGATAACGCTGACGGTTTTCCGCTCCAGATGGGCTTCGAGGTCAACCATCGAAAGCTCGTTGAGCTTGGTATCGATGCCGCGGAGCACTTGCATTTCGATGGGACCAACGAGTTTCTGCTCGAGCTTTCGACGCATGCCGATGCGTATGCGTTTAGAGAGTACGAGAACACGATTTACGATTTGCAGTGCCGTGGCTACCAGGTGATCATCGCTCATCCTGAGCGCTATCGTGCGGTTCAAAAGGATGTAAGCGTGGCGGAGCGCCTGGTCGATATGGGCTGCAAGCTGCAGGCTTCGGCAGACTTTATTGCCGGCGGTCGCTTTGGTCGCGAGAAAAAGCCGGCACAGCGCCTGTTCGATCAGAACCTGTACAGCTTCATCGCGAGCGATGCCCATAACGTGGGTCATTACGATTGCCTGGCGAAGGCTCGCGCGAAGTTTAGCGTGCGCGGAGCTCATTTTCGCTAAAATCTGTCCCTAACGTTCGCATTGAATGAAAGGGCAGCCATGGATATCCAACTTAAGACGGGATGCTTTGATGACGCGGCGTTGGTGCGCCGCGTCATTTTTATGGACGAGCAGGGCTACGAGAATGAGTTCGACGCTATCGACGAGGATCCGAACTGCATTCATGTGACGCTCTATGTAGACGGCGAGCTTGCCGGTTGCTCGCGCGTGTTTCCCGAAGAGCTTGAGCGCGCGGCTGACGCAGAGGCTCCGGTGTCGCCGGCGTGCGACTTGGACGAAGGTGTCGCGGCGGGGGAGACCTACATTATGGGGCGCGTGGCCGTGCTGCCGAGCATGCGCCGTCGCGGTTTGGCGAGCAAGATTGTCGAGGCCAGTGATACGTGCGCGCGTGATGCCGGCGCCAAGCTCATTAAGCTGCATGCTCAGGAATACGTGCTGCCGCTCTATGCCAAGGCGGGCTACACGCAGATTGCCCCGGTGGACTACGAAGACGAGGGCCAGCCTCATGCCTGGATGGCCAAGCGCGTAGATGGCAGATAGGAACGTTCCTTTCCTGCCGGCAGTTTGGGACACTCCTTGGCAATTGGCGCATCAGAGCGCTCGGACATACAGTTTTTCGATTCCGTATGTATATATGCGCGTTAATGGGTTATAAAATCTAAGTCTGAACATAGCAGGTCTGCGATGCGGCTCGGGCGACCGAGCCGTTTTTGCGGACAGGGGTAGCGCGAAAGGACTGCACATGCGTCAATTTAAGACCGAGAGCAAAAAACTGCTCGACCTCATGATCAACTCCATCTACACCAATAAAGAAATCTTCCTGCGCGAGCTTATCTCTAACGCGAGCGACGCCGTCGACAAGCTCAACTTTAAGAGCCTGCAGGACCCGAGCGTCAAGATCGACCAGGGCGACCTGGCCATTCGCGTCTCCTTTGATAAAGACGCCCGCACCATTACCATCTCGGATAACGGCATTGGCATGACCGCCGAGGAGCTCGAGCGCAATCTGGGCACCATCGCCCATTCCGGCTCCGAGGAGTTTAAGACCGAGAACGCCGAGCAGCAGGGTTCGGATGTCGACATCATCGGCCAGTTTGGCGTGGGCTTCTACTCGGCTTTTATGGTCGCCAGCCATGTGAAGGTCGTCAGCCGCGCCTACGGCGCGGATGTCGCCCATGTGTGGGAATCCGACGGTCTTGAGGGCTACACCATCGAGGACGGCGAGCGTGCCGAGCACGGTACCGATGTCATCCTGACGCTGCGCGAGAACGAGAAGCTCGATGCCGACGGCGAGGCCGAGACCTACGATCGCTTCCTGACCGAGTGGGGCCTCAAGAGCCTAATTCAGCAGTACAGTAACTATGTGCGTTACCCGATCCAGATGATGGTGTCCAAGAGCCGCCAGAAGCCCAAGCCCGAGGATGCTGGCGATGACTACACGCCCGAGTACGAGGACTACCAGGAGCTCGAGACCGTCAACTCCATGACGCCGATCTGGAAAAAGCGCAGCTCCGATGTCGAGCAGAAGGACTACGACGAGTTCTACAAGTCCACGTTCCACGACTTTGACGATCCTGCGCGCACCATCAGCTTCCATGCCGAGGGCACGCTCGAGTATGACGCCCTGCTGTTTGTGCCGGGCCGCGCGCCGTTCGATCTGTACAGCAAGGATTACGAGAAGGGTCTGGCGCTCTACAGCTCCAATGTCCTGATCATGGAGAAGTGCGACGACCTGCTGCCCGACTACTACAACTTTGTCCGCGGCGTCGTGGATTCCGCCGACGTGTCGCTCAACATCTCGCGTGAGACGCTGCAGCAGAACCGTCAGCTCAAGGCCATCGCCAAGCGTGTGGAAAAGAAGATCACCGCTGACCTTGAGGATATGCGTGACAACGACCGCGAGGCCTACGAGAAGTTCTTTGAGAACTTTGGCCGCGGCCTTAAGTACGGCATCTACTCGAGCTATGGCATGAAGGCCGATGAGCTCGCCGACCTGTTGCTGTTCTGGTCTGCCAAGGAACAGAAGATGATTACACTGGCCGAGTATGCCAAGGGCATGCCCGAGGATCAGAAGGCCATCTACTACGCCGCCGGCGATTCGCGCGAGCGCTTGGCCAAGATGCCCGTGGTAAAGGGCGTGCTCGACCGCGGCTATGACGTGCTGCTTCTGACGCAGGACGTGGATGAGTTTACCTTCCAGGCCATGCGTGAGTACGTTGCCGCCGATATGCCCAAGATCTACGAGGACGATGCTGCCCGCGAGGCTGCCGAGAAGGCTGTGGCCGACGGTGCCGAGCCCGAGGTCGAGGATCGTCATCTGGAGCTCAAGAACGTCGCGACCGGTGATCTTGACCTGGCGACCGAGGATGAGAAGAAGGAGGCCGAGGACGCCACCAAGGAGAACGAGGACCTCTTTAGCGCTATGAAAGAGGCACTCGGTGACAAGGTCGAGAAAGTTGCCGTCTCCGCGCGCCTGACCGATGCCCCCGCTTGCATCACCACCGAGGGTCCGCTTTCGCTTGAGATGGAGAAGGTACTCCAGAAGGGACCCGAGGGCGCGCCCGACGGCATGCCCAAGAGCCAGCGCGTGCTCGAGCTCAACGCCAAGCACCCGGTCTTTGACAAGCTTGTCGCTGCCCAGAAGGCAGGCGACGCCGACAAGATCAAGCAGTACTCTGGTCTGCTCTACGATCAGGCCCTGCTGGTCGAGGGTATCCTCCCCGAGGACCCCGTTGCCTTCGCGGCGGCTGTTTGCAACTTGATGTAGTTAGGTAGTTACGCGGTTTTACCAAACCGCGTAACGGCTCGACGCTGCCCTCAGTTCCGCCGTTCTAACGAACGGCGGACCAGTCGACGCTGCGCGGGCGCCAGAGCGACAACTTGTCATTCAAAGAGGACGGCATGACCAGAAGGTCTATGCCGTCCTCTTTTCATGCCAATTTGTTCGCTCTGGCGCCCGCTCGCTGGCATTGCTAAAACATCGATGTTACCGTGGTCCAAACTAGTCGTTGGGGGCGTTCTTGTTTGACCAGTCGTTTAAGAACGTCCCCGATGACTATTTGAATTGCTAATTTGTGCGGGTTGTGGTTTTGTGACCTGCTGAAATTAAAGATACTGTACAACTGTACGTTAACTTATCTTCGTAGTATATTGCTACCCGCAAAACTCAGCACCATTGTGCCGTGAGACACTAAAGCGCCTACGTACAATGGTTGTCGATAGTACGATTCGATTCAACGACAGGATGGATGGTCCAAGCGTGAGTCTCGGCAGCAAACTATCCAACGCAAAGGTCTCCTTTGCGATCTTTAAGCGCGACATTAAGCGATTGCTTATGAACCCCGTCGCCTTGGTGGTTACCCTGGGCGTGTGTGTCATTCCCTCGCTATATGCCTGGTACAACATCGTGGCAAACTGGGATCCGTACGGAAACACCCAGGGCATCAAGATTGCCATCGCCAACAATGACCAAGGAACTCAAAACGACCTGGTGGGCGAGCTCAATGCGGGCGACAAGGTTGTCGACCAGCTCAAAGAGAACGATCAGCTGGGCTGGACCTTCGTCGATTCGGCCGCCGATGCCAAAGAGGGCGTCGAGAGCGGTGAATATTACGCTGCCATCGTGATCCCCAAGAACTTCTCTGACAATCTTGTCTCAATGCTCGACGGCAACTACCATCAGCCCAAGCTTACGTACTACGTCAATGAGAAGAAGAGCGCTATTGCGCCCAAGGTCACCGACACTGGCGCCAATACCATCGAGGAGCAGATCAACTCGGAATTTGTCTCTACGGTGGGCGAGACTGTTGCCGGAATCGCGAAAGATGCCGGAGTCGATTTAAAGGACAAAGCGACCCAGACCCAGGATTCGCTGGCTGGTTCGGTGTCCGAAGCGTCTGATACCCTGGGCGAAGTACGCGATTCCATCGGCGATATGAACACCGCCATCGACAAGACAAGCAGCTCGATTGCTTCGGCCGATGCTGCGTTGGCGGGCCTGCAGGGACAGGCGCCTTCGCTAACGCAGGCAATCGCTCAGGGCAATGACCTGCTGGGCGAAGCTCGCACCACGGCTGGCAAGTCCATCACCTCGCTCTCCAAGGCACTTTCGGAGGGCAGCCTTGCACTCACCAAGACGTCAGCCTCCGCGAACGCTGCGATTGGCAAGCTGACGGGTACGGTCACATCTACGACCACCCGCATCGACAACTCGCTCGAGTCTCTCCAAGCGACGATCGATCACAATAAGGCCGTTATCGGGCACTTGGAGATTCTCGTCAATGACACGTCGACAGGTTCCGAGGAAATTGACGCGCGCATTGTATCGACCATCGATTCGCTTCGCGAGCAAAACCAGAAGCTGCAGAGCATCAAGGATGGCCTATCTGCACAGTCGAGCGCCATGGCAAACGACGCTACGGCAATCTCGAACGCGAGCAACGCACTCAACGCGGCAATTCAGACCGGTACGGCTAACCTTGGTCAGGCTCAGACCGATCTGGGGCAGAACGCGCTGCCGAAGGCTTCGAGCGCGCTGGACTCCTTTGCCGCCGTTTCGGGCGATTTGACCGGCATTGTGTCGGGTATGACCCCCACGATTGCGAGCGCGCGTGGCACGCTGGCCCAACTCGATGCGACGCTCAAGCAGGCCAAGACCACGCTGGCCCAGACCGATTCCTCGCTTGCCAAGGTCCAGGACAAGCTTGCAACCGCCGCCAACGACATCGCGGCCCTGCAGACTTCCGAGTCCATGGGCGAGCTGGCTGATCTGATGGGCGTCGATGTCAATGACGTCGCAGATTTCATGGCATCTCCGGTTGAGCTCACGTCTAAGTCGATCTATCCGGTCAAGAGCTTCGGCTCGGGCATTGCTCCTTTCTACACCAATCTGGCGCTGTGGGTGGGCGGCTATGTGCTCATCGCCATCTACAAGCTCGAGGTCGACCGCGAAGGCATCGGCAGCTTTACCGCGCGTCAGGGCTACTTTGGTCGCTGGCTGCTGATGGTGATCCTGGGCGCTTTGCAGGCCATCATCGTTACGGTGGGCGATCTGGTCATTGGCGTGCAGTGCGTCAACCCGCTCCTATTTGTGCTGGGTGGTATCGCCATCTCGTTTACGTACGTCAACATCATTTACGCGCTGTCCACTACGTTTAAGCACATCGGCAAGGCAATCGGCGTCATTCTGGTTATCGTGCAGATTCCGGGTTCATCGGGTATGTACCCCATCGAGATGATGCCCGGCTTCTTCCAGTGGCTGCATCCGCTGCTGCCCTTTACCTACGGCATCAATCTGCTGCGTGAGACGGTCGGCGGCATGTACTCGTTCAACTACCTGTTTAACCTGTGCATTCTGGGGGTGTTCTTGATCGTGGCGCTCTTTATCGGCCTGCAACTGCGTCCGCTGCTGCTCAACCTCAACCTGCTCTTCGATAAGCAGCTTTCCACGACGGGTCTGATGATCTGCGAGTCCAATGACCTGCCGCGCCAGCGCTACTCGCTGCGCACGGCCATGCGTGTCATGCTCGATTCCGATTCGTACCGTCGCGAACTGCTCGATCATGCGGTCGCCTTTGAACATCGCTACCCGTACTACATCAAGGGCGGTTTCGCCGCTGTAGTCGGCGTGCAGGTGCTGCTCTTCGTTCTGTCGACGGTTCTCGATATCGACAACAATGGCAAGATCATTCTGCTGGTCATCTGGATTATCTCGGTCATTGCCATCTGCGGCTGGCTCATCAACATCGAGTACATCCGCGCAAGCCTCAACACCCAGATGCGCATCTCGGCGCTTTCGGATGAGGACCTGCGCCGCGAGATGCGCGAGCACACGGCCGCCATTCCGGCCGCTCGTCACATGTTCGGCTTGAATGCGAGCGAGCGGGGGTCTGAACCCAAGACTCAGATTGTCAGCCAATGCGGTCATCGCGATGCGGTCCATGTGCCCGAGAACGGGGATGACACGTTTGTGATGAATGAAAAGAACGCCCCGCTCGGCAAGCACTCCAAAGGAGGTGAGGCATAAATGAAGAACATCCTGCATCTGTTTAAGCGCGATGTCCAAAACGTGTCTCGCTCCGTAATCGGCTTGGTTGTCGTGATGGGCCTCGTTATCGTACCGTGCCTGTACGCGTGGTTTAATATCGCCGGCAGCTGGGATCCGTACGGCAACACCGGCAATCTTAAGATCGCCGTGGTCAACACCGATGAGGGTTACGAGAGCGATCTGATCCCCGTCGAGGTTAACGTGGGCGAAAACGTGACCGCTACCCTGCGCGGCAACGAGAGCTTCGATTGGGTTGTACTCAACAATCGAGAAAAGGCCATCGAGGGCGTCAAATCGGGCGCATACTATGCGGCTGTCGTTATTCCCAAGACGTTTAGTGCCGATATGATGACGCTCTTCTCGACCGATGTGAAGCATGCCGATATCGAGTTCTACGAGAACCAGAAGGCCAACGCTATCGCACAGATCGTGACCGAGAAAGGGTCGAGCGCCGTCCAGAGCCAGGTTAACGAAACCTTTACCGAGACCATCACGACCATCGGTCTTAAAACCGTGTCCAGCCTGCTCGATTACATGAGCACCGACCAAGTGAGCAACTTTATCGCCAACCTGTCCTCGACGCTGGGCGATTCGGTCCAGGACCTGCAAGACGTTCAGGCCAGCGCAACGTCGCTGGCGGGCATTTTGAGTTCCACGTCCGATTCGCTGACGTCGGCGGGCGGTATGCTCAAGCAGACGGGCACGGTCGATGAGTCGACTAAGCAGCTGATGGAGCATGCCAAGAGCGGTATCGATGATTCCAAAGAAGCGCTTAAGGCGGCAAACGATGCCATCGATGCCGCGATCGATGGAAGTGCGGGTTCGTTCGACAATGTGTCTGCCGAGCTCGCGAAGGCGTTCGATGCCGCGAACCAGCATGTCGACCTTACGGTGTCCCAACTCAACGATGCCGCTGCGGCCCTCAATGCGCGCGCCAAGGATATCGATGCGATGGCCGATCAGCTCCGCAGCTTTGCCGACCAGGTGAGGGATGAGAATTTGAAGGACGGCCTCAAGTCCGCTGCGACGTCGCTGGGCAGAATCGCCGTTGAGTACCGCAATAATGAGAAGGACCTGAAGGCGACCGCGAAGTCTCTCTCCGACAGCATGGCCGAGGTCAACAGCTCGCGTGCCGAGGTCGATCAGGCAATCGCGGATGCCAAGGCTGGTATCTCGGGCGCCAAGTCCGACTACGATTCCACGTTTTCGGTTAAGGCCAAGGAGCTCAAGAAGACCGTCTCGGGGGTTCTGGATTCACTGAATGGTATTTCAAGCGATCTGGATAGCGCCGTTGCAGGACTGACCGATGCGTCCGGCTCGCTGGCAAAGGGTCTGTCCAAAGCCGCAAAGCTGGTCAACAAGGCTTCCGATCAGTTGGGTGAGGCATCGGACAAGATCAGCGCGTTTAAGGACGAGCTTGACGGTGCCCTTATGTCGGACGATCTGGCCACGATCAAGACGATGATCGGCAACGACCCCGAGGGTTTGGCCGCGTCGCTTTCCGGCCCCGTCGCACTCGACCGTAAGCCGGTCTATCCGATTCGCAATTACGGCTCTGCCATGGCGCCGTTCTACACGATTCTGTCGCTCTGGGTCGGTTCGATCGTGCTGGCGGCCATGATGAAGGTGTCGGTTGACGATGAGCTCATCAACGAGCTCATCCCTGTGCGCCTGCACGAGATCTACCTGGGCCGTTACCTGTTCTTTGGCGGTCTGGCACTGCTGCAGGCAACGCTCGTGTGCGCGGGCGACATCCTGTTCTTTGGCATCCAGTGCGACAACCCGCTGCAATTTGTGCTGGCGGGCTGGATCGCGAGTCTTGTGTTCTCCAATATCGTCTATACGCTTACGGTTTCGTTTGGCGATATCGGCAAGGCGCTTGCCGTCGTGCTGCTGGTCATGCAGGTCGGCGGTTCGGGCGGTACGTTCCCCATCGAGATGACCGGTCCCGTGTTCCAGGCGATCTATCCGTTCCTGCCGTTTACCCACGGCATCAACGCCATGCACGCCGCCATGGCCGGTGCCTACCATATGGAGTACTGGATTGAGCTGGGCATTCTGGCGAGTTATCTGATTCCGTCGCTGGCGCTGGGCGTGGTCTTCCGCCGTCCGGTCATCAAAGCCAACGACTGGATTATCGAAAAGCTTGAATCAACCAAATTGATTTAGCGCGGCAATGTGGCGTTGCCGGAACATCGAGGCTTTCCTGCTCGATACTTTAGCGGGCTGGATTGCGGTGCAGCGCTGGTTGTTGCTACAGTAGCGGGGCGTACCGGGGGTCCGGTGCGCCCTGTTTTTATTTGACCATGAGGCGGCACGCAGCCATACGCGTGCGGACACCACGCCCAGATTGAGTGCGAGGATGTTCCATGGCCCAATACGCTGCCAACGAAATCGAAAACATGCCTGATGGCCCTGTGGCCCGTGAGGATTTGGGCGCGGGCGGTATTCCCCGGGGCGCCGGCGCTCGCTCGCCGCTGTTCTGGAAAGTTCTGCTGCTTTCGGTGGCGATTATCTGGGGCTACTCCTTTACCACTATGAAGGACGCGCTCGGCACCATTCCGGTGTTTGAACTGCTCTACGTGCGCTTTCTGCCTGCGGCGTTGGTCATGTTTGTCATCTTCCACAAGCGCATCATCGCGCACCTCAACGCCCGCAACCTGATCGTCGGACTTGGCATGGGCGCACTTATGTGGGCCGCCTACGCCCTGCAGACAGTCGGTCTGGCTCAGACCACGGCGGGCAAGAACGCGTTTTTGACGGGTACGTACTGCATCCTCGTGCCCTTTGCGAGCTATTTCCTGAGCGGCGAAAAGCTCACGCGTTACAACTTGGGTGCCGCATTGCTCTGTCTGGCGGGCATTGGCCTGGTGGCGCTCGATAGCGTCGAGTTCAACATCGGTGATGCCATTACGCTGGGCGGCGCGGTCTTCTTTGCCATCCAGATGTCGGTGACCGCCAAGTACGGCCGCAAGATGGACATCAACGTCATCACGTTTTGGATGTTTGTGGGCAATGGCGTCTTGAGCCTTATCTCGTCGTTGTTGTTCGAGACCCAAGCTCCTGCGTCCGTGTGGACGCCGAGCTTTATCGGCGTGATGGCCTTTCTCTCGGCGGGCTGCACGTGCGTGGCGCTGCTCATCCAAAACGTTGGATTGGCGCACGTCCCAGCCTCGACGGGCTCGCTGCTCCTTTCGATGGAGTCGCCTTCGGGTGTGCTGTTCTCGGTGCTGCTGATGGGGGAGGCGCTCACCTCGCGCCTGCTCGCCGGCTTCGCGCTCATCTTTCTTTCGATTATCTTGAGCGAGACGCATTTCGATTTTTTGCGTCGAAAGCCGCGTCCGCAATTGTAAACAATTTGTTGCGCCGCCTCCCGGGGCGGCATTTTTTATGCGTCGCCCTTAAAGTAGTACCTTGCACTTTACGCTATCAAAGTGCTTGCTGCAAAAACGTTACTGGAGGGCATCTATGGCACCAGCACTGTCCGATCTTCAACCGCAATCAGCGCCCAAGGCCACCGCGGCGGCGCAGACCGCTATCGGCGACGGTCTTGTTGCAGAAGCTCAGGCTTTTGCAGACGAGCTCGCTGCGTGGCGACACGATTTACATCAGATGCCCGAGCTGGGTAATAGCCTCCCGCAGACCTCTACGTATATCCAAGCGCGCCTGACCGAGATGGACATCCCATTTGCTACGCTCGTCGATGGTTCCTGCGTTGTGGGCCTTGTCGGCGCCGGTGCCGCCGCGGCCCAAGGCAATGGCATCTGCACGAATGAGCAGGCCGGTACGGTCATCATGCTGCGTGGCGACATGGACGCCCTGCCCGTTGCCGAGGAATCCGGCGAGCCCTTTGCATCCACCAACGGCTGCATGCACGCTTGCGGTCACGATATGCACGCGACGGCGCTGCTTGGTGCGGCTCGTATGCTCAAAGCGCGCGAGGCAGAGCTTGTTGATGCCAACGCTACGGTCAAGTTGCTGTTCCAGCCGGGCGAGGAAACCTTTGAGGGTGCCCGCGCCGCCATCGCCGACGGTCTGCTGCAGAACCCGCGTCCTCAGGTCGCCTTTGCCATGCATGTCAATAGCCAGTCGCCGCTCGGCCTGGTGCTCTACGGCAGCCCGGCGCTCTCGGGCGTGTACGGTTTTCGTATCACGCTTCAGGGCAAGGGCGGCCATGGCTCGAGCCCCGAGATTTGCATCGACCCCATCACGGCCGGCGTGCATGTGCATCTGGCGCTCCAGGAGCTTATCGCTCGCGAAGTGCCGGCGGCCAAGGAGGTCGCACTGACCGTGGGTAAGTTTGCCGGTGGCCAAGCGGCCAACGTCATCCCAGATACCTGCGTGCTCGAAGGCACGCTGCGCGGCTTTGACGTCGAGCTCATGGAGCACCTCAAGACCCGCATCGCGGAGGTCGTAAACGGCGTTGCCACAACATATCGTACGTCGGCGACCATCGAGACGCTTTCGGATGTTCCGCCGCTTGTACTCGACAGCGATATGACTCAGGTGTCGCTTGGCTACGTGGGCGCAGTGCTGCCCAAGGCGGCTTTCTTGCCGCTTTTCCATGCCATGGCGAGTGAGGACTTCGCGCTTATCTCGAGCGAGATTCCGAGTGCGTACTTTACCGTGGGCGCGGCCGTAACCGACACGGACGAACACTTTGCCCAGCACCATCCCAAGGCACGTTTTAACGATGCCGAGCTGCCGCTCGGTGCTGCGGCTTATACCGCCGTCGCTTTGGGCTATATCGCCGACCACCGGTAGCACCCAACCTTGCCTTTCAAGCCTGCGGGCATGGCCGTAAGGCCTATGCCCTTGTCTTTCAAGGCAATCTTGGGCACTACCGGCGCCCGGCGCCGGCTATTCGTTTGTTAAATAAGGAGCAGTATGTCCCAGCAGCGTAAGTTCTTCCCCGGCTGGCTCGTGGTGACCTCCGGCTTCGTGATCATGGCCACGTGCTACACGATTTTCGTCAACTGCATGAGCCTGTTCCAGCCGCTGATCGTCAGCGACCTGGGCATTTCCCTTGCGCAGTACAACATCTCCAATGCCATCTCCACCGTGGTGAGCGTCGTGGGTTCGCTCGTTATCGGCCATGTTGCCGATAAAGTGAGTGGCCGCGTATTGGGCTCGCTCACCGTTATCGCTACCTCGGCGGTGCTTGCCGGCATGAGCTTTGTCGGTGAGCTGTGGCAGGTCTACGTGCTCTTTGCCGTCTCGGGCTCCTTTGCGAGCACCTGGATCGTGTGCCTGGCGTGCTCCGTGGTCATGCTCGTGTTCCTGCTGGCATCCGAGCCCATCGCCGCCAAGCTGCGCGCGAGCGTGGCGGGGGAGTAGGTAGGCCAAAGCGCATCGCCGCTTGTCCGCTTCGTCCGCGGCGGCGCGTCTGGCCGAACGAGTCCCCATACCCTCGTTCGGTCAGGCGCGCCGCCGCGTTGCTGCTTTGTGCCGTATAATGTCCACTACCTATGACGCGATACAAAAGAAAGGTGTTTGCCCATGCAGGCACAGAAGGCGGAGGGAACCCGCGACCTTATCGGCGCCGAGATGCGCGCCTGGCAAAAGATGCAGCAGATTGCGGCCGGCGTGTTCGAGCCGTTTGGTTTTAAACCCATCGAGACGCCCGCGATCGAGCAGGTTGACGTGTTTGTCCACGGTATCGGCCAGTCGACCGACGTCGTGCGCAAGGAAATGTTCCGCGTGTTCAGCGGTGCCAACCTGGAGCGCGTCTTTACCGAGGGCACCGACACCAAACTCAAGCCCAAGCAGCGCCTGGCACTTCGCCCCGAGGGCACGGCCGGCGTGGTGCGCGCCGTCGTCGAGAACAATCTGGTGCCCCAGGGCTCCACGCCGTTTAAGGCTTACTACGCCGAGGCCATGTTCCGCGGCGAGCGTCCCCAGAAGGGCCGCCTGCGCCAGTTCCACCAGGTGGGCATCGAGTGGCTCGGCGCTCCCGATCCGGCGGCAGACGCCGAGTGCATCATCATGCTCATGGAGTTTTACAAGCGCCTGGGCTTCGATCTTTCCAAGCTTCGTCTGCTCATTAACTCGATGGGCGACGCTCAGTGCCGTCCGGCTTACCGCGAGCAAGTCAAGCAGTTTATCCTCGATCACGCAGACGAGATGTGCGATGAGTGCCGCGAGCGCGCCGAGCTCAACCCGCTGCGTGCCTTTGACTGCAAGAACGACCACTGCCGCGAGATCATGGCCGAGGCTCCGCTGATGGGTGACAACCTGTGCGATGAGTGCCGCGAGCACTACGAGCAGGTCAAGCGCTATCTGGATGCCGCCGGTATCGAGTATGTCGAGGATCCCACCTTGGTGCGCGGCCTGGACTACTACACCCGTACTGTCTTTGAGGTCGAGGCCCCTGGCGCCGGCGTCGGCTCCATCGGCGGCGGCGGCCGCTACGATGGCCTGGTCGAGCTCGAGGGTGGCAAGCCCACGGCGGGCGTCGGCTTTGCTGTCGGTTTTGAGCGCGCCCTGCTGGCCCTGCAGGCCTTTGGCAGCGATTTGGGTGCCGATGAGGCCCCGTGCGTCTATGTCGCCAACGCCGGCAAGGAGCTGCGTCAGAACGTCTTTGCCATTACGCAGGAGCTTCGCGCCGCAGGTATCGTGACCGAGGCCGACTATCAGGGTCGTTCGCTCAAGGCCCAGTTTAAGCAAGCCGATAAGGTAGGCGCCAAGCTCATCTTGGTCCTGGGTGGCGACGAGCTTGCCGCCGGCAAGGTCAAAGTGCGCGACATGCAGAGCCATGACGAGGTGCTCGCCGATCTGGACAACGTCGTCGAGGCGGTTCGCGAGCGCCTGTAGCGCATCTTTTTGAGCTTCGGGCCTGCTAACGTGCCCTGCTCATGGAGAGCGATTGTTACGGGGGTGTTTCGCTTTTATGCGGAATGCCCCCGTTTACGTATGCCGCCCACCGAGAAATACGACCATTTAGGGCAAAAACCTTTGCAATGCAGAAAATACTTTTGTGTGGTAAAGCGCAATCAGTGTCGAAAGTATTTCTCAAGCGCCTATAATGAATACCGCATGTTACGTGCATAGAAGGAGGAATGGGAGGAAACGTGGCTGAGAACCTAAGCAACCAGTCTGTACCCGAAGCCGCGGCGCGCGTCGCTGCCGTGGTCAACCGCCTCGTTAACCGAATCGGCTCGAATGCCGAGTCCAGGGAGCGTCTCGCCGAGATCGAGATCCCCGAGGAGCTGCGCGACAATCTGGCGCTGTTCTTGCGCCTGGAGCGCCGTGTGCTTAGCGAGTATGATCCCGAGATCGCGGACCTGTTCGACAAGATTTTGACAGCCGAGATTGTGGTCAATGCCGGCAACCCCGGTACCTGCGCTGCCGACGAAGCCGTCGACGAGCAGGGCGTGCCCACCGCCGACGAGCCCACTGCCGTGGCATTTCGTGAGGTCGTCGATTTGATCGACAGCCTGCCGCTCGATAAGCAGCAGGTCATCGTTCGCGCCTTTACGAGCTTTTTCCATCTGGCAAACCTGTCGGAGGAGAACTACCGTGTGGCGCAGCTGCGCGAGCGCGAGGCCGGTGCGTCGACCGATACCGAGGTCGATCCTGCCAACGAGCTTACCGTTGCCTATCACCAGCTGGTGAATGAGCTGGGTGTCGAGGGTGCCAACGAGCTGCTCGACAAGCTCGAGTTCCACCCTGTCTTTACCGCACATCCCACCGAGGCCCGTCGTAAGGCCGTCGAGGGCAAGATCCGCCGTATCTCCAACCTGCTGGAGGAGCGTCCGCGTCTGGGCGGCTCCGACCTGGTGGAGAACGAGCGCCATATGCTGCAGGAGATCGACGCCCTGGTGCGTACGAGTCCCATCGCGCTCAAGAAGCCCACGCCGGTCGAGGAAGCCGATACCATCATCGACATCTTCGATAACACGCTGTTCGACGTTATCCCCGTTATCTATCGTCGTTTTGACGATTGGGTGCTGGGCGACAAGGCCGGTACTGTGCCGCCGCTGTGCCCGGCGTTCTTCCATCCCGGCAGCTGGATCGGTTCCGACCGCGACGGTAACCCCAACGTCACCGCCAAGGTGAGCCGTGAGGTCGCCGCCAAGTACTTTACGCACATGGTGCTCAAGCTCGAGGACAAGTGCCGCCACATCGGCCGCAACCTCACGCTCGAAGCCACCTACAGCAAGCCGTCTGCCGAGCTCATCAACCTGTGGAACCATCAGGTCGAGATGAGCCCTCGTTACACGGCCCGCGCCGAGCTGATCTCCGAGCACGAGCCTCATCGCGCCGTCATGCTCGTCATGGCCGACCGCCTGAACGCCACCGTGCGTCGCATCACCGACACCATGTACCACAGCGCCGACGAGTTCCTGGATGACCTGCGCGTCGTCCAGCGTTCGCTTGCTGCCTGCGGTGCCGTCCGTGCCGCCTACGGTCCGGTCCAGACCATCATCTGGCAGGTCGAGTCCTTCGGCTTCCATATGGTCGAGATGGAGTTCCGTCAGCACTCCGTGGTGCACGCCCGCGCCCTCAAGGATATCCACGAGAACGGTATCCATGGTGACCTGCAGCCCATGACGCGCGAGGTCATTGACACCTTCCGTGCCATCGGTTCCATCCAAAAGCGCTACGGCAAGAAGATGGCGCACCGCTACATCATCTCGTTTACCAAGAGTGCCCAGCATGTGGCCGACGTCTTTGAGCTGGCCCACCTGTCCTTCGCACACGAGGAGGATGTCCCCGAGCTCGACGTGATCCCGTTGTTCGAGCAGCTCGAGGACCTCGAGGGCTGCGTCGACGTGCTCGATCAGATGCTTACGCTGCCCGTGGTGCAAAAGCGCCTTGCCCAGACCAACCGCCGCATGGAGGTCATGCTGGGCTATTCCGACTCTTCCAAGGATGCCGGTCCTACCACGGCCATGCTCGCGCTGCACTCCGCGCAGGAGCGCATCGCCAAGTGGGCAGAGAAGAACGATATCGACCTGGTGCTCATGCACGGTCGCGGCGGTGCCGTGGGCCGTGGCGGCGGCCCGGCCAACAAGGCCGTGCTGGCGCAGCCCAAGGGTTCGGTCAACTGCTTCTTTAAGCTTACCGAGCAGGGCGAAGTCATCTTTGCCCGTTACGGCAACCGCACGCTGGCTCAGCGCCATGTTGAGTCCGTTGCCGCCGCAACGCTTTTGCAGTCGGCCCCGAGTGTCGAGAAGACCAACACCGAGACCACGCAGAAGTTCTGGGATATGGCCGAGAAGCTCAACACTGCAAGCCACGAACGCTATCTGGACCTGCTGAACACCGAGGACTTTACACCGTGGTTCTCGACCGTGACGCCGCTGACCGAGGTCGGTCTGCTGCCGATCGGCTCGCGTCCCGCCAAGCGCGGTCTGGGCGCCAAGTCGCTCGATGACCTGCGTACCATCCCGTGGATCTTCAGCTGGAGCCAGGCGCGCATTAACCTGGCCGCTTGGTACGGTCTGGGCACCGCCTGCGAGCAGCTTGGCGATCTTGACCAGCTCAAGGCTGCCTACCAGGAGTGGCCGTTCTTCCGCACCTTTATCGACAACATCGAGATGTCGATTGCTAAGACCGATCAGCGCATCGCCAAGATGTATCTGCATCTGGGCGACCGCGATGATCTGTCCAAGAAGGTCTTTACCGAGATGCAGCTCACCCGTAAGTGGGTCCTTGCCATCGTCGGTGATGAGTGGCCGCTGCAGCGTCGTCGCGTGCTCGGCTGCGCCGTTCGCGTGCGTAACCCCTACGTCGACGCTCTGTCCATCGCCCAGGTCCGCGCCCTTCGCGAGGTGCGCATGAATCAGGACGAGATGGCCGAGGAGAAGAAGGCCGAGTACATGAGCCTGATTCTTTCGACTGTGACCGGCGTCTCGGCAGGATTGCAGAACACGGGGTAATCGATAGCCCTGTAGTCGTCCGGGCCCGCCATTAGTTTACTTTTAGGCACGTCCTCGGACATGCAAGAAGCCCTCGCTGCGCACTTCGTGCGGCGAGGGCTTTTTGCGTCCTGCGGAGTGTGCCTAAAAGTAGACTAATGGCGGGCCCTGCGATGTCCGGTCTTCGGCGGATTACTGGCTGGGGGAATTAATGGCGCGCTTCGCGCGTTTTGGATGGGGTCTGTCCCGGCGGCGCGTTTGGCGCTTCGCGCCGCGCGCCTTATCGATCGGGATTGAGATGCATGGGGTGCTTCTCGCCTTACGACTGTAGCGGCCGCGGTCCCGTTTGGGGTCGCGGCCGTTTTGTTGTGGGTCAAATATGAACGTTGTGTTAATGAGTCGGTGGACGGTGGTGTTTTTCGGTGAGCGGCGTATCCTTCCAACGGTTTATCTAGTGTGTCAGTTGAAAGGAAGAGGGCGCTCGTCATTGTTTGAATGTGAACTACCGTTTGACCACAAGACGTTGCATCTGGAGCTCGGGGATAAGAACTTCGCGGGTGTGATGGAAGGTCATCAAAACGAGTTTAAGACCACGAAATCGCAGGAAGAGCTGGTAGAGGAGTCGCTTGCCAACCCTTATGGCTCGCCGTCGCTCGAGGAGCTTTGTGCTGGCAAGAAGGATATCGTCATCATTAGCTCCGACCATACGCGTCCCGTTCCCTCGCGTGTGACGATGCCTATTCTGCTGCATCACATCCATTCCGCTGCGCCCGAGGCTCGCGTGCGCATTTTGGTTGCTACGGGTATGCATCGTCCGTCGACGCATGAGGAACTCGTCAACAAGTACGGCGAGGAGATCGTTGCCAACGAGGAAATCGTTATGCACGTCGCGACCGATGACAGCATGATGAAAAAGATCGGCACCCTGCCTTCTGGCGGCGAGTGCATCATCAACAAGATTGCTGCCGATTGCGATCTGCTGCTTGCCGAGGGCTTTATTGAGCCGCACTTCTTTGCCGGTTTCTCTGGTAGCCGCAAGTCCGTCCTGCCTGGCATCGCCAGCTACAAGACCATCATGTACAACCACAACGGTCAGTTTGTGAACGATTCCCATTCGCGTGCCGGCAACCTGTGCCACAACCACGTGAGCGAGGACATGTTTGCCGCTGCCGAGATGGCTCACCTTGCCTTTGTGCTCAACGTGGTGCTCAACGGCAAGCACGAGGTCATCGGCTCCTTTGCCGGCGACATCCACAAGGCGCACGAGGCTGGCTGCGAGTTCGTGAAGAGCCTTGCCGGCGTTGAGCCCGTCGAGTGCGAGATTGCCATTACCACCAACGGCGGCTACCCGCTCGACCAGAACATCTATCAGGCCGTGAAGGGCATGTGCTCTGCCGAGGCTACGCTTCCCGAGGGCGGCGTGATCATCGACGTCGCCGGCTGTGCCGACGGTCACGGTGGCGAGGGCTTCTATCACAACATCGCCGACAACGATCCGGCGGAGTTTGAGCGTGCCTGCATCGACCGTCCTAAGGACGAGACCCTGCCCGACCAGTGGACGAGCCAGATCTTTGCCCGCATCCTGGCGCATCACCCTGTGATCATGGTCACCGACCTGTGCGATCACCAGATGATCAAGGATATGCACATGACGCCGGTCAACACCCTCGATGAGGCGCTCAAGCTCGCCTTTGAGATGAAGGGTGCCGATGCCAAGGTGGCCGTCATTCCCGATGGCCTGGGCGTTGTCGTCGCACAGCACTAGTACGCGGCCTAAACGAATCGTTTATAACCGACAAGAAAGATAAGGTTTTATGCTTACCAAACTCCTCTGCGAATTCGGCGCAACGGCCCTCATGATCATCTTTGGCGTGGGTGTGCACTGCGATACCGTGCTTAAGGGTACCAAGTATCAGGGCTCCGGCCATATGTTTGCCATCACCACCTGGTCCTTTGGCATCTCGGTCTGCCTGTTTGTCTTTGGCGGTGCCGTGTGCATGAACCCCGCCATGGTGCTTGCCCAGTGCATCGTCGGCCTGGTGCCGTGGAGCAGCTGCATCCCCTTCATGATTGCCGATATGCTCGGCGGCTTTGTGGGCGCTGTAATCGCTTGGCTTATGTATGCCGATGAGTTCAAGGCTTCCGAGGGCGTCGTCGACCCCATTGCCCAGCGCAACATTTTCTCGACCAACCCCACCACCGAGGGTACGAACTATGCCCGTAATTTCTTCTGCGAGGCTATCTGCACCTTTGTGTTCATCAGCGCCATCCTTGCTGCTGCTAGCCGCGCTGGCGAGAACGTCCTGATGCTCGCCATCTGCGTTGGCCTGATCGTTTGGGCTGTTGGCATGGGCATGGGCGGCATCACCGGCTTCGCCATGAACCAGGCTCGTGACCTTGGTCCTCGTATGGCCTATCAGGTGCTGCCGATCAAGAATAAGGCCGACAACAACTGGAAGTATGGCCTGCTTGTTCCTGGCATCGCTCCGTTTGTCGGTGCCGCTCTGGCCGCGCTGTTTGTGCATGGTTTCTTGGGCATGTTCTAGTCTGAGGCTACATAGTTGTCCGCTGGCCGCATGGGGTAACTTCCCAGCGCGTCCTCGGACATGCAAAAAGGCTCGCTGCGCACTTCGTGCGGCGAGCCTTTTTGCGTCCTGCGGAATGCGCTGGGAAGTTACCCCATGCGGACAGCTGCGGGATCTTTGTTGCGTTCGTACAAGCAACCCAATATATATCTGAATTTGGATGGGAGGGGCTTGTTGCTGGTAGGGGCGTTGGGCTTCTGTCGACACTTTGGGATGGATTGTGCTTTGGGTTGGGGCGGCGCTTTGAGATGAGGTCGGAACTTTGGGATGAGGGGTTTACTCAGTTGAAGAGAGGCTTAATGGCTGATAGGTAGTCTTTGGCTACGTCGGCTTTGGCTGCTTGGAAGTTGTGCCAGGCCCACCATTGGACGGTTGCTACGAAGCTTGAGGCTATGTGGTGTAGTAGGAAACTGCGGTCCATGGTGCCGGCGGGGCCTGAGGGGTCGACGGGCACGGTTTCGGCTGCTCGCGACATGATGGTCTTGCGTAAGCAGTCGGCGAAGACGCGTGAGCCGGCGCCAGCTACCAGCGCTCGGACGCCTTGGCGACGTTCCCAGAGGTTGTTGAGGATATGCTCGACTTGTACGAGCGGATCATCGAGCGGTGTGCCATCGTCGTCGAGGGCGTGGGTGCAGATGTCGCTCACGAGTTCGGACAGTAGGTCATCTTTGCTCTTGAAGAGGCCGTAGAATGTCGCGCGGCCTACATGAGCACGCGCGATGATGTCGCCGACGGTGATCTTGCCGTAGTCCTCCTCGCGAAGGAGCTCGGAAAATGCTGCGACGATGGCGGCGCGGCTTTTGGTTTTGCGGGCATCCATGGCTATGCGTCCGCGTGAACGAGCAGGCAGCGGAGCGTACCGGAGCAACCCTCGTAGGGACGCTTGCCGGCGCCGTAGCCGACGGCTTCGATGCGGTAGCGTGAGGGCAGCTGGTCGGACGTACGCAGCGCGGTGACGATGGCGGCGCCCGTCGGCGTCACGAGCTCGCCGGCGACCGGTGCAGGCGTGAGGGCGATATTGCCCGCCTGACACAGGTTGACGACAGCGGGGACGGGAATGGGCATGAGGCCGTGGGCGCAACGGATGGTTCCGTGGCCCTCGGAGAGCGACTCGACCACGATATCCTCAATACCCAGATCGTCGAGGCAGATGGCGACAGAGCAGACGTCGACGATGGAGTCGACGGCGCCCACCTCGTGAAACAGGACGGTGTCGGGCGTTTTGCCGTGAGCCTTTGCCTCGGCATCAGCGAGTACGGAAAAAATGGCGAGGGCACGACGCTTGGCACCATCGCTTAGCCGTGAGCCATCGATGATGGCAGTGACATCCGCCAAAGAACGATGGTGATGGTGGTGGGCGTGATGATGACCCTCGTGGCCATGGCCGTGGGTCTCATGGTCATGCTCGTGGCAGTGCTCTTGTTCGTGCTCGCCATGGTCATGATGGTGGTGCTCATGCTCGTGCGTGTGCTCGACGGCTGCTTCGTTGCCGTAGAGCCAGGCCATATCGTGATCGTGGTTCTCGAGCTCCTCTGCAAGCTGGACGTCGAAATCGCAGGCGTCGATGCCATGCTTGTTTACGCGCGTGACGGCGATCGTAAAGCCGTCGACCGGCAGTGTGGCGAGCTGTTTGCGCAGGTGCTCCTCGCTGGCGCCCAGGTCGAGCAGGGCCGCGACGGTCATATCGCCGCTGATGCCCGAGGTGCCGTCGATGATAAGCGTGTGCTGATGATTGGACATGGAATGCTCCTTAGCGGGCGCGGGGTGTGCCGGCGCTCAGATGATTGATAAGACTTGCCTGGTAAGCGGCGCCAAAGCCGTTGTCGATATTGACGACCGATACGCCGCTGGCACAGGAGTTGAGCATGGCGAGCAGTGCGGCTACGCCACCAAAACTTGCGCCGTAGCCCACGCTGGTGGGAACGGCGATGACCGGACAGCTCACCAGGCCGCCGATAACGCTCGCCAACGCGCCCTCCATGCCGGCGATGGCGATGACCACCTGTGCCTGGGCAAGTTCCTCGGCATGCGCGAGTAGGCGGTGCAGGCCGGCGACGCCTACGTCGTAGAGGCGGTCGACCTCGTTGCCATAGAACTCGGCCGTCAACGCGGCTTCCTCGGCGACGGGCAGGTCGCTCGTGCCGGCGCAGGCGACGACGATGCGTCCGTTGCCGGTAGGGGAGGGCTTGCCGCCCACGAGGGCGAGCTGCGCGTCCGGGACATATCCCAGGTCGATGCCGTTGCCGAGGAGCTCCGAGGTGCGGGCTGCCTTTTCGGCATCCAGGCGCGTGACCAGGATGCGCTCCTGGCCGGCATCGCGCAGCGCTTCGATAATGGCGGCAATTTGCTCGGCGGTTTTACCGGCACCGTAGACAACCTCGCCGGCTCCCTGGCGCACTCCGCGCGAAAGATCGAGCTGCGCAAAGCCTAAATCGGCGGTCGGAGCCGTCTGGATGCGTGTGAGGGCGTCGGCAGGGGTGACTGATCCGCCGGCAACATCGCTCAGTAGCTGCTCTAGATCTCGCTTATCCATATATGTTCCCTTCGACGGCGCAAAGTCTAGCACTCAAAGGGTATGTTTCCGAACACTAAGATAAAATTGTTCGGAAACTATAGGACAGACTGATTCAATTGTTAAACGGATCGGCTAGTCACGCAGGATGATATCCATGGCGAGCATCAGGTTGCGCTCGTCGATGGCAAACGGGGCGGCCTCGCGCGTCTTGGGCTTGGCGCAAAACGCGATGCCCATGCCCGCGGCCTGAATCATGGGGATGTCGTTGGCGCCGTCGCCGATTGCCACGGTATGGGCCATGTCGACACCGCACTCAACTGCCCAGTCCAGCAGCTGGATGAGCTTGGACTCCTTGGTCACAATGTCGGCAGCTAACTTACCGGTGAGCTTGCCGTCCACGACCTCCAGACGATTGGCCAGACAAAAGTCGATACCCGCGGCAGCCACGATCTTGTCGGCGACCTCGCGGAAGCCGCCGCTTACCACGCCGACCTTCCAGCCCTTGCTGTGCGCCGAGCGCACAAGCTCTAGCGCGCCGGGGGTAAATGTCACGCGCTCAAAGGTGCGCTCGAACACGCTCTCATCCAAGCCGGCAAGCAGCCCCACGCGCTCCTCAAGCGCCTGCTTAAAGTCGAGCTCGCCGCGCATAGCGCGCTCGGTGATTTGCGCAACTTGCTCGCCCACGCCGGCCTCCTCGCCCAACAGGTCGATGACCTCCTGGTTGATGAGCGTGGAGTCGATATCCATAACAATGAGGCGTGCAGTCATGACGGGCCTTTCCAAGTGCTGTTTTATTGGGGCATATTGTCGCACGTGAATAGCGCGGGCGGGTGCCGCGGTGCGTCAATTGTTTCGTCTCCGTCAAGTCTTTGGGCAGGAGCTACTTTTTCGCGGTACATCGACACAGGTGCGATAAGATAGAACGCCATGTCTGGCTGCGCGGTTTACGCAGGCTGGGCAAATCTGTACGACGCCGCCCGGAACGACACGGGGCGGCACAGATCCATAAAGGAGGATCACTGGTATGAGCCAGACCCGTCCCATCGATGAGCATTCCATGCACACCCGTACCTGCGGCGAGCTTCGCTTCGAGAACGTGGGCGAAGAGGTCACCCTCACCGGTTGGGTGAGCCGTCGCCGCGACCACGGCGGCCTTATCTTCTGCGACCTTCGCGACCGCGAGGGCATCACGCAGCTCACCTTCGACCCCGAGCACTCCGATGGCGATGCCTTTAAGATCGCCGAGACCATGCGTCCCGAGTGGCCCATCAAGATTCACGGCGTCGTGCGCGCCCGTGGCGAGGAGACCACCAACACCAAGCTCGCGACCGGCGAGATCGAGGTCCTGACCGACCACGCCGAGGTGCTCAACACGTCCGTCACCCCGCCGTTCCAGATCGAGGACGGCATCGAGACCAGCGAGGACACTCGCCTGCGCTATCGCTATCTGGACCTCCGCCGTCCCGAGATGATGGCCAACCTCAAGCTGCGCTCCGACTTCACCTTTGCCATTCGCGAGGCGCTGCACAACCGTGAGTTCATGGAAGTCGAGACGCCCTCCCTGTTTAAGTCCACGCCCGAGGGCGCCCGCGACTTCATCGTTCCCAGCCGTATTCAGCCGGGCAACTTCTACGCCCTGCCGCAGTCCCCGCAGCTCCTGAAGCAGCTGCTCATGGTCGGTGGCGTCGAGCGCTACTACCAGGTTGCCAAGTGCTTCCGCGACGAGGACCTGCGTGCCGACCGTCAGCCCGAGTTCACCCAGGTCGATATCGAGATGTCCTTCGTGGACCAGAACGACGTCATGAGCGCGCTCGAGGAGGTCCTGGCCGACGCCTTCGGCCGCATGGGTGTCGAGATGCCCACGCCGCTGCGTCGCATGGACTACTGGGATGCCATGGACACCTATGGCTCCGACAAGCCCGATACCCGCTATGGCATGCACCTGGTCGACCTGACCGACATCTTTGCCAACTCCAAGTTCAAGGTCTTTGCGACTGCCGCAAACGAGGAGGGCTCTGTCGTCAAGGCCATCAACGCCAAGGGCGCTGGTGCCTGGGCACGTGCCAAGATCGATAAGCTTGCCGGCGTGGCCTCCACGTTTGGCGCCAAGGGCTTGGCCTGGATTGCCTTCCGCGAGGACGGCTCCATCAACAGTCCCATCGTCAAGTTCTTCTCGGACGAGGAGATGGCGGCTCTGCGCGAGCGCATGGACGTCGAGCCCGGCGACCTTGTGATGTTCGCCGCCGGCCCGCGCCTGCTCTCTGACGAGATCCTGGGCGGCATGCGTTCCCACATGGCCAACGCGCTCGAGATCAAGCGCGAGGGCCACGACTTCCTGTGGGTCGTCAACTTCCCGCTGTTCCATTGGGACGAGGACCGCAAGGCCTATGCTGCCGAGCATCAGCCCTTTACCCTGCCGACCGAGACCGACATCGCCAAGATCGAGGCCGATCCGCTGGCGGCCGGTTCGTGCACCTACGACTTTGTCATGGACGGCTTTGAGGCCGGCGGTGGCGGTATGCGTATCCACAACGCCGAGATGCAGATGTCCATGCTCAAGCTCCTGGGCTTTACCGAGGAGCGCGCCGAGTCTCAGTTTGGCTTCCTCATGGAGGCCCTCAAGTTTGGTGCGCCCCCGATGGGCGGTTTCGCTCTGGGCCTGGACCGCGTGTGCATGCTGCTCACCGGTTCCGACTCCATCCGCGACGTCATGGCGTTCCCCAAGACGGCCAGCGGCTCCGACCTTATGTCGGGCGCCCCGAGTGCCGTTTCCGGCGCCCAGCTCAAGGACGTCAGCCTGCGCCTGATGTAGGCGAGCGGCTACATAATGCCCACAACGAGGGAAGGACGCGTGCCTTCCCTCGTTTTTTATGCGCCGAGGTTGTGAGGGCATGGGGTGACCGGACGTCGAGGAAGCTGCGTCCCGGAATTTGCGTCCAGAATGGGATGTACTTTCCGCCAGGGTCGCTCAGCGGAAACTGCGTCCCAGAATCCAGCCAAATAACGGGTCGCACTTTCCGGTTGAGCCTTCTGGCGGAAACTGTGTCCCATCATTGACGCTCGAAATGGGATGCGATTTCCGTCCCGCCCTCAACAAGCATCTAACGCTACAATAACTACCACGTGGCTGGGTTTGCCGGCCGAATGTGCGATGTCGTGGGAGGGGACATGGTCGAGTTTACAAAGACGATTAAAGATCCGTTGGGATTACATGCCCGCCCGGTTGCGCTGCTCTATGACATCATTGCCAAGCATCGTAGCGACGTGTCAGTCAGCATCGGCGATCGCCACACGGATGGCCGCGATGTCATGGGACTCATGGCTCTCTACGGCGAGTGCGGCGAGGATGTTGTGTTCCGCGTTTCGGGCGTGGATGAGGCTTCCTGCGTTACGTCGATCAGAAATCTCTCGCTCTAGGCATGATAGGGCGCGGTAAAGGATGGTCCTTTGCCGCGCCTTTTTGTTTCGTATAGGAAACTTTTTCGAAATCTGAATGGGGACCCTTTCCAAAAAGTTAACCGCGTGCTAGTTTACTAAAGCGAACATAGACGTGGTTAACTTTTATCGCGTCGATGTTGAGGACGAACTGACGTTAGGAGCAACTCATGTCTTGCGGACCGCAGATGCCGGCCATGCCGCTTTCGATGGTAAAAGCGGGCGAAACCGTGCGCGTGTCTCGTGTAAAGGGCAATGAGGACATGAAACACCACCTCAAGGACCTCGGCTTTGTCGAGGGCAACGAAATCCACGTGGTGAGCTCGAGTGGTGCCAATATCATCGTCACGGTGCTGGGCGCACGCTTTGGCATCGATTCCAAGGTTGCCATGCACATCATGACCGTCGGTTAGTCCGAAGCATTTCATAAAAACCGAAAGGGGGACAAGAGGATGAAGACGTTGGGTGACGTTAAGGTGGGCGAGAGCTCTACCATCGTCAAGCTTCACGGTGAGGGTGCGCTTCGCCGCCACCTTATGGACCTGGGGCTCATCAAGGGCACTTCGTTCAAGGTCGTGAAGGTCGCGCCGCTCGGTGATCCGGTCGAGATCAACGTGCGCGGCTACGAGCTTTCCATCCGCAAGGAGGAGGCGGCCGTCGTCGAGGTCCAGTAAGGGCTCGCGGCGTATATTTCTGCAGATAAAGTTAGGTTTTTCTAACTTAATGCTGCAACTTTGAAGCACATTATCCAGCCTGCGCGGAGAAAGCAGCGCAGGCACACAAGGAAGAAGGATTGAATGGCGGATTCTCAGATCCATGTCGCGCTGGCGGGTAACCCCAACTGCGGCAAGACCACGCTTTTCAACCTGATCACCGGCGCCAACGGCTACGTTGGCAATTGGCCCGGCGTCACGGTTGAGAAAAAGGAAGCCAAGCTCCTAAGCGACAAGAACGTTACCATCACGGACCTCCCCGGCATCTACTCGCTTTCCCCCTACAGCCCCGAGGAGCAGTGCTCGCGCGATTACCTCATGAGCGGCGAGCCCGATGTTGTCGTCCAGGTTGTCGATGCCACCAACCTCGAGCGCAACCTGTACCTGGCGCTTCAGGTTATCGAGACCGGCCTGCCCGTGGTCGTCGCCCTCAACATGGCCGACTTGGTCGAGAAGAACGGTGACAAGATCGACACGGACAAGCTCTCCAAGAAGCTCGGCTGCCCGGTCATGATGATCTCCGCTCTTAAGAACAAGGGCATCAAGGAGCTGTTCGAGCAGGTCAAAAAGTCCGCTGCTTCCAAGGGGCAGGTGCCGGAGCACAAGTTCGACTCCTCCATCGAGGACGTTCTGACGCACATCGAGAACAACCTTCCGGCGAGCGTTCCCGCCAACAAGCGCCGCTATTACGCCGTCAAGCTGTTCGAGCGTGACGCAGACGCCTGCAAGCTCATCAACCTCACCAAGGAGAAGGCCGCTCGCGTGGAGCAGCTGGTCGCCCAGTGCGAGCAGGACTGCGACGACGACGCCGAGTCCATCATCACCGGCGAGCGTTACGGCGTGATTGCCCACATCATTGACGAGTGCCTCACCAAGGCTCCGGCAAAGATGAGCACCTCCGAGAAGATCGACCGCGTGGTTACCAACCGTATCCTGGGCCTGCCGATCTTTGTGGTCATCATGTTCTGCGTGTACTACATCGCCGTTTCTACCTTGGGCGGCACGGTGACCGACTTCACCAACGACCAGCTCTTCGGTACCGACGGTTGGTATGTGCTCGGCCAGGGTCGCGACGCCTACGACGCGGCCGTCGAGGCTGCGGGCGACAATGCCGACTCGGTCGACCCGGCACAGTACGGCCCCTATGTTCCGGGTATCACCACCGTGGTGCACGACGCCCTTGTGGCGGGTGGCACCGAGGACGGCGGCCTGGTCGATTCGCTCGTCTGTGACGGTATCGTCGGCGGCCTGGGCGCCATCTTCGGCTTCGTCCCGCAGATGTTCCTGCTGTTTGTCATGCTGTCCTTCCTGGAGGACTGCGGCTATATGGCCCGCGTCGCCTTCATCATGGACCGCGTGTTCCGCCGCTTTGGCCTGTCCGGTAAGTCCTTTATCCCCATGCTCGTGTCCTCGGGCTGCGGCGTCCCCGGCGTCATGGCCACCAAGACCATCGAGAACGAAAAGGACCGCCGCATGACGGTCATGACCACCACGTTCATTCCCTGTGGCGCCAAGCTGCCGATCATTGCCCTGCTCATGGGTTCCATCATCGGCGATTCTTCCACCACCGCCGCGTGGATCAGCCCGCTCTTCTACTTCCTGGGCGTCTTTGCCGTCATTGCTTCGGGCCTCATGCTCAAGAAGACCAAGCTCTTCGCCGGCCGCCCGACCCCGTTTGTCATGGAGCTCCCCGCTTACCACTTCCCGGCGATCCGCTCTTGGGCGCTGCACGTGTGGGAGCGCTGCTGGGCCTTTATCAAGAAGGCCGGCACGGTCATCTTCGCGTCCACTGTCGTGGTTTGGTTCCTGTCCAACTTTGGTAGCTACAATGGTTCCTTTGGCTTCCTGCCTGCGATGGACGGCATCCCCGAGGAGTTCATGGACTACTCCGTGCTTGCCATGCTCGGCAACCTGGTCGCTTGGATCTTCGCCCCGCTCGGCTTTAGCACCTGGCAGGCCACCGCGCTGACCGTCTCTGGCCTCGTCGCTAAGGAGAACGTCGTCGCCACCGCCGGATCGCTGCTGTCCGTCGCCGACGCGGGCGAGACCGACCCGAGCCTGTGGACCGCGTTTGCCGGCATGTTCCCGACTATGGGCGCTTGCGTTGCCTTTGGCGCATTCAACCTGCTGTGCGCTCCGTGCTTTGCCGCTATGGGCACCATCCGCAACCAGATGGACTCCGGCAAGTGGACCGCGATTGCCATCGGCTACGAGTGCGCCTTCGCATGGGTCATCGGCCTGTTCATCAACCAGTTCTACAACCTGTTCGTGCTTGGACAGTTTGGTATTTGGACGGTTGTAGCCATCGTTCTGCTGGTTGCGATGCTCTTCCAGATCTTCCGTCCCATGCCTAAGCATGTATGGACCGACGAGGACGAGACCAACGCTGCTTCCGCCGCAGTTTCCGCTTAAGTCCGAACAAGGATTAGCCCCTTTCCACGAGCCCGGGTGTCCCAGCGACACTCGGGCTTTTTGATGGGGGAGATGTGGCGTTTCCGCAGATAAAACTGACCAAAATAAACCTGTCCCTTTTTGGTAGGTGGAGAATGGGGTAAAGTAAGTGATGGCTAACTAGAGGAGGCTTGCTATGGCACCTATCGATATTGTTGTACTGGCTGTTATCGGTATTGCGTTTGTCGCGGTATGCGTGCGCATCTACCGCAAGGGCACCTGCGCCGACTGCGCTCAGGGTGGCGTTTGCACGGGGCATTGCTCCAATAAAAAGACCTGTGCCGCACTTAAGGGCGTAGACAAAATCGCCGAAGACTTGGGCCGCGGTATTAAATAAGGTCTAGGCATCCAAGCGCCTCGCGAGCATCCGTTCGCGGGGCGCTTTGCACATTTGGGGGCGAGCGCGGCGAGTTGTAGAGCGATTTTGGGGTATCGTTACCTGTACTGTTAATTGGCAACTTATCTATAACGGAGTATCCCCATGAGCGCTCGCGTAACCATGAAGGACATAGCCGCCGAGCTTGGCGTTTCCATCAATACCGTGCACAAGGCCCTGACGGGTAAGGCCGGCGTGAGCGAATCCGTGCGCTCCAAGGTGAATGCTAAGGCCGAGGCCATGGGTTACCATCGCAATACGAGTGCCTCGAGCCTGCGCCGCAAGGATATCAATCTGGTGTTTTGCCTGCCCCGCGCATCGCGCGAGGGAGCGTACTTTTTCCGTTACCTGTGGGAAGGCTGCAATCGCTTTGAACAGGAGGTCATCGACCGGGGCATTACGGTTGAGCGCGTTGAATTTGGCGTGGGCGGCTACGCTGATGCGCTCGAGCAGATTGATGAGCGTCTGCAGGTGGGCGAGAAGATTGATGGCTTGCTCGCCTATGCGCCGGGCGACGATCGTGCGACTGAGCTTTTGGGGCAGATCGCCGAGGCGGGCGTGACGATTGAGCTTGTCGACGGCGACCGTCCGCATTTGAATCGTTTGGGTGCGAGCTTGGCCGATTATTCGACGGCAGGCAGCCTTATGGCCGAGCAGGCGGCAAACCTGGTCCATGCTTCTGGGGCCGACGCCCGCGTGCTCCTTTTGACAGGCGACCCATATACCGATTCGCACTATCTAACCGCCCGCGCCTTCCACAATTACCTGCGCGAACGTGATATTCCATGGCAGGTTGAGGATCTTGCAGGTGCCCATGCGCAAGTCAAACAACTCGAGCATGAGCTCGAAAAGCGCTTGAGTGCGCCGGACGCCCCTGAACTTATCTGTAGCGTTTTTGCCGTTGGTTCCGAAGTGGTTGCCGACGCGCTCGTCTCGGCCGGCAAGGCCGGTCAGGTCATGGTGATCGGCAACGACCTGTTTCCCGAAAGCGCCCTGGCCTTGCGCCGCGGTATCTTTACCAATATTGTCTATAAGGACCCGACGAGCCTGGCGTATCGCGGCGCCAAGACACTGGGCGATTATTTGCTGTGGGGAAGGACCCCGACGGAGCCCGTCCAGAAGGGCGCCGTCGAGATGGTATTTGCCAGCAATGTCGACCGCTACTGCGAACTTGCGGGTATTTAGCCGATTGAGCAGGTACCCCCTCTTGCGACGTGCATTTTTGGGAGTATTCAGCATTGGCATGCCCTGAATGAGGTGCAGAACGACTGTTTTAAGTGCCCCCGATGGCGTAATTTGCCATCGGGGGCACTTTTTATGCCGATCGGGCGCTATCTGCGTTCCAAATAGGACGCTGAGGATGGCGCACGGCGCGCTCCAATGCTGAATACTCCCAAAAATGTACGTCGGGACATGACCCACCTGAGCAAAAGCGCTCAAGTTCGGTGTTCGGGGACGCCAACCGGTCCGCAATGCATGCAAGTCACAGCTCCGGCAACCGTTGAACGGGCAAAACCTACCGTTCACCCCATGGTTGTTAGGTGAACGTTCACCTTTTGAGTCGTAATGGATTAGTATGGTGAACGTTCACCTAGAGGATGACGAGCGTATTGTGCGCCCGCTCCGCAAACAAAGGGGTTGTTTGATGAAAAACTTCATGGACGATCAGGATTTCCTGCTGAGCACCAAGACCGGCGAGGAGCTGTTCCACAACTTTGCCGAGGGCATGCCCATCGTCGACTATCACTGCCACATTTCTCCCAAGGAGATCTGGGAGGACAAGCGTTTCGAGAACATCACCGAGGTTTGGCTGGGCGGCGACCACTACAAGTGGCGCTTGATGCGTGCCAACGGCGTCGACGAGCGTTTTATCACTGGCGACGCCCCTGCTCGCGAGAAGTTCCAAAAGTGGGCCGAGACCCTGGGTCGCTGCGTTGGCAACCCCGTCTTTGAGTGGAGCCACCTGGAGCTTAAGCGCTACTTTGGCTACGAGGGCGTCCTCAACGGCAAGACCGCCCAGGAGGTCTGGGACCTTGCCAACGCCAAGCTCGCCGAGGCCAGCTTTACCTGCCGCAACCTGATCAAGCAGTCCAACGTCCGCATGATCTGCACTACCGACGACCCCGCCGACAGCTTTGAGTGGCACAAGAAGATTGCCGCCGATGACAGTTTTGACGTTCAGGTCGTTCCCGCCATGCGCCCCGACGCCGCTCTGCGCATCGAGCGCGGCCAGGAGTTCGCCGACTACTGCAAGCACCTTTCCGAGGTTGCCGGCGTTGAGGTCAGCGACTTTGAGGGCATGAAGTCCGCCATCTCCAAGCGCTACGATGTTGCCCACGAGCTGGGCTGCCGCGCCTCCGACCACGCACTCGATTACGTTATGTATGTCCCGGCTACCGCCGATGAGATTGAGACCATCTTTGCCAAGGGCCTGGCTGCCGAGCCGCTCACCGAGGATGAGATCCTTAAGTACAAGACCGCCTTTATGCAGTTTGTCGCGGGCGAGTATGTCCGCCTGGGCTGGGCCATGCAACTGCACTTTGGCTGCAAGCGCGACAACAACCGTGCCATGTTCGCCAAGCTCGGCCCCGATACCGGTTATGACTGCATCTCCAACTACACGCCGTCCGACCAGCTCGCCGATTTCCTCAACTCCATCCAGGAGACCTGCGGCTTGCCCAAGACCATCCTGTACAGCTTGAACCCCATCGACAACACCATGATCGATACCGTCATGGGTTGCTTCCAGGAGGCCCCGACCGCTGGCAAGATTCAGAACGGCTCTGCCTGGTGGTTCAACGACAACGAGGTCGGTATGCGCGAGCAGCTCACGGCTCTGGCCAACGAGGGCGTCCTGGGCAACTTTGTCGGCATGCTCACCGACTCCCGCTCCTTTCTGTCCTATCCGCGCCACGAGTATTTCCGTCGCGTGCTGTGCAGCGTGATCGGCGAGTGGGTTGAGCAGGGCAAGTATCCGGCCGACATGGAGCTGCTGGGCACCATCGTGCGCGATATCAGCTACAACAATTCCGTTCGCTACTTTGGCTTCGATTTGGGCACCGTCGAGGCATAGATCTGTATGTGCTCCGATTGGTGAAATCGGTTGCAAAGGGGAGGGACCATATGGGAACAGGGCAACAGAAAAACGAGCAGATCGTGTCTGCTCAGGCGGATTCGAGATCTATGCAGAGCTCGCAGGATATCAAGCTGAGCTGGCGTGAGAAAATCTGCTATGGCTTTGGCGATTTGGGCAATGGATTCATGTTCGATCTTGGTCAAGCCTATCTGACCAAGTTCTACACTGACATCTGTCTGATTTCGCCGGGCGTAGTGAGCCTGATTTTCGCCGTCACCAAGATTTTCGATGCGTTCATGGACCCGATTGCCGGTGCATTCGTCGACGGTAGAAAGAAGATTGGCAAGCACGGTCGGTTTCGTCCGGTCATGATGGTTTCGGCCGTGATCCTTGCCGTTCTAACCGTGGTGACCTTCACTGCGCCCGATATTCCCATGGCAGGTAAAATTGCCTATGCGCTGATAACTTACATGATCTGGGGCGTCGTATACAGCTTCACCAACGTGCCGTACGGATCTCTGGCCACGGTAATGACGCGTGACGTCGATGACCGCGCGCACATGGCGTCAACGCGCCAGGCCGGTTCGCTTTGCGCACAGCTCATCACGGGCGTAGCGTTCATCCCATTGGTCCTGTTCTTTGCGGGTGGCGACACGCTCGACGGCAATCCGCACGGCTATACGATTGCAGCTGTCGTCATGGGACTGTGCGGCATCGCCGGATTCGCCATCTGCTTTTTGGGAACGCGCGAGCATATCCGTATCGATCGACAGGCCGAGGAGAAGGCTGCGGGAAAGGCCGGCAAGAAGTCGAGCGCATTCAGCACGTATTTCAAGGTCGTTTTCACCAACAAGAACCTGGGAGCAGTTATCCTGCTTACGCTGTTTACCATTTCGGCCATGAACACCAACAACACCATGATGGTGTATTTCTGCCAGTACAACCTGGGTAACATCGCGTTGCAGCCCGTTGTCAACGGCATCATGATCGGAACGTCGGTTGTCGCCATTCTCGCCATCCCGACGCTCGTCAAGCATTTCGGTAAGAAGCGCACGTGCGTCGCCTGCTTTATCGTCGGCGCTGTGGCAAACGGCCTCAACTTCATCCTGCCGACCAATACCGTGACGTTCATCATCTTCGTCACCATCGGCTACGTCGCGCTTGCCATCCCCAACGGTATCACCTGGAACCTGGTTTCCGATGTTATCGATTACGGTGAATGGCACACGGGAATCCGCAAGGAGGGTACGACCTACGCCGCGTTCAACTTTTCTCGTAAGCTTGCGCAATCCCTTGCCGCGATCATTTCCGGCGGCATCCTTGCCCTTACCGGATATGTGGCAAATAAGCCCCAGACGGCCGCCACGCTGCTTGGCATCAAGGGCGCTCTGACGATTTATCCCGCTTGCGCCCTTCTGGTGGCAGCCTTGATCATCTTCGCTCTCTACGACATTACCGAGAAGAAGTTCAATTCCATTTCCAACGACCTGTCGAATGGTCGCTGGGAGCGCGGCAAGATCGGCGAGAGCACTATCGAGACGATCGATAAATAGTCCCGCTGTTTAAACAATCATGAATGCAACCCGGTGCGGCGATGCCGTACCGGGACTTGAGTTGAGAGGAAAACCTCTATGAATAACATCAGCTACGAGACGCTCGAGAAGATCGGCTACGAGGGCTACGTGCTGCCCAAGGACGCCCCCGAGAAGGTCCTGCAGTTTGGCGAGGGCAATTTCCTGCGCGCCTTCGTCGATCGTTTCTTCGATATGGGCAACGAGGCCACCGGTTGGAACGGCAAGGTCGTCATGGTGCAGCCCATCAGCGGTGCCTTCGATTTCGCCGATGGTATCAATGCCCAGGATGGCCTGTACACCGTACTGGTGCGCGGCAAGGAGAACGGTGACACGGTTGACGATTCCCGCGTGATCAGCGCCTGCAGCCGTTGCCTCAATCCGTATCGCGAGGCTGACTACCGTGCCATGATGGAGGTCGCCGTTTCCGACGACCTGGAGATTATCGTCTCCAACACCACCGAGGCCGGTATCGCCTACGATCCGTCCTGCAAGGCCGACGACATGCCCCCCGCGAGCTTCCCTGCCAAGCTTGCCCAGGTGCTCCATGCCCGCTGGGCTGCCGGCAAGCAGGGCGTCATCGTGCTCGCCTGCGAGCTCATCGACCATAACGGCGAGGAGCTGCTGCGCATCATGAACCAGTACGTGAGCGACTGGGGCTGGGAGGACGAGTTTTCGCAGTGGATGGCCAACGACTGCACCGTCTGCACCACGCTCGTCGACACCATCGTTCCGGGTCGCATCCGCGATCCCAAGGAGGCCGCTGCCGTGGCCGAGCGCTTGGGCTATGAAGATCCGTTCTTGGCCGTGCGTGAGCCCTTCCAGATGTGGGGCATCCAGGGTGACGAATCGCTCAAGGAGCGTCTGCCCTTCGTGAAGGCCGGTCTGCCGGGTGTCTTTGTGACCCCCGACGTCACCCCGTACAAGAAGCGCAAGGTCCGCATCCTCAACGGCGCCCACACCGCCTTTGTCCCGGGTTCCTGGGTTGCCGGCTTTGATATCGTGCGCGATTGCATGCACGACGAGACCGTCCGCGGCTTCATGAACACTATGCTCTACGACGAGGTCATTCCGACGCTTGCCGCCGACCTGGATGTCGAGGACTGCAAGGCCTTTGCCGCCGCTGTTGAGAACCGCTTCGACAACCCGTTTATCGACCACGCGCTGCTCTCCATCTGCCTCAACTCCACGGCTAAGTGGCGTGCCCGCGACCTGCCTACGCTCAAGGACTACGCTGCCGAGACCGGCAACCTGCCCAAGTGCCTGGCGACGAGCCTGGCCACGCTCATCTCCTTCTACACGCAGGAGCTCGTGTCCCGCGAGGGCGACGGCCTGCACCTGCGTCGCTCCGACGGCACCGAGTACACCGCTCAGGACGACGCCTTTGTGCTCGACTTCTATGCTGCTCACGCCGGCGCCGACGACGCCGAGCTGGTGCACGATGTGCTCTCCAACGAGCAAATGTGGGGCGAGGATCTTACGCAGATCGCCGGCCTGGAGGAGTTTGTCGTCAACGCTCTCGCCGTCGTGCGCTCCGAGGGCGTCAAGCAGGCGTTCGCGAACGCTCAGGCCTAAATCCTTCTGTACGCCCGCCGGGTAACTGGCGGGCGTCACTCGACTTCTGCTCAACCTGTAGGGTTAGGACTCTTTGTAATGAACACTATCCAGATCAATCCGGCCGACAACGTCATCGTTGCGCTGTCGCCGCTCGCCAAGGGTGCTGCCGTCGAGGTTCCCGGCGTGGGCGAGGTCGTTGCCGCGGAGGATATCCCGCAGGGTCACAAGATGGCCGTGCGCGCCATTGCAGCCGGTGAGGATGTCATCAAGTACGGTCTTCCCATCGGCCACGTGACGAAGGACATTCAGCCCGGCCAGTGGCTGCACACGCACAACGTGAAGACCAACCTCTCGGGTGAGATCGAGTACGCCTACAATCCGACACATCCGGTCGTTGAGCCGGTCGAGGCCGAGACCTTTATGGGCTTCCGCCGTGCCGACGGTCGTGCCGCCACGCGCAATGAGCTTTGGATCATTCCCACCGTCGGTTGCGTCAACGAGGTCGCTCGTGCCATGTGCGAGCAGGCTCAGGGCCTGGTCGAGGGCTCGTTGGAGGGCGTCTATTACTTCCCGCATCCGTTCGGTTGCTCACAGACCGGCGCCGACCATGCCCAGACCCGTCGTCTGCTGGTGGCGCTGTCGCGTCACGCAAACGCCGCGGGCGTGCTGTTCTTGTCGCTCGGTTGCGAGAACTGCACGCATCAGCAGGTGCTCGACGAGCTCGGTGACTTCGATCACGAGCGCGTTCGTTTTCTCACCTGCCAGGATGTAGCCGACGAGCAGATCGAGGGCCACAAGATTCTGTCCGAGCTGGCTGACCTGGCCAAGCAGGCCAAGCGTGAGCCCATTCCGGCCTCAGAGCTGGTTATTGGTCTTAAGTGCGGCGGCTCTGACGGTCTTTCGGGCATTACCGCCAACCCCACGATCGGTCGCGTGAGCGATATGGTCGTCGCCCGTGGCGGCACGTCGGTGCTCACCGAAGTGCCCGAGATGTTTGGCGCGGAGAGCATCCTGCTCGATCGCTGCGAGAACGAGCAGGTCTTTAACGCTGCCTCTGACATGCTTAACGGTTTTAAGGATTACTTTATTAGCCATGGTGAGGTGGTCTACGAGAACCCGAGTCCCGGTAACAAGGACGGTGGCATCACCACGCTCGAGGACAAGAGTTGCGGCTGCGTGCAAAAGGGCGGCTCCGCACCCATCGTCGACGTGCTGCCGTATGCCGGTCAGGTCACCAAGCATGGCCTGAACATGCTGTGCGGCCCGGGCAACGACATGGTATCCACCACGGCGTTGACGGCTGCTGGCTGTCACGTGATTCTGTTCTCGACTGGACGCGGCACGCCGTTTGGTGCACCGGCGCCCACCCTCAAGGTGTTCACCAATCAGCGTCTGTGCGACCACAAGGCCAACTGGATGGACTTTAACGCCGGCGTGATTGCCACAGGCGAACGCACGCTCGACGAGGCTGCCCGCGACCTGTATCAGCTGGTACTGGATACAGCGAGCGGTAAGCTAACGAGTGCCGAGCGCCGCGGCTGCCACGAGATCAGTATCTGGAAAGACGGCGTCTGCCTGTAGAGAGATTCGCCATTCGTAGGGGTGGCGAATCTTTTGATCTCGATGACGGGGCTGCACAGTGGCTCCGTGCGAGGGAAGGGTTGCTACTGCGCGTTTGTGAGATGCTTTTCGGTGGCCTTTTCCGCACTGTTGACGTATCTATGGTTATAAATTCGGGCAAATTGGTTTAAGAAGCCGATTTCGTCCAGGTCGATAGAGGGGAATTGCGTGGCTATCCACATCGTTGAGGAAGCAAATCGCTGTCTGGGCTGCAAAAAGGCGTTCTGTCAAATAAAGGGCTGTCCGGTGCAGACGCCCATTCCGCAGGTTATCGACCTCTTTAAGCAGCGCCGTCTGCAAGAGGCGGGCGAGCTACTGTTCCAGAATAATCCCATGAGCGCGGTCTGCTCCATGGTGTGCAATCATTCGGGCCAGTGCGAGGGCGCTTGCATTCAGGGCCGCAAGGGCGCGCCCGTGCATTTTTCGAGCATCGAGAACTATATCTCCACGGCGTATTTGGACCGCAAAGAGTGGAGACCCGCGCCGTCGCGCGGCAAGCAGGTCGCCGTGGTCGGCTCCGGCCCAGCCGGCATTACCGTGGCAATTAAGATGGCGCAGCTGGGTTGCGCCGTCACTGTTTTTGAGCAGCGGCCCGAGATCGGCGGCGTGCTGGAGTACGGTATCCCCGAGTTCCGTCTGCCGCGTTCGCTCGTGCAAAAGTACCGCCACGTGATGTGCTCGCTCGGCGTGCGCGTTCGCCCCTCGACCACCATCGGCGGTGCGCTCCACATCGACGACCTGCTGCGCGACGGTTACGACGCGGTCTTTGTTGGTACCGGCACCTGGCGAGCTCGAAAGCTGGGTATTCCCGGCGAGTCGCGCGGCAATGTGCTCTTTGGCATCGACTACCTCGTTGACCCCACGAGCGTGGCGATCGGCGAAAACGTGGCCGTAATCGGTGCCGGCAACGTAGCCATGGATGTTGCCCGCACGGCCCTGCGCTCGGGTGCTCGCAAGGTTACCGTGTACGCCCGATCGCGCCATATCTCTGCCATCGATGACGAGGTGGAGCTGACCGAGCTTGACGGTGCCGAGATTGTGTGCGGCAAGGCGATCTGCGCCATCGACGATAACGGTCCGGTGTTCGAGACGGCTATCTTTGACGAGGACAACAACGTGGTGGGCTACGAGGAAGAGCTCGACCATGCGTCTGCCGACACGGTTGTGATTGCGGCGTCTCAGGTGCCCAAGGACAAACTCGTGCTTACAACTGGCGGTCTGGAGACCGACCATCGCGGCCTGCTTTCGGTCGACGAGCACGGCATGACCACCGTGCCTGGCGTCTTTGCCGCCGGCGACGTGGTCAACGGCCCGCTCACCGTGGTCCACGCCGTAGCTGGTGCCAAACTCGCCGTCGAAGGCATGACCACCTACCTGGGCCTTTAACTCCATCCCGCCCATCAGTTGCGGTGAAATACGGACTGATTTGGCTGTCAAAGGCCTTATCTACTCCGTATTCCACCGCAACTTTTTGTGGGGATTGGATTAAAGGCGGGGGAGTGCGAGCGGGGACGGACGCGGCGGTTGCTGATACGATAAGTACGTTAGCAACTGCCGCCGAGCGGCTTAAACGAAAGGAAGCCTGTATGGAGTCCTCTGCCTACCCGATGCTCTTTAGCCCGATCAAGGTCGGTACAACCGAGGTCAAGAACCGCGTCTTTATGCCGCCGGTGTCCACCAACCTGGCCGATCATGGCTATGTGACCGACGACTTGGTCGATCATTACCGTGCCCGCGCCAAGGGCGGCGTGGGCCTCATCATTACCGAGGTCGTGACGGTCGAGCCTACCTATACCTATCTGCCGGGTGACATGTGCTGCTACGACGACACGTTTATCCCCGGCTGGGAAAAGCTCGCCGCGGCCGTCCACGAGTATGGCTGCAAGATCATGCCGCAGCTCTTCCATCCCGCCTACATGGCCTTTAACATTCCGGGCACGCCGCGCCTGATCGCTCCGTCCTTTGTGGGCCCGTCTTACGCCCGCGAGGCACCGCGCCCCATCACGGTCGACGAGATTCACGAGCTCACGCATCAGTTTGGCGACGCTGCCGTGCGTATGCAGAAGGCTGGCGTCGATGGCGTCGAGGTCCATGCGGCGCATGCCCACGGCATGCTTGGCGGCTTTTTGACCCCGCTCTACAACAAGCGTACCGATGAGTACGGCGGCTCGCTCGACGCCCGCATGCGCTTTTTGCTCGAGGTCATCGCCGAGATTCGCGAGCGCTGCGGCAAGGACTTTATCATCGACGTCCGCATCTCGGGCGATGAGTACACTGATGGCGGCCTGACCCTCAACGACATGATCTACGTCTCGCGTCGCCTGGAGAAGGCCGGCGTCGACATGATTCATGTGTCGGGTGGTACCACCATCAAGCGCGGCTCCGCAATTCCCGCCGCCGGTACCCAGCAGGCCTCGCATGCCGCCTGCTCGCGCGAGATCAAAAAGCACGTCAACATTCCCGTCGCCACCGTCGGTCGCATTAACGAGGCCTGGATCGCCGAGGAGCTGATCGAGGACGGCGCTGCCGACATCTGCATGATGGGCCGCGCCAATCTGTGCGATGCCGAGTTCTGCAATAAGGCCGCTGCCGGCAACGCCGACGATATCCGCCCCTGCATTGGCTGCCTGCGCTGCCTGAACGGCATCATGTTCGGCAAGCGCATCTCCTGCACCGTCAACCCCGATGTTGAGCGCGACGAGGCCGGTTACGAGTCTGCCGCCGAGGCCAAGAACGTACTGGTTGTGGGCGCTGGTCCTGCGGGCATGGAGGCGGCGTTCATTGCCGCCAAGCGCGGCCACAACGTGGTGCTCGTGGACAAGCAGGACGAACCGGGCGGCGAGATGCGCATCGCGGCCGTTCCGCCAGCAAAGCAGGAGCTCACCCGCGTGATCAAGTATCAGTACCGTCGTCTGGCCGAGGCGGGCGTGAAGTGCATATTTGGCACCGAGCTTACTGCCGAGGACATTCAGCGTGACTACGCGGGCTACGAGGTTGTCCTGGCTTATGGCGCCGAGCCCATCGCTCCGGCCTTCATGCAGGGCTTTAAGCAGGTCATGACGGCCGACGACCTGCTGGGCGGCAAGGCTTTCCCGGGTAAGAAGATCGTCATCGTGGGCGGCGGCACCGTTGGCTGCGAGACGGCAGATTACCTGGCCCCGCTGGTCAACGACCTGTCGCCGGCCAATCGCGATGTCACCGTTATCGAGATGACCAAGACGCTCGCCGCCAACGAGGGCGGCGCCGGTCGCGCGGTGCTCATCACGCGCATGCTCTCAAAGGGCGTTCACGTGCTGACCGAGGCCAAGGTGACCGAGATTACCGAGGACGCCATCAGCTACGAGAAGGATGGCGAGATCCACACCATCGCCGATGCCGATACGCTGGTGCTTGCCATGGGCTATCGTCCCAATACCAAGTTGGCCGACGACCTTGCCGCTGCCGGTGTTGCCACCCACGTGTTGGGTGACGCCAACAAGTGCGGCAACATTCGCGACGCCATCGGCGACGGCTACAAGGTTGCCTGCGAACTCTAGTCAACCCCTTTGCACCAATCGATTGCAAAAAGCGGCGGCTGCCCTGTGTGTTGGGCAGCCGCCGCCTGCGTTCGACGGGAAGGCGCAGATAGTCCGATTAGGGCCCAGGAGCTCCTTGACCTTGGCGATGATGGCCTCGTCGGTGGCGTTGGCAAAGAAGTGCTCCTGGAACGGTTTTCATCTTGCAGGGCAGTTGTCGTTTCTACAGTTCAGCTTCCAGTTCGGCTTTGTGCTCGTAGAGGTAGTCGCGCATGTAGGGGATGGCAAATGAGACCTTGCCGTACGAAGGAGCCTCGATAATCGATTCTCTTAACAGGCGGCTGCGGACGGAGCTCACCTGTTGAGGCGTTTTGTTTAGGGCGTCGGCAACCATGCTGGTCGAGCTCGTCTGCCCCAAAGACGCCATGCTCAGCAGATAAGCGATGCACGTGGGCGGAATGCGCTGCAGCGCGGGCTCAATCACCATGGCGCAGAAGCGTTCGCGTGCCGTTGCAATGCCGCGCTCGGCTTCTTCTTCTCCAATAATCGGTGTATGTGCGCGTCTTGCCAACTGCCATGCGTAGTATCCAACGAGTTGGATCATGAAAGGATAACCTTGCGTTGCCTCGGCAAGTTGGCCGGCAATACCTGGCTGCAACTCCATGCCAGACGCTTCAATGGTTTCCTCGAGGGAGTACGACACTTCGGTTACTGCCACAGCCTTCAGGTCAAAGGGGAGGGCACGGCGCAAAAACGTAAGTGTCTTTCCGTTGATGATGCTTTCAATCATCGAAGGCAGCCCCGCAAAAACAAAGGCGATATCAAGGTCTTCGCCGATAACCTGCTGAATCGCAATGGAGAGCGTTCGGACCTCATCGAGCTCTGCGTCTTGAACCTCGTCGAGAGTGATGAGCAGGCCATTTTCATTCTTGGATATTGTCTGTCTCATGGCGTCGCGTAGCGATGGGCCGATTCGCTCAATATCTATGCTGCCGATGGATATGCCAGCTACGGTGGGCTCAAATCTGGCGTGTTTGGCCTGGAATTTGGGCTGCAGCTGTTCGAGAATGCGTTGGCAAAGTCCCTCGGTTGCGACCTCTTTTATGACCGTCCAGCCACGGCTTTGCGCCAAACGTGAGCACTCGTCAAGGAGGACCGTCTTGCCCGTTCCACGGACGCCGGCTATGCGCATTAGGCGCCCAGGGGCACCAGGCCCGTTGGTGAGGCCTTCACTGAATTCTTCAAGTACATCTTCGCGGCCGATAATCGTGGGAGGTGTTTTACCTGCTGTGGGCTTAAAAGGGTTTGTTTGCATGTGAGCCACCTTTGCTCAAGATATAGCAAGATATAGCAAAGTATAGCAAGATATAGCAAAGTATAGTGAGATATAGCAACGTATAGCGCTGTTTGCGGGTTCTTACGGTGGTGCTATTTTCCGAATGCCGCGCGGATAAAGCGCTGGGCGAACAGCTTGTTGGCAACTCACGAGGGCTCGGGGTGCCAATTTGGGGTGCAGTAGTGCTGCGCCACGAAAAGGGCCTATCTACTACGTTTAAGCCGCAGGGGTCAACCATAGTCTGCTTTTTCGAAAATCGACAAGCTGTCTACCTGCACTGATAATTGTTCTCGGGGGAAGCGGGCACTGCGGGGCGCGGCAACGGCGCGCGATTTCCGCGTCGCAGC